>DASSBB010000024.1:0-2027 GCA_035699145.1 Marmoricola sp.
CAGCCGGCTGACGCCAGGCCAGCCGTGGACCTCGTCGAGCACCAGGTCGTGGATCACCCGTCCCAGGCCGCGGCCCTGGTGGTGGCCGTGCACCTGGAGCAGGCCGACGTGAACCGTGTCCGGGTCCGGCCAGCGGCGCAGAAGGTCCACCACGCCGACCATGTCGTCGCCCTCCCACGCCCCCAGCACCACCTTGTCCGCCTCTGCCAGGGCCGGCGGCCGGATCAGCAGCAGGCTCTGCGCGTCCGCCGGCCCGGGCGGATGTCCGGTCACCCGCTCGACGTAGGCCGAGTCCGATTCGACCAGTGCCTGGAGTGCGTCGACGTCTCCCGCGTCGATCGCGCGCAGCTCGATGTCCACGCCGCCAACTCTGCCACCCGTCACCCGACCACGTAGGTCGCCGCGGAAGGTAGCGTGCCGGTCCATGGCCGACGTGCTGCTGGTGACCTGCTCCGCGTTTCCCGACGGCGAGGTCGGCGGTGCCGCCCTGCTCGACGAGTTCGCCGCCCGAGGGGTGAGCGCGTGCTGGGCCGCCTGGGACGACCCGCAGGTCGCCTGGGACGAGGCGCGGCTGGTGGCGGTGCGCAGCCCGTGGGACTACGAGCAGCGGCGCGAGGAGTTCCTCGGCTGGGCGCGGTCGGTCGAGCCGACGACGCAGCTGGTCAACGCTGCACGGGTGCTGGAGTGGAACACCGACAAGCTCTACCTCCGCGACCTCGCGACGACCACCCTGCCCGTCGTACCCACGCTCTGCGCGGACGACGAAGGGGAGCTGGCGCCCGCGATCGCCACCTTCGGCACCGCGGTGGTCAAGCCGCGCGTCGGTGCCAGCGGCCGCGGCGTGGTGGTGTTCGACGGGAGGCCCGGCGGTCCGCCGAGCCTCGACGAGTCACAGCTCGTGCCCGGACCGTGGGTGGTGCAGCCGCTGGTGGAGTCGATCCGCACCGAGGGCGAGACGTCGGTCTTCGTGTTCGGCGGCGAGCCGGTGAGCGCGGTGCGCAAGCTGCCCGGCGGTCGGGAGATCCGCGTGCACGAGGAGTACGGCGGGCGCACGGCGCCGACCGTGCTCTCGGAGGACGTCGCCTCGCTCGCCCGCCGCACGGTCGCGGAGGGGGCCCGGTTGCTCGACGTGGAGCTGCCCTACGCGCGGGTGGACCTGATGCGGCTCGCCGACGGGACCCTGGCGGTGAGCGAGCTCGAGGTCACCGAGCCAGGGCTGTACCTCGACGTGGTCCCAGGCAATGCCGAGCCCTACGTCGAGGCAATGGTCGCCCTGCTGTCCTAGGCCGGACCGGGCTGCTTGACCGGGCAGTCCGGGTTAGGGCAGTAGTCGACCGCGACCATCTCCCCGGGCCGCAGCTCGGGGTGGTTCGCGTTCGTCTTGTCGAAGTCGATGACGGCGGACCCGAGCCGGGTGCCGCACACGGGGCAGTGCGTGGGCCACTCCTGCTGGTCGTCGCGCCGGTCGGCCGGCTCGTTCTCGGGTTGGTCCTCGTGTGCCTGGTCGGTCATGGCGCCACGCTACGGGAGAGCCGCGGCCCGTGCCACGGCGTCCGGGGAAGTAACGGCGTCCGGGGAAGTAAGTGGCCGGAGAGCGTCTCCGCATCTCCGGCCGAAACCCCGTCGCACCCACGAGGTGAACTCAGACTATGGCCGTGCCCTGACGCGGTCAATGGTCCTTCTGGGGCATCCGCCATAGGTCTAGACATGGCTCCTCGCCTTGCACTCGGCCCTGGCGAGTGCTAAAAAGTGGGTTGGCACTCTCGGTAGGAGAGTGACAGTTCACGGACCGGGAAGATGAGGTTCCGAGCGCCGGCGGGAAGGGACTGCCGGGTCAGCAGGGATCGTCCGTCGCGGGCATCGACTCGGCTCCATCCACAACTCTCAGCGTGAGGAATCGCAGGAGTTATGTCGAAGCTTATTGCTTTCAACGAGGAAGCCAGGCGCGGCCTCGAGCGTGGCATGAACACGCTCGCGGACGCCGTCAAGGTGACGCTCGGCCCCAAGGGTCGCAACGTCGTCCTCGA
>DASSBB010000025.1:0-30441 GCA_035699145.1 Marmoricola sp.
GGGTAGTGCCATCGATCCCCGGGCCGCCGTGCAGGCCGATCAGGGTGGGACGCTCGACAGCAGTGCCATCGAGTGCTACTCGCTCGCCGAACACCTCGAAGAAAAGACGCGCTGTCCCCACCGAAACCCGCATGTGGACATTGTGCCCTCGGTCCGGACACTCGTTTCGGCACGTTCGGAGAAGTTGTGGCGGGCCGATTGCGCGTCTCCGTCCCGACAGCGGCAAGAGCGGACGTCCGTGCAGCTTCGGTAGTCGTTCCTGCGGGGATGTGTCACCCTGCCCCAGTGGACCAAGGCGCGGACTACGACACGGACCTCTGTGACCGCATCGAGGCCCTGGTTTCGGAGTGGGTCGGACCGCTTGCTGACCGGGTGTCAGTCCAGCGTTCCCAGGACGACGACGAACCCTCATGGGCCATACTTCCGCGTTCCACTACCGCCAGTCCCATCTGGGTTCAAGGCGCAACCGCTTGGGTCTTGACGGTGGGATTCGGGCGATCGGGAAGCAGCGTCGAGTTGGGATTCTCCAAGAAGGTGACCGCCGACGAGGCCCTCTCCGCCCTTGACGAAATCGGACGCTCGGTCATCGCTGGGGAGCTTGTGGAGTGGCGACGCGGCAGGCACGGTAGTCGCTGGCGGCTGACTCTGCCCGACGGCACGGTGACGCACGGGTCAACCAACTGGTTCTTACCGTTGCGATGGCGGGCAGCCACCGAGGAGCACTTCTCTGCCTATTGACGTCCACTCACAAGCATGAGCGTGCTTCCGCCGCTATGACAGGGCGCCCGGCGACGGGCATTGTCGCGAACTACGGCACGACGACAGTGGCAGCGATCGGGCGCGTCAGGGGACCTGGGACCTCAGTACGTCGACCTCGCAACCTGGGGAGGACGGGTCGAATCCGTGCTCGACCAGCCAGCGGATCGCGGTCAGACTCCGCAGCGACCACCAGGCGCGAATCACGTCGACGTCGACGTCCGCGCCGTAGCCGGCAACGACGTCGCTGAGGTGCTCCGGGTGTCCGAGCGTCAGGCTGGCGAGGTCGTACATTGCATCGCCCCGCCCCGCCTCGGACCAGTCGACCACGCCGGTGATTTCGTCACCGTCAACGAACACGTGGGCGACCTGCAGGTCGCCGTGCATGAACACCGGTGTCCACCGTCGGAGCGCAGCCTCGGCCACCTGGCGGTTGCGTGTGACCAGATCAGCAGGAACGACGTCGTTCGCCAAGAGCCACCTGCATTCCCTGTCGAGGCTCGATGCCTTCTCGTCGAGGCTCGCCCCGGGCCATGGCGGCAGCGGCGCCTCGTGGAGCATCCGTGCAGCTGCACCCGCTGCGGCCCACGCAGCCGCCGAGGCGGTCGACGGCTTACCGAGGCGGCCGAGTGCCGCCCCCCGGAGAGCGGCAAGCGCCAGCACGGGCGGCCTGCGCCACAGCACCTCCGGCGTCGGGACCGGCGCCATTCTCATGACCTCGACCTCGACGTCGGTGCGCGTCTGGACAGCGTCGATCTTCAGGAACACCTCGCCGACGCGAAGAGTCGCGCGCTCGTGGTGGGCCACAACGACCTCGACCTCTTCCACAGCGGTCAGTGTTGCGTAAGGACCACGACGTCGCCACCGATTTGCGGTGGGCGGCGCCGAGCAGGCACTCGTGGCCCGCGACGTAAGCGCTGCTGCGCCAGAGTCGTGGGCTGAGGAGCCGATCTCGGCACGTTCTGGCTCTCCGCGCCATCCGCTGATGAGCGGATGGCCCGTCGGCGCCATGCTCGGACCTGTGCTGGCGGACGGCCATGAGGTGCTAGTGCGGATCGACAGGCGTAGCCGCGTCTGCTCCGTCCGGCCACGCTGCGACGCACACCCGATTGCCGGCGCGGTCGGTGAGGATCCACCCCGCAGGGGCGTCACCGTCGTGGACGATGCGACCTCCTGCGGCCAGCGCCGCCGCGATGCGAGACTCGGCGTGCTCGGCGGCGACCGACACGTCCACGTGCATCGCGTGCCGCAAGGGCTTGTCGGGGTCGAGCATCTGCATCCAGACCGTCGAGCCATGGCCGAGAGGGTCGACCGCGTTGTCATCGGCAAGCGGTGCATAACCCAGGACAGCGCGCCAGAATCCCACGTCGACGGCGTCGGGCTGCGCGGCGATCGCCACCTGAACCTCCTGCACCTCCGCACGGTCGGCCACAGCACCATGGGTGCGGGCGGTTGCCGAAATGGCCCGCGCGAGCTCGATGTGCGGCTCCTCCAGGCGAAACACCCCGCGGCTGAGCCGAACCGTGAGGCGGTCGTCGGCGACCGTCAAGAGAGCTCCCGATCCTGCAACGCCCGGTATGTGCGTGATCGCCTCGGCAAGCTTCGCCGCGTCGCCGAGCGACGCCAGCCGGAACATCGCGGTCGCCCCGCCGTGCAGCACCACCCAGTCCTGGACACCCTCGGCATCAAGGAACTTGCGCCAGCCCCGCTCGCTCAATGTCTGTCTCCCCGGCGGATGTGTTGCTGCTGCGGGACGTCGTCAGCGCACAGCGCGCCCGTTCAGTGCTCCGAGTTCGGGTCCTTCTCGGTCACCGTCTCGTAGACCGTGTGCACCGGCCGGTCGGGGTCGCTGGTGTCGTCGACGGTCCTCACCTTGCGCACCTTGATCGTGCCGTTGCGGGTCAGGTAGACGATGACCGCGCCGGCGACCATGAGGATGATCCCGACGGTCTGCAGGTCGACGACCGACGTGTCGCCGCGGACCGCGAAGAGAAGGATCGCTCCGAGGATGAGCAGGAAGATTCCCAGTCCCATCAGAACTCCCTTCCTCGAGCCGCTGCGCCCATTCTCTCTCGCAGCGTCCCCCGAGGCCAGGGGGAGAAACGTCAGCGCACCTCGAAGCCGGTCAGCCCCTGGAGCGGCGCCTCGCTCTCGTCGACCCGCGCCACCCGCGCGTGCCGCGGCCCCTCGTGGCACCAGGCGACCACCTCGGCGACCGCAGCCTCGTCGCCTTCCAGGTGGACGCTGACCGAGCCGTCGGGCTCGTTGGTCACCCAGCCGGCCACCCCTCGGGCGTCCGCCTCGGCGCGGCACGAGTCGCGGAAGAACACTCCCTGCACCCGCCCTTCGACGCGGACCCGGCGTGCCGTCGTACTCATGCTGTCCAGACCTCCTCGACCAGGTTCGCCGCCTCCGCCCGGGTGAGCCCCAGGCGCCGGGCGACGGAGACGTACGCCGCGGCGCCCTCCCGCGCCTCGTCCCGCGACCCGCGGGGCTCCTGCGACAGGACGAACGTGCCCCGGCGGCCGAGCGTCTCCACCACGCCGTCCGCCTCGAGCTCTTTGTAGGCGCGCGCGACGGTGTTCGCGGCAAGGCCGAGGTCGGTGGCGAGCGTCCGCACCGGCGGGAGCCGGGTGCCGGCAGGCAGGGAGCCGTCCGCGGCCCGCCCGGCGATGCCGCTGCGCAGCTGCTCGTACGGCGGGACGCCCGACGTCGGGTCGACAGGGATGTCCATGAGGACCCACGGTAGTCGCGTCGCCCGGGTGGGTACGAGGTCCGCATGACCACCCCAGCGCACGACCGACTCGCGATCGTCACCGGCGCCGACTCCGGAATCGGCAAGGCCGCTGCCGAGCTGCTCGCCACCGAGGGGTTCGACGTGGGCATCACCTTTCACACCGACGAGGCCGGAGCCGAGGACACGCGCCAGGCCGTGGAGCAACGGGGCCAACGGTGCTTCGTGACCCGCCAGGAGCTGGCCAGCCCGTCGACCGCCGACGTGGTCGACGAGCTCGCCGACCAGCTCGGCGGCCTCGGCGTCCTGGTCAACAACGCCGGGACCGGCCACAGCGACCCGCTCCTCGAGCTGAGCTACGAGACCTGGCGCGAGGTCCTGGCGACCGACCTCGACGGGCCGTTCCTGTGTGCCCAGCGCGCCGCCCGGCGGATGGTCGAGCACGGCCAGGGCGGCCGGATCGTCAACGTCACGAGCGTCCACGAGCACGTCCCGCGGATGGGCGCCGGCGCCTACTGCACGGCGAAGGCGGGCCTCGGGATGCTGACCAAGATGCTCGCGCTCGAGCTGGGCCGGGACGGCATCCTCGTCTGCTCGGTGGCGCCGGGAGAGATCTCGACGCCGATGACCGGGATGGGCGAGGAGGAGGCGTACGACGAGCGGCGCCCGGGCAACCCGGTCGGGCGGCCTGGCCACGTCAACGAGGTGGCGTCCGTGATCGCCTTCCTGGCGTCGCCTCGCTCGTCGTACCTCACCGGGGCGTCGATCACCGTCGACGGTGGGCTCACGCTGATGGCCGCGCACGGGCACGACAAGGCGGACGAGTCGTGGCGGCAGGTGTGACCCGGCCGACCGGCGGGAGTCCGTGGAAGATCAGTCACCGGGTGACTGAAAGGCCACGGCTCCCAGCAGGATCACGATGAACCTCGGACCGAGGGGTGGCTGCGAGGGTCCGGTGCAGGTTCGTCCGCATCGTCGTGGCTGCGTCCAGGACGTAGTTCTGCCGGACCCGCCACACCCCGCGGTCGCCCTGGCGGGGGAACGCGGCGATCGAGCGCTGGACGTAGCCGGAGGCGAGGTCGAGCAGCGGTCGCTCCTCGAGCTCACCGTCCGGCGACGGGACCACCGCCGCGTAGTCGTGGCGTCGCATGTGGTCGAGCACCTTGCAGACCAGCCGCGACGACAGGTCCGCCCGGAGCGTCCACGAGGCGTTGGTGTAGCCGATGCAGACCGCGAAGTTCGGGATCCCGGTGATCATGGCTCCTCGCCAGACGAACTGCTCCGACAGCGTGACCGGGATCCCGTCCACGGACGGGTCGATCCCGCCGAACGCGAGCAGGGTCAATCCGGTCGCCTTGACGACGACATCGGCCTCGAGCAGCTCGCCGGAGCGGAGCCGGATCCCCTCGGGGACGAACGTGTCGACGTGGTCGGTGACGACCCGGGCCTTGCCGCGCTTCATGGCCTGGAAGAAGTCCGCGTCGGGCACCGCGCAGAGCCGCTGGTCCCAGGGGTCGTACGACGGCGTGAAGTGCTCGGCGACGGCCTCCTCGTCCTGGAGGAGCTTGGTGATCGCCCCGGTGAGCAGCCTGCGGGCGGCGGCCGGGCGGCGCTGGCAGAACTCGTAGATCGCCTGGGTGCGCAGGACGTTCTTGCTGCGGACCAGCCGGTGCGCCAGCGGGGCCGGCAGCAGCTCGCGCAGCCGGTCGCCGATCTTGTCGCGACCGGGGACGACGCCGATCCAGGGGGGGCTGCGCTGGAGCATCGTCACGGAGGCCGCTTCCTCGGCCAGCGCCGGCACCAGGGTCACCGCGGTGGCGCCGCTGCCGATCACCACCACCCTCTTGCCCGTGTAGTCCAGGTCAGCGGGCCAGAACTGCGGCCGCACGACATCCCCCGCGAACGACTCGATGCCAGGGAAGTCGGGGTCGTGCGGACGCTCGTAGTCGAAGTAGCCGGCGCACGAGTAGAGGAACGCGCAGGTCATCGTGGACGTGCTCGTGCCGTCGTCGCCCCGGTGCTCCAGGGTCAGCGTCCAGAGCGCGGCGGAGCTCGACCAGTCCGCGGCGACGACCTTCGTGCGGAACCGGATCCTGCGGTCGATGCCGTGCTTGGCAGCCGTGGAACGCACGTAGTCCAGGATCGCCGGGCCGTCGGCGATCGCTTTGGGGTCGGTCCAGGGCTCGAAGGGGTAGCCGAGCGTGAACATGTCCGAGTCCGACCGGATCCCGGGGTAGCGGAACAGGTCCCAGGTGCCGCCGATCGCGTCGCGCGCCTCGAGGATCAGGTACGAGCGGTCGGGGCACTCGGTCTGGAGCCGGTAGCCGGCGCCGATGCCGGAGAGCCCCGCGCCGACGACCACGACATCGACGTGATCGGGAGGTGCGATGGTCATGCGGCAAGTGTGCCGGGTGACGCCGAACACGTTCCACCCAACTCACTTTAGTTAGCAAGGCTAATGAGTTAAGGTAAGGACCATGCCATCTGTCGAGCAGGTCTGCCGCACGGACTCGGGGCTCGCCGCCTCCCTCCGTGTCTCCGTGGCTCGCCTGCACCGACGGCTCCGCATGGAGCACGCGGACGACGTCGGCGTGAGCTTCGGCGCGGCTGCCGTGCTCGCCCTGCTCCGCCGCGAGGGCGACCAGACGATCGGCCAGCTCGCTGCTGCTGAACGCGTCCGCCCCCCGTCGATGACCCGCACGGTGAGCTGCCTCGAGGACGACGGGCTCGTGGCGCGTCACCCCCACCCCACCGACGGCCGGCAGGTCGTCATCTCGCTCACCGAGCAGGGCGAAGAGCTTCTCGCCGCGGAGCGCCGCCGGCGCGACGCGTGGCTGGCCCGCCGGCTCCGTGAGCTGACCCCCGACGAACGTGCCGCGCTGCGCCAGGCAGCCCCGATCCTCGAAAGACTGAGCTTTAGTTGAGCCCCACCTTCCGCGCTCTCGCGCACCGGAACTACCGCCTGTACGCCACCGGCGGGCTTGTCTCGAACATCGGCACCTGGATGCAGCGGGTCGCCCAGGACTGGCTCGTGCTGGTGCTCTCCGGCAACAGCGGCACCGCGCTCGGCATCACGACCGGGCTCCAGTTCCTCCCGATCCTGCTGCTCTCTCCGTTCGCCGGAGCGATCGCTGACCGCTTCCCCAAGAAGCGGCTGCTCCAGCTCGCCCAGCTGATGATGGCCGCCCCGGCGGTCATCCTGGGTGTCCTCGCGGTCACCGGGCTCGCCCAGCAGTGGCACGTCTATGTCATCGCCCTCATGTTCGGCGTCGCGACCGCGTTCGAGGCGCCGGTCCGGCAGGCGTTCGTCGGCGAGCTCGTCGCCCCCGAGGACCTCTCGAACGCCGTCGGCCTCAACTCCGCGTCGTTCAACGCCGGCCGGATCATCGGCCCCGGCCTGGCCGGGCTCATGATCGCGGCCTTCGGCTCGGGCGTGCAGGCGACCGGCGTCGTCATCCTGCTCAACGCCGCAAGCTACGGCGCCGTGCTGCTCGCGCTCCAGGCGATCCACGGCGACCTCCCCGACGGCGACGAGAGACCCGAGCGGCGGGGCATGATCGGCGACGCGCTCCGCTACGTGCGCGGACGCCCCGACCTCGTGCTCATCCTCGGAGTGATGTTCTTCGTGGGCACCTTCGGGCTGAATTTTCAGCTCACCTCGGCGCTCATGGCCACCGAGGCCTACGGCAAGGGCGCCGGGGAGTACGGCGTCCTCGGCTCGACCATGGCGATCGGCTCGATCGTCGGTGCGCTGCTCAGCGCCCGGCGGGAGCGGCCGACGATCCGGCTGATGCTCCTCTCGGCGGTGGCCTTCGGGGTGATGGAGATCGTGATCGCGCTGATGCCGACGTACGTCACCTTCGTGGTGCTCACGCCGCTCATCGGCATCACCGCCCTGACCACGATCACGAGTGCCAACACGATCATCCAGCTCTCGGTCCCCACCGAGCTCCGTGGCCGGGTGATGGCCCTCTACCTGATGGTCTTCATGGGTGGCACGCCCTTCGGGTCGCCGCTCATCGGGTGGCTCGGCGAGGAGTTCGGCGCCCGGTGGAGCCTCATCGGCGGCGGCGCGATGTCGATCCTCGGCACGCTCTTCTGCGTGGCGGTCTTCCTCCACCTGCGGGCCAAGCGGGAGGCGCCGCTCCCGGCACCGGGCGCGGAGCGACTCCTTACACTTCGGGGGTGAACCCGAAGTACCGCCGGCTGGTGATCCCCGGAGCGCTGCTGCTCCTGATCGCCATCGTCGTCCTGGCCTCGGTGTCCCGTGGCTGAGCCGCTGGCCGCCGCACTCGACCGGGTCCGGACGATGCTCCTCGACGAGGAGCGGCTGGTGCGAGCCGTCGCCGCCGGGAGGCAGCGCGGCGCCGAGCCGCGGTGGCGTCGGGTCGAGCTCCGGTACGTCGACCTCAAGTCGGGCAGCCACCTCCAGGTCACGTCGTACGACGCCACGCAGGCGTTCACCGCCAACCACACGGGCGACGCAGCCGTGGAGGCGGTCGACGCCTTGTTGGCCGAGCCCTTCGGCAACTGGCACGTCCACACCGCCACCGAGCAGCTCCAGCTGCGGGTGACCAAGAAGCGCGAGGCGATGGTGAGCCTTTCTGCCTCGGAACCAGTCGGCGCAGCCGTGGTCCAGAGGGCGCACGACCGTCCGAAGAGCCGGCTGCTCCCCGAGGACGACCCGGTGCTCGCCGCACTCGGGATCTCCGACGCCCGGGGGCGGGTCAAGCCGAGCCGGCAGGCGAAGTACCGCCAGGTCGAGGAGTTCCTCCGCGCGCTCGGCTCCGCCGTCGACGACGCCACCGCGGCCGGTGCCCTCCGGGTGCCCACGGAGGACGAACCGCTCCAGGTGGTCGACCTCGGGTGCGGCAACGCCTACCTGACCTTCGCCGCACACCGCTACCTGAGCGCCGTGCGGGGGATCCCGGTCCGGGTGGTCGGCGTGGACGTGAAGCAGCAGTCGCTCGACCACAACACGGCCGTCGCCCGGTCCCTCGGTGTCGCCGGTTCGGCCACGTTCGTCCAGGGCACCATCGGTTCCGTGACGCTCGACGTGCGCCCCGACGTCGTACTGGCCCTCCACGCCTGCGACACCGCCACCGACGACGCGCTCGCCCAGGCGGTCCGCTGGGAGGCCCCTCTGGTGCTCGCGGCCCCGTGCTGCCACCACGACGTCGCGGCCCAGCTGAAGGGCGCACCGGCCCCGGCGCCGTACTCCTTCCTGGTGCGGGACGGCATCCTCCGCGAGCGGTTCGCGGACACGCTCACCGACGCGCTGCGGGCAGCGACCCTGCGGCTCGAGGGGTACCGCGTCGACGTGGTCGAGTTCGTCGAGAGCCGGCACACGCCGCGCAACACCCTGCTCCGGGCCGTGCGGACCGGGCCGGCGCGGAGCGACGACGCCCGCAACGAGCTCGACGAGCTCGTCGGGAGCTGGCAGGTGCGACCCCGGCTCCGGGAGCTGCTGGGCTGATGGAGAAGCCGCTCCGCTTCCAGCTGTTGGTGGCGACGTTCGCGATCGGCGGGGCCCTCGTCTTCACCGGTGGGGCGCCGCGTCCGACGCCGGCGTTCACGTTCCAGGACCCGGCGATCGACGAGTCGAGCGGACTCGTCGACTCGGGCTCGACGGTGCTGACCGTCAACGACTCGGGGTCGGGACCGGAGATCTTCGTCGTCGACAAGACGACCGGGGAGACCGTCGGCCGGACGATCTACACCTCCGACGAGGTCGTCGACGTCGAGGCGATCGCGCCCGGCCGGGACGGGACCGTCTGGGTGGGCGACATCGGCGACAACGGGGCCCGGCGGATCTCGGTGGCGGTCTACGAGGTGCCGACCCCCGGTCCGGGAGACCGCACGGAGGAGGCGACGCGCTACGACCTCGCCTACCTGGGCGGGCCGCGCGACGCCGAGACGCTGCTCGTGCACCCGTGCACCGGCCGGCTCTACGTCGTGAGCAAGGGGCTCTTCAGCGGGCAGGTGCTCGCCGCGCCACGCACGCTGCGCACCGACGCGGTCAACGTGCTGCGCCCGGTCGGCGGCGCCCCGGGGCTGGTCACCGACGGCGCCTTCTTCCCCGACGGCCGGCACGTGGTGCTGCGGACCTACTCGACGATGGCGGTCCACGACGCGCGGAGCTGGGAGTCCGAGGTCAGCGCCGAGCTGCCGGACCAGCCGCAGGGCGAAGGGCTGGCGATGCTGCCGTCCGGCAGACAGGTGCTCGTGTCGACCGAGGGCGCGAACACCGACGTGCTGTCGGTGCCGCTGGGCCGCAAGCTGCTGGCCGCGTTGGCGCCGGCGGCTGCCGTGCCGGCTCGGCCGGGTGCCGCGCCACGGCGCTCAGCGGAGGAGGACGGTCCGAGCACCGGCCAGGTCGTCGGGGTCAGCGCGGCCGGACTGGCCGCGGTGACCGCCGTACTTCTTCTGTGGCGTGGCCGGCGTGGCCGTCAGAGCCGCTCGACGACGTAGTCGATCGCGACCGTGAGCGCCTCGACGTCGGCCGGGTCGATCGCGGGGTACATCGCGATCCGCAGCTGGTTGCGGCCGAGCTTGCGGTAGGGCTCGGTGTCCACGACCCCGTTGGCCCGCAGCACCTTGGCGACCTGGGCGGCGTCGATCGAGTCGTCGAGGTCGACGGTGCCGATCACCAGTGAGCGCTCGTCCGGGTTGGCGACGTACGGCGTGGTGTACGACGTCTTCTCCGCCCAGCCGTAGAGGGCGTCCGAGCTGGCCGTCGTCCGGGCGACCATCCCGTCGAGCCCGCCCTGGGCGTTCATCCAGTCGAGCTGCTCGGCCATCAGGAAGAGCGTGGCGACCGACGGGGTGTTGTAGGTCTGGTTCTTGCGCGAGTTGTCGATCGCGGTCGGCAGGTCGAAGAACGCCGGGACCCAGCGGTCCTTCGCCAGCTCCTCGGCCCGGGCCAGGGCGGCCGGCGACAGGAGCGCGAGCCAGAGGCCGCCGTCGGAGGCGAAGCACTTCTGCGGCGCGAAGTAGTAGGCGTCGACCTGGGTCAGGTCGACCGGCAGCCCGCCGGCACCGGAGGTCGCGTCGATGAGCACGAGCGCGTCGTCGTCGGCGCCCTCGACGCGGTGGACCGGCGCCATGACGGCCGTCGAGGTCTCGTTCTGCGCCCAGGCGTAGGCGTCGACGCCGGCCTCGGGCTTCGGCGCGGGCCGGGTGCCCGGGTCGCTCGCGATCACCGTCGGGTCGCCGAGGAACGGCGCCTGCTGAGCGGCCTTGGCGAACTTGCTGCTGAACTCGCCGAACGACAGGTGCTGGCTGCGTTCCCGGATCAGCCCGAACGTCGCGATGTCCCAGAACGCCGTGGCGCCGCCGTTGCCGAGGACGACCTCGTAGTCGTCGGGCAGCGTGAAGAGCTGCGCCAGCCCCTCGCGCACCCGGCCCACGGTCTCCTTGACCGGCGCCTGCCGGTGGCTGGTGCCGAGGAGCCTCGTCCCGGTGGCGGCGAGGGCGTCGACCGCGTCGGTGCGGATCTTCGACGGGCCCGCACCGAAGCGGCCGTCGGCGGGCTTGATGTCGCTGGGGATCGTGATGGCGTCGGTCACGGAGCTCTTCTCTCATGGTGGTGAGGAGGGGACCTGACGGCGCTGTCAGAACGTGTGCAGCGCCTATCCTTTCACCTGTCTACCTCCCGACCGGAACCAGGGCAAACGCATGGACATGGGCTTGGTGATCGACCAGCGGTCGTTCGGCGACCCCGTGGTCCAGGCGCTGGTCGCCGAGCTCCAGCAGGAGTTCGAGGTGCGGTACGGCGGTCCCGACGAGACGCCCCTGGACATCACCATGTTCGACCCGCCCGCCGGTGCGTTCTTCCTCGGGACGTTGGGCTCCGCGCCGGTGGCGATGGGCGGCTGGCGGCTCAGGCCCGACGTCGCCGCGCTCGGGAGGTCGGTCGCGGCCGAGATCAAGCGGATGTACGTCGTACCGACCGCACGTGGCCGAGGGTGGGCCCGGGCGGTGCTGGCGGCCCTGGAGTCCTCGGCGGGTTCCTTCGGCGCGGACGTCATGGTGCTGGAGACGGGGCTGAAGCAGCCGGAGGCGATCGCGCTCTACGAGTCGTCGGGGTACGTGCCGGTCGAGGGGTTCGGCTACTACAAGGACTCGCCGATCGTGCGGTACTTCGGCAAGCCGCTCTGACGTCGAGCCGTCACGGGCGCCGGGATCGGACCGGGGCCGTCCGGTTCTGGCCGGCCGTCGCCGCAGGGGAGACACTCCGGAGATGGACGAGCACAGCGCAGCCCTCGAGCACGCCCACCGGCACGCCCTCGACTGGCTGGCCTCCCTCGACCGGCGCCCGGTCCCCGGCCGCGCGTCCGTCGCCGAGGTGGCCGAGGCCCTGGGGGAGAAGCTCCCGGACGGCCCGTCCGCCGCCGCCGACGTCGTCGACCTCCTCGTCGAGGCGTGCGAACCGGGGTTGAACGCGATGCCGTCGGGACGGTTCTTCGGCTTCGTGATCGGCGGGACGCACCCTGCCGCGCTCGCAGCGGACTGGCTGGTCAGCGCGTGGGACCAGAACAGCGGCCTCCGGCTGCTCACGCCGGCGCACAGCGCGGTCGAGGACGTCACGTCCGCCTGGCTCCTCGAGCTCCTCGGCCTTCCTGCGGAGAGCGCGGTCGGCTTCGTCACCGGCGGCACGATGGCGAACTTCACCTGCCTGCTCGCCGGTCGTGACGCGGTGCTGCGCCGGGCGGGGTGGGACGTCGCGACTCAGGGTGTTCACGGTGGGCCGCGCGTCCGGGTGCTGGTGGGCGCTGAGCGCCACGACACGGTCGACCTGACGCTGCGCTACCTCGGCCTCGGAGCGCCGGAGCCGGTGGCCGTCGACGAGCAGGGCCGCATCCTCCCGGAGGCCCTGGTGTCGGCCCTGACCTCCGGGGACGACGCCCCGACCGTCGTCTGCCTCCAGGCCGGCAACGTGCACTCCGGGGCGTTCGACCCGTTCGTGGAGACCATCTCCGCGGCGCACGAGCATGGTGCGTGGGTGCACGTCGACGGCGCGTTCGGGCTCTGGGCGGCGGCAGCGCCGGCGTACTCCTCCCTCGTGGCGGGGATGGCGACCGCGGACTCGTGGGCGACCGACGCGCACAAGACGCTCAACGTGCCGTACGACTCGGGGCTGGCGATCGTGCGCGACGCCGCCGCGATGAGGTCGGCGCTGGGGATGCACGCCGACTACATGATCCATGACGTCGCCGGCGAGCCGTTCGACAAGACCCCGGAGATCTCCCGCCGGGCGCGGGCGATCCCGGTGTGGGCGGTGCTCCGGGCGCTGGGCCGGTCCGGCGTCGCCTCGATGGTCGAGCGGTTCGTGCGGCATGCGCAGGCCTTCGCCGAGGGAGTCGGTGAGCTTCCCGGCGCAACCGTCCTCAACGACGTCGTCTTCACCCAGGTGTGCGTCGCGTTCGAGGACGACGACCGCACGCAAGAGGTCGTCCGACGGCTCCTGGCGGACGGGGAGGCATGGATGAGCGGGTCCCGGTGGCACGGCCGGAGCGTGCTGCGGATCGCGGTGAGCAACTGGTCGACGACGGAGGACGACGTAGGACGAAGCCTCGCCGCCGTACGCCGCGCCGCCGACTGAGCGGCACTACGTGGAGGATCCGGTCTGCGTGGTGGGCCAAGAGCTCCACCCACGAGTCACGCCGACGCGCGTGCGGGCGGGTCGTCCTGGGTAGGTCACCGACATGACCAGCAACCCAGAACCTGATGTCGAGAGGCCGATGCCGTCGCCCGACCCGGCCGAGGTCGAGCAGGACATGCCCGGCGTCGACCCGGACTGGCCGCAGACGCCGCAGGAGAACCAGCCGGTCGAGCGGCTGACGCCGGCCTGACGCACGGTGCGCGTCAGTCACCCGTGCGTGAGCTCGACCGGCTGACCCCTTGGACACGCATCGGCACCGGCGGCTGGGCCACGTGGAGCCGCAAGCCGGATGCGCTGGCTGAGAGGAGTCGGGTCGAGTGGATGTCGACGTTGTCCCCGTTCATGCGGCCACGACAGGTCCCAGCGACGGTTGGGACTACGACGCGGGGCGCCCTTGAGCGGGGACGGTGGACCGGGAGCCGGCGACGAGCGCGAGGGCGCCGGCGACCAGGATCGGCAGCCCGATGGAGAGGATCGCGAGCAGCCCGAGCAGGATCAGCACCGTGCCGGCCGTCCACAGCACGAGGCGACGGTGCGGGGCTCGAAGCGGGGCACCGAACATCGCGGCCAGCGCTCCGCCGACGAGGACCACGAGCACCCACGCGAGCGGTTGCTCCCCCTGGGACCGGATCACTCCCACGTAGGTCGCCGCCATCGTCGCGGCCACGACCCCGGAAGCAACGGCTACGAGGTCGACGGCCCTGACCACTCCGAGGCTCATGGCTCAGTCGGCTGCCTTCTGCATCCGCGAAGGTTACCTGTCCGCGCTGCGACGTGGCCGGGAGACTTCGCCGGAAGGTTCGTTTCAGGCATCGTCGGTCGTCAGGACGAGGAAGCTCGGACGCTCCGCCGGCGAGTCGTCATCCGCGTCGACCGCGCCGAGCAAGGTGCTCGGGCCCGCTGTTGGACTCCTGGCGCTCACGCCCTGTGGAGATCCCCGCCGCGGTCAAGCCGGCCAGCAGAGCGGCAGTGGTCGACGCAGCTCTGTCAGCGAGGTGGCGGCGACCTGTCGGAGCGGTCGGCGTCGTACAACCGGTCGACCTCCTCGGACGGAGGCGGCTGGGCGGAAAGCTCAGGCGCCCCACTCCGGGTCCCACCCCTCGATCGTCGACGCGGGGCGGGGCGCGGGGCCGGCGTACACCGCGCTCGGCCGGATCAGCCGCCCGGTGGTCTTCTGCTCGAGGATGTGCGCCGACCACCCGCCGGTGCGGGCGCAGGTGAACATCGAGGTGAACATCGGCGCCGGCACCTCGGCGAAGTCGAGGACGATCGCCGCCCAGAACTCCACGTTGGTCTCGAGGACCCGGTCCGGGCGCCGCTCGCGCAGCTCGGCGAGTGCCGCCTTCTCCAGCTCCTCGGCCACCTCGTAGCGGGGCGCCGCGAGCTCCTTGGCGGTCCGCCGCAGCACCCGGGCGCGCGGGTCCTCGGCGCGGTAGACCCGGTGGCCGAACCCCATGAGCCGCTCGCCGTCGTCGAGCAGCCGCTTGACGTAGGTCCGCGCGTCGCCGGACCTCTCGACCTCCTCGATCATGCCCAGGACGCGGGACGGCGCCCCGCCGTGGAGCGGGCCGCTCATCGCGCCGATCGCCCCCGAGAAGGCGGCCGCGACGTCGGCGCCGGTGGAGGTGATGACCCGGGCGGTGAACGTCGAGGCGTTCATGCCGTGCTCGGCGGCGGAGCTCCAGTAGGCATCGATCGCCTTGACGTGCTTGGGGTCCGCCTCGCCCTTCCACCGGATCAGGAACCGCTCGGCGAGCGTCCGGCCCTTGTCGACCTCGGACTGGGTGACGATCGGGAGCCCGAGGCCGCGCGCGGCCTGCGCCGCGTAGGAGAGCACCATGACCGCGACCCGGCTGAGGTCGGTGCGCGCCTGCTCGTCGCTGATGTCGTAGGTCTGCCGCATCCCGAGCATCGGCGCAAGCATCGCGACCGCGGCCTGCACGTCCGCACGCACGTCGCCGGTGTGGATCGGGATGTTGAACGGCTCAGCCGGAGGGAGGCCAGGGTCGTACCTGCCGTCGATGAGGAGTCCCCACACCTTCTCGAAGGGAACCCGGCCCACGAGCTCCTCGATGTCGACGCCGCGGTAGCGGAGCGCGGAGCCCTCCTTGTCGGGTTCTGCGATCTGGGTCTCGAACGCGATGACTCCCTCGAGCCCGTGGTGCACCTCGGCCATGCGTGACTCCTTCGTCTCGTCTCCGGGCATTCTGCCGCACGTTCTCCAGGACTGTCGGAGCCCCGGCGTACATTGACTCCCGTGCCAGACCGCGTTGCCGACAGCCACTCCGAACCGCCCAGCCTGGCCGAGCTCCGCGAGGAGTACACGCTCGGCGGCCTCGACCGGCCCGACCTCCAGCCCGACCCGGTCGTGATGCTGCGCACCTGGCTCGACGCCGCCATCCACACCAAGCTCTACGACCCCACCGCGATGGTCCTCTCCACGGTCTCGGCGACCGGCCGGCCCTCGTCCCGGATGGTCCTGCTCAAGGGGCTCTCGGAGGACGGGCTGCTCTTCTACACGAACTACTCCTCGCGCAAGGGCGAGGAGCTCGCCGGGCAGGCGCACTGCGCGGTCGTCTTCCCGTGGCACCCGCTCCAGCGGCAGGTCCGGGTGGAGGGAGTCGCCCGTCGGCTCACCGACGACGAGAACGACGCCTACTTCGCCGGCCGCCCGCGCGAC
This sequence comes from Marmoricola sp., assembly GCA_035699145.1. Taxonomy (GTDB): domain Bacteria; phylum Actinomycetota; class Actinomycetes; order Propionibacteriales; family Nocardioidaceae; genus Marmoricola_A. The sequence continues at coordinate 15,835 of DASSBB010000025.1, forward strand.
TCCCAGCTCGGCGCCTGGTCGTCGCCGCAGTCGAAGGTGGTCAGCTCCCGGGAGCAGCTCGACAGCCGGTACGCCGAGGTGGTGGCCCGGTTCGAGGGCGGGCCGGTCCCCCGGCCGCCGTACTGGGGTGGCTTCCGCATCGTCCCGGAGACCTTCGAGTTCTGGCAGGGCAGGCGCGGCCGGCTGCACGACCGGTTCCGCTACCGGCGGGTGCCGACCACCCCCGACCGGCCGTGGCACGTCGAGCGGCTGGGGCCCTGACGGTGCTGCTGGGAATCCTGCGAGAAGGGCTGCGACCCTACGGACGGTGGATCACCGTCGTCGTCGTGCTGCAGTTCGTCGGCACGATGGCCTCGCTCTTCCTGCCGTCCCTCAACGCCGACATCATCGACAACGGGATCGCCCGGGGCGACACGGGATACATCGTCAGGATCGGCGGAGTGATGCTCGCGGTCGCGGCCGTGCAGATCCTCTGCAGCGTGGGGGCCGTCTTCTTCGGCGCGCGCACCGCGATGGCGTTCGGCCGCGACGTCCGGCGCGACCTCTTCCACCACGTCGGCTCGTTCTCGATGCGGGAGATGAACCACTTCGGCCCGCCCTCGCTCATCACCCGCACGACCAACGACGTCCAGCAGGTGCAGATGCTCGTGCTGATGAGCGCGACGATGCTGGTCACGGCGCCGATCATGATGGTCGGCGGCATCCTCATGGCGATGCGGGAAGAGCTCGGCCTCTCCTGGCTGCTGGCGGTCTCCGTCCCGGCGCTGTTCCTCACGATCGGGTTCGTGATCAGCCGGATGGCGCCGTACTTCCGGCAGATGCAGCAGCGGATCGACGCCGTCAACCGGATCCTCCGGGAGCAGATCACCGGCATCCGCGTGGTCCGCGCGTTCGTCCGCGAGCCGCACGAGGAGCGCCGGTTCCGCGACGCGAACCAGCGGCTGACCGACGTGGCGCTGAGCACCGGCCGCTGGATGGCGGCGGTCTTCCCGGCGGTCATGCTCATCGTCAACCTGTCCGGGGTCGCGGTGATCTGGTTCGGCGGCCAGCGGGTCGACTCGGGCGAGATGCAGGTGGGAGCGCTGACCGCGTTCCTCTCCTACCTCATGCTGATCCTGATGGCCGTCATGATGTCGACCTTCATGTTCATCATGGTGCCGCGCGCCTCTGTCTGCGCTGACCGGATCGGCGAGGTCCTGGACACCCCCACCTCCGTGCTCCCGCCCAGCAGGCCGCGGGTGCCCGAGCGGCTGCGCGGGGAGCTCTCGTTCGACGCGGTCACCTTCAGCTACCCGGGCGCCGACGACCCGGTGCTGCGCAGCGTCACGTTCACGGCGACCCCCGGCACGACGACGGCGATCGTGGGATCGACCGGCGCCGGCAAGTCGACGCTCGTCGGGCTGGTCCCGAGGCTGTACGACGCGACCGGCGGCTCGGTGCGCCTCGACGGGGTCGACGTCCGCGACCTCGACCCCGAGGTGCTCTGGGGAGCGATCGGCCTGGTCCCGCAGCGGGCCCTGCTGTTCAGCGGCACGATCGCCTCGAACCTCCGCTACGGCCACGGTGACGCCACCGACGAGGAGCTGTGGGAGGCGCTGGAGCTGGCACAGGCGCGCGACTTCGTCGAGGCGATGCCCGAGGGGCTGGACGCGCCGATCGCCCAGGGCGGAACCAACGTCTCGGGCGGCCAGCGTCAGCGGCTCGCGATCGCCCGCGCGCTCGTGAAGCGGCCTCGGATCTACCTCTTCGACGACGCGTTCTCCGCCCTCGACGTCGCCACCGACGCGCGGCTGCGTCGGGCGATCGTCCCGGTCGTCGCGGACGCGACGGTCGTCGTCGTGGCGCAGCGGGTGACGACGATCATGGGCGCCGACCAGATCCTCGTCGTCGAGGACGGGGAGGTCGTCGGGCACGGCACCCACGACGAGCTGCTCGAGTCCTGTGTCACCTACCAGGAGATCGTCCGCTCGCAGCTCACCGCCGCGGAGGTCGCATGACCACCCCACGATGCTGCTCGCTGCGCTCACACCACCGCGGGGACCACCGATGAGCGCGTCCGGGCGGATGAAGGAGACCGAGCGGGTCGTCCAGGCGCGCGGCCCGTTCGGCGGCGCGATCGTCGGCCAGAAGTCGATGGAGTTCGGCCCCTCCGCCCGCCGGCTCGTGCGCCGGATGGGACCGGAGCGGCTCAAGGCCGCCGCGGTCATCGTCCTCGCCGTGGTCAGCGTCGCGCTCACCGTCGCCGGCCCGCGGATCCTCGGTGTGGCCACCGACCTGGTCTTCTCCGGGTTCGTCGGACGCAGCCTCCCCGCCGGCGCGACGCAGGAGGAGGCCGCTGCGCAGCTGCGCGCGCAGGGGGAGGGCACCTTCGCCGACATGGTCGCCGCGATGGACCACCTCGTCCCCGGGCAGGGGGTCGACTTCGAGGCGGTCGCGATGGTCCTCCTCGGCGCCGTGCTCGTCTACGTGCTCGCGGCCGTGGCCGGCCTGGCACAGGGGTACCTCCTCAACGACGTCGTCCAGGCCACCGTGTTCCGGATGCGCGCCGACGTGGAGGAGAAGATCCACCGGCTGCCGTTGAGCTACTTCGACCAGCAGCCGCGCGGCGAGCTCCTGAGCCGCGTCACCAACGACATCGACAACATCAGCCAGTCGCTCCAGCAGACGATGAGCCAGATGCTGACCTCGCTCCTCACGGTCGTCGGCGTGCTCTCGATGATGTTCTGGATCTCCCCGACGCTCGCGCTGGTCGCGCTGGTGACCGTGCCCCTCGCCATGTTCGTGACCACCCGGATCATGCGGCGCTCCCAGGGGATGTTCGTCCAGCAGTGGCGGCGCACCGGGCAGCTCAACTCGCACATCGAGGAGACGTTCACCGGCCACGAGCTGGTCAAGGTGTTCGGCCGCCGGCAGGAGTCCGAGCGGCTCTTCGCCGTCGAGAACGACGAGCTCTACGACGCCTCCTTCGGCGCCCAGTTCATCTCCGGGCTGATCATGCCGGTGATGATGTTCATCGGGAACCTCAACTACGTGATCGTCGCGGTCCTCGGCGGGCTCAAGGTCGCCTCCGGGTCGATGAGCCTCGGTGAGGTGCAGGCGTTCATCCAGTACTCCCGCCAGTTCACCCAGCCGCTCACCCAGCTCGCCTCGATGGTCAACCTTCTCCAGTCCGGCGTCGCGTCGGCCGAGCGCGTCTTCGAGCTCCTCGACGCCGAGGAGGAGACCGGGCTCGACGGCCTCGACGGCTGCGGAGCGCCGTACCTCCCGCCGAGCGAGGTCGCGCACGGCGAGGTGGTCTTCGACCGGGTCTCCTTCTCGTACGACGAGGAGCGGCCGCTGATCGAGGAGCTCTCGCTCGTGGTGCACCCGGGGGAGACCGTGGCGATCGTGGGGCCGACCGGGGCCGGGAAGACGACGCTGGTGAACCTCGTGATGCGGTTCTACGAGCTGCGGTCGGGGCGGATCACCCTCGACGGGGTCGACATCGCGGCGATGGGCCGGGCGCAGCTGCGGTCGAGGATCGGCATGGTCCTCCAGGACACCTGGCTGTTCGAGGGAACGATCCGGGACAACATCGGCTACGGGCGGCCGGACGCCACGGAGGAGGAGATCGTCGCGGCGGCGCGGGCCACGTTCGTGGACCGGTTCGTGCACACGCTTCCGGACGGCTACGACACCCTCGTCGACGAGAACGGCTCGAACCTGTCGGCCGGCGAACGCCAGCTGGTGACGATCGCGCGGGCTTTCCTCTCCGACCCGGCCCTGCTGATCCTCGACGAGGCGACGTCGTCGGTCGACACGCGCACCGAGCTGCTGCTGCAGGAGGCGATGGCCGCGCTGCGGACCGACCGGACCTCGTTCGTCATCGCACACCGGCTGTCGACGATCCGGGACGCCGACCTGATCCTCGTCATGGAGGACGGCCGGATCGTCGAGCAGGGGAACCACGACTCGCTGATGGCGGCAGGCGGCGCCTACGCCCGGCTGCACGCGGCGCAGTTCGCGGCGCCGCTCGAGACCGAAAACGCAGACAGCCCGTAGGCGTTGGTTCCTCCGGGTCGGACCTGTCCGGAGCGCCTACGGGCCGGGTGACTGCCTGGTATTGCCAGTCCGCGCACTCGGTCGAGCCGAGGGCTGGCACGGTGCGCTGCTAGCGAGCAGCCACCTCACGTGTCCGCAAAGAACTCATTGCCTGGACCACCTCCTTTCCCGTGTACGGAAGAGAGTAGGTCGGTCGGGCACGAGGCACAACGGACTTTTCGGTGAGTCCGAGGTCTCATTGTGCCGAGGCTCGCCGCGGGAGGATGCTGGGAACAGGTTCGAGGGAGGTCGAGTGCGATGGACAACCTGGTGGAGCTCACCGTCGACGAGTGCCTGGCACTTCTCCGCAGGAAGCCGGTCGGACGGGTCGCGATGGTGACCCCCGCCGGGCTGAGGATCCTGCCGGTCAGCTACTCCGTGGTCGACGAGAGGATCGTCTTCCGGACGCTGCCCTACGGCGAGATCGCCAACAACGTCGCGGACGCCGAGGTCGCGTTCGAGGTCGACGACCTCGACGAGGAGCTACGGCACGGGTGGAGCGTCATGGCGGCCGGACCGTGCCACCGGATCGAGGACCCCGACGAGGTGCATCTCGTCCACGCCACGGCGGACCCGCAGCCCTGGGTGGACGGCCAGCGAAACCTCTACTTCCGGATCGACTGGACGACGCTCACCGGCCGCCAGGTCGGAATTGCTGGGCGGCCGAGCCTCGTCGGGTCCTGAGCGACCCGGCTCGCGCGGTCGTCGGCGGAGTCAGTTCCAGATGCATGGTTTCGGACCGGATTTCCTGCAGGTGGAACTGACTCGGCAGCGCGCGCTCCTCCCGAGGGGCGGTGAGTCGGCGTCATCGGTCAGAATGAGCGCGTGAGCGACCTCATCGACACCACCGAGATGTACCTCCGGACCATCTACGAGCTCGACGAGGAGGGCATCGTGCCGCTGCGGGCACGGATCGCGGAGCGGCTGCACCAGAGCGGCCCCACGGTCAGCCAGACGGTGGCCAGGATGCAGCGCGACGGGCTCGTCATGGTCCAGGGTGACCGTCACCTCGAGCTCACCGAGGACGGCCGGCGGCTGGCCACCCGGGTGATGCGCAAGCACCGGCTCGCCGAGCGACTGCTCACCGACGTCATCGGGCTGCCCTGGGAGCTGGTCCACGCCGAGGCCTGCCGGTGGGAGCACGTCATGTCCGAGGCGGTCGAGCGTCGGCTCATCGAGCTGCTCGACCGGCCGACGGAGTCGCCGTACGGCAACCCGATCCCGGGGCTCACCGAGCTCGGCGCCGACGAGGGCGAGTCGTTCATGGAGGGTGTCGCGCCCCTCGACTCGGTCGTGCGGCGGGGGACGACGACGCGGATCCGGATCGGCCGGATCAGCGAGGAGCTCCAGAAGGACGAGGTGCTCATGAGCGCCCTGCGCCGGGTCGGCGCCCTGCCGGGCCAGGAGGTCGTCGCCTCGTCGGGACCGGTCGGCATCCTGGTCGGCGCGGGCGGGGAGACCGCCGAGATCGACCCCGACGTCGCGCGCCACGTGTTCGTCCGCCCCCTCTGACCGTCGAGCCGCCCCTCGCGCTGGCTTGAGCCGCCCCTCCCGCTGGCTTGAGCCGCCCCTCCCGCTGGCGGACGGGCATACCCTGGCGTCATGTGCCGCAACATCCGACCTCTCCACAACTTCGCGCCGCCCGCGACGAGCGACGAGGTGCAGGCCGCCGCCCTCCAGTACGTCCGCAAGGTCAGCGGCGCCACCAAGCCGAGCCAGGCGAACGCCGAGGCGTTCGACCTCGCCGTCCGTGAGGTGGCCGAGGCCACCCAGCGGCTTCTCGAATCCCTCGTGACGACGGCTCCGCCGAAGGACCGCGCGGTCGAGGCCGAGAAGGCGAAGGCCCGCTCGCTCGCCCGGTTCGGCTGAACCACCCGCACGAGGGGCGGTTCAACCCAGCACCGAGGGCGGTTCAACCCAGCGCGAGGGGCGGTTCAACAGCTCGGTCAGAGGAGCCGGACGTTGCGGGTCACCAGCGCGACGGCGCCGTCGCCGCTGCTGTCGCCCAACGGGAGCGTCCGTGCCATCGGGGCCTCCCACCGGGGCAGCGGCCAGCGCTCGCCCTCGGTCAGCGTGCCGTCGTCCCCGACGAGGATCTCCACGAGGGAGCCCCGGCCGTTCCACTGGTCCTCGACGGCGACCAGCGCTCGGGAGCCGAGCCAGGTGAAGGTGCGCGGGTCGTACGCCGTCGCGGGCATCGCGTGCTTGCCGAGGAACAGGGTGTCGATCCGCCGGGGATCCCGCAGGTCGGAGACGTCGAACATCGACGCCTGGCCGCCGCGCACGATGCCGCGCAGGCTCGCGTCCTGGCCCAGCCCGAGCAGCCGGTCGTCACCGACCGGGTGGAGGTACTCCGAGAAACCCGGGATCTTCAGCTTCCCGAGGGTCCGCGGCCGGGTCGGGTCCGAGAGGTCGACCGTGTAGAGCGGGTCGGTCTGCCGGAAGGTCACGACCAGCGCGAGGTCGTCGAACCACCGCACCGACTTGATCTCTTCCTTGGGTCCGAGGTCGCGCACCGATCCGACGACGACGAGGTCGCCGCCGCGCTCCTGCAGGACCGTGATCCCGTTGTCGGTCGGGGACCACTCCGGCCCGTGCGCGACGGCGATCCGCAGCGCACCCTCGTAGGAGTCCATGCTCCAGCGGTCGCGGATGGTCCCGTCCACCCTCCCTGAGGCGAGGTACGACGTGGTGGCGCCGTCGAGCGCGAACGCGTGCACGTCGGTCGCCCGACCGGACGCCCGCGTGGCGAGGTAGAGCCGGTCGGTCGACGAGTACACCAGGTCACCCCCGGCCGTCACCGCCGTCGTGGCCAGGTCGGTCGGGTCGGCGGCCGGCAGCGTGACCACGGTGATCGTGCCGAAGCCGGCGCCGGAGGCCGGGTGCCGGACGTCCTCGCACTCGACGAGCGGGGTCCGCTCGCCGCCGTCGAGCCGGAGGCTGGGCAGCCAGTCCTCGACGGTGCTGTTCCGCACGATCGCCTGGTTCGCGGCCTTGGCCTCCTTGCGCGTCCGGTCGCGATCCGGGAACACGAAGTCGAGGGTCGGCTCCCCGGTGCGGAGGACGACCCGCACGGTGTCGTCGTACTGCCTGGCCGACAGCAGGGTGCCGCCGAACGTCTGGTCGGAGACGATGCGAGGGGAAGCGGGGTCCGCGATCGAGACCTCGAGGAGCCGGCTGTTCTGGTCCATCGGCGGGGGGAGGACCCGCGCCGGGACAACCATGTCCACCGGCATCGGGTCTCGTCCCCAGCCGTAGGACGGCGTGCCCGTCACGAGCACCCGGTCACCGGCGAGGAGGAGCTCGGCGGAGTCGAGGTTCCGCGGCAGCCGGAGAGTCCCCACCTCACGAGGAGAGCCGGAGGTGACGTCGGTGACGACCAGCGTCCGGCCACGGAGGTGGACGACGAGGTCGCCGTCGGTCTTCGCCCGGTCGGGTTCGTCGACGCCGGCCTCCTGGACGTTGGTGCCCGTGGCGGAGGACGAGACTGCCTCGTCGGGGGAGGCGTTCGACCTCTCGGCCGCGGCGAGGGGGACCGCGCCCTTGGTCACGTCGACGACGTCCCGGCGGTAGAAGATCCCGTAGCCGCCGAACCCGTAAGGACCCACCTTCTTCACGGCGCGGTCGACGTACCACTGCCGCAGCTCCTCGCAGTCCTCGAACGGCGCCAGCTCGTCCGCGCTCGCTGACGGCGTGCGGATCAACCCGCCGCTCAGCTGTGACGTGGCGATGCCGTTGACTGCGAAGGTGAGCGACGCGGTGGCTGCGACGGCGGCCGCGCCGAACGCGAGCTTGGTGCGCATGGTGCCTCCCCGATCCTCGGTCGTGGTCGTTCTCCGGTGTGACGCACGCCGTCGGGGAACGGTTCCGTGGTCTGTCAGAGTGGGACGACGCACCCGTACACCTCCGAGGAGCCCCGTGCCCGACCGCACCAGCCGCAGCTACGACATCGTGGTCCTGGGGGCCACCGGGTTCACCGGGGCCCTGACCGCCGAGTACCTCGCCCGGCACGCACCCGACGACTGCCGCTGGGCGATCGCCGGGCGCAACGAGGCGAAGCTCGCCACGGTCCGGGACCGGCTCGCCTCGATCGACCCGGCGCTGACGGAGCTGCCGCTGATGGGTGCGGACGTCACGGACCCGGCCTCGCTGAAGGAGCTGGCGGAGTCGACGCGGGTGGTCGTCACGACCGTCGGTCCGTACCTGGAGCACGGTGAGCCGCTGGTCGCCGCCTGTGCGGAGGCCGGCACCGACTACGTCGACCTCACCGGGGAGCCGGAGTTCGTCGACCGGATGTACCTCGCCCACCACGAGCGGGCCGCCGCGACCGGCGCCCGGATCGTGCACGCCTGCGGCTTCGACTCGATCCCGTACGACCTCGGGGTGCTCTTCACGGTCAAGCAGCTGCCGTCGGGCGTACCGCTTGCGATCCGCGGCGTCGTCCGCGCCGGAGGCGCCTTCTCCGGCGGCACCTTCCACTCCGCGCTCGGGCAGTTCTCGCGGGGTAAGCAGATGCAGGAGGCGGCGAGCGAGCGGAAGCGGCTCGAGCGGCGCCCGGAGGGGCGCCGGGTCCGCGCCACCGGGTCTGCCTCGCCACGCAGGGATCCCGACCTCGGCTACTGGCTTCTCCCGATGCCGACGCTCGACCCGTTGATCGTCAAGCGGTCCGCTGCGGCGCGCGAGGACTACGGTCCGGAGTTCAGCTACGAGCACTTCATGGGGTTCAAGACGCTGCCGATGGCGGGCGGGATGGCCGCCGGCGTGATCGGGCTCGTCACGGCGGCCCAGGTGCCCCCGGTACGGGACCTGCTCAAGAAGAAGGTCCCGCAGGGTGAGGGGCCGGCCGAGCACAAGCGCGAGAAGTCGTGGTTCACCGTCGACCTGGTCGGTGAGGGAGGTGGCGAGAAGGTCCGCACGAGGGTCGCCGGGGGTGACCCCGGGTACGGCGAGACCGCCAAGATGCTCGCCGAGTCCGCGCTCAGCCTTGCCTTCGACGACAACCCCGACACCTCGGGGCAGGTCACTACCGCGCAGGCGATGGGGGAGAGCTTGCTCGACCGACTGAACAAAGCAGGCATTTCGTTCACGGTGGAACAAACCGGAACATAGAATCATGGCGTGGTCCACAGAAGTGTTCAGGCAGCAGCGGTCCTCTCCCTTCTGGCCGGTCCGCTCGTCGCCGCGCCCGTGGCGAGCGCGGAGGTAGCCCAGGAGCTGGCCGCCGAGCCGGCCGTCGCGTCCGTCCAGCGCATCGAGCCGCTGGTGGTCCTCCGCCCCCTGGACGGCTCTCGGCTCAGCGCGAAGGGCAACGACCTGTCGCAGATCAGCGCGGTGGGCAGCCATGACGTCCCCGAAGCGGCGCTGCGGGCGTACCGCAACGCCGCGAGCACGATCGCACGCACCGATCCGGCCTGCCAGTTGCCGTGGACCCTTCTGGCGGGCATCGGCCGGGTCGAGTCCGACCACGGGCGGTACGGCGGCTCGCAGCTGGACTCCGAGGGTGTCTCCCACCCGGCGATCCGTGGTGTGGCGCTCAACGGGGTCGGTCCGGTCGCCGCGATCCCGGACTCCGACGACGGCCGCTTCGACAACGACGTGGTGTGGGACCGCGCGGTCGGCCCCATGCAGTTCATCCCGGACACCTGGCGGTGGGCCGGACGAGACGGCGACGGCGACGGCGTGGCCACCCCCAACGACCTCGACGACGCTGCGCTCGCCGCGGCGGCGTACCTCTGCCCTGCCTCGGGCAGCGTCCTGCCGGAGAGCTCGATGCGTGCGGCGATCTTCGGCTACAACCACTCCGACTACTACGTCGACCTGGTGATGGCGTTCGAGCGCGGGTACCGCACCGGCGACTTCGTCATCCCGGCGCCGCCCGCGCCGGAGGTGGAGGAGCCGGAGAAGCCGGAGACCAAGAAGGAGCGCGACGCGACCGCGGCGCCGAAGCCGGACAAGCCGAAGCCCGAGTCGAAGCCGAACCCGAAGGCGCCCAGGGACCCCAAGGACTCCAAGCCCGGGCCCTCCAAGCCCGGCGGCCCCAAGGGGCCGAAGAACCCCAAGGACCCCAAGGGGCCGAAGAACCCGGAGGACCCCAAGGACGAGCCGCCGACCGAGGACACCACGCCGGGCGAGGAGCTCCCGGACGAGCCCCCGGCCGACGAGACGGGGCCGGGCACCGCCGGCTGAGTGGGCATGACCCTCTGCCATCGGGGGTACGACGACTACGAAACCCATCCGAAAGGGGTGTTGTCGACGATGGCAGAAGCTACCGACATGGTGAGCGTGCTGGTGAAGGACCACCAGGAGATGAAGGAGTACTTCCGGGAGCTCGAGGGGGCGACCAGCGCCGAGGAGCGCCGCGACGTCGCGGACAAGCTGACCGCCGAGGTGGCCCGCCACTCGGTGGCTGAGGAGATGTACGTCTACCCGGCCGCCAGGAAGGTCTTGGCCAACGGCGACCAGCTCGTCGACGAGGAGATCAAGGAGCACTCCGAGGCCGAGGAGCTCCTCAAGCAGTGGGAGGGAATGTCCGGTGACGACCCGGAGTTCATGACCACCTACCGCAAGATCAAGGAGGGACTCCTCCACCACATCGACGAGGAGGAGGAGCCGAAGCTCTTCCCCGAGATGCAGGCCGCGTTGAGCATGGAGGAGCAGGAAGAGCTCGGCGCGAAGATCACCAAGGCGAAGAAGCTGGCGCCTACCCGGCCGCACCCCTCCGCGCCGAACGAGCCTCCGCTGAACAAGGTGGTCGGCGTGCCCACCGGGATCGTCGACCGGATCCGGGACAAGATGAGCGGCCGGTCGACGGACTGAGCGTCCCGATGACGATGGGAACCGCTCTCCTCCTCGGCTGGCTCGGCCTGCTGCTCATGGTGGGCGTGCTGACCGTCCTGGTTGTCAGGCACAACAGGTGACCCGCCGGCGGGCAGGGTGGCCGGCGGCCGCCCTGCTCGTGATCGCCCTCGCCTCCGGGTGCTCGACCAGCCCCGGCGTGACCGACTACCGGAAGCAGGCGTCGCTCACCCTCGGCACGGCGGTGAGCGAGGTGGCGACCGTACGACTCGTGCTGAGTGAGCTCGCCGACGGCGACACCTTTCGGCCGGCGGCCCTGACCCAGCTGCGCTACAGCGAGGAGACCCTCGGCTCGGCTGCCCAGTCGTTCGGGTCGCTGAACCCGCCGGCTCCGGCCGACCCGGTGCACCAGAAGACCTCGACGCTGCTCGGGAACGCCGAGGAGCTGCTCGCCACCGTCCGCATCGCGGTCCACCGCCGGCACACCGACGCCTATCCCGGGCTCGTCGATGACCTGAAGAAGGTCGGGTCACGGCTCGAGGAGCTCGAGAGGCGCGTGCAACCGTGAAGAAGTTCTTCGCCGTCGCCCTCGGCGTGCTCACCGCGATCGGCGGCTTCGTCGACATCGGCGACCTCGTCACGAACGCGACGGTCGGCTCCCGCTTCGGGGTGTCGCTGCTCTGGGTCGTGGTCGTCGGCGTCCTCGGGATCTGCGTCTTCGCGGAGATGTCGGGCCGGGTGGTCGCCATGTCGGGACGACCCACCTTCGACATCATCCGGGAGCGGCTCGGCCCTCGCGTCGGCATGCTCAACCTCGTCGGTTCGATGGCGGTCACCCTGCTGACCTTCGTCGCAGAGATCGGTGGCGTGGCCCTGGCGCTCGAGCTGGCCACCGGCGTGTGGGAGTTCGCCTGGGTGCCGGTCACGGCCGCGCTGGTGTGGGTGGTGCTGTGGCGAGCGAAGTTCTCGCTCATCGAGAACGTCTTCGGGATCCTCGGACTGACGTTGATCGTCTTCGCGGTCGCCCTGTGGCAGCTCGGCCCCGACTGGGGTGCGCTGTGGCACGATGCCTCGACGGCGGCCAAGCCGGCCGCCGAGAGCTGGTCGTCGTACTGGTACTACGCCGTCGCCCTCTTCGGCGCCGCGATGACGCCCTACGAGGTGTTCTTCTTCTCCTCCGGTGGCGTGGAGGAGGGGTGGGACAGGAATTCGCTGCCGACCATGCGGGCCAACGTCTTCGTCGGGTTCCCGCTCGGCGGGATGCTCTCCGTGGCGATCGCCGGTGTCGCCACCGTGGTGCTCCTCCCGGCCGGTGTCGAGGTCAGCACGCTCGGGCAGGTGTCGCTCCCGGTCGTCGTCGCCCTGGGCAAGATCGGCCTGGTGATCGCGATCATCGGCTTCTTCGCCGCCACGTTCGGCGCCGCGTGCGAGACCGGGCTGTCGCTCGGCTACAGCGTCGGTCAGTACTTCGGCTGGCAGTGGGGGAAGTACGTGCGTCCGACGGAGGCCGCCCGGTTCCACCTGGTCATCCTCATCAGCGCGATCGTGGGCGCCGCGGTGCTGCTCACCACCATCGACCCCATCATGGTCACCGAGTTCTCCGTCGTGTTCTCCGCGGTCGCGCTGCCGTTGACGTACCTGCCGATCCTGATCGTCGCCAACGACAAGCAGTACATGCGGGAGAAGACCAACGGCCGGGTGGCCAACACGTTGGGCAGCATCTACCTGGTGATCGTGCTGCTGGCCTCGATCGCCGCTCTCCCGTTGATGGTCTGGACGAAGATGGGAACCGCATGAACACCGACCCGCGCGAGACGGCCCACAGGACCCCCGAGATCGACGCACAGGACTCGCTGCTCGACCGGCAGATCGTCGACCGCGACCGTCGGCTTGCGGGAAAGGTCGACGACGTGGAGCTGGAGGAGCGCGAGGACGGCCGGCTCGTCGTCACCGCGCTGCTCACCGGCCCCGGCGCCCTCGGCCCCCGGTTCGGCGGCCCGATCGGAGCAGTCGTACGGCGCACCTGGTCGCTGTTGAGCGGGAAGGACATCGACACCGCCAACCGCATCGAGTTCGAGCTGGTGTCCCACATCGACACGGTCGTGCACCTCGGCGTCGCGAAGGCGTCGCTCGACGTCGAGGGCTTCGAGCGGTGGGTGCGCACCCGGATCATCGAGGCGATCCCCGGCGCCGAGCAGGACCCGTCATGAGCTCCTCACCACGACCGCGTCACCGGCTCGACGACCTCCTCGGGATGACCGTCCGGTTCGCCGACGGCAGCCACGGCGACCAGGTGACCGACGTACGCCTCGTCCCCGGTGACCGGGTGCGCGGCCAGCTCGCCGAGCTGGTGACCGAGGGGCTCATCGTCGGCAAGCACCGGCCCGGCACGCTGTTCGGCTACGACCGTGATCCCGACCAGGGCCCCTGGCTGATCCGGGTGATCATGCGGTTCGTCCAACGGCACACCGGCTACCTGGAGTGGGGGGACGTCACCCGGATCGACTGGTCCGACGGCGTGGTGCACGTCGACCGGACGTCGTTGCGCGAGCTCAAGGAGGCCGGCGCCCCCTGACCGGTCAGACGTCGGTCAGCCGAGCCGAGGCAGGCCCTGTGCCTGGTCGAGCGCGCCCGCGAACAGGTCACCTCGCCGTCGTACCCGCTCGGCGATGGTGCGGACCGTGAAGCCGTCCGGCCGCAGCTGCGGGTCGTCGAGCTCGTCCCACGAGATCGGCGCCGAGACCGGCGCACCGGCCGCCGCGCGGGGGCTGTAGGGCGCGACCAGCGTCCGGTTGATCGCGTTCTGCGTGTAGTCGAGCCGGGCCTTGCCGCCGCGGGCCCTCACCTCCCACTTCCAGCTGACCAGCTCGGGGACCACCGCGGCGACGGTCCGGGAGAGCTGCTCGACCCAGGCACGCGTCTCGTCGAAGGTCGGACCACGCCGGATCGGCACCCAGACCTGCACGCCACGGCGCCCGGTCACCTTCGGGTAGGCGCGGATGTCGAGGTGCTCGAACGCGGTGCGGTGCAGCCGCGCCAGCACCAGGACGTCCTCCCAGGAGGTCGTGTCACCGGGGTCGAGGTCGAGAAGCGCGTAGGTGGGCCGGTGCGGCTGGTCGGTCCTCGAGGTCCACGGGTGCCACTCCAGTGCCCCGAACTGCGCGGCCCACACCAGCGCGGCCGGCTCGTCGACGACCGGGTACGTCGAGGTCTGCCCCGGCTCCGCCTCCTCGTTGTCCCAGCCGGCCACCCACTCCGGAGCGTGGTCGGGTCGCTGCTTGTGCCAGAACCCCTTCGTCTGGGCGCCGTTGGGGTGGCGCCGCAGGTTGAGGGCCCGCCCGGTCAGGTAGGGGACCACGGTGGGCGCGATCTGGGCGGTGTAGCGGAGCAGCTCCCGCTTGGTGACCGGCGGCTCGTCGTTCCGGCCGGGGAACAGCTCCTTGTCGAGGTTCGTCACCCGCAAGGTCCGCCCGAAGACGTGCCACCTGCCCTCGTCGCCCAGCTCCTCGAGCGCGGCGAGCTCCTCGGCGAGCGTCTCCGGCGGCTCGTCGAGGAGCACGTCGGCGAGGTGGGCCGGCGCGTCCGACCGCCAGACCCGGTCATGGGCGGCCGCGACCTCGTCGTTCGTGCGACCGGTGAGGACGGACAGGGGGTGCTCGAGGGGCTGCCACCCAGGCACGGCGTGCTCGTCACGCTTGTGGACGACGAGCCACTGCTCCCGGTCACCCTGCT
>DASSBB010000026.1:0-5490 GCA_035699145.1 Marmoricola sp.
GCGCTCGAGGCCGTCCTCATGGTCGCCGACCAGCCGCTCGACCACCTGACGCTCGCCACCGCGGTCGGCCACCCGGCCGAGGAGGTCGCGCAGGCGCTCGCCGGCCTCGCCGCGGAGTACGACGAGCAAGGCCGCGGGTTCGAGCTGCGCCACGTGGCCGGCGGGTGGCGCTACTACACCCGGGAGGAGCTCGCCCCGGTCGTGGAGCGGTTCGTCCTCGACGGCCAGCAGGCCCGCCTGACCCAGGCGGCGCTGGAGACCCTCGCGGTCGTGGCCTACAAGCAGCCGGTGAGCCGGGCGCGCGTCTCCGCGGTCCGGGGGGTCAATGTCGACGGCGTCATGCGGACGCTGCTCGCCCGTGGCCTGGTCGAGGAGGCCGGCGACGACGAGGAGACGACCGCGACGCTCTACCGCACGACGAGCTACTTCCTGGAGCGGATCGGCGTCACCTCGCTCGCTGAGCTCCCCGAGCTCGCGCCGTTGATGCCTGACCTCGCCGACCTCGACGACCTCGACCACCCCGAGGTGGTCTCTGTCGGAGCGCCGGAACCCCCCGACGAGCCGTGATCGGTCCCGAGCTCGACGACGAGGGGCTGGTCCGGCTGCAGAAGCTCCTCGCCCAGTCCGGCGTCGCCAGCCGGCGCAAGTGCGAGGAGCTGATGCTCGCCGGACTGGTGGAGGTCGACGGTGAGGTGGTGACCCGGCTCGGCACCAAGGTCGACCCGCGGACGGCGGTGATCCGGGTGGACGGGAAGCGGCTGCCGCCGGTCAGCCCGAACGTCTACCTGGTCCTCAACAAGCCGAGGGGTGTCGTCTCGACGATGTCGGATCCCCAGGGCCGGCGGACCCTCGGCGACCTGGTCGCCGACCGCCCGGAGCGGCTCTTCCACGTCGGGCGGCTCGACACCGACACCGCGGGGCTGATCCTCCTCACCAACGACGGTGACTTCGCGCAGCGGGTGGCCCATCCGTCCTACGAGCTGCTCAAGACCTACGTCGCCGAGGTCGACGGGGTCGTGGAGAAGGCGACGGTGCGCAGGCTTCGGGAAGGCGTCGCGCTCGAGGACGGCCCCGTCGAGGTGCACACGTGCCGAGTCGTCTCGAGCACGGTCGACCGCTCGATCGTCGAGCTCTCCATCCACGAGGGGCGGAACCGGATCGTCCGCAGGCTGCTCGACGAGGTCGGCCACCCGGTGCGGCAGCTCACCAGGACGGCGATCGGGCCCGTCGTGCTCCGCGGCCTCAAGGCGGGCGCGATGCGGGAGCTCACCCGGGACGAGCTCGGCACCCTGCTCGACGCCGCCGAGCTCTGACGCCGTTAGGGTTGTCGGTCAGGGTTCGGTCAAGGTTCGGTCAGGGTTCGGTCGTCGTTCGAGGAGGCAGGCGTGCGGGTTCGGGCAATCCGGGGCGCGACCCAGCTCGACGAGGACACCCGCGACCACATGCTGGAACGGGTGGCCGAGATGGTCACCGACGTCATGGAGGCGAACGACCTCGGGCTCGACGACTTCATCAGCATCATCTTCACCGCCACCAGCGACCTGCACTCGGAGTTCCCGGCGTACGCCGCGCGGCGGCTCGGCTTCGTCGACGTGCCGCTGATCTGCTCCCGCGAGCTCGAGATCGACGGATCGATGCCGAGAGTGGTCCGGATGATGGCGCACGTGGAGACGCACATGGCGCGCTCCGAGGTGACCCACGTCTACCTGCACGGGGCGGCGAACCTGCGCCGCGACCTCAGCCGGGTGCGCGAGGTGCCTGACGAGGAACCCGGGTGACTCCCTTTCCCGGACCGGTCCTCGTGGTCGGCGCGGGGCTGCTCGGCACCTCGGTCGGCCTGGCCCTCCGGGCCCGTGGCGTCGACGTGCTGCTCACCGACGTCGTGGAGGAGAACCTGCGCACAGCCAGCGGTCTCGGCGCCGGCCGCCCCGCACCGGAGGACGCCGCTCCGCAGCTGGTCGTCGTCGCGGTGCCTCCCGACCACCTCGCCACCTCGATCGTCGCCGCACTGACCCGGACCGACGCGGTGGTCACCGACGTCGGAAGCGTCAAGGGCGCCCCGCTCGCCGCTGTGGCGGCACAGGTGGGGTCGACGGCGCTGGGCAGGTACGTCGGCGGCCACCCGATGGCGGGGAGCGAGCGGTCGGGCCCGCTGGCCGCGTCGGCGGTGCTGTTCGACGGTCGACCGTGGGCGATCGCACCGCACCCGGCGTCGTCGGCGGAGGCGATCGCGCTCGTGACCGCGCTGGCCGAGGCGTGCGGGGCGACGCCGTTCACGTTCACCCCCGAGGAGCACGACGAGGCCGTCGCGCGGACCTCGCACCTGCCGCACGTGGTCGCCGCGCTCGTCGCCGGAAGGCTGGTCGAGGCGCCGCAGCAGCACCTCGCGCTGTCGGGGCAGGGGGTCCGTGACGTCACCCGGATCGCCGCCGGCGACCCGCGGCTGTGGGAGCAGATCCTGACCGCCAACACCTCCGCGCTGGCGGCGCTGCTGCGCGAGGTCCGGGACGAGCTGGACGGGGTGCTCGGCGCCCTCGAGTCCGGCTCCCGGCCGGCGCTCACCGCGATCCTGGACCGCGGGGTCGCCGGCACGTCGGTGATCCCCGGCAAGCACGGCGGTCCTGCCGTGGCGGAGACCGGGGTCTTCGTCGTCGTACCCGACCATCCCGGGGAGCTCGCACGGCTCTTCGCCGACGTGGGGAAGATCGGGGTCAACGTCGAGGACGTGCGGATCGACCACGACCCCGGCCGTCCGGTGGGGCTCGTCGAGCTCACCGTCGGCACCGACCGGGCGGAGCACCTGCTGGCGGCGCTGGCGGCGCGAGGGTGGGCAGGACACCGGTAGAATCGACCGTTGCGCCCCACATCCGTCGGGGCGCTGTCCGTGTGGACGTCTCGGTGGGATGGGGTCGCAACGTGAGCAGCTCGGTGGTGGTGGCCGTCGACGGGACCTCAGGGTCCGGGAAGTCGAGCACCTGTCGTGGTGTGGCGACGCGGCTGGGGCTGCGGTACCTCGACACCGGCGCGCAGTTCCGGGCGATGACGTGGTGGATGCTGGCGCAGGGTGTGGACGTGGACGACGCTGCCGCGGTCGCCGCCCGCTGTGGGGAACCATCGATCGAGTCCGGCACCGACCCCGCGAGCCCGACGATCGCGGTCGACGGCGTCGACGTCTCCGGTCCGATCCGCTCCGCCGAGGTCACCGCTGCGGTGAGCCCGGTGAGCACCGTGCCCGAGGTGAGGGGGCGGCTGCTGGAGCTGCAGCGGTCGCTGGTCGGGAACGGCGGGATCGTCGTCGAGGGGCGCGACATCGGCTCGGTGGTGTGGCCGCAGGCCGAGGTGAAGGTGTTCCTCTCCGCGGACCCGGCCGCCCGCGCCCGCCGCCGGATCGCGGAGCACGCCCACCTCGGGGACGTCTCGACGGCCGAGGCCGGGCTGCTGGAGCGCGACAAGATCGACTCGGGGCGCGCGACCGCGCCGCTGACCATGGCCGACGGTGCGATCCACATCGACACCACGGACGCCACGCTGGACGAGGTGATCGACCGGGTGGTCGCCCTCGTGGAGGAGAGCTCATGACCGCGGTCGCCACCCCTGTCCTGGCGGTCGTCGGCCGCCCCAACGTCGGGAAGTCCACGCTCGTCAACCGGATCATCGGGCGCCGCGAGGCCGTCGTACAGGACGTGCCGGGGGTGACCCGGGACCGGGTCTCCTACGACGCGAACTGGAACGGGCGCGCGTTCACTGTCGTCGACACCGGCGGCTGGGACCCGGACGCGCGCGGGCTCCCCGAGCGGATCGCCGCGCAGGCCGAGATCGCGGTCTCCGTGGCGGACGCCGTGCTCTTCGTCGTCGACGCGACGATCGGGATCACCGACATCGACGAGGCGGTGGTCAGGATCCTGCGCCGGGCCGGCAAGCCGGTGATCCTGGCCGCGAACAAGGTCGACGACCTGCGCGGCGAGGCGGAGGCGGCCGGGCTGTGGAACCTGGGGCTGGGGGAGCCGTACCCGGTCTCCGCCCTTCACGGCCGCGGATCGGGCGACATGCTCGACGCCATCCTCGACGCGCTTCCCGAGACGCCCTCGATGGACGACTCGCCCGAGGGCGGCCCGCGTCGGGTCGCGATCGTGGGCAAGCCGAACGTCGGAAAGTCCTCGCTCCTCAACAAGCTCGCCAAGGAGGACCGCGCCGTCGTCGACGACGTGGCCGGTACGACGGTCGACCCGGTCGACGAGCTCGTGCAGCTCGGGGGCCGGACCTGGAGGTTCATCGACACCGCGGGGATCCGGAAACGGGTGAAGGAGGCGTCGGGTCACGAGTACTACGCCTCGTTGCGCACCGGTGCCGCCATCGAGCGTGCCGAGGTCGCCGTCATGGTCGTCGACGCCTCGCAAGCGCTCACCGAGCAGGACCAGCGGATCATCACCTCGGTCGCCGAGACCGGCCGCGCGCTGGTCATCGCGTTCAACAAGTGGGACCTCGTGGACGAGGAGCGCCGCTACTACCTGGACAAGGAGATCGAGCGGGAGCTCGTGCGGGTCCAGTGGGCGCCGAGGATCAACATCACCGCTCGCACGGGCTGGCACGTCGACCGGCTGGTGCCTGCGCTCGACGCGGCGTTGGCCGGCTGGGAGACCCGGATCACCACCGGCCAGCTCAACTCGTTCCTCGGCCGGCTGGTCTCCGAGCACCCGCACGCGGTGCGGGGCGGCAAGCAGCCGCGGATCCTCTTCGGGACCCAGGCATCGACGTCGCCGCCGACGTTCGTCCTCTTCACCTCGGCGAACCTCGACGCGGGATATGTGCGGTTCATCGAGCGCCGGCTGCGCGAGGAGTTCGGCTTCGTCGGGTCGCCGATCCACCTGCAGGTGCGGCCGCGGAAGAAGAACGAGAAGAAGTCTCGACGCTGATCCCGCGTGCGTGGTCCGGGCGGTCCTGAGGTAAGGTTCCCTCGTTTGCTCCGCATGGCGTAGCGGACAGCCACGGGCTGTGGCGCAGCTTGGTAGCGCACTTGACTGGGGGTCAAGGGGTCGCAGGTTCAAATCCTGTCAGCCCGACCAATCGAACCGGCTCTGACCTGCGGAAACGCTGGGTCGGAGCCGGTTCCTCATTTGAACCCGGAGGCGCTATTCCCCACTTATTCCCGAAGTATTCGGGCCTCCCTCCGGTGCTGCCTCGGCCAGCCCGTCCAGAACGTGCGCGACGTCGGCGGCGATCGCCGGCTTGGAGATGTAGAACTCGCGGGTGATGGCGGGGGAGGAGTGGCCGAGCTGCTGGGAGGCGGTCTCGGCGTTGACTCGCTCCGAGATGACCGTCGCCACCGTCTTGCGGAACGTGTGGGGCGTGACCCAGTCGAGGCCGGTGTCCTTACGGATCTGCCGCCAGCGGCGCTCGACGTTGTTGACCTGTTGCCAGGTGCCGTTGCGTGTCGGGAACACGGCGTCATTCGCGTTCTCCCGCCCTGCCGCCTGGCGGCGCTTGAGCACT
>DASSBB010000027.1:0-23428 GCA_035699145.1 Marmoricola sp.
GCGGGCGGAGTCGGTGTTCGCGTTGCGGCGGCTGGCCCAGCAGTACGGTCACGTCCAGGAGGTGATCGTCCAGAACTTCCGGGCCAAGCCGGACACCGCGATGCGGTCGGTCGGTGATCTGGGGCTGGAGGAGTACCTGGCTGCGATCGCCGTCGCCCGGATCGTGCTCGGGCCGAAGATGCGGGTCCAGGCACCGCCGAACCTCGTCGACCTGGCTTCGTGTCGTGACCTGCTGGCCGCCGGGGTCGACGACTTCGGTGGGGTGTCCCCGGTGACTCCGGACCATGTCAATCCCGAACGCCCGTGGCCGGCGCTGGATCGGCTCCGCTCGGTCGTCTCGTCCGCCGGGCTGTCGCTCCGCGAGCGGTTGACGGTGCACCCGGAGTACGTCCGGGCGGGTGAGCCGTGGCTCGATCCCCGGGTCCGTGGCCACGTCGCCGCGCTCGCCGGGCCCGATGGGTTGGCCCGCCCCGGCGTCCGTCCCCAGGGTCTGCCCTGGCAGGAACCCGACGGCGGCTTTCAGCCCCATGGCACTGGCACCGGCCGCACCGACCTCCACACCACGATCGACACCACCGGTCGCACCGGGGACCGTCGCACCGACTTCGACGACGTCTACGGCTCCTGGGAGTCGCTGCGTCAGCAGGTCGCCGGCGACGCGGCGCGGCCCCAGGCGGACGCCGCCGCCGCGGGGCTGAGCGCCGCCGGCGGGCTGAGCGACGCCGCCGGGCTGAGCGACGCGGCGCGGGCCCAGGCGGACGCCGCCGCCGGCGGAGGCGTGGATGGGCCTGGCCCCCCCCGGAGCGACGAAGGAGCGAAGGGGGTGGTTGCCTCCGCCGGCGGTGGCGGGAGCCTGGGACCGCGCAACCACCGAGGCGCTGAGCCAGGCGGAGGCAGACCCGAGCAAGCTGACAGACGAGCAGGCGCTGACGCTCATGACAGCCGAGGGAGAAGCCCTCGAGCACGTCCGCCGGATCGCCGACGACCTCCGCAAAGACACCGTCGGCGAGGAGGTCACCTACGTGGTGAACCGGAACATCAACTTCACCAACATCTGCTACACCGGCTGCCGGTTCTGTGCGTTCGCGCAGCGTCGTACCGATGCCGACGCGTTCTCGCTGAGCCTGGACCAGGTCGCCGACCGGGCTCAGGAGGCGTGGCACCTCGGGGCGTCGGAGGTGTGCATGCAGGGCGGGATCGATCCCGAGCTGCCGGGCACGGCGTACTTCGACCTGGTGACCGCGGTGAAGCGGCGGGTGCCGGGCATGCACGTCCACGCGTTCTCACCGATGGAGGTCGTCAACGGTGCGGCCCGGACCGGGCTGTCGATCGAGGACTGGCTGGTCAAGGCCAAGGAGGCCGGGCTCGACACCATTCCCGGCACGGCCGCGGAGATCCTCGACGACGACGTCCGGTGGATCCTGACCAAGGGCAAGCTGCCGACCAGCCAGTGGATCGAGGTGATCACCACCGCGCACCGGCTGGGGATCCGGTCGAGCGCGACGATGATGTACGGCCACGTCGACCGGCCCCAGCACTGGGTCGCCCACCTGCGGGTGCTGCAACGGATCCAGGACGCTGCGTTGGATTCGGGGGCGGCAGGGTTCACCGAGTTCGTGCCGCTGCCGTTCGTGCACACCAGTGCGCCGATCTACCTCGCCGGGGTCGCCCGTCCGGGGCCGACGATGCGTGACAACGTCGCGGTCCACGCGGTGGCCCGGATCATGCTCCACGGCCGGATCGACCACGTCCAGACCTCCTGGGTGAAGCTCGGCGTCGACGGCACCCGGCTCATGCTCCGCTCCGGGTGCGACGACCTCGGCGGGACCCTGATGGAGGAGACGATCTCCCGGATGGCCGGCTCCGAGCACGGCTCCGCCAAGACCGTCACCGAGATCACCGAGATCGCCGCCGGCGTCGGCCGCCCCGTCCGCGAGCGCACCACCACCTACGGCGCCGTGGCTCATCAGGATGGTCCAATGCAGTCATGACCGACGCGAGCACCCCGCCGTACGACGACCCCGTCGGCGAGGCGGAGCGGCCGACTGGCGACCATCTCACCGTGCGGGAGCTGCTCGAGCAGCCGGCCATGGAGCTCGCGACGATGCTGGCCGGCGCCAAGGGACTGGACACGCCCATCCGCCGGCTCAACGTGATGACTGTCCCCGAGATCGTGCGCTGGGTCGAGCAGGGCGAGTTCCTGCTCAGCACCGGCTTCCCTCTGCGCGCTCACGGCGACCCGGCCGCGTTGGTCCGTGACCTGAGCGACACGGGGCTCGCCGGGCTGGGAATCAAGTTCGACTCCTACCTGGCCGAGTTCGACGAGCATGTCCTCGCCGTCGCCGACGAGCTCGGCTTTCCCATCGTGGCCATCCCGATCGACACCCGGTTCGACGACATTCTGAGCCAGGCGTTCGAGACGATCATCAACCGCCAGGCGGCCGAGCTGAGCCGGTCGCACCGGCTGCACCACACGTTCCTCGGACTGACGTTCTCCGGCGGCGGCATCGAGTCCCTCGTGCACGAGCTCGCCGGGCTGCTGCACTCGGAGGCCGCCGCGATCGTGGACAGCTCGGGGGCCGTCCTCGCGCACGCGGGCGACCTCGCAGCGCTGGGCCGCCTTGCCGGCACCAGCACGACGGAGCAGACCGTCGTGGACCCCGGCCTGCTCGAGGAGGGGTGGCACACACGTGATGGCTCCACCTGGGTGGTGGCCGCCATGGCTGCGGCGTCCGTGACCCACGGGCACGTCATCGTGATGGGTGCCGAGGGCAAGCTGGGCCCGCACGCGCTGACCGCCGCCGAGCAGGCAGCCATCGTCGGCACCTTGGAGATGATGCGCGCGCAGGCGGTCCGGGCCGTGAGCGGGCGGTTCGCGTCGAACCTCCTGCATGAGCTGATGACCGGCGACGACCTCGAGGGCGTCACCGAACGGGCCGCCGCGCTGGACTGGGTCCTCGACCGGGACGTCGTGGTCATCGCGGCCTTGCCCGAGAGCGCTCGCCCGGTGTCGACACCGGGCACCGAGCGGCCACAGCTTCGTGAGCAGCTCGCCTCCGAGCGGTGGGCTCTCGCCTGCCGGCGGATCGATCCGCACGCCGCCCTCGGTGTGCTCGGCGCACACCTGGTGGCCGTCCTGGGCGGGAACGTGGAGCTCCACAAGGTGGTCACCAGCCTCCACGCGGAGATGTCCCAGAGCACCCGGCGCAGGCTCTCGCTCGGGGTGAGCCGACGGCACCCCGGTCCGTCCGGCATCCGCACGGCTTACCAGGAGGCGCTGCGCGCGATGCGGCTCGGCCAGCGCGTCAACGGGCCCTACTCGATCACCCACTACGACGAGCTCGGCCTGTTCCGGCTCCTGGCACAGCTGGACGAGGCGGAGCTGGACGCCTTCGTCGCGGACACCCTCGGACCGGTGCTCGCCCTGCCGGGGCCGGAGCGGAGCGACCTCCTGAAGACGCTGGACGTCCTTCTGGCCAACCACCTGCACATCGCCCGCACCGCGCGCGAGGTGCACTTCCACTACAACACCCTGCGGTACCGGCTGACCAAGCTGGAGAAGCTCCTGGGGCAGTTCGGTTCCGATGCGGCAACCGCTCGGCGCATCGGGGTGGCTCTGGAGATCCTGCGCATGCGGGGTGGCCTGCCGCTGTAGCCCTGCCCTGGATCAGCCCTGAGGTCTCGTTGGCCCGGATTGCTAAATCGGAAGGTCCCGGATGGGCGTTATTGACAATGACGGCGGTCGGCGAGGTTCCTAGGCTGAGGCGAACGCGTGATCTGGATCACCCAGACACCTCGGCAACCGTGTGGGAAAGGTTCGCCTGATGAGTGAACTCGGCCAGTATCTCGGCAACGGGCTCGTGCTCGGAGCCATCTACGCCTTAATGGCAGCGGGGCTGACACTGGTCTTCGGTTACATGGGGGTCGTCAACTTCGCGCACGGCGAGTTCTACATGATCGGCGCCTACCTCGCCTACACGGTCACGTCCATCCTCGGCTGGCCGTTCGCCGTCGGAGTCCTGTTCGCCGCACTCGGCGCCGCGGTGCTCGGGCTGCTCATCAACTGGGGGATCCTGCAACCCCTGCGAAAATACGAGACTCTCGAGATGCCGATGCTGGCGACCATCGGCCTGGCGATCATGCTGCCCAACGTGGCGATCATCCTCTGGAACCCGGTCCCGAAGGCAGCCGGCTCACCGGTGCCGGCCGCCAGCATCGACCTGGGGATCATGCGGCTGTCTTCGGCCAGCTTGTTCGTCATCGGGATGGCCCTGCTGTTCATCCTCTGCTCGCACCTGTTCATCAACCGCACCCGGGCCGGGCTCACCATGCGCGGCACGTTCCAGGACTCGACCGCCAGCTGGCTGATGGGTGTGAACGTCACGAGGGTCTACGCACTGACCTTCGTGTTCGGCGCTGTGCTGGCGGCCCTGTCCGGCGTCCTGATCGCCACCATCTTCAACATCACTCCGGCCATGGGCACCTTGGCAACCGCGAAGTCGTTCGTCGTGGTCATCCTCGGCGGGCTCGGCTCCTTCCCCGGGGCTGTCGCCGGCGGTCTCCTGCTCGGGCTGGTCGAGGGGCTGGGCGCCGGCTACATCAGCGCCGGCTACAAGGACACCTTCGGCCTGCTCGTGCTGATCCTCGTGCTCCTGCTGCGACCGCAAGGACTCTTCGGCGCGAAGAGGATGGTGCAGGAGTGATGCAGATCCTCGACTCGGGGCGCGCTCGGTTCCTGTTCGGGCTCGTCGCCGCAGCGGTCCTCTTCGTCGTCGGGACGTTCTCCGGCCCTTACCAGGCCCAGATCGCGACACTCGCCGCCATCTACGTGATCCTGGCGTCGAGCCTCAACCTGCTGCTCGGCTACTCGGGGCTCCTCAGCCTCGGGCACCAGGCGTTCTTCGGTTTCGGCGCCTACTTCTCGGCGTACATCACCACCAACGGCAGCCTCCCGGTCCCGCTCGGGCTCCTGGGGGCCGCCGCCGCCGGCTTCGCCTTCGCCTGGCTCATCGGGAAGATCACGCTGAGGCTGCGGGCGGCCTTCTTCGTCATCGCGACGTTCGCCGTCGCCGCGATCGGCCGTCAGGTGGCCCTCAACTGGGTCGAGGTGACGGGCGGTCCGATCGGGTTCGCGGGCATCCCTCCGCTCGGTGTGGGCGACATGGTCTTCTTCGAACCCACGGCCACCTTCCCGATCTGCTTCGTGATCGCCGGGATCTGCGTGCTCTTCGTGGCCCGGCTCTCGAAGTCCGGCCTCGGCTACAGCCTGCGCGGCATGGCCAAGAACGAGAACCTGGCGAGGGCAGTCGGGATCGACACCGCCCGCCATGCCAACCTCGCGTTCTCCATCGGCGGCGCCATGGCCGCGGTCGCAGGATCGCTCTATGCGCACACGGTCGGGTTCATCTCGCCGGAGGTCTTCGACTTCTCCATCATGATCAACACGTTGCTGATGGTGATCGGTGGCGGGCTCGGGACCGTCGTCGGACCCGTCGTCGGAGCCATCCTCTTCACCCAGCTGCCGGAGTTCCTGCGCTTCAGTGATGAATGGCGGTTGGTCATCTACGGTGCGATCCTCGTTCTCCTGGTGCGCTTCCTTCCGCTCGGTCTGTGGGGGTCGGCGGCGCAGCTCGTCCGCCGGCTGCAGCGCAAGTCGTCCGACGACGACCGCGACGGGGACTCCCCGGTCCTCCGCGACGAGGAACGGCCGACTGACGTCGACCCGTCCGAGCCCCTGGACGCCGGGTCCCCGGACAGTGGGCGCCGGGCGCCACGCATGCTGCCGTCCCTCCGGTCGGCGCCGATCTCAGGAGCAATGGAATGACCTCGACGGCCCTGCACCAGATTCCCGATTTCTTGGCGAGTCCCGATCCCTCGGATCCACCCCTGGCGGTCTCCGACGTGTCGGTCCGCTTCGGCGCTCTCATGGCCGTCGCCGAGGTCAGCCTCGAGGTGAAGCCGGGCCGGATCACCGCGCTCATCGGTCCCAACGGAGCGGGCAAGTCCACTGCGTTCAACGCCATGACCGGCTACGTCAAGCTTCAGGGCGGGACCGTCCGGCTCGGCGAGGTCGACCTGACCGGGATGCGGCCGGACCGGGTGTCGATGCACGGCGTGGTGCGCTCCTTCCAGAAGAAGAGCATCTTTCCCGCCATGACGGTTCAGGAGAACCTGCGCGTCGGCCTGCACCGCACCGAGCAGAAGTCCCTGCTCGCCGCGATGTTGGGCCTGCCGTCCCATCGCCGGTCGGAGGCGGAGACAGCGGAACGCATCCAGGCGATGGCACGCCTGGTCGGTCTGCATCGGGAGCTCGACACCCACGCGGAGACGTTGTCCTACGGCCGCCAGCGGATGTTGGCCGTCGGAGTCAGCCTCAGCGCTCAGCCCAGGTTCCTGCTTCTCGACGAGCCGACGGCCGGGCTGAACAGCTCGGAGTCGGCGGAGATGGCCGCCCTGTTGAGGGCAGTGCGGGACCACGGGATCGGCGTCCTGCTGGTCGAGCACGACATGAAGTTCCTGCTCAACCTGTCCGACCACGTCGTGGTGCTGAACGCGGGCCGCAAGATCGCCGAGGGGACCCCCGCCGAGATCCAGGCGGACCCCGACGTGCGGGTCGCCTACCTCGGAGAGAGGCACAAGACATGCTGAAGACCACCGGACTCGTCGCCGGTTACGGCAAGGTGCCCGCCCTGCACGACGTCGACATCTCCGTCGAGGCGGGTGAGCTCGTCACGATCATCGGCAGCAACGGTGCGGGCAAGTCGACCCTGCTGAAGACGATCTCCGGCCTGGTCAGGGTGATGGCCGGCCGGATCGAGTTCGACGGGCAGGACATCACCAACCGCCGCCCGGACAAGGTGGTCCGGCAAGGACTGGTGCACTGCCCGGAGGGCCGGCACGTCTTCCCGGCGCTCAGCGCCTACGACAACCTCCGCCTTGGCGCGCATGTCGGCAAGAACTTCGAGGAGCGTCTCGAAGAGGTCTACACGCTGTTCCCACGGATCAAGGAGCGCTCCGAGCAGCTGGCGGGCAGCATGTCCGGCGGCGAGCAGCAGATGCTGGCGATCGGCCGGAGCCTCATGTCCGACCCGGCCATGGTCATGCTCGATGAGCCGTCGCTCGGCCTCGCGCCGATCGTCGTCGAGCAGGTCCTCGCGACGTGCGCCCAGATCCGGGACAGCGGCCGCACGGTCCTGCTGGTGGAGCAGAACGCCGAGCTGGCGCTCGAGGTGGCCGACCGCGCCTACGTGCTCGAGCGTGGCAACGTCATCACCGAAGGGCCTGCGGCCGAGATCGCCAGCAGCCCCGCCATCCAGCAGGCCTACCTGGCCGGCTGAGCGAGCCCTCAACAGAAGGAAGCAAGTCGATGAAACGAAAGATCCTACCCACAGTAGCGGTGGGTGTCCTGGTGCTCGGTGCCTCGGCGTGTGGCGGTGACGGTGCCGGTTCCAGTGGAAACGCGGACGAGATCGTGATCGGCGTCGCCCAGCCGCTCAGCGGTCCCGTGGCTGCCCAAGGCACCGCGGTCGCGGAGGGCGCCAAGATCGCCGCGAAGGAGATCAACGACGCCGGCGGCGTGGGCGGCAAGAGCCTGAAGCTGGTGATCGAGGACGATGCCAACGACCCGGCCACCTGCGTGAACATCGCCCAGCGGTTCACCACCCGGGTGAAGCCTTCTGCGGTCATGGGCGGATGGGGATCCTCGTGCACGCTCGCGATGCAGCCGGTCCTGGAACGCGCACAGATGCCGCTCCTCGTGGAGACCTCCAGCTCCGACCTGGTCACCAGCAGCACCGGCGACGGACAGGGCAACGAGTGGACCTTCCGTCTTTCACCCACTTCGACGATGGAGGCGACGGCCCTCAAGCCCGTGCTGGAGGACATGGACATCGAGAAGGTCTTCACCCTCTCGGTGAACAACGACTTCGGGCTGGGCGCCGCTCAGCACTATGGCGACATCCTCACCGGGCTGGGGGCCGACGTGGTCGGGGGCGCGAAGTTCGAGCAGACTGAGCAGAGCTTCTCCACCTACGTCACCCAGGCGAAGGCGTCCGGCGCGGACACCTGGATCGTCACCACCGACGCGGGTCAGATCGCCCTTCTGCTCAAGGAAGCCAGGGCCCAGCGCGCCGACGCGAAGATCATCACGACCGGCGGCTCCAACAGCCCGATCCAGGTGAACCAGCTCGCCGGCGGGGAGGCGACGAACAACACCTTCGCCACGATGTTCTTCCCGGTGTGGGATCCCAGCCTGGCGGCGGATCCTGAGGGCGCCCAGAGCTTCCTCGACACCTGGAAGAAGGAGGGCAAGGACCTCGGCGAAGCCACCGAGGGAGTCCGCGGATACACCGGCATCAAGGTGCTCGCTGCGGCCCTCGAGAACGTCGACGACCCCACGGACCACGAGGCCGTCCGTGACGCGCTGGCCGAGGTGGAGACGCCGGGTGCCATCTACGGCAACATCAAGTTCGAGGAGTGGAACGACCTCATCAACCAGAACGTGCCACCGGTGTACCTCGTCGAGACCAAGAACGGCGAGCTCGAGCTGATCGGCACCGGGGAACCGCCGTACTGATCCCGGGCGTCACCTGCTGACGACGAAACAGCCCCCGTCGGACTCCGGAGCTCCGGAGTCCGACGGGGGCTTCCGGTCGTCAGCGGGTGGCTTCGGTGTTGAGCAGCAGCACGGTCATGTCACGAGTCAGCTCCGACGCGCCGGCCAGGTGCTGCAGGGCGGCCAGCGACGCCGAGCCGCAGGCGCCGGCGTCGATGCCGCGTTCGGCTAGGGCAGCGGTGGCTTCCGCGGCCTCGTCGTCGGTGACCCAGACCCCGCCTTCGAGGATCGACAGGAGGTCAGGAAAGGCGAGCGTCGACGGTGTCCCGCAGTTCAGGCCGGCCATCGTCGTCTCGCCCGTGCCGGTGGACACCGCGGCCCCGGCTGCGAGGCTCGCCGCGATGCAGGGCGCGACATCCGGCTCGACCGTGACGGCACGCCACCCCGGGTGACGCCGGCAGTGCAGCACGGCAGCGTGCGCGAGCGAACCGACACCTGCCGGGACCACCATGAGCGCGGGGACACCGTCGAGCTGCTCCGCCGCCTCGTCGAACAAGGTGGCGTAGCCGTCGACGATCCACCGGGGCACCGTCTCGTACCCCGGCCAGGAGGTGTCCTGCACGAGGAGCGAGGTGGTCCCGCCCGTCCCCTGGTCGGCGCGGCGTGCCGCCTCCGCCACCGTCTCGTCGTAGGTCAGCGGCAGCACCTCGACGTCGGCGCCCTCGCTGCGCACCAGGTCGATGGCCTCGGGTGACACCACGTCCGGGATGAGCACGGTCGCGGGCAGCCCGAGATAGGCCGCCATCCTCGCCACGGCGCGGCCGTGGTTGCCGTCGGTGGCGGTCACCAGGGAGATCGGGGGGAGCCCGGCGGCGCACTCGGCCAGCGCCTGGAGCGTCGGCTCCGGCCGATCCGGGCAGAGCTCGGCGAGGCACCGGTAGACCGCCCATGAAGCCCCGAGCATCTTGAAGGCGGGCAGCCCGAGTCGCGAGGACTCGTCCTTCACGGCGACCCTGGCCACGCCGAGCGTCTCGGCGAGCGCCGGCAGGTCGTGCATCGGTGTCACGGCGTACCCGGGCAGGCTCCGGTGGAAGGTGCGGCGGGCGTCGTCGAGGTCCGGACCGGGTGAGTCGCGCATCGCCTCGCCGGCCTCACGGAACCTGTTGGGCGTCCAGCGGAGGAGTCCTCCCGCAGGGGCGTCCGCACCGGGCGACCAGGAGGTGACGGGCAGGGGCGATGAGGGGAAGGACGTCGAGGCATTCACGACTCGACCCTAGAGACGCCTCCTCGCCGCGTTAAGCACAATTCGCTGCGTGGCATCCGGCATCAGCAATGCCGAATCGATCCACCCGCACCTACGATGTGACGGTGTTGGAGATGCGTCGGGTGCGACTGCTCGTGGAGCTCGAGCGCCGAGGCAGCGTCGCCGCGGTCGCCGAGGCCCTCCACCTCAGCCCGTCCGGCATCTCGGCGCAGCTCGCGCGGCTGGAGCGGGAGGTCGGTGCGGCCCTGGTCGCCAGGGCGGGTCGCGGGCTGCAGCTGACCCCGGCCGGGCACCGGTTGGCGCAGACGGGCCGCGAGCTCCTGGCGGCCATGGAGTCGGCCGAGTCGGACCTGCGAGCGCTCTCGGGAGAGGTCGCCGGCACGCTGCGGCTCGCGGCCTTCCAGAGCGCCGCACTCCTGCTCGTTCCGCAGGCCCTCGAGTGCGAGGAGTCGCATCCTGGCCTGCGGGTCGAGCTCGTCCAGGCTGAGCCCGAGGTCGCCGTTCCCGCCTTGCTCGCCGGCGACTTCGACCTGGTGGTCGCCGAGGAGTATCCCGGAGTGCAGCCTTGGATCCCGGCCGAGACGCATCGCGAGGAGCTGGGCGTGGACCCGCTGTCCGTCGTCGTGGCCGAGAGGCTCAGCCGCGGTCGAGCCCTCGCTGTCGCGGGAGCGAGGATTCCCTGGGTCATGGAGGGCCGGGGGAGCGCCGCTCGGGAGTGGGCGGAGCAGACCTGCCGCCGACTCGGGTTCGAGCCGGACGTCCGTTACGAGAGCGACGACCTGCTCGTGCACCTCGAGCTCATCGAGCAGGGCCGCGCCGCCGGGCTGTTGCCGGCCCTGGTGACCGCTCGCGGGACGCCTGGACTGCAATGCACGGCAACGGGAGCCGCTCGCACGCTGCTCACGCTGGCGCGGTCCGGCAGTGAGCGCCATCCGGCCGTCCGCGTGGTCCGAAGCTCGCTGCAGGCCGCGTTGCAGCTCGTCGACCCGGCACGAACGATGCCGGGTCATCGGAACTGAGTCGTCCTGTTCACGGCCTCGGGGGAGCGGCATACTCGCATCGGGCGGGCCCCGCCTTGCTCCGGGCCGGGCTCCGCAAGCCGGAGAACAGCGCCCGGCCGACAGGGACGAACCGATCGACAGGAGAACACCGGATGCCTCAGGTAGCGCTCACCACCGATATCGGCGAGGGCTACGGCCGCTGGTCACTCGCGGACGACGAGGCACTCCTCGACGTCGTCACCGCTGCGAACATCGCCTGCGGGTTCCATGCCGGCGACCCGGCCATCATGCGG
Organism: Marmoricola sp.; assembly: GCA_035699145.1. Taxonomy (GTDB): domain Bacteria; phylum Actinomycetota; class Actinomycetes; order Propionibacteriales; family Nocardioidaceae; genus Marmoricola_A. Next base: position 11,113 of record DASSBB010000027.1, read on the forward strand.
CGCACCTGCCGGTTGTCGGTCGAGAACGGCATCTCGATCGGTGCGCAGGTGAGCTACCGGGACCTGCATGGGTTCGGTCGGCGCTTCATCGCCTACACCCGCCAAGAGCTCACCGACGACCTGCTGTACCAGATGGGCGCACTGGAGGTGTTCGCGCGGCTCGGCGGTGGACGGATCGACTTCATCAGGGCGCACGGCGCGCTCTACAACGCCTCTGCGACCGTGACCGAGCACGCACAGGCCATCGTGGACGCCACCAGGGAGTACAACCCCGAGCTGCCGCTGCTGTGCCAGGTCGGCACCGAGACCTGGCGACTGGGACAGGAGGCGGGGCTCCGGGTCGTCGCCGAGGCGTTCGTGGACCGGGCCTACACCCCCGAGGGGCTCCTGGTTCCTCGCACCGAGCCGGACGCGATGCTCTCCGACCCGCAGGCTGCCGCCGCCCGTGCGGTCGAGATGGTGACGGAGGGCGAGATCACCGCCATCGACGGGAGCCGGATCCGCATCCAGGCCGAGGCCATCCTGGTGCACTGCGACACCGTCGGCTCCGTCGACATCGCCCGTGCCACCCGCAAGGCGTTGGAAGCCGCCGGCGTCGAGCTGACGCCCATCCGCTGATCGTCACCGGGACGCGTCCTTGTCGCGGCTGACCACGCGCCGGTGCGGCGACACCGGGCTCCTCGTCGAGCTCGGTGACAACAGCCGCGTGCACGCGCTGGCCGCGGCTCTCCGCGCCGCCCGCCTGGAGGGAGTCACCGACCTGGTGCCTGCGCTGGACACGCTGCTCATCGTCCTCGACCCGGAGCAGGCTCGGCCCGCCGAGGTGGAGCAGCGGCTGGAAGGGCTGCCGGTGGGGGCGTTCGCGGCCGGCGACACGCGCACGGTCGAGATCCCGGTGAGGTACGACGGGGAGGACCTGGCGTGGGTCGCCGAGCACTGCGGCCTGACCCGGCGTGAGGTCGTCGAGGCCCACACCGGTCGCCCCTGGCGGGTGGCCTTCTGCGGTTTCGCGCCGGGGTTCTCCTACCTCGTCGACGGTGACCCGAGGCTCAACGTTCCTCGTCGGGGCGAGTCGCGGGTCGCCGTACCCCCCGGCTCGGTCGCCGTCGCCGGGGAGTTCTCCGCGGTCTACCCTCGCCGTTCGCCCGGTGGCTGGCAGCTCCTGGGCAACACCGACGTCCCGATGTGGGACACCCACGCCGATCCACCTGCGCTGCTCGTGCCGGGCTACCAGGTGCAGTTCAGGGAGTCCACCGGATGATGACAACGGTGCGGCCCAGCACTGCCATGACCCGCACCGCCGCGGCGCTCACCGTCGTCGAGCCGGGGCTGCGAGCCCTTGTCCAGGACACCGGCCGGATCGGCTGGGCGCACCTGGGTGTCGGCCGGGCGGGCGCCGCGGACCGGCCAGCGATGGCCTTGGCCAACCGGCTCGTGGGCAACGAGGAGAGCGCGGCTGTCATCGAGGTGACCAACGGTGGGCTGGAGCTGCACTTCGACGCCCCGACGTGGGTCGCGGTCACCGGAGCGCCCCTGAGGGTGCGTGTCGGCCGCCGCGCGCGGTGGACCCACGAGGCGATCGCGGTCCGCGAGGGGGAACACGTCCTCCTGGGGCTGCCGGAGCGAGGGCTGCGCAGCTACGTGGCCGTCCGTGGCGGGCTCCTCGTGGAGCCGGTGCTCGGCTCGCGGTCGACCGACCTGATGTCCGGCCTCGGCCCGCCGCCGCTGCGGTCCGGAGACGTTCTTCCGGTGGGCCAACCTTGCGGCCCGGTGCCGGCGGCGGACGTGGTGGCGCCGGCGACGCCTGCGCCCCTGGACGAGGACGTCGTCCTGCCCGTGGTGCTCGGCCCCCGGGCCGACTGGTTCCGACCGGAGGCGATCGACCTCCTGCTGAGCGAACGCTTCGAGACCACCGCCGACTCGGACCGGATCGGCGTACGGCTCTCGGGTCCGGTGCTCCCTCGACGGGTGCACCGCGAGCTGCCCAGCGAAGGGATGGTCGAGGGATCGCTGCAGGCCCCGCCGGACGGCCGGCTCACGCTGTTCGGCCCTGACCATCCGGTCACCGGCGGCTACCCGGTCATCGCCGTGGTCCCGTCCCACGCGCTGGCCCCGGTGGCGCAGCTGCGACCTGGTCACGGCGTCCGCTTTCGGCGCGCTTGAACCGCGCGGATCCACAACGGACCCCCTTGGTCTGTGTTGTTTTTTGACGTGTCCTCGGTCACGTCGTCGCTCCTAGGCTCAGGAACGAGCGGCCCCGAGAAGCCTCCGCGCCCCGCGGATGCGTCACCGACCTGGGCCGGCGACGCTCTGTCACAACCACGACAGGTCACCTAGACACAGGGAGCACCCCCATGGCCGTCAGCTTCGGACTCGCCATCGAGAACTTCACGTCGGCCGAGAAGGCCCCTGACATGAGGGAGATGGTGCGCTACGCGACCCGCGCCGAGCAGCTCGGGTACCGCTCGCTGTGGGCCTGGGACCACCTGTTCCTCGGGAGCAAGCAGCCCTTCCCGCAGCTCGAGGCGCTCACCACGCTCGCCGTGCTCGCTGCGCACACGGAGTCGGTGACGCTGGGCACGGGCATTCTCGTGCTTCCCATCCGGGACCCCGCGCTGCTCGCCAAGACGGCGGCGACCATCCAGGACTTCTCGGGAGGCCGGCTCTGCCTCGGCGTGGCCGGCGGATGGTACGAGCGCGAGTTCGCGGCGACCGGAACACCCTTCAAGGGCCGCGGACAGGTCTTCGAGCGCAACCTGGAGATCTGCATGCGGCTGTGGTCCGACGACGAGGTGACCGGCGACTGGGATGACCTGTCGTTCAAGCGCGTGCGGATGCTGCCGCGTCCGGAGCCGCGCCCGGCCGTGCTCATCGGCGGCTACGTGGACCGGGTGCTGCGCCGCGTCGCCACCCTCGGTGACGGCTGGCTGACCTACTTCTACACGCCCGAGGCGTTCACCGAGTCCTGGCGCAAGATCTGCCAGTACGCCGAGGACGCCGGTCGTGATCCCGCCGAGCTGCGCAACGTGGCCCAGCTGCCCCTGTGCATCGGCCAGTCGAAGGAGGAGGCGCAGGCCCGGACCGGTCCGTGGCTGGCGTCGTACTTCGACACTCCGGCGTGGAGCGACGCCACACCCGACAGTGCCGTGACCGGCACGCCTGAGCAGTGCGCCGAGCAGCTGCAGGCCCACATCGACGCGGGCGTACAGGAGATCTGCCTCGTCCCGCACGGCTACGAGCACGAGCAGGTGGAGCGGTTCGCCGCCGAGGTGATGCCCCTGCTGGGCGCCGGCCAGCCGGTCGTGCCGGCCGCCGAAGGTGTGTGGCGATGACCACCCTCGCCTTTCCCGGGGCGGACACCGTCGAGGCCCGTGAGGAGCTGGAGCGGGACCGCCGGCCGCGGGTCGACAAGCGGATGGCTGCGGCCGAGGCGATCAGGCGGTTCGTCTCCGACGGGGACGTCATCGCCGTCGGCGGCACCAACCACGCCCGTACTCCGATGGCACTCCTGGGTGAGGTGCTGCGCCAGGGGCGTCGCGAGCTGTCCCTGGTGCGGCCGCTGACCTGCTTCGAGTCCGAGCTCTTCATCGCGACCGGGATGGCCTCGAAGGTCGTGACCAGCTGGGTCGGCATCGGTCACGGGTGGGGGCTGGCGCGCGTCCTCCGGGAGTACGTCGAGTCCGGCCAGGTGACCTACGAGGAGTGGAGTCACCTCGGGGTCGGTCTCCGGTTCAAGGCGGGCGCGATGGGCGTACCCTTCCTGCCGTCGTACACCATGATGGGCTCCGACCTCGGACGTCAGCTCGACCTCGCGGCGGTGGACTGCCCCTACACCGGCCAGTCGCTGAACGCGGTACCCAGCCTGAACCCGGACGTCGCGCTGATCCACGTCCAGCGAGCGGACGTCCACGGCAACGCCCAGATCGACGGCTACGAGCTGATGGACGCAGACATCGCCCGTGCGTCGCGCCGGCTGGTGATCTCGACCGAGGAGATCGTCGACACCGACAGCCTGCGCCTCGACCCGGCGCGCACGACGATCCCTGGGTTCGCGGTGGACGCTGTCGTGCTGCAGCCGATGGGTGCGTATCCGCATGAGTGCTACGGCCACTACCTGGCTGATGAGGAAGCCTTCCGCGAATACATGGACGCCGTGCGCGCGGCAGGGTCGCAAGGCGCCCGCGAGTACGTCGAAGCGCTGGTGAGCCATCCCGACCATGACTCCTTCATGGCGTCCGTGCCCCCACATCGGCTGGAGAAGCTCAAGGCTGACGCGAAGGGGATGATGCCGCGATGACCACCGTGGACGAGCGCCGTCTGGCGGCGCAGCGGGGGCTCGACCCCCGACCCGACGAGATCATGACGATCTCGGCGAGCCGACTGCTCGAGGACGGCAAGGTCATGTTCGCCGGCATCGGCCAGCCGCTCGTGGCCGCTGCGCTGGCCCGCCGGCGCCACGCCCCGAACCTCACGGTCATCCTCGAGGGCGGCATGGTGGGGATCCACCTGATGCCCGGTGAGCTTCCCGACTCGACGAACGAGATGCGCGCTGCCATCGGCGCGGAGATGCTCACCACGGCGACCGACATCTTCCTCATGGCCCAGCGGGGCTTCTTCGACTACGGGTTCCTCGGCGTCGCGCAGATCGACATGCATGGCAACGTCAACACGAGCCTCATCGGGGACCCCGAGCGGCCGTCGGTCCGCCTGCCCGGCCCTGGCGGCGCCAACGACATCATCTCGATGTGCAACGAGACAGTGATCGTGACCAACCACGAGCCTCGCCGCTTCGTCGAGCGGGTGGACTGGGTGACCAGCCCCGGATACCTGACCGGTGGCGACGCCAGGCGCGAGGCCGGGCTGCGGCACGGCGGGCCGAGCTGGGTGGTGACGGACCTTGCCCTGCTCGACTTCGAGGAGGAGACCCGCCGGATGCGGTTGCGGGGCCTCCAGCCCGGTGTCACGGTCGAGCAGGTCGTGGCCGCCACCGACTTCGAGCTCGTCGTCCCCGACCACGTCGACGTCCTGGACCCGGTGACGGCGGAGGAGCTCGCCCTGATGCGCCACCTCAACGGTGAGACCGACCAGTCAGCCGAGAACGGAGAGCACCGTGCCGAATGACCAGGTCGGGCTCGACCCAGCCGAGCGTGTGGAGCCGACGAGCTTCGAGTACCAGCGGGCCGACTCCTGGGACGAAGCGGTCGAGCTGCTGAGGATCTGGGACGGTGAGGCCAAGGTCATCGCCGGCGGCCAGAGCCTGGTCCCGATGTTCAACCTCCGGTTGACGACCACGGCCGCGTTGGTCGACATCAACGACATCGGCGACGAGGGTGGTCCTCGCGTCGAGGCCGGCGACGAGGGGCCGGTCGTCGTGATCCCGGCACTGACCCGCCACTCGACGGTCCTGGCCTCGAGCATCATCGCCGAGCACTGTCCGATGCTCCAGCACGCGGTCGGCCTGGTGGGCAACGTGCGGGTCCGCAACCGCGGCACGTTCGGTGGCAGCGTCGCCCACGCCGACCCGACCGGCGAGATCCCGTGCTGCCTGCTGTCGATGGGTGGCTCGGTCACCCTCCGGGGGCCGAGGGGCACCCGGGCTGTGGCTGCCGGGGACTGGTTCCGTACCTACCTCACCACGGCCGCCGAACCCGACGAGCTCGTCACGGAGGTGCGCATCCCCAGTGTCGCGGGCCTGTCGTGGGCGTTCGAGGAGGAGGTCCGGCGGTTCTCCGACTTCGCCACCGTCGCGGTCGCGGTGCAGACCCGGCAGGGGGGGCTCCCTGCCATCGTGCTCGGGGGAGTGGCGGACCGGCCGCTCCTGCTTTCCGACGACCTGGTGGACCCGCTCCGCAACCCCCAGACCGACATCCTGGCCGCGGTGGCGGAGGCGGCTGCCGGCTCGGTCACTCCGGAGTCCGACGTGCATGCCACCGGCGAGCACCGCCGCCGGCTCGTCCGCGTCCTGGTCCGCCGCGCCCTGGAGCAAGCCCTGCACCCGGACAGCTCGAGAGGAGACCTTCGATGATGCGAACCCAGGTCCGACTTCAGGTGAACGGGGTCGAGCACGAGCTGTGGATCCGCAACGACCGCACCTTGCTGAACGCTCTGCACGACGACGTGGGGCTCCCCGACGTCCGCTACGGCTGCAACGAGGGTGTGTGCGGGACCTGCACCGTGCTCGTCGACGGCGCCCCGACCAGTGCGTGCTTGATGTACGCCGTGCAGGCGGAGGGTCACGAGATCACCACGCTGCACGGGATGGCTGACCCGACCCAGGAGATGCACCCGTTGCAGAAGCGCTTCCTGGAGCACGGTGGCGCCCAGTGCGGGTTCTGCACGCCGGGCATGTTGCTCACCGCGAAGGCGTTGGCGGAGCGCAAGCCGGACGCCAACCGGGAGGAGATCCGCTACGAGCTGGTCGGGAACCTGTGTCGTTGCACGGGCTACACCGCGATCGTTGACGCGATCGAGGCCTGGATGAAGGACGACCACGCCGAGGACGAGAGCCCCGGCGCCACAGGAGCCGCGTCCTCCGCCGGGGCGGACGCCGTGGAGGCGGGAGCATGACCGACGTGACGCAGGAGCAGGCCACTCCGGTCGCCGACCGGCCCGTCGTCGGTGAGTCCTTCAACGTCGTCGGCACCTCGCCCGGGCACCACGACTTCGTCGACAAGGTCCGCGGCACGCTGATGTACGCCGCGGACTGGAAGCTGCCGGGCATGCTGTTCGGCAAGGTCGTCCGCTCCGAGATGGCCTCGGCCCGCATCGTGAGCATCGACGTGAGCGCCGCCCGGGAGCTCGACGGAGTCGTCGCCGTCCTCACCGCGGAGGACGTGCCGTACAACGCGATCGTCGAGCATGCCAGCGGCGGTCTGGGCGAGCTGACGGTTCCTCAGCCGGTGCTCGCCGCGGACCGGGTCCGCTACGTGGGCGAGCCGGTGGCAGTCATCGCCGCCGTCGACCAGGAGACCGCCGACGAGGCCGCCGACCTCGTGCACGTCGAGTACGAGCCCCTTCCCGGCGTCTTCTCGCCCGCCGAGTCGTTGGCCGAGGGCGCGCCGCTCGTCCACGAGGCGGGCAACGTGCTCGTCAACTGGAGGCTGGAGCGAGGGGAGGTCGACAAGGCGTTCTCCGAGGCCGACGTGGTCGTCGAGGAGGTGTACCAGACCCAGCACGTCGAGCACGCTTACCTCGAGACCGAGGCCGGTGTGGGCTGGATCGAGAACGACGTCGTGACGCTGCGGGTCTCGACCCAGGTCATCGAGCACGCCGTCGAGATCGCGGAGATCCTCGGGCTCCCCGCCAACCGGGTCCGCGTGATCGCGGCGTACATGGGCGGTGGGTTCGGCGGCAAGGAGGACACGACGGTCGAGCCCTATCTCGCACTGCTGGTGTGGCGCACCCGCAAGCCCGTTCAGATGGTCTGGAGCCGCCAGGAGTCGATCATGGCGAGCACCAAGCGGCACCCGTTCACGATGAGCTACCGCACCGCGGCGGCGAAGGATGGCCGCATCCTGGGCATGGAGTGCGACATCATCGGTGACGCGGGTGCCTATCCCTGCCTCAGCGCGCGGGTCCTGTTCGCCGGCGCAGCGCTCTCGACGGGGCCGTACAAGGTTCCTTCGCTACGTGCCCGTTCCCGGGCGGTGTTCACCAACAACGTCCCGACGAGCGCGTTCCGCGGCTTCGGCGCCATGCAGGTGGTCCTCGGCTACGAGTCGCAGATCGACGCCGTGGCTGACGCGCTCGGGATGGACCGGCGTGAGATCAGGGACCTCAACTACGTCGAGAAGGGTGACGCGGTCACCTCCGGGGAGCCGATCACCACCGCCGTCGCGGTCGCCGAGACCCGCGAGAAGGCTCTCGCGCGGCTGGGACCGCCCAACCCGCCGTCAGGACCGGGCAAGGTCGTCGGCCAGGGGTTCGGCAACAGCATGCAGCCGTACGGCCGGACGATCTGGTTCCGCGACCACGCCTCGGCATGGGTGACGCTGCAGTCGGACGGGACGTTGCTGATCCGCAGCGGCGTCACCGACCTCGGTGCCGGCCAGGCAGCCAGCCTGTGCCAGATCGCGGCAGAGATCCTGGGCGTCCCCCTCGACGACATCAGCGTCTACATCGGCGACACGGCCCTGAACCCGCCGGCCGGCGGAACCTTCGCCACCCGTCAGCTCTACATGTCCGGCAACGCCATCCTGCGGGCGAGCAGGAAGCTGCGCGACCAGCTCGCCCCGGTCGCCGCCGCACTCATCGGCACCGAACCGGACGACCTCGAATGGAGGGCCGGCACGGTGTCGCGACGCACCGGTCAGGGCGAGCTGACCCTCGCCGACGTGGCGCGCGCAGCGCAGGATGCCGCGGTCGACACCTCGGTGCTGTACACCTGGCGCGCACCGGCCGGCCGGTTCGACCCCGACGTGGGACAGGGCGGCACCTTCCCCGACTACACCTTCGGGACGCACGCGGCGGAGGTGGAGGTGGACGTCGAGACCGGCGCAGTGCGGCTCACCAAGTACGCCGCCTGCCACGACGTCGGGCGCTCGATCAACCCGATGCGCGTCCGCGGACAGATCCAGGGTGGCGCCATGCAGGGCATCGGCTACGCCCTGTCCGAGGAGTGCGTGATGGTCGACGGCAACCCGACGTCGACCCTCTTCGCGAACTACCTGATTCCCTCGTCGATGGACGCACCCGACATCATGGTGGACATCGTCGAGAGTGGTGAGGGCCGCGGTCCGCTGGGCGCCCGTGGCATCGGTGAGCCGCCGATCGGGCCTCCCGCTGCTGCCCTCGCCAGCGCGATCGAGAACGCGATCGGGCGCAGGCCCACGACGTTGCCGTTCACACCCGAGCGAGTGCTGGCCCTGCTGGACCAGCGCGGCGGCGACGACCTTTCACATGCCGAGGAGGCGCAGGAACGATGAAGCTCCATCACTCCACCAAGGTGCAGGCGCCACCGGAGAAGGTCTGGCAGTTCCTGCAGGACACGCGAGCGGTCGTTGCCTGTCTCCCGGGCGCAGAGCTCACCGACGAGATGGGTGAGGACAAGTACGGCGGCGTGCTGCGCATCGCCATCGGCCCGCTCAAGCTCAACTACAACGGCCAGGTCGACGTGACCCGCCGGGATGCCGGCTCCCGACAGCTGGAGCTCGCAGCCGCTGCGCGGGACCGTCGCGGTGGCGGGTCCGTCCGGGCAGAGGTTCGCGTCGACGTGGCCGACGCCGGCGACGGGAGCAGCACCCTGGAGTCGGTGACGGACCTCCAGCTCACCGGTCGCGTGGCAGCACTGGGGCGTGGTGTCCAGGACGTGTCGAACACGATGTTCACCGACTTCTCACGGCGGCTCGCCGAGCGGGTCGCCGGTCCGCAGGAGGCGATGGCTCCGAGCACGAACGGGACCGCCGCGACGCAGCCGGTCGCGGGCGACCGCTCCGGCGGCGGCACCGAGGCTACCGGCGTGGCGACGCCGCCCCGTCCGGCTCCGGCGGCGGAGACCCACGCGGGCGGAGAGATCAAGCTGACCCGCCTCGTGGTGCAGGTGACCCGGCAGCGCCTCGCCGACCTGTTCCAGCGCTGGAGCGACAAGGTGCGGCCCTGACTCGCGGCCCTCTCCGAAGGAAGCGGGGCGGGCTCCTTCCCGACCAGGACATCAGCGCCTGCTGCCCGCCGGCGAATCCGGCAGAACGGCCGCGCTGGTGGGTCATCGTGCCCATGAAGGACTCGAGTCGGGCCAAGTCGCGGCTCGGTGGCGCCCGAGCGGATCGGCGCCGGCTCGCGATCGCGATGGCCCGCGACACACTCGACGCGATCACGGGTGCACCCAACGTCGACGGTGTGCTGGTCGTGCGTGACGGTGTCGACGACGAGGCGGCCTTCGAGACGGCTCGCGTGGGTTCCCTCGTCTGCCCCGGCTACGGGTTGAACGAGTCGATCCGAGCGGGGGAGGAGGCGCTGCGCGAAGCGGATCCGCGACGGAACGTCGCGGTCCTGCCCGGTGACCTGCCGTACCTGTCTTCCGGCGAGCTCGAAGCTTTGCTCGACGCGGCGGCTCGTCACCGGTCCGCGTTCGTCGCCGACCGCTGGGGGACGGGAACCACGCTGCTGACGGCGATCGCCGGCGTCCGCCTCGCACCTGCGTTCGGCGGCGAGTCGCGGCGCGCACACCGCGCCCTGGGCTCAGTCGAGCTCGAGCTGTCGACCGAGGCCGGGCTTCGAAGAGATGTCGACGTGCGAACGGACCTGGACAACGTTCCGGCGCTGGGCCGATGGACGCAGTCGGCGCTGCAGGACACGAGGGCCGGGGAACCATCGCTGCTGTCGGGCACCGGGGCCGTGGGGAGATAGCCGGGCGGATGGTTCCGCGGCTCGGTCAGGCGGCGCGGTCATCAAGCTGCCGGGCCACCGCCCGTGCGGCGGCCCGACCGGCGCGGTTGGCGCCGATGGTGCTCGCCGAGGGCCCATACCCCACCAGCTGCACGCGAGGGTCCACGACCGCGGTGGTCCAGCCGGATGCCGGGTCGAGCTGGATCCCGCCGGAGGCCGACCGCAGCCCCAAGGGCGCGAGGTGGCCCACCGCGGGGCGGAACCCGGTCGCCCAGAGGATCACGTCGACCGGCTCGAAGGTGCCGTCGTCCCAGCGCACGCCGTCGGGCTCGATCGAGGAGAACATCGGCCGGCGCTCGTAGGCGCCGAGCTCGGCGGCCCGTCGCTCCTGGGGCCGCAGCTGCAGCCCGGTCACGCTCACCACGCTGGCCGGCGGCCTGCCTCGGCGTACTCGTTCCTCGACCAAGGAGACGGCGGCGCGGAGCTCGTCCCGGCCGAGCTCGTCACGCCACACGGGAGGTCGCCTGGTGACCCACAGCGTGTCGGTGACCGGCGCCAGCTCACCGAGGAACTGCACTGCCGAGGCTCCGCCGCCGACGACGACCACCCGCTTGCCCCGGAACTGCTCGGCACCCGGGTATCCCGCGGTGTGCAGCTGCTGGCCGCAGAAGGTCTCGATGCCGGGGTAGTGGGGGACGAACGGCCGGCTCCAGGTGCCGGTGGCGCTGACGAGGGTCCGGGCGAGTCGCCGCCGGTCGTCGGCATGCACCACGAGCAGCTCTCCCTCGCTCTCGACGCGGTCGACGCGGACCGGGCGCAGCACCGGCAGCCCGTGGTCGGCCTCATAGCCGGCGAAGTACGACGGCACCACCGCGTTCGCCCGCCCGTCGCTGCGGCCAGGCGCGGGAGTATCCGGAAGGTCGGCGACACCGTGGACGTCGGCCATGGTCAGCGAGTCCCAGCGGTGCTGCCAGGCGCCGCCGGGCGCTGCGTCGGCGTCGAGCACGACGTGGTCGAGCCCGTGCCGGCGAAGGTGGTACGACGCGGACAGGCCGCCCTGGCCGGCCCCGATCACAATGGCGTCGTACACGTGCATGTCAGGCAGAACGCTTGCGCCCCCTCGAATATGCCGGCATCGAGGACGGCTACGGGTCAGGAGGCTGAGGACAGGTCGAGCCCGATGTCGAGCGCGGGGGCGGAGTGCGTCAGCGCCCCCAGTGCGAGGTAGTCGACGCCGGTCTCCGCGGCGGCGTGGGCCGACGCGAGGTCGAGCTTGCCGCTGACCTCGAGCCGGACGCGTCCGTCGGCGAGCCCTACCGCGGCGCGGACCTGGTCGAGGGACATGTTGTCCAGGAGGATGAGCGTGGCGCCCGCCCCGATCGCCTCGGCGACCTGGTCCAGCGTGTCGCACTCGACCTCGACGGGGACGTCGGGAGCCAACGCCCTCACCGCGTGCAGGGCGGCGGTGAGGCTGCCGGCGGCGGCGATGTGGTTGTCCTTGAGGAGCGCCTCGTCGCCGAGCCCCATGCGGTGGTTGGTTCCGCCGCCGCACCGGACGGCGTACTTCTGGAGGGTGCGCAGGCCCGGCAGCGTCTTCCGGCTGTCCCGCACCTGGACGCCGGTGTGCTCGACGGCGTCGACCACCGAGCGGGTCAGGGTCGCGACCCCGGAGAGCATGGTCAGGAAGTTGAGCGCGGTCCGTTCCGCGGTGAGCAGTGCAGCGGTCGGTCCTTCGACGGTCATCAGCACGTCTCCGGGAGCCACCCGGTCGCCGTCGCGGACGAGCGGGACACAGCGGAGCCGGCCGTCGCTGGCGTGGGCGAAGACGGTCTCGGCGACCTGAAGCCCCGCGACGACGCCCGGCCCCCGGGTGACGACGTGCGCGACCGACACCGCGTCGGCGGGGATGGTGGCGAGCGTGGTGACGTCGGGTCCGTGGGCGAGGTCCTCCTCGAGGGCACGACGGACGACGTCGACGGTGCCCGCCGGGAGG
>DASSBB010000028.1:0-50498 GCA_035699145.1 Marmoricola sp.
GCGACGACTCGGCGTGCTGCGTCAGGCCTTGCCGGTTTCCTCCGGCGCCGTCGCCGTCGCGCCGTCGCCAGCGCCCTCGTCGGTCACGCCCTCGTCGGTCACGGCCTCGTCGGTTGCAGCCTCCTCGGCCGTGGCCTCCGCGTCAGCGGCGGCCACCTCCTCGGCGGCGACGTCCTCGACGAGCGCGTCCTCGGCCACGGGCGTCCCGACAGCCGGGGCAGCCGGGGCAGCCTCGGCCGGAGCGGCCTTCGTCGCACGCTGCTTCGGCGCGTAGGGCTCAGTCACGAGCTCGATGACCGCCATGGGGGCGTTGTCGCCCTTGCGGGGACCGATCTTCGTGATCCGCGTGTAGCCACCGGGACGGTCGGCGAACTGCGGCGCGATCTCGGTGAAGAGCGCGTGGACCACACCCTTGTCCTTGATCGTCCGCAGCACCAGGCGCCGGTTGTGCAGGTCACCCTTCTTCGCCTTGGTGATCAGCCGCTCCGCGACCGGGCGCAGGGTGCGCGCCTTGGCCTCGGTGGTGGTGATCCGACCGTGCTCGAAGAGCGAGGTCGCCAGGTTGCTCAGGATGAGCTTCTGGTGGGCCGGGCTGCCGCCGAGGCGGGCGCCCTTCTTGGGAGTAGGCATCGTTCTTCTCGTTTCTCCCGGGCCGTGTCAGGTACCCGGATAGAGGGGTCGGATCAGTACTGCTCGTCTTCGACGAAGCTGTCGTCGTCGTCGTCGTCGTACGCCGCCAGGGCGAGCGACGGGTCGAACCCGGGCGCGCTGTCCTTGAGCGACAGCCCCATCTCGTGGAGCTTCAGCTTGACCTCGTCGATCGACTTCGCACCGAAGTTGCGGATGTCGAGCAGGTCCTGCTCGGAGCGGGAGATGAGCTCACCCACGGTGTGGATGCCCTCACGCTTGAGGCAGTTGTAGGAGCGGACGGTGAGGTTGAGGTCCTCGACCGGCAGCGCCAGGTCGGCAGCGAGCTGCTCGTCGACCGGCGACGGGCCGATGTCGATGCCCTCGGCCTCGACGTTGAGCTCGCGGGCGAGGCCGAAGAGCTCGACGAGCGTCTTGCCGGCGGAGGCGATCGCGTCCCGGGGACGGATCGACCGCTTGGTCTCGACGTCGATGATCAGCTTGTCGAAGTCGGTGCGCTGCTCGACTCGGGTGGCCTCGACCTTGTAGGTCACCTTGAGGACCGGCGAGTAGATCGAGTCCACCGGGACGCGGCCGATCTCGTTGTCGGCGCCCTTGTTCTGCGCGGCGCTGACGTAGCCACGGCCGCGCTCGACGACGAGCTCCATCTCGAGCTTGCCCTTGTCGTTGAGAGTGGCGATCTTCAGGTCGGGGGTGTGCACCTCGACGCCGGCCGGGGGCGCGATGTCGGCGCCCGTGACGTCACCGGGGCCCTGCTTGCGCAGGTACATGGTGACCGGCTCGTCGTGCTCGGAGGAGACGACGAGCTCCTTGAGGTTCAGGATGATCTCGGTGACGTCCTCCTTGACGCCCTCGATCGTCGAGAACTCGTGGAGGACACCGTCGATCTTCAGGCTGGTGACCGAGGCGCCGGGGATCGACGAGAGCAGAGTACGGCGGAGCGAGTTGCCGAGCGTGTAGCCGAAGCCGGGCTCCAGCGGCTCGATGGCGAACCGTGAGCGGAAGTCGTCGACGACCTCTTCGGACAGGGTGGGGCGCTGTGCGATGAGCACTGTGTTTTTCCTTCCCGGAGTCGACCACTATTTGAGGACCCCGAACTGAGCGGCACCTGGAGCGGGAGGCGCCCCAGGTGGGGGGCATGCGGGGGGCGAAGCCCCCGCACGTGTTACTTCTTCGAGTAGAACTCGACGATGAGCTGCTCCTGGACCGGGATCTCGATCTGCTGCCGGACCGGGAGCTGGTGGATCAGGATCCGCATCCGGCTCTGGATGACATCCATCCAGCCGGGCACGATCCGCTCGCCGAAGGTCTCCCGCGCCACGATGAACGGGGTCATCTCCAGGGACTTCTCGCGGACGTCGATGACGTCGTACTGCGAGACCTGGAACGACGGGATGTCGACCTTCTTGCCGTTGACCAGGAAGTGGCCGTGGTTGACGAGCTGACGGGCGTGGCGCCGCGTGCGGGCGAACCCGGCGCGGTAGACCACGTTGTCGAGGCGGCACTCGAGGAGCTGCAGCAGGTTGTCGCCGGTCTTGCCAGGACGCCGCGAGGCCTCGTGGTAGTAGCGGATGAACTGCTTCTCGAGGATGCCGTAGGTGAAACGGGCCTTCTGCTTCTCACGGAGCTGGAGCAGGTACTCCGACTCCTTGGACCGACCACGGCCGTGCTGGCCGGGCGGGAAGGGGCGGCGCTCGAACGCCATGTCGCCGCCGACGAGGTCAACACCCAGTCGACGCGACTTCTTGGTCATGGGGCCGGTGTAACGGGCCATGGGTCAAAGTCTCCTGTTCGCTTCGACGGGTCAGACGCGACGGCGCTTGGGCGGCCGGCATCCGTTGTGGGGGGTGGGGGTCACGTCCGCGATGGTGCCGACCTCGAGGCCGATCGCACCGAGCGAGCGGATCGCCGTCTCACGGCCCGAGCCCGGGCCCTTGACGAAGACGTCGATCTTCTTCATGCCGTGCTCCATCGCCCGGCGACCCGCGGCCTCGGCGGCCATCTGCGCGGCGAACGGGGTGGACTTTCGCGAGCCCTTGAAGCCGACGGTTCCGGCCGAGGCCCACGAGATCACCGCGCCGGTGGGGTCGGTGATCGTGACGATCGTGTTGTTGAACGTGCTCTTGATGTGGGCTTCGCCCTGAGCGATGTTCTTCTTCTCCTTGCGGCGCACCTTCTTGGCGCCCGCAGCCTGACGGCTCTTGGGAGGCATTCAGTTTCTCCTGAGGGTCTTGAGTGAAAGCTTCGAGGAAGTTGGGCGTTGGACCGCGGAGGTCACTTCGCCTTCTTCTTGCCGGCGACGGTGCGCTTGGGGCCCTTGCGGGTGCGCGCGTTGGTCTTGGTGCGCTGACCACGGACCGGGAGGTTCATCCGGTGCCGGCGACCCTGGTAGCTGCCGATCTCGATCTTGCGACGGATGTCGGCCTGGACCTCACGGCGGAGGTCACCCTCGATCTTGTAGTTCGACTCGATCGCGTCGCGAAGCTTCACAATCTCCTCGTCGCCCAGCTGGTGGACACGCATGTCCGGGCTGACGCCGGTGTCGGCGAGCAGCTGCTGGGCGCGGGTACGGCCGATGCCGTAGATGTAGGTGAGTGCGACCTCGATGCGCTTGTCGCGCGGGAGGTCGACACCGACGAGGCGTGCCATGAAAGGCGGTGTCCCTTCGATTCTTCTGGAGGTGTCGTGTTCGTGGCGCGTCCCGCATTGTTTCCGGGCCCCGGCCTCCAGACCGGGGGTGACGCCGCCCCGGAGGGCGGCGAGCGTTCACGATTTCAAGGTATTCAGTTGTAAGCGGCGCTCAGCTGCTGTGCGCGCTCGGGGTTCGTCGTCCGACGTGCCCGCAGGCGAGCGAAGCGAGCCGTAGGGCCTCCTCGGACGGCGAGGCCCCGAGCCAATTCAAACTAGCCCTGGCGCTGCTTGTGGCGGGGGTTCTCGCAGATCACCATGACGCGGCCGTGGCGACGGATCACCTTGCACTTGTCACAGATCGGCTTGACGCTCGGGTTGACCTTCATGACGAGGGCCTTCCTTGACTCGAATTCGGCTGTTCCCACCCGGTCGGATGGGTGGGTGTCACTTGTACCGGTAGACGATGCGACCGCGGGTCAGGTCGTACGGCGAGAGCTCGACGACGACCCGGTCCTGAGGAAGGATGCGGATGTAGTGCTGCCGCATCTTGCCGCTGATGTGGGCGAGGACCTTGTGCCCGTTGCTCAGCTCGACCCGGAACATCGCGTTCGGGAGAGCCTCGACAATCGTGCCCTCGATCTCGATGACGCCTTCCTTCTTCGGCATGTCCTCCGCAATCTGTTGTCTGGCTGGTGGTTTGTCTGCCGGATGGCCCGCGAACCGCCCCGAAGCCCGTCGTACGACGCTGCTGCGGGTGGACCTCGTGAAGCCGTTCCTCCGCCTCATCCCGCCGCGGAGAGCGGAGGGCAGCCGCGAGGCAGCACGGAACAGACCCACGTTGGGCCGACGTGCAAGTCTAGAGGAAAACCCCAGGTGAGCGTTAATCCGGCCGCCCGCGGAAGACGCTCGACGGTCATTTGTACAGTGGCGCCGTGACCAGGGCAGGTGCAGCTCGCAGACTGGCCGCTGTCGCCGCGTACGGCGGAGGCGGCCTGTCGGTGCTGGGCGGCTCCGTCTGGGGGTTGCTGGTCGCCGAGGCCCAGCTCGCCCGCCGGACCATCGGCAACGCCGACGGCGACAGCATCCACGACCCGTCGGGGTGGTACGGCCACGGCCGGCCCGGGCCGGCGCTGAGGATCGCGCTCCTCGGCGACTCCTCCGCGGCCGGCTACGGCGTCGACTCGGTCGAGGAGACGCCGGGCGCGATCCTCGCCTCCGGGGTGGCCGGCGTAGCGCACCGGCGGGTCCACCTCACCTCCGTCGCGAAGGTCGGCGCCCAGACGAAGGACCTGCAGGGTCAGCTCGACCGGGTGCTCCCCGACCGACCGCGCGTCGCCGTCGTCTTCATCGGAGCCAACGACGTCACCCACTCCGTCCCGGTCCGGACCTCGGTCCGGCTGCTGGCCGAGGCGATCCGGCGGTTGCGCGAGGCCGACGTCGAGGTGGTGCTCGCCACCTGCCCCGACCTCGGGACGATCGAGCCGCTCGCTCCCCCGCTCAAGCAGATCGCTCGCGCCTGGTCGCGCCGACTCGCCGCCGCCCAGGCCAGGACCACCGTCGAGTGCGGCGGGCGGAGCGTCGCGCTCGCCTCGATCCTCACCTCCGAGTTCGCCGGGCTCTCCGACCTGCTCTTCGGACCGGACCGGTTCCACCCCTCGGCGGCGGGATACCACCGGATGGCCTCGGCGGTCCTCCCCACCGTGCTGGCGGCACTCGGCCTCGCACCGGTGGAGGACCGCGCGCCGGAGTACGCCCGCGGCGAGGCGCTCCTCCCCATCGACCTCGCGGCGCTCGAGGCGGCCCGCTACCCGGGCGCCTCGGTGGAGCCCGCCGAGGAGGAGAGCACCGCCCGCGGGCTGCGAGGCCGGTTCGTCGTGCTGCGCCGCCGCCGTCGCCGTCCCGACGCCGACGTGGAGTCGCCGCTCGCCGCCGAGGACGCGGACGACTCGCCTTCGGGAGCTGTTGGAGGGCCGACTTCCTGACCGTCCCGCCAACGGACGGTACGACGAAGGGCGCCCCGGCCGGAGCCGGGACGCCCTTGCGGGTGGTCCGATCAGTCCTGGCCGCGGAGGATCGCGAGGATCCGCAGCAGCTCGATGTAGATCCAGATGATCGTGACGGCGAGGCCGAAGGCGGCCCGCCACGACTCGCGCTCGGGGAGCCCGGCGGCGATCCCCCGCTCGACGAAGTCGAAGTCCAGGATCAGCATGAGGACACCGAGGCCGAGGCCGATGACGCTCATGACCAGTCCCCAGCCGCCGAAGCCGTTGAGCCCGAACCCGGTGCCGAACATGCGAAGGACGAAGTCGATCAGCGAGACGGCGACGAAGCCGAACATCGCGGCGACGACCCAGGTGCGGAACTTCTGCCCGACCTTGATGTCGAAGAACTTGTACGCCGCGAGCGTGCCGGCGACCGCGCCGAACGTGCCGACCACAGCACCGATGACGAGCCCCGGCATGTCGCTGCCCGAGCCGAACGTGCCCTCGACCACCTTGCTGAAGGCGCCGACGAAGACTCCTTCGAGAGCGGCGTAGGCGAGCACCAGCGCCGGGCTCACGACCTTCTTGAACGAGTTGACCATCGCCAGCGCGAAGCCGCCGAGAGCGCCGACCATCGAGAGGAGGTAGAGGGTCCCCGCGACCTCGGCGCCCTTGTCGCTGCCCAGGTCACCGGTCAGGATCCAGGTGGCGGCGGCCACTAGGACGACGACGCCCAACGTGATGCCGGTCTTCTGGACGACCGAGTCGATCGTCATCCGCCCCTGGTCGACGCGGTTGGGAGCGTACTGGTCGGTCGGAGCCCCGGTGCCCCAGGCGGACGGCTCCCCGTAGCCGGGCGGCGGAGGCGCCTGCGTGCCACGGGCGGGATAGCTGAAGCCGGTGCCCTGGGCCCGGTTCGAGCCCCGGCCGTTGAACCCCTCGGACCGGCGGAAGACGGGGTTGCTGCTCTGCATCTGTCACTCCTCGAGGAACCGGCGCGACACCCAGGTGGGCGCCGTCACATGTCGCTACCTGGTCATCGTAGGCGGCAGACCTGAAACGAACCTGAAAGCGCGACCCGTGCCCGCGCGGCGTCAGGCGTGGCGTGCGGCGTGGCGTCGAGCGAGGTCGGCGGCGCCGATGAGCCCGGCCGTGTTGCCGAGCTCGGCGATTCGGAGCTCGGGTGCAGGATGGACGTCTCCGCCGGTCAGCTCGCGTCGCAGCGCCCTGTCGGTGGGCCGGAGCAGCACGTCGCCGGCGTCGCTCACCCCGCCGCCGAGAACGATCAGCGACGGGTCCAGCACCGCGACGAGGGTCGCCAGCCCCGCCCCGAGCGCCTCCGCCAGCTCCTCGAACAACGCGACGGCGCCCTCCTCGCCGGCGGTCGCCATCTCCGAGACCATCCGGCCCGTGACCTGGTTCGGATTGCCGCCGGCGGCCTCGAGGAGGGCCGGCGCGCGCCCCTCGGCCGCGGCGATCCTGGCCTGGCGCTGGAGTGCGCTGCCCGAGGCGTACTGCTCGAGGCAGCCGCGCCGGCCGCACTTGCACGGCAGTCCGTCGCGCACGAGCCCGAGATGGCCGATCTCGGCGGCGATGCCGTGGCCGCCGCGGTAGAGCTCGCTGTCGAGGATCAGCCCGCCTCCGACTCCGGTGCCGAGCGCCACGGTCAGCTGGTCGTCGACCCCGCGGCCGGCACCGAAGCGGTGCTCGGCCCAGGCCGCGGAGTTGCCGTCGTTCTCGACGTTCACCGGGAGTCCGATCGCCTCCTCGAGCTGGTCGGCGAGCGAGGCGTCGCCCCACTGCAGGTGCGGGGCGAAGATCATGCTGCGCCGGTCCGCCGCCACGAACCCCGCGGCGCCGAGCCCCACCGCGGCGACCTCGTGCCGCGTGCGAAGGTCCGCGACGGTCTCGGCGATCGTCTCCCGCAGCTCGGTCGGGTCGTCGGACGGCGAGGGCATCCGCGCCTGCTCGAGGATCACGCCGTCCTCGTCGACCACACCGGCCGCGATCTTCGTGCCGCCGACGTCCACACCCACCGCAAGAACCATGGGGTCACCTTAGGCTGTCGCGGGTGTCGTCCTCCCCTCCCGCCCTCGGCCCCGGCCTGCGCCCGCCGGCTCCCTGCCCGTGCGGTTCAGGCGCGCCGTACGACGGCTGCTGCGGGCCGCTCCACCGGAGGGAGCGGCGGGCCGGCACGGCCGAGGAGCTGATGCGGTCGCGCTACGCGGCGTACGTCGTCGGGGAGCCGGACCACCTGTTCCGGACCTGGCACCCGCGGACCCGGCCCGCCGACGTGGTCACGGCTCCGGGGCTGGTGTGGCAGGCGCTCGAGGTGCTGGCGACGGAGTCGGGCGGCGTCGGGGACGAGCAGGGGGTCGTGGAGTTCCGGGCGACCTACTCGGTGGGCGGGCGGTCGGGCGTGCTTCACGAGGTCAGCCGGTTCGAACGACGCGGCGGTCGGTGGGTCTACGTCGACGGCGACCTCCGTGAGTCGTGAGGCTCTGGCCGCGGTCGCAGGACCGGGACCACCGTCGACCCGGACGCCCGAGGCACGGAGTCCCTTGCCGGACTGACCGGCGGCCTCCCTCGACGCCGCGACGACTGCGAGGTCGCCGTACGACAAGCTCACTCAGTTCGAGATGCAGGAAAATCTCCCTGATCGCATGCAGCTGGAACTGAATGGCCCGGGCGACCAGCTCTACTCCATCGGCATCGGCCGAACCCACGCCCGAACCCACGCGTGCCCCCGGTGGGACTCGAACCCACACTGCGAGGTTTTTAAGACCTCTTCCTCTGCCGTTGGGATACGGGGGCGACGACGTGAAGGTACCGCCTCACAGGTCGGGGTGCGGCGGCGACGACGACCCACCGTGGGGTGCTGAAGCCGCGAGCCGCTCGAGCGGCTCTTGCCCTCGACCGGCGCTGGCACTGCGGCGGTTCATCCGCCCCGACTCGACGGACCATCCGAAGTCTGATGCCGCTGAGGTGGCCGGTCCCTTTGACCGCTCCAGGGGTGCACCAGTCGTAGCGGAGGCGTTCCGAACGTGACCGCTGGTCACAATCTCGGCGAATCAGTTCGACACGTCGGCCAAGGACCGAGCCCGGCCGAGGACGTCGTCGATCATCTGCTCGGTCAGCTTGCCGGTGAAGGTGTTCTGCTGACTGGGGTGGTAGCAGCCGAGCACCGTGAGCGCCTGCCCGGACGGGGAAACCACGACAGCCTCCGCCTCGTGACCGAACCGCGGCTTCGGCCGGGGCACCGCGTAGCCGAGCGACCGGAACATCCGCAGTGCCGCGTCCCACCCGAAGAGCCCCAGGCAGACAACGACGCGGAGGGACGGTGCGAGCAGCTCCACCTCCCGGTGGAGCCAGGGAGCACACGTGTCCCGCTCCTCGACGGTCGGCTTGTTGTCGGGTGGCGCGCACCGCACGGAGGCGACCATCCGCGTGTCGAGCAGCTCCTGGCCGTCGCCGGCGTGGACCGAGGTGGCCTGGCGGGCCAACCCGACCCGGTGCAGCGACGCGAAGAGCCAGTCGCCGGAGCGGTCGCCGGTGAAGATCCGGCCGGTGCGGTTGCCGCCGTTCGCCGCCGGCGCCAGCCCGAGGACGAGCACGCGCGGCTCGTCGTCGCCCCACCCGGCGATCGGCCTTCCCCAGTAGGGCTGGTCGGCGAACGACGCCCGCTTCGCCAACGCCACGTCCTCCCTCCACCGCACCAGCCGGGGACATGCCCGGCAGACGCTCACCTGGGCGGTGAGCGAGTCGAGGTCGGCACCCGCCGCCCGGACAGCCACCTCCGCCGCGTCGTCGGCGACCGGCGTGGTCGGCGCCGCCGGGTCGCCCGGCCAGCCGGTGCCGGGCGGCACCGGAGAAGGGAACAGCTGCCCGGTCAGCGGGTGCGGGAGCGGTACGCCGGTCACCGGCTCAGACCGCCGACCAGGCGATGCCGTCGAGGATGTCGCGCACCGACACCCGCAGTGACTCCACGGAGCTCCGGGCGAGGACCCGGTCGAGCACGAGCGCACCGGCTCCGATGACGTCGGCGCGACCCGGGTGCATGTAGGGCAGCGCCCGCCGCTCGGCGACCGTCATCCCCAGCAGCCGAACGGTGGCCTCGTGGACGCCGTGCACGGTGACGACGGCGCCGTCGACCAGCTCCCGGCTCAGGGCCGGAAGGTCGAGCACGGCGGCTGCGACGGTCAGCCCGGTCCCGGAGACCGCCACCACGGTCCTCGCCGACACGAGCGAGACGCCGTGGCCGGGGAGCGTGTCGAGCGCGGCGTCGATCTCCGCCGCCGCAGCCGCCACCGACGACGCGGTCGGTGGGTCGTCGTGCAGGTGCCGCTCGGTCATCCGCACCGACCCCACGTCGAGGGAGTGTCCCACGGTGGCCTTCCCGTGACCGTCCCCGAGGACCAGCTCGGTCGAGCCACCGCCGATGTCGATGACGAGGACCGGCGCCGGGACCGGTCCCAGCGACCGGGTCGCTCCCGAGAACGACAGGACCGCCTCGTCGGCGCCGGAGACCACCTCCGGGGTGGCGCCGAGCCGCTCCTCCACACCGGCGACGAAGACGTCAGCGTTGGTGGCGTCGCGCACCGCGGAGGTGGCGCAGAACCGGATGGACGAGGCGCCGTGGCCCTTGACGAGGCCGGCGTACTCCTCCACCGCGGCGAAGACCCTGGTCAGCGCCTCGTCGGCGAGCCGGCCGGTCCGGTCGACGTCCTGCCCGAGCCGGACCATCCGCGCCTCGCGGACGAGCTCGACCTCCGACCCGGTCGCCGGGTCGAGGTCGGCGACGAGGAGCTTGATCGTGTTGGTGCCGCAGTCGACGGCGGCGACCCGGGTCACTCGGGCTCCGGAGCCGCGACGCACGGCCCGGCCGCCCAGAACTCGCCGAGCCGGTCGAGGACCTCGTCGCCGAGCGGGTTCACCCCGCGGCCCTGGGCGAGCGCCTGCCCGGCCAGGACGTGCAGGCACTTGACCCGTTCGGGCATCCCGCCCGCGGAGACGCCGTCGATCTCCGCGACGTGGCCGATCGCCTCTCGAGCCGACAGGTAGCGCGAGTGCGCGGCGGCGTACCCCTCGGCGAGGGCGGGCTCCGAAGCGAGCCGGGCGGTCATCTCCGCCATCACCCCGGAGCCCTCGAGCGTCCCGATCAGTGAGGCGGCACGGGGGCACGTGAGGTAGAAGGTGGTCGGGAACGGTGTGCCGTCGGGAAGCCTCGGCTCGGTCGTCACCACGTCGGGGTTGCCGCAGGGGCACCGGTGGCCGACCTCGTGGATCGCCCGTGGCGACCGGCCCAGCTGCTCGGCGACCACCGCCTCGTCGCGGGGGTCGATCACTGCTCTTGGCGCTCGTCCGGCGACGGCTTGGGTGGCCCGATCCGCTCGGCCGGCTCGTGGTCGGGAGTCGGGTTGCCGGCCTCGTCGATGCTGGTCAGCGTGGTCTGCCACCACTCGGGCTCGGGATCCTCGAGCTGCTTGGGATCGGACAACGAGCTCTTCTGGTCGAGCGGCTTGCCGTTCTCGTCCAGCACCCGGTAGCCGACCTCACCGGGGAAGCCGAAGGCGAACCGGGCGCGGGCCTGGGAGATGACGTACGCGTCGTCCTGCCACCGGCGCTTCTCCCGCTGCAGGTCGGCGATGTGCTGCTCGGACCGCTCGATCTGCTCGTGGAGCGCGCCGAGGTGGCGGCGCTGCTCGACGTAGGCCCGGAGGCTCGAGGCGTAGGAGACCATGAGCGCGGCGACGACGAGGACGAGGACAGCAGCCCGACCGGTGAGCCGCGGCCTGGCGTCGGCCACCGCTCGAGCGCTCGTGCCGGCCGCGGCGCGCCACCCGCGCTCCCCTGGCCGTGCGCCGCGACGCGGGTGCGACCGACCACCGCGAGGAGCCTGTCCTCGTGGTGTGGGGATGCGTCCCGGCGCCATCGGCGGTGCGTGCCCGGTGGGTCAGACCGAGAACCGCGGGAACGCGGCCCGTCCGGCGTAGCGGGCGGCGTCGTCGAGCTCTTCCTCGATCCGGAGGAGCTGGTTGTACTTCGCGACCCGCTCCGAGCGCGCCGGCGCGCCGGTCTTGATCTGGCCGCAGTTCGTCGCCACGGCGAGGTCGGCGATCGTCGTGTCCTCGGTCTCGCCCGAGCGGTGGCTCATCATGCAGCGGAAGCCGTTGCGGTGCGCGAGGTCCACGGAGTCGAGCGTCTCGGTCAGCGAGCCGATCTGGTTGACCTTGACCAGCAGCGCGTTGGCGGACCGCTCGTCGATCCCTCGCGCCAGCCGCTCGACGTTGGTGACGAACAGGTCGTCGCCGACGATCTGGATCCGGTCGCCGAGCGCGGCGGTCATCCCCTGCCAGCCGGCCCAGTCCTCCTCGTCCATCGGGTCCTCGATCGACACGATCGGGTAGGCGTCGCAGAGCTCGGCGTAGTACGCCTGCATCTGGTCCGCGCTCCGCGACTGGCCCTCGAACTGGTAGGCGCCGTCGGAGTGGAACTCCGTGGCCGCCACGTCGAGCGCCAGCGCGATGTCGTCGCCGAGCTTGAGGCCGGCCTTGTCCACCGCCTCCGCGATGAGGTCGAGCGCTGCCCGGTTCGACGCGAGGTCCGGCGCGAAGCCGCCCTCGTCACCGAGCCCGGTGGCCAGCCCCTTCTGCTTCAGGACCGACTTGAGCGCGTGGTAGACCTCGGCGCCCTGGCGCAGCGCCTCACGGAAGGACCCCGCGCCGATCGGCGCCACCATGAACTCCTGCACGTCCACCCCGGTGTCGGCGTGCGCGCCACCGTTGAGGATGTTCATCATCGGCACCGGCAGCAGGTGCGCGTTGGGCCCGCCGACGTAGCGGAAGAGCGGCAGCTCGGCAGACTCGGCCGCGGCCCGGGCCACCGCGAGGGAGACCCCGAGGATCGCGTTGGCGCCGAGCTTCGCCTTGTTGCTGGTGCCGTCGAGGTCGAGGAGGGCCTGGTCGACGAGCCGCTGCTCGGAGGCCTCGAAGCCGACCAGCTCGGGGCCGATCACGTCGAGCACCGCGCCGACCGCCTTGCCGACGCCCTTGCCGCCGTAGCGGTCGTCCCCGTCGCGCAGCTCGACCGCCTCGAACGCGCCGGTGGAGGCGCCCGAGGGCACCGCGGCCCGGCTCACCGTGCCGTCGTCGAGGGCGACCTCGACCTCCACGGTGGGGTTGCCTCGCGAGTCGAGGATCTCGCGTGCTCCGACAGCTTCGATCGACGCCACAGTCTGCTCCGTCTGGTCAGGGACTCGTCCGCGGCCCAGCCTAGTCCGCACCGTCCCGCTGCCCGGCAAGGCTCGCCCGGGCCGCCGGCGCAGCTGTCGCGTGCCAGTGGCGGCGGCAGGTTGTCCGGCTCGTGGACGTCGGTGTCCGTCAGGAAGCTGTCGACTCGATGAGCCGCCGGACCGCCACGCGCAGCTCCTGCTCGGCGTCGAGCCCGGCCTGCCGAGCTCCGAGCACGAGCCGGAGCAGCTGTTCCCCCAGCTCCGGCCCCGACGCCGACGCCGACGCATCGTCGGCGAGTGCGGGGGGCAGCATCCCGGCCTTGGCCAGCCGGCCGACCACCTTCTCGGCGTACGCCAGCGCCGGGAGCGCGACCGGAACGCCTTCGACCGGCGAGCTGCGCCGCTTCTCCGCCGCCTTGAGCGCCTCCCAGTTGCGGTCGACCTCGGCGGCGTCGGCGACCTCGAGGCCGGCGAAGACGTGCGGGTGGCGGTAGACGAGCTTCTCGGAGATCCCGCGCGCCACGTCGTCGACGTCGAACCCCTCGCTGCCCCGCTCCGCGGCGACCCGCGCGTGGAAGACCACCTGCAGGAGGAGGTCGCCGAGCTCCTCGCGAAGGTGGGTGACGTCGCCGGACTCGATCGCCTCCAACGTCTCGTAGGTCTCCTCGAGCAGGTACGTCGCCAGCGACCGGTGGGTCTGCTCGCGGTCCCAGGGGCACTCCTCACGGAGCCGGTCCATCACCGCCACGAGGTCGAGCAGCCGGGCGCCCGGCAGGTCGTACGACGCGGCGGGGCTGCCCTCGGGGAGCAGGGCCGCGTCGAGGAGGAGCACGACGTCCGAGTCCCCGGCCGTTCCCGACCCGTCGAGCCACGGCGCGGGGTCGGCGACCTGCTCGCAGCGCACCCCCTCCGCACGGAGCGCCTCGACGGTCGCCGGATCGCTCGCCAGCACCCGGTCGGCCCCGAGAACGGCACGCCACGCGGCTCCGGTCATCAGCCCGGCGGCCACCCGCGGGCTGGTGGCGAGAACGGTCAGCCGCACTTCTGGGTGGCCGGGAGCCGGGAGACGAACCCGTCCTCCGGCTGCTCGGCCGCCGCCTGGACCGCGATGTCGGACACGGGAACCGACAGCGACCCGTCGGCCGGCGTCACGACCCCGTCCTCGATCGTCCCGAAACGGGGGTCGATCTCGATGTCGGCCTCCGCGGCGTACTCCGAGCGCAGCCGGTCGCCCTCGGCGAACGCGGCGTCGTCGCTGATCTCGGCCCCGTCTCCCTCGCCCTTGGCGAGCAGCGACTCGCGTCCGAGCTCGAGGATCGCCTGCTGGGCGGTCGCGAACTCCTGGACCACCTCGTCGAAGGTGTCGAGGACGTCCTCGGGGACCATCTCCCGCCCCGCGTCGAGCGACTCGACCGTCTGCGCCACCGCGGACCGGTCCACGTCGTCGACGTCGGCGATGTCGTCGGCGAGCTCGTCGGCGAGCAGGATCTGGAGGCTGCTGAACCGGGCGGTCCGGGTCGGCGTGCCCGACTCGGTGCCGGCCAGCCCGCCGAGAGCGCAGAGGACCTGGGCGAACTCGTCCACCTTGTCGTCGGTGATCCGGTCGCCCTCGACGGTGGCCGCCACGCCCGGCGCGTTGCCCCCGCAGGACGAGAGGAGCAGCATCGCCGAGAGCGCTGCCGCCCCGGCGCCCCTGCGGCTCCTCCGGGTCGCCTTCCGCGAACTCTCACGCACGTCGCTCGTCACGTCCGGTGTCTCCTTCGTCGTCGTACGCCGGTGGGCCGGTCCGCTCATCCGGCCGGCACCGCGGACCGGTCGACCACCGCGTCGACGACCTCCCGGACCCAGGCCAGCAGGGCCTCGTCGCGGATCGGGCTGCCCCCGATGGGAGCGGTCGACGGCCGTGGCACCAAGATCGTACGCAGGGCGTCCTTCACGATGCTGCGCGGGTAGAGCCGGGCGAGCCGCACCCGGCCCGACTCGGGGAGGTCGACCGGCGCGAACCTCACGTACTTGCCCTGGACGGTGAGGTCGGTGAGCCCCGCCTCGCGCGCGCGGGCACGCAGCCGGGCCACCTCGAGCAGGCTGCGGACCGGCTCGCTCGGCTCGCCGTACCGGTCGGTGAGCTCCTCGCGGAGGGCTGCGACGTCGTCGTCGGTGCGGACCTCGGCGAGCCGCTTGTACATCTCGAGGCGTAGCCGCTCGCTCGGCACGTAGTCGTGCGGCAGGTGCGCGTCGATCGGGAGCTCGATCTTCATCTCGGTCGGCTGCTCACCGGCGTCGCCCTTGAACTCGTTGACCGCCTCGCCGACGAGCCGGACGTAGAGGTCGAAGCCCACGTCGGCGATGTGGCCGCTCTGCTCCCCGCCCAGGAGGTTGCCGGCGCCGCGGATCTCGAGGTCCTTCATCGCGATCGCCATGCCGCCGCCGAGGTCGGAGTGCTGGGCGATCGTCGCCAGCCGCTCGTGCGCGGTCTCGGTGAGCGGCTTCTCCGGCGGGTAGAGGAAGTAGGCGTAGGCACGCTCACGGCCCCGGCCGACCCGCCCCCGGAGCTGGTGGAGCTGGCTGAGCCCGAGGGTGTCGGCGCGTTCGATGATCAGCGTGTTGGCGTTCGAGACGTCGAGCCCGGACTCGACGATCGTCGTGGCGACGAGGACGTCGAACCGCTTCTCCCAGAAGTCGACCATCACCTGCTCGAGCTGGTGCTCCCCCATCTGCCCGTGCGCGGTGACCACGCGCGCCTCGGGCACGAGCTCGCGGAGCCGGGCTGCGGCCTTCTCGATCGACTGCACCCGGTTGTGGATGTAGAACACCTGCCCCTCGCGGAGCAGCTCGCGCCGGACCGCCGCGACGATCTGGCGGTCCTCGAAGGTGCCGACGTAGCTCAGCACCGGGTGGCGCTCCTCCGGCGGCGTCGTGATCGTCGACATCTCCCGGATCCCGGTGATCGCCATCTCCAGCGTCCGCGGGATCGGGGTCGCGGACATCGCGAGAACGTCGACCGCGGTCCGGAGCCGCTTGAGCAGCTCCTTGTGCTCGACACCGAACCGCTGCTCCTCATCGACGACGACGAGCCCGAGGTCCTTGAACTTGATGTCGGCGTTGAGCAGCCGATGGGTGCCGATGACGATGTCGACGGTGCCATCGGCGAGCCCCGCGATCGTCTCCTTCGCCTCCGTGTCGCTCTGGAACCGGCTCAGCGCCTTGAGCACGACCGGGAAGGCCGACATCCGCTCGGCGAACGTCGAGTGGTGCTGCTGCACGAGCAGGGTCGTCGGCACGAGGACCGCCACCTGCTTGCCCTCCTGCACCGCCTTGAACGCCGCCCGGACCGCGATCTCGGTCTTGCCGTAGCCGACATCGCCGCAGACCAGCCGGTCCATCGGGACCTCGCGCTCCATGTCGCGCTTCACCTCGTCGACCGTGCTCAGCTGGTCGGGGGTCTCCACGAACGGGAAGGCGTCCTCCAGCTCGCGCTGCCAGGGTGAGTCGGGGCCGAACCGGTGGCCCCGCGTGGCCTGCCGCGCGGCGTACAGCTTGATGAGCTCGGCCGCGATCTGGCGCACCGCCTTCTTGGCACGCCCCTTGCGCTTGGCCCAGTCGGAGCCGCCGAGCCGGTCGAGGCTCGGCATGTCGCCCCCGACGTACCTCGTCACCTGGTCGAGCTGGTCGGTCGGGACGTAGAGCTTGTCGGGCGGACCGCCCCGCTTGGAGGAGCCGTACTCGAGGACGAGGTACTCCCGCGTCGCCCCCTGCACCAGCCGCTGCTTCATCTCGACGTAGCGGCCGACGCCGTGCTGCTCGTGGACGACGAGGTCGCCCGGCTTCAGCTCGAGCGGGTCGATCTGCTTCTTGCGCCGCGTCGGCATCCGCCGCATGTCCTTGGTGGACGCGCGCTGTCCGACGATGTCGTCGCCCGTGACGATCGCGAGCCGCTGCGCCTCGTCGACGAGGCCGTGTGCCAGCGTGCCGGTCGTGACGACCGCGACGCCGGGCGGCACGTCGCCGGCCTCGGCCAGGTCCTCGGCGAACCGCACCGCGACGTCGTTCTCCTGGAGGACCTCGACCATCCGCTGCGCCGGTCCGTGCCCCTCGTAGACCGCGGCGACCCGGCCGCCGTCGGCGAGCCACGCCCGGATGTCGGTCACGGCGCGCTCGACGTCGCCGTGGTAGCTCTCGGCCGGCCGGATCGCCACCGTCCGGCTCTCCACGCCGCCGTCACCCCCGCCGCGTCCGGACGGGAGCGGCGTATATGACGCGCCCGCCCGGACGAGGCCGGGGTCGGGGTCGGGTTCGGAGGTGTCGTCGAGCCCGAACGGGCTGATGCTCCACCACGCCTTGCGCTGCGCCAGCGTGTGCGCACGCACGTCGGCGAGCGAGCGGTACGACGCCCCGCCGAGGTCGATGGGAGCGGTGCCGCCCGAAGCGGCGGCCGCCCAGGAGGCGTGGAGGAACTCCTCGCTCGTCGCCACGAGGTCGTGGGCGCGGCTGCGGACCCGTTCCGGGTCGAGAACCAGTGCGTGGGTCTCACTCGGCATGAGGTCGACGAGGAGCTCCATCTCGCCGACGAGCACCGGCGCGAGCGACTCCATCCCCTCCACGGCGTGGCCCTCGGCCAGCCTCTCGGTGATCTCCCGCAGCTCGGGGTGACGCTCGCCGAGCGCCCGTGCCGCGGCACGGACCTCGTCGGTGAGCAGCAGCTCCCGGCACGGCGGCGCCCACAGCCGCTCCACCTTCTCGAGCGTCCGCTGGTCGGCGACCGAGAACATCCGGATCTCCTCGACCTCGTCGCCCCAAAACTCGACCCGGAGGGGGTGCTCCTCGGTCGGCGGGAAGACGTCGACGATGCCGCCGCGGACCGCGAACTCCCCTCGCCGCTCGACGAGGTCCACGCGGTGGTAGGCCGCGGCCGCGAGGCGGCGTACGACGTCCTCGAGGTCGACCTCGGCACCCACCGTCAGCTCGACCGGTTCCAGCTCGGCGAGCCCCTTCACCTGGGGCTGGAGCACCGAGCGCACCGGGGCGACGACGACCTTGAGCGGGCCGTTGGTCACGTCGGTGCCCGGGTGGGCGAGCCGGCGGAGCACGGCGAGCCGGCGCCCGACCGTGTCACTGCGCGGGGAGAGCCGCTCGTGCGGGAGCGTCTCCCAGGCCGGGTAGTAGGCGACCGTCGAGGGGTCGAGCACGCACCCCAGCGACTCGACGAGGTCCTCGGCCTCCCGGGCGGTCGCCGCCACCGCGAGCACCGTGCGGCCGGCGTCGACGAGCCCCTTGACCACGAACGGACGCAGCGCCGCCGGGCCGGTCAGGTCCAGCGCCGGGAGCCGGTTGTCGCGCGCGTCCTCGACGGCGCCGGCGAGCCGCGGCTCGCTCAGCACCAGCTCGGCCAGACCGACGAGGCTCATCGACGTACTCCCACTCGTTGCGCACACACGAAGCGCCCCCTGCCGTGCCGGAGAGGGGGTTGACCGCGAGTTTACGGTGTGACCATGCCCGAACCGGTCCGCGCCAGCGCACACCAGGCGCCCGAAGGCACCGACGACAAGACCGTCGAAGGCGTGGGCAAGCTCTCCGAGGCGTTCGAGTACGTCGAACGGGCGCGCGGCCACCTCTACTCCTTCCACCAGCTCATGGGACGGGCCGACTTCCTCGTCGAGGAGGCGGCGGACCTGCTGCGGGAGGCAGGTCATGGGGAGCTGGCCGGCCGGATCGACGAGGAGCTGGTCGGACGCAACGTGCTCGATGGCCGGTGGACCTTCCAGGTCGTGGAGGAGTACGACCACACCTACTACGGCTACTTCCGTGACCTCGAGCGGGAGGTGACCGACGAGCTCATGGGCGGCGTCCGCCATGTCTTCGAGGCCCGGCTCAAGGAGCGGCGTCGCACCCGGGGCGAGCCGGCCCACGAGGCCGACCCCCGGGGCTAGGTCGGCAGCGGTGGCGTCGACGAGCCCGGCGGTCGAGATCGAGGTCGACGACAAGGTCGTCCGGGTCTCCAACCCCGACCGGGTGTACTTCCCGGCCCGCGGCGAGACGAAGCTCGACCTCGTCGAGTACTACCTCGCGGTCGGTGACGGGATCGTCCGTGCGCTCTTCGAGCGCCCCTGCATGATGCACCGCTTCCCCGAGGGCGTGGCCGGCGAGAAGGTGCACCAGAAGCGGGTGCCGAAGGGCGCACCGCCCTGGCTGGAGACCGTGCGGCTGCACTTCCCACGCTACGACCGCCACGCCGACGAGCTCTGCGTCACCGAGCTCGCCGCCGTCGTCTGGGCGGTGCAGATGTCGACCGTGGAGTTCCACCCCTGGAACAGCCGGCGCGCCGACACCGAGAAGCCCGACGAGTGGCGGATCGACCTGGACCCGGGGCCGCTGTGCGACTTCGCGACCGTGCGCCGCGTCGCGCACGTCGTCCACGAGGTGATCGACGAGCTCGGGGTCACCGGCTGGCCGAAGACCAGCGGCGGCAACGGGCTCCACGTCTACGTCCGCATCGAGCCCGAGCACGGCTTCGCCGACGTACGCCGCGCGGCGCTCGCGTTCGCGAAGGAGGTCGAGCGGCGCGCACCGGACGACGTGACGACCACCTGGTGGCGCAAGGACCGTGACCCGCACGCGCTGTTCGTGGACTACAACCAGAACGCCAGGGATCACACCATCGCGGCGGCCTACTCGGTTCGCGGCAACGCCGAGGGCACCGTGTCGACGCCGATCCGCTGGGACGAGGTGGACGCGGTGGAACCGCGGGATCTCACGATCGCGACCGTGCCCGCCAGGTTTGCCGAGCTCGGCGACCTGCACGAGGCGATCGACGACACCGCCTGGTCCATCGCACCCCTGCTGGAGTGGGCGGACCGGGACGGGCTCCAGGAGGACACCGAAGAGCGGTGACGCCCTGCCCCTGTCGTCGACGAGCAACGAAGGCGACATACTAAAGCATGCCGATGGCCGCTCACAGGGCCCTTCGGCAGCAAGTCCCGGGGGCCTTTCGGCCGCTTGTGGCGGGACAAATGGTGATCTGGCGGCGACGACCGCGAATTCGTGTTTGCATAGATACACCGTTGGATTTCGGGCGGCCGGACCGCCTACGACTGAGGAGCGCTGCAGGGAGATGGTCCAGCGACACGCGATGCTGGTGGGCTCCAGTGGCGGTCACCTTGCCCAGCTGATGGCTTTGGAGCCATGGTGGTCGACCTGGCGAAGGACGTGGGTCACGTTCGACACTGCCGATGCCGTTTCGCTGCTGGAAGGCGAGAAGACCGTCTGGGCACACCATCCCACGACGCGCAACGTCAAGAACGCGATGCGCAACATGGTCCTGGCGGTTCGCCTGCTGCGTGCCGAACGGCCGGACATCGTCGTCTCCACGGGCGCGGCCGCCGCGGTGCCCTTCTTCCTCGTGGCGCGCGCCCTCGGTGTCCCGACCGTCTTCATCGAGGTCTACGACCGGATCGACACCGCGACGCTGACCGGACGGCTCTGCCGACCGCTCGCCACCATGATCTGCGTGCAGTGGGAGGAACAGCTGAAGCTGTACCCCCGAGCTCGGGTGATCGGAGGCTTGCTGTGACGACGGAGCCCACCCCCGACGTCGTGGTCATCGTGGGGACCGACCACCACCCGTTCGACCGGCTGATCCAGTGGATGGACGACTGGCTGGCGTCGACCGCGCCAGGCTCGATCCGGTGCCTGGTCCAGTACGGGACCTCGAAACCGCCCATGGTCGCGGACGGCCGCGGCTACCTCGACCACAGCGAGGTGCAGACCCTGATGCGAGGGGCGCGAGCGGTGGTCAGCCACGGAGGACCGACGACGATCGCGGAGGCGCGGCGAGCGGGGCACCAACCGGTGGTGGTCGCGCGAGACCCGGAGTGCGGCGAGCACGTGGACGGTCACCAGATGCGGTTCGCCCGTCGTCTCGCAGCGATCGGCGGGATCCACCTGGTCGAGAACCGTGCAGAGCTGGACTCGGCACTGGAGTCACGGTTGCGCACACCGAGATCCACGGAGCCGCTGCCCGGAGCGGACACCACCGCCTCGGCCCTGCGCTTCGCCGTGCTGGTCGAGGAGATCCTCGACGGTTGCGGGCGCGGCTGACGAAGCCCCACCGCTGGAGCGGTCGGTCAGGGAGCCGACTCGGCGCCGGACCGGACGCAGGCGAGCAGGCCGGAGGCCGGGAGCCACGTCCTTGCGTCCGTGTCCTCGACCACGGTGACCTCGTCGAACTCCCGCCGCAGGAGCCGTTCGAGGCGCTGGCTGCCACGGGGCAGGAACAACGCGCGCCCCGTGCGCCGGGTCAGCAGGGCGAGGAGGTCGTCGGGCGGGTCCGAGACCTGTGGGCCGACCTCGCTGGGACCGGACCACGACACCACATCCCAGGACCGATCCCCGCTCGACAGGAACCGGACGGGATCGGCCCGGTGAACCTGCCCCGGCTCGAGCCCGTACGCCGCCTGGGCCAGCTCCATGGCCGCTGGATGGTCCTCGACCCCTTCCGCGCGGTAGCCGCGAGCGGCCATCTGGGCCACGCGCCAGCCATACACGCTGCCCACGTCGAGATAGCTGGACAGCGGCGCTGACGAGAACCGCGGCGACGCGAGGAACCGCTCCATCGCGTCGAAGTGAGCCACGGTCGACCCGACGCCCTCTCCTCGCGACCACACGCCGACCTCGGGGGCGTCCACGGGCTGGAGGAGAGTGCGCCCGCCCGGCGGCGACATCTGGATGAGGAGCCGCTGGAGCGGCGTGGTCAGCGGTCTCCACTTGACGCGTGCGGTGAGGCTCGGCGCTCCTCGTACGATGGCACTCGCCACACGATGGTGCCCGTCCAGCACCTGGTAGCACTCCGACCACCGGATGGGCGCGACCCGGATCGGAGCACCGGCCGGCGACTGGTGCTCACCGAGGGCAGCGACCTGTCTCCCCCGGTGACGACCGATGTAGTTGTGGGCCACGTCGACGATCCCCTGCTCATCGGTTGCCGTGAAGAAGAACCCCCGCGTCCTGATGCACACACGGGCCAGGCGGCCGTACGACGAGTCCAGGATGGCGCCGGCGTCGAGGTCACCGTGGGTGGCCGCGAGCCGCAGCAGCTCGGCGTGCGGACCCTCGCCGACAGGTGTGGACGGCCAGGACAGCTCCCCGTACTCGTGGGCGAAATCGTCAGCTCGCATGCGGTTCTGCAACCCCAGCAACAGCCGGTCGACGGGGATCTCCGTCACGCCCGGACGCCAGGGCAGCGTCTCGTGCAGGCGGCGACGCATCGCCGGAGACAGCGGGACGTCCTTGAGCGCCGCGACGACGGCCGCGCCCGCCCGCCCACGGGCGCCGGCCGCGCGCTTGACCGGGACGCCTGCGCTCGCTGCGTCAACTCCCTCGGATCGCATGACTTCCTCTCTGTACGACGGGCGGCTCGACGCCCGTGCCCAGCCTGTCGGCCAAGAGCAACGTGGGGACGTCGCCCTGAACTGGGAGATATCATCCTGCATGACCTCTCACCCAGCGAGAGCTGGACGGACAAGACTCGTCTTCCGTCGGCGCAACGGTGCAGCCGTCCGTGCCACGCCGCTCCGATGGCGATCGTGGCTCGCCGTGCTCGGGCTGGCCATGGCACCTCTGGTGGCGACCGCCCCGGCCGCGCAGACGGAGAACCTGCCACCTCAGCGAGTCGTCAGCAGCGATCCGGCGGACTTCACGCCGCACGTGATGGACGGACGGGTGAACGCGATCGCTCAGAGCGGCGACGTGACGCTGGTCGGAGGCGCGTTCACCGAGGTTCGCGAGCACGGTCAGCGCCGCATCCTTCCCAGGAGCAACCTCTTCGCGTTCGACGCCCGGACCGGTGAGATCATCGACTCCTTCACCCCTTCGGTCGGCGGCACCGTCAGCGCGCTGCAGGCGACGCCCGACGGCACGGGGATCTACGTGGCCGGCGACTTCGCGGCGGTCGACGGCGAGGCGGCCCCGGGCCTCGCTCTGCTCGACATCGCTGACGGCGGCCTCCGGACGTCGTTCCGGCCACCGAGGATCGACGGCGCCGTGGAGGACATCCGCCTCGTGGGTGAGCGGCTCTACGTCGCCGGACGGTTCGGCTCGCTGGGTCAGGACTCCCGGACTGCGATCGCCGCTCTGGGCGCGGTCAGCGGTGCGCTCGACCGCTCCTTCGACCTCAAGGTCGAAGGGGCACACGGCCGTTCGCCATGGGTGCGCAAGATCGACGTCAGTCCTGATGCGAGCCGGCTCGTGATGATCGGCGACTTCAACACGGTGGCGGGCCGCGCCCGCCGCCAGGTGGCGGTCATCGATCTCGAGGGCCCGCACGCAGCGCCGGCACCATGGCGAACCAACTTCTTCGCCGGCGCCTGTTCGATCAAGTACAACACGTATGTGCGCGACGTGGACATCGCGCCGAACGGCCGCTACTTCGTGGTGACCACCACCGGGGGGTACCGCGGGTCGGACTCACCGTGCGACGTGGCGACGCGGTGGGAGCTGACCGTCCAAGGCTCTGACCTTGACCCCACGTGGCGCGACTACACCGGCGGCGACACGCTGCTCGCGGTGGAGGTCACGCCCGCTGCGGTCTACATCGGTGGGCACTTCGAGTACCTCAACAATCCCTTCACCGGCCGCGACGACGCCGGGCGGGGCGCGGTCCCACGGAGCGGTATCGCCGCACTCGACCCGGTGAACGGCCTTCCGCTCTCCTGGAACCCCGGGCGAACGAGGGGCGTGGGCGTCTTCGACCTGCTGGCCACGTCGAGTGGACTTTGGACAGGGAGTGACACGAGGCGGCTGGGCGGCGAGTACCACGCGCGGCTGGGATTCTTCCCGTTCGATGGCGGCACCACCGTCGACCCGGTCGTCACGGGCTCGCTTCCCGGAGACGTGTACGTCGCGGGACGGCCCCCGGTGACGCTGTATCGAGTGAACGCCGGTGGAGGCAGGAGAGCCGCGCCGGACGGCCTGTCATGGCAACGAGACAGCAATCGGTTCCCGTCAGCCCGCCACAACCGCGCCACCCGGGTCGAGGCGGTGGATCCCGTCCGGCGCGTCGACGCCAGTGTGCCGGTCGGCACCCCGGCCCAGCTCTTCCGGACCGCGCGCCGCGATCCGGCGCGTCGGCCGCCGATGCGGTGGGACTTCCCGGTCCCGGCGGGGTCACGGGTGGCGATCCGCCTGTACTTCGCTGAGGGCGCGCACGGCCCGGGAGACCGTGTCTTCAACGTGGCCATCGAAGGCAGGACCCGACTCAACCGCGTCGACATCGCCCGTCAGGTGGGCCGGAGGACGGGCACGGTGCGCTCGGTCAACGTGACCTCTGACGGCAACATCGACATCGACTTCCTCCGTGTGCGCGGGCAACCGATGGTCAGTGCCATCGAAGTGATAGGAATGCCGGCTGGCGGCGAGCGGCATCAGCTGCTGCGGCGTCCGTTCGACGGATCCGCCGCTGCGTCGTCCGAGCCCGTGGACCTCGGGGTGAGATGGGGCGTCGTCCGCGGCGGCTTCATGCTCGGCGGCACTCTGTTCACGGGAACCACCGCCGGTGCCCTCACCGCCCGGTCCTTCGACGGACGGTCGATCGGAGAACCTCGATCGCTCGACCTTCACGGGCTGACGTCGTTCGCCGCCGAGGTGAGGAGGATGACCGGGCTCTTCTACTCCGACGGGCGCCTCTACTACACGCTGGCCGGGGAGGACTCGCTGTTCTATCGATACTTCACACCCGAGAGCGAGGTCGTCGGGGCGCAGCGCTTCGTCGCCGCCGGCAATTCCACCGACGTCGCTTGGGGCAGGACCGCAGGCATGTTCCTGTCCGGCAACGAGCTCTACGTCGCGTCCGTCCTCGACGGCACCCTCCGCCGGGTCGCATGGCGCTCAGGCAGGGCAGCTGACCCGGTGGTGGTCGTCAGCGGGCCTGCAATCGACGGCGTGGACTGGCGGGCGCGGGCACTTGTCCTGATCCCAGCCGACAGATCCTGAGAGCTCCGCGTCGGCGGACTGCTCGCCGGAGGAACAGTCAAGACCAGCGGGATGGGCGTGTCACGCACTTCGCGACGACGTGGGGTGCGTTGACCGCTCGCCAGTGGGCCGGTGTGAAGACCACGGGGGTGCCTTGCCTGCTTGGAGAATCGAGGTTCTTGAGGCTTCGAGAGTCCGAGCTGGAAGGGCACCTACGCCAGCATCGACCCCGGCCGTCCGGGTCCGCGGCCGTGAACACCGTGTGGATGTGGGCCGCGCTGCTCGCCGGGAACCTCTCGGTCCTGCTGCAAGCCCTCACCGCCGCGGCCTGACCGCCGCTTCCCGCCCCAACGACGAGGAACCATCGGAACAACGCGGTCAGCACTCGTCCGGGCTTCAGATCCACAGGCCGGCAGACACGCCGAAGGCCACCGTGCCGGGCCGTCCCCCTCCTCGATGGAGAGGGAGCGGCCCTCGCACGGTGGCCTCCACTGGTGGTTCGTCAGCTCACTGGACGAAAACCGGGTCGCTGAGCCAGCTACGGAACGTGTTCGTCTTCGCCGCGGACTCGTCGAGCGGCCAGTAGACACCGGTGCGCGAGTTGGCAGTCGAGTTGAAGTACGAGATGACGCCGATCTTGTCCGTGTTCGCCTTCGCCCACGCGAGCGACTCGTTGATGAACTGCGTCGCGGACTTCTTGGGGTAGAGACGGTCCGTGCCGCCGGTCTCGCCGATGCCGACCATCTTGTCCGGGTAGCCCTGGTCAGCCATCCAGTCCAGGATCAGCTCCAGGCGGGGGCCGGCGGTGACGCCGCTCGGGTTCTCGTAGAGGTCGACACCGAAGAACGCGGACCGCTTGAGCACGGACGGCTTCACCCAGTTCTCGGGCGCCTGCTTCTTGTTGGTCGGGTTGAAGAGCCAGTCGCCCAGGATCGGCACAACACTGACGTTCGCCAGCGCGCCCTCGGCCTGCAGCACGTCGTAGAAGCGGGTGTACGCCGCCGCCCACTCGGCGCCCTGCGCCTCCGTGCCGTCGTTGGACGGCTCGTGGTGGAACGTCAGGATGACGGGGCTGTTGTCGTTCGCCTTGAGAAGCCCGGCAAGCGCCTTGATCTCCCCGTCGTAGCGGCCGGCAGCCGTCGCCGTCCAGCCGGCAACCGCGCCGCGCTGGGGGCCTTCGATGGAGATCCAGGGGACTCGTCCGCTGCTCTCGCGGACCTTCTTGATCACGCCGCTCCAGTCGCCCCACTTGGCGAACTGGCGGTGGACGCCGATCGGCTTGCCGAGCTCGCCCGCCTTCTGGGCGCAGTACTTGCCGCACGACATGCCCAGGAGCACCTCGCCTGGCTGGTGCCCCGGCCACTTGGGCGCCGCGATGCGGCTGACCGCCTCAGCGGTGCTGCCCATGAGACCCATGATCAGGGCCGCCACTAGGGCAAGGAACGCACTCATTACTTTTCTCACAGCTACTCCCAGGATGGTGAGGGGGGATGCAGCCGTGGACCTCCGTGCCGACATACTCCCAGATGTCGACGTCCCTGACTGCAGTAGGAACGCTACGGACTAAAGTCCCGAGTTCGGATGAAAACCTTGACAGTTGACCCATCGGGCGTGACGGATAGCCTCAACGGGCTATGGGCGGCCTACCCAAGCAGGCAGGACCGGGGTCGCAGCAACCCTCAAGCAGTGGTGGCCGACGCGCGATTGCGGCGTCGCGTCAGTGCCACCCGGAAAGCCTCGAGCTGGAGCTGCCTGCGGAGCACACCCGCGCCGACTGCGTAGCAGGCAGCTCCGATGCATGCGGTCGCGACGAGGACCATGCGCGAACCGCCGGCGAGATGGGCCGACAGCCCGGTCACGCCGAAACAGACCAGTGCGCCTGCCGCGACGAGGCCTGAGGCCCTCGTCGCCGGCCACATCTGCATGGAGTGCCGCACCTGCAGCAGAGGCAGCGTGTTGCGCAGCACGATCGCGGCCGCCCAGGCGATTGCAGCACCGGTGATTCCGTGAGCTGGGATGAGGACGACGTTGAGGGCGATGTTGACCAACAGCGCCACGGTGTTGTTGAGAAGGCTCAACCAGCTGCGGCCGGCCATCAGGAGCACGGAGTCCACAGGCCCGGCGGCGGTGGCAAAGAGCATCGCCAGCGACAGGATGATGACCACGGGCGCCCCCGCGCCGTACCCGTCACCGAAGATCCGCAGCAGGTCCTCGGCGAACACGGCGGTGACCAGGTAGATGGGCCAGGAGCCGAGCATGCTCCACAGGGTGGCGGCCTGGAAGACAGCGCGAGCGGCAGGCAGGTCGTTCTTCGCGAAAAGGCCACTCAGATGGGGGGCGAGGGCTTGTTGCACCGATTGCACGAGCAGCTGGCCGAACACCACGAACCGGGTGGCGGCCGCATAGACAGCCGCGTCAGCCGGTGTCGACAGGGCAGCGACAAGCACGATGTCGGATCGCTTCAGCGCAGCCTGGGTGACCCTTGCGATGGCGCGCGGCGTGGTGTACCACCAGAACTCGCGCGCGAGCAGCCCGCGGGCCCGGTGCTGGACCGGTCCTGCCGAGGTGGCTCGTCGGCGCAGGAGAGCCCGCAGGGAAAGGACGCCCAGCAGCAAGGAGAGCAGATAGGGCAGGACCCACGCCAGCGCGAGTGCCATCGCACCCATGCCCATCACGTAGACGAGCCCGACGGCTATCAGCTGGACAAGCTGACGGATCAGGTTCTCCACGAGCACGGTGGTCCGCATCGTCCCCAGCCCCCGCGTGGCGGCGAGGACCGCGTCGGACATGGCGGCCGCCGGCAGCCCCACTGCGAAGACACGCAGCATGGTCGTCATTGCCTCCGCCTGCTCCGCACCCACCATGGTCGGAGCTGCCCATGGAGCGGCCGCGAACACGACGACCGCGCCCAACGCGGAGAGCACGGCCATCGGCGTCAGCGCGACCGCCAGCGTTCCGACGAGGTCGCTGGAGCGCCCGGAGGCCAGCTGGGCCGGCAGCCACTTGACGAGCCCCGTGTCGACGCCGATCAGCACGAGCGACTCGAGGATCAGGAACGCTGATGTCGCCGCGAACAGCGTGCCCGCCAAGGACTGCGTGAAGCCGTTCGTGACGACGACCACCAGCGCGATGCCGGACAACGACCCGACGCCGGCGCCGAGAACGCTGACCGTCCCGCGCCGGGCCAGCCGCTGAAGGTGACCCCGGTGTGAGTCGACCTCCGACTGCGCCGTCACCTCACGGTGGAGGTCGAGCGAGCGCTGTTGGAGTCAGCGTCCGGAGCCGCGGGTTGCCTGCTCCCCGAGTCGTCGGTGTGGTGACGAGAGATGACGCCTTCGCGGCCCAGGACGACCGCACCGACCAACCGGAGGTCCGAGGCACCCTCCCGCTCGACGAGCGTCGTCAGCTCCGCCATGCGCGCACGTCCGGACGTCACCACGACCAAGGTGGCGTCGGCGACCTTGGCCAGCGCCTCTCCCTCCGGGCTGCTGAGCGACGGTCCCTGGACGATGACGTAGTCGTGGCGCTCGGCGACGGCTCTCAACGCGGAGAGCCTCTCGGCGACGAAGTACTCACTGATGTCCCGTCCCGAGGTACCCCTCGGCAACGACCAGAGGTTCGGGGACCCGGTGGGCACGAGGAGCGAGTTCGGATCCCGGCGCTCACCCCCGAGCAGCTCCAGCAGTCCCGGGTCACGACGCGCTGTCGAGGACAGCCGCACTTCGCCCGGAAGGTGGGCGTCGACCAGCACCACGGACTTGCCGACTCGCGCCAGCGAAGTGGCCAGCACCAGCGCGAACCCCGGCTCGACGGCTCCCCTGCCACAGGGCGCCACCGTGAGGATCGAGTGCGACGGGTGGCCGTCGAGGACGGCCGCCCGGACGCGACGTACCGCCGTGGTCACGGCCTCGCCCCTGCGGTCGCCCGCCACTTCCGCGAGGACCGGCAGACCGGCCGCGCTCACCTCTTCGGCGCCCCAGACGCGACCGCGCCTGCGTTCCACCGTGACGGCAAGGCTCAGCCCGACGAGCAGCCCGAGCACGAGGCCACCGCCGACGCTGGCGGCTGCCAGGAGCGGCCCGCCACCGGAGAGATCGGACTCGCGCGTGATCCGTCCGGACTGGGAGCTGTCGGTGAGCAGATCCACTCGTTGAGCGCGGAGGTTGATGAGCTCGCTGTTCAGAGCCCGCCTGGCCGCGACATCGAACTCGCTGGTGTCGGGTGTGGTGGGCGCTCCGACCTGGGGGCCGAGCTCGGTCAGCACCTCCTCGATGCGGTCGTCGATGCTGTCGACCCGCCGCTCGAAGAGAACCCGGGTCCGCTCCTCGCGGTAGTCGAGGTACGCCTTGGCGAGTGCTTCCGCCGTCGCCTGAGCCTTCTCGGAATCCTCCGCCTCGTAGGAGATGTCGAGCAGCTGCGTGTTCGGCGGCACGGACACTTGGAGGTTTCGCTTCAGCTCGGACTCGGAAATTTCTGTCGTGCCGGACACGTCCTCCAGGACGGCGTCGGAGCCCACGATCTCCGCCTCGGTCTCGAGGCTGGTCAGCTCGTCGTTGATGCCGCCGGGCGAGTACGGGTTGCCGGTCAGCGGGTACACATAGACCTGCGTGGTGGCGGTGTACACAGGAAGCTGGGTCCGGGCGAAAGCCCAGCCTGCCAGCAGACCTAGGAGTGCACACAGCACGATCAAACCCGCTCGGTGACGCAGGGTGCCTCGGAGCATTCCCGTGGTGACTTCACCCGCATTGTCGCGGCTCATACCTTCTCCCCCCGGCCGTCCCATGTGATGGCCTCGATCGATTCTACCTGCCGGCGGGATGCCGGTGGGTCGTGTTCACCTTCTTGACGCCGCACTGCCCGAGCAGCGCGCCGGTTCCTCCCTGCGTGGATCCGGTCTCGCAGCGCACCGAGACACGTCGCCAGCAGCAGTCCCGCCATCAGGCCGGACGTGCCCGGCACCTCGAGGTCCCGGGAGTCCGGCCGGCTCGGCTCGACCGGCTGGTTGATGATCTCGGTTGCCTGCAGCCGCGCCGCCTCCAGCTCCTGGACGCGGGCGCGGATCACCGTGAACTCCTGCAGCAACGGCTCCTCAGGAGTGATGAGCGGGTTCGCTCGAAACCTTTGGACCAGCCGGTTCTCGATCACCCGGAGCTGCGCACCGACACGTTCGATCTGTTCGCTGCCGATGGCCAGCAGCGAGGCGTTGCGCGCCTCGACGAAGGCGTCCACCAGGGCCTGCGCGCCGGCTCGCGCGTCGGTCGGCGACCCGGCCGTGTACGTCAGCTCGAGCACCTGGCTCAGCTCCACGGCCCGTAGTGACACGCGCTCCTCCACGCGCTCCGGTGAGGTGTCCAGCGTCCGCGCGACCTCGGAGACCACGGGCGTGCTGAGTGCCAGCTGAGCATCGGAGTCGATGGTGACCCGCTCGGGCCGGGTGCTGCCGTCTGCACTGGCATAGGTCGGCACGGGGGTGAGCATCACGGACGCCGTCGCGCTGTAGCTCGCCGGCTGGGCCAGTGCCGTTCCGAGCCCCAGTCCGAGCCCCAGCAACGAGCAGAGCGCGATGAGAGCGGCGTAGCGCCGGGCGAACGAGGTGTAGATGCCCCAGCGAGGGAGCTCGACGGCCCGCTCATTGCTCGTGGTCCGGAGCTGGGGGTCGGCCGCCCGCCGGGGCAGCGCGGTTACTGCCGCCATGCGGGCTCATGTCCCAACAGCCGCGCGAGCGCGGCGTCGTACTGCTCGTAGTGGTGGCGCAGTCGATCACGCGTCGCCTCGGACATGGGTGCCCGGGGACGCGCGTTGTAGCGGTCGAACGCACTCGGCATGATCTCGGGCAGACCGAGGAATTCCAGGATCCGGCGGTACTCGACGTCGGGCTGCTCGAAGAAGTTCTCGCTCTCCACGACCAGGAGCTGGTCGTGCGGGAAGAACTCGAGAAGGCGCTCGAGCTGCTCGACGTACTGACCCCGGGTGACGTACGCCTGGTGCCGGTGGCTGTGGCTCTGGTACCGGGGGTCGGCGATCAGCCGCTCGACCTCCCCGTCCAGTCGCTCGGCCTCCAGGTCGATGGCCCGCTCGAAGGGCTCCG
Organism: Marmoricola sp.; assembly: GCA_035699145.1. Classification (GTDB taxonomy): domain Bacteria; phylum Actinomycetota; class Actinomycetes; order Propionibacteriales; family Nocardioidaceae; genus Marmoricola_A. The sequence continues at coordinate 30,542 of DASSBB010000028.1, forward strand.
TCTCGAACCCTCTCGCCAGCGCGTGTCGATGGGCGGAGTAGGCGCGCTCCACGGGGTCGCGCAGCATCGTGATGACCTTGAGGTTCGGAAGGTCGGCCGCCATTCTGCTCGCCGCCATGGGGTGGAACATGTAGTAGCCGCTGGCGTCGAACGTGACCGAGGAGCCGGCCGCCCCCTTGCCGCGGGCGTCGGCGATCGCGCGCACCGGGAAGTGCCCTTGGTACCACCGCATCCCCCGGTGGTAGTTGAGGTCGAAGAAGTTGACGCCCTTGCGAAGGACGGCGGGACGGATGGAGGGGTGCGACATCAGGGCGCGGTACATGGACGTGGTTCCTGACCTCTGTGCGCCGGCCACGGAGAATGCAGGCAGCATCCGTGCGGGAGCGGTCAGCGAGCCGGTCTCGGCCGCCGCGGCACGGCCCCACCTCTTCAGGGTCCGCGGTGCTCGATGGGTCATTCTCATGGTGTGTGGGTTCCTCTCACATGCTCCGTCGAGGAGTCGGTCTCGATCTCGCGCTCGAGCAGCTCGACCGCCCACTCGCAACGCCGGCGGACGTGCTCGCCCGTGGGGTGATTCAGATCTGTGGCGTACCGCACGCCGACCTCCAGGAGATACAGCGCGAGGACGAGCCGGTGCCGCCCGGGGGGCACACCGCACGACAGAAGCTCCCCGGGGACCCGTTCGAGGAACTGGCTCTCCTGCTCGGACCTGTCGGACGCCGTGGGTCGCACGACCTGTGCCTGGAAATGCACTCCGTCGAACCCCACCGGCACGTCGGCGTCGAACCGTTCCCAGTCCCACAGCTGTACGGCCTCACTGGTGAGCGCCATGTTCCAGTGCCCCCAGTCCCCGTGCCATGCGCCGAGCTCGAGGACGCTGTCGCCCCAGAGGTCGGCGATCTGCTGCCGGCAACGACGGAGCCGGCGCTCGAGGTCCGGGTCGGCGACCTCGTCGACCCGGGCACCGATGGTGCCGAAGAAGTCGCTGTCGACCAGCCTTTCGCTCCGGGTGCCGAACAGCCTGGCGAGCTCCGACATGGCGGTCGTCCTCTGCCCGGCGGTGGCGTGCAAGCCCAGGTCTCCGGAGAGCACAGACTGCACCAACACCTCCATCGATCGCCACTGGCCATGGTGCAGCAGCCGCGGCGGTCGGAAGCTCCCCGGCCGGTGCTGAGCAAGGCGGCGCAGTGCCTCGGCCTCGCCGCGCACCAGGGCGCTGGTGAGCTCGTTGTGACCGACCTTGACGAAGGCGACGACGTCGCCGTCGAGGGAGAACACCTGGAGGACGGGCTTCTGGTTCGCGCGCGGAGTGCCGAGCATGACCCCCACCCGGACCTCCCTGCCGAGGTGATCAGCCAGATAGCGCTCGATGGAGTCGGCCTCGCTGTCGGGCGTGGAGAGGGTCAACGCGGGCCACCCGACGACTCCGAACCCCGAGCCGCGCACCAGGCGGGATGCAGTGGCTCTCGCGGCCCGGGCCCAGGGCGCACGACCTTTGCCCAGCCGCCGGACCATGCCCCCCGCGGCGGGTATGTCCGCGGGCACCAGCAGCCTCGGTCGGCTGGGCGTGGGGAAGACCCACAAGCGGCGTTCCACCTCGACGGAGCGGCGCACGCGGCGCCCGCGACGGATGCCCCGGGACGACCAGGGAGCCGGCCACAGCAGACTCGCCACTTCAGTCGCGTACTGGTGGCGCGGTGACATCGGGGGGGTCATCCCGCGACCTCCTGGCCCTCGCGGGGGCGCGCCATGAGCCCCACGGCGATCATCGCGGTGAACAGAGCTGAACCGAGCGAGTCGTAGACGAAGAAGCACGTGAGCGCGACCACGAGCGACGAACAGGTCATCACGTCCAGAGGTGAGGGGCCGCGTGCCCTGCGCAGGAACTGGACCGCGAAGAACGACAGGAAGAGGACGGTGCCGACGAACCCCGTCGTCAGGATGAGCCGCCACATGAACCCCTGGGTGCCCAGTGGAGGCGGCGCACACTGCTTGCACTCGGGCGTGCCGCCGCCGGCGATCGACGAGTAGCTGCCGATCTTGGTCCGGGTGGTGCCGTACCCGACGATGGGCGACCCCATGGTCACGCTCACGACCTCTTCGGCCACGTTGGCCCGACGCTCGTTGCTGTGCGGTGTCTCGATGCGCAGCACGACCGTGTCGTAGAGAGGTGAGGAGACGAAGAGGGCACCGCCGACGACAGCCGAGACCACCAGCACCTGGAGGGCCCGCAGCCGCCCGTGGAGCGCCAGCCGCACCGCCGCGTAGACGGCGGCGAGAAGCAGCGCCAGCCACATCCCCCGGTTGAGCGAGAAGGTGATCGGAACTGCTGCAGCGAGAAGGATGAGCGGTGCCACCGCGCGACGCCAGCCGGCACCGGGGCCGAACCACCCATAGATGAAGAACGGGAGGTACATCGCGACGTTGTTGCCCCAGGCGTTCGAGAACGGGAAGGGTGCGGTCGGGCGCGGTTGCACGTATCCGAGGAACTCGCTGGAGGATGCCAGCGAGGGGTGCACCAGCGTGTAGATGAAGCCGTTCCGGGTCACCGACGAGGGGAGCACCAGCTCGGCCAGGGACGGGAACTGCAGCTCGGGAGCGACGACGGCGACGAGCCCGAACCCCACCGTCACGATGAACATCCAGCCCAACAGCCGGACCACCCGCAGCGTGGGGAGCTCCTTCGCCGTGTTCAGGACGTAGAGCATGACCACGGTGACCGCGGCGTACCAGCCGGCGCGGACCACGTAACCAACCAGCCGCGAGATGCCACCCCCTTCCACCGTGCCGGCCGCGTGCGCCCACAGGACGAAGACTCCAGCGACGATCCACAGGAGGAAGAGCAGCCACAGACCGAAGCCGCGCGGAACCACGCTCAACCCCCGGCGCCACAAGGTCACCGCCATGGCAGCGGCCATGAAGAAGAACATGGCCTGGGAGAGGCCGAGCGCCCACCACAGCGGGAAGCCGGCGTACAGGAGCACCAGCGGCCAACCCGGCTTCAGCCACCCGTGGGGGCGGCCGGCCGAGGTGGAGTCGAGCCGCCCTCGGGCTGGTTCGTGCGTCGTGACGGTCATAGGTCCCGCGATCACGCGTCGCCGACGGACGTCGCCCACGCCCGACGAACCTCGACACCGGTCAGCTCGTGCACCAGGTCGAGGTCGGAGTCGAGCTGGTCCCAGACGAAAGCGGCGTCCTCGGGTGCCATGACGCGGGAGCCGCGGTCGATCGGCCGGTACAGCAGGTTCTGTATCCGACGGGACCGCTTCACCCGGCCCACCAGGGCGGCGCCGTCGTGCTCGCGGGTCCACTCCGCGGCGCGGCGCGCGGCCCGGGCAAGGGACAGGGATCGCGCCTCGCTGGCCGGGAGCCGGGCAGCAAGCTGCTGCTCGTCAAGTGTCATCCTGTTGACCTGGAGCCACGTCGTCACGCCGTCGACGAACTCCTGAGGGTCACTCTGGAGCTCGTCGAACAGCGCGACGTGGAGGTCGGACCGCGGGAACAAGCGCAGGTACCGCTCGAGCGCCGCGCCGTATCGGCTGTGGTCGAGCAGCTCCGGCCTGGTGGCCAGGGCCTCGCGGAACGAACCGACGTCCTCGCCGTGCTTGAGCATGTACAGGTAGGAGGAGAACGCGCGGCTCGCCGGCTCGCGGAGCGTGACCATCAGCTTGACGCGCCCGAGGTCCCGGTGGATCCGTCCAGCCGCCTCGGGGTGAAAGAGGTAGTCCTGGCACACCTCGCCGACCACAGCGTGGTGGGCCCCGGCCGAGCGGAACTGCTCGCGGTACCACTCCAGGCCACGGTCGTAGTAGCGATCGAAGAAGTACAGGTCCTTGGCCTCCGACAGGAAGATCTGGGGGTGCGTGAGCAGCACCTCGTGCAACCAGGACGACCCTGCCTTGTCCGGACCGATGTACAAGAAGTTGGGCAACCTCCCGCGCGCTTCGCTCATCCTCGTGCTCCCCTCCGCAGGTCGTTCTGGTCCATGTCCGTGTCGAGCGCCAGCCGCCTGGTCCGCAGTGCTGACCACGTCGTCGCAGTCAGCGACTCCATCCGCTCCGCTTCCCCCTGGGGGAGGGCCTCGCGCCAGCCGTGCGTGACTTCCTCGGCAGTCCGCTCGAAGTTGTGCAGCGGCGGCTTGGCGCGGCCCGCTCCGCGGGCGCCCGGCACCGCGAGGCGGGAACGGCTCCGGTTCGCGGGCGCCAGGCGCCGCGTGCCCAGTCCACACGCCTCCGCGACCCGGCGGACACCGTGCTCTCCGGCGTGGGACAGCTCGGCATGGTCCACCACCACGGCATGCGGCACACGGTCTAGGTCACCGAGCACCGTCTGGTAACAGGCGCTCCAGAACCACGCCATCGACGCGACAGGGTCGTCGACGTCTGGGGGCTCCGACCCATCGGGCGAGGCGAGACCGAGCGCGCGCGCCTCCGCCACAGCGGGCGACCAACCCATGCGTCGATAGCTCTGCAGCATCGCAGCGGGGTGCCGGAAGAGGACGACTGCGGTGGCCCCCGTCACCTCGGTCAGGAACGGCAGCGAGAGGAGCGCGAACGGGTCCTTGACGACGAGTCGTGTCCGAGGCAACGGGGCCGACCACTGGCGAACGCCGTAACGGCTGTAGACCCGGGGTTCCCAGCCCCGGTACACCCTGCGGACGAGCCGCCGGACCTCGGGCGGAGCGTCGCTCCCCAGTCGGGTCCACCCTGTGACCGCACCGCCCAGCGCGAACTGCTTGCCTCGCGGGTTCATCGGCTCTCGGCCCGCGAGAGCGACGCCGGGTGCTCGGGTCAGCTCACGCGCCAGCCACGTGGTGCCGGATCTCGGCAGGCCCGTGACCAGGACGGGGTCAGGCCGCCCAGTCACGAGATGCCCTTTCCCCGCGCACGCGCCGCGCGCAGCACCACCTCGGGGTCGAGCCCGACCGTCACGTTGGCCAAGGCAAGAAGGGCGTGCGGGTTCGCGGGCCACCGTCCCAGGGACCTCCGCGCCCAGCGCAGCGCGCTGCGTCGGTTGCCGGCCGAGGCGTGCGCGAAGGCGATCTGACCGCAGACCCGGGCCGAACCGCGACGCGAGCGCGCGAAGTCGGGGTGCTTGGCGTAGAGGTACTCCAGCCCCTCTGCCACGATTGCCTGCCGTTCGCGGAACCAGGACTGGCCGATCTTGTTGATGTCGGCCAACGGCTGCGAGACCACCCCGAGGTCACCCTCCTCAGCAGCCCGGAGCAGCCAGTCGTAGTCCTCGCCGTACCCGAAAGGCAGCCCCTCATCGAAGCCCCCGACACGGTCGAAGACCTCCCGGCGGCACAGCAAGGTCGAGGAGTGAAGCTCCTTGAACCTGTTGTGCAGGAGGTCGTTCCTCGTCACCTTGGCCGTCCGACCCGGCCAGGAGACGATTTCCCCACCCGGCATCATCAGGCGGATGCCCGCGCCGACCACCCCCACGTCGGGGTTGGCCTGCAACCAGTCGACCTGCAGACGGAGCTTGTCGACGTGCCACGCGTCGTCGTCGTCGCATGCTGCGATGAGGTCGCCCTTGGCTTGTGCGCGTCCGGCGTTGCGAGCACCAGCGAGCCCGGGGGTGCGGTCGCTCACCATCACCGAGACATCGCGGCCAGGACGACCGAGCGCCTCGAGGGCACCGTCCGGGGCTTCCTGGTCGTGCACCACGATGCACTCGAGCTCTCCGGGGTAGTCCTGGGCCACCACCGACTCGACCGCGCGCCGAACGAGCTCCGGGCGGCCTCGAGTCGGAACCACGACGGAGACGAGAGGATAGGTCACCGGATGCCTGCTTTCGATCGTCCTAGGTACCCGTATCCGACGAGTAGCGGGAGTGTCAGTGCCGTGACGGACCGCCGCGCGCCGGCTGGGAGCCCGGAGCGCCAGCCGGTGTCATGGTGCAGCTCGACGCGTCCGGCCGTGAACCGCGACGGGTTCCCGGAGATGCCGTGGCTGGCCCCCAAGGTCACGGCACCCTGCTCGACGTGGTCGAGAGCGTGTGGTCCTGCGGGCAGCTCCAGCCCGGCGATGACCGCCTCCAAGGCGTTGCGGGGGTCGGACACCAGGTCCTCGTAGCGCATGAGCGCCGCGCGCTCCGCCCGTGACCGCAGGATCGCCGACTCCACCTGGACCGTCGACCAGATCATGGCCGTGCGGCGCGGCGGATAGGTGCGCATCACCGCCTTTCCGGCTCCGTCATGCGGCTTCGCCACCTCTTGCTTGCTCCAGGAGTGCGCCACGCCGCGCGCGTCGCGCACCACGTTGAGGACCCGGATGTCGAGGCCCTGGATGCGTCGCATCGCGAGCAGCTGAGTCGGCGACTTGCTCGCGTCGACCACGACTTGAGAGCCGCTCACCTTGCCGATGGCAGCGTAGAGAGCACGGAAGGTCTCGAGGTACTCCTCCAGCATCTCCCGGAACCCCGACGGAGCAAGCTCGGGCCGCACGAGGTAGGGCACGAAGCGGTGACGGGTCAGCCTCCGCTGGAGCGCGGCGATCCTCGTGATGTCGGCGGCCTTCCAGCCACCGAACGCCTCCTCGCCGACCGACTGCCAGTGGGGGCATCGTGAGAAGGGCAGGCCACAGCCGCACCGCTGGTCCTGGGCGGCAACGCTCGGGAACAAGCGGGCCAGCTCACCGACGTTGCTGACGTGTGGCATCGCGCCCAAGGTTCGTTCCGCGAGCGTGCTGCCTGATCGCCCACAGCCAACGATGTAGAGCACCGTGGGCAATGGCGTGCTTCGCTGTTCAGCGCTCATGCTTCCCGACTCCCCGGCGACCCGTCGACTGCCGATCCTAGTTCACCACGGTGGCCGGCTGAGCGTTCGCCGATCGGGTCAGCCTTTACCCCCAGGGAGCCGTGACAGGATGACGGCATGCGAAACCTGCAACCGCTTCCCGAGCCACCGCCCTCCATCACCGAAGACGACGGCGAGCTGGCGCACTGGGCCGCCACTGCCGCCGGAGTCCTCCTGATGCGTGTCCGTGAGGAGGGGCTCGAAGGACGAGCGCTGAAGGACGAGGGTGATCGGGTCGCGCACGAGTTCCTGATGAGCGCCCTGGCCGAGCACCGGCCGGTCGACCCGGTGCTGTCCGAGGAGGGCAAGGACGACAAGGTACGCCTCCGGTCCGAGCGGGTCTGGATCGTCGACCCGCTCGACGGCACGCGAGAGTTCTCCGAGCCACCGCGTGATGACTGGGCCGTCCACGTCGCGCTGTGGGAGGCGGGAGAGCTGACCGCAGGGGCGGTCGCGCAGCCGGCGCTCGGAACCACGTTCAGCACGGTACGTCCTCCTCTCCTGCCGGAGCGTGTCAGTGTGAGACCGCGTATCGCGGTGAGTCGGAGCCGCCCGCCTGAGTTCGTCTCGGCTTTGGCGGCGGAGCTGGGCGGGGAGCTGGTCCCCATGGGTTCTGCGGGAGTGAAGGTCATCTCGGTGGTGCGGGGCGTCACGGACGCCTACGTCCATGCAGGTGGCCAGTACGAGTGGGACTCCGCCGCTCCCGTCGCCGTAGCCCGCGCCGCCGGGCTCCACACCAGCCGGGCCGACGGCGCCCCTCTGCAGTACAACCAGGACGACGTCCTGCTGCCCGACCTGCTCGTCTGCCGACCGGAGCTGGCTGACCAGATCGCGGCCTTCGTCGAACAGTACTGGGCCACCGAACGTCGTCGGTGAGAGGGGAGCCGTCGGCGCGTTCGGGCTACCCGGCTTTGATGGTCACGTAGTCGAAGTCGCCCGACCAGTAGTCGCAGGTGATCTTGACCTGGTCGCAGTTGTACTTCCCGCCGAGGCTCAGCGGCAGCTGGTTGGAGATCGTCCCCGTCGGTCCGCGACCGCGGCGGATGCGTTCGCCGTCGATGGTCATCTCCACCTTGTCAGCGGTCCGCTCACAGGTGATCACGTGCCACGCCCCGTCGTTGAGGGGGATCGATCCGGAGTTCACCGCCTTGCTCTGCCGGACGCCGTCGTCGTAGCCGCGGAACAGGCAGGTGATCTTGCCCCTCACGTTCTGCAGCTTGAAGTATCCGCCCCTGCTGCCGGCCTGACCCTTCTGCATCAGGTTGCCGGCCGAGTGGGTCGTTCGGAACCGGACGGTGACGGCGTAGTCTCCGGAGCCAGGGTTGAGGTCGTCGTCGTCGACGGTCACGAGTCGCTCGGGCTTGGCGGGGAACTGGTTCGGGTTCACCTTGGTCCAACGGTAGGCCGTCGCCCCGGCGACCCTGACGTTCGTCTGCACCTCGTCCCCGACGTTCCCGTGGATGCCATGGCCGGACGAGTCCCTCATCGTCGCCGACCCGGCCGGGTCGTTCAGCTCCCAGGTCGCGACCTCGTCCGTCGCCGTGCCGGCGCTCGGGCCCGCCGGCACCAGGAGGAGAGCGCCGATGCCGAGGCTCAGGATCTTCAGTGTGCGCATGTGCCATGCCTTCTCGCTCTGCTGCCCCGAGGACAGTCCCCCGCCGTGAGTCACGGCCTGTAGGGAGTAAACAGTAAGTGTCGGGATAACGTACGAATAGGGACTTTAGACCGCTTTTTCAGCGCCGGCTCCGAACCGCACGCCGCTCGGTCGTGACCCGGGGGTTCACGCTCAGTAGGCGCCCTCCGCCTTGAGCACGGCCTGCACCGTGCGGAGCGCGATCGCGACGTCCCCCGACAGCCCCCAGTTGTCCGCGTAGTAGGTGTCGAGCGCGGACGACTCGCCCCATTCGAGGTCCGATCGTCCGCTCACCTGCCACAACCCCGTGATGCCGGGCTTCACGGCGTGCCGCCTCAGGGAGTCGTTGTCCATGCGCGCCACCTCGTCGGGCACGAAGGGCCGGGGTCCCACCAGCGACATGTCCCCGCGCACCACGTTGAGGAGCTGAGGAAGCTCGTCGAGTGACGACTTGCGGAGGAAGTGACCGACCCTCGTCGTCCGCGGGTCGCGCCTGATCTTGAAGAGCACGGAGTCGTACTCGTTCTGCTCCGCCAGGCCGGACTTGATGGAGTCCGCGTCCGACACCATGGTCCGCATCTTGTACACCTGGAACGGACGCCCGTCCTTGCCGATCCGCGTCTGGGTGAAGAGAGCCGGGCCCTTGCTGTCCACGCGCACCGCGATTGCCATGGCCAGCAGCAGTGGAGAGACAAGCGTCAGCAACACCAGGCCACCGCACCGGTCCACGGCCGCCTTGAGCCCGCAGACGAACCGGGACGGTCGGGGCGGACGGACGTCGAGGATGGCGGAGCGCTCGATCCTGCCGGGGGTGATCCGGTGCGGGGCGACGGAGTCGAGGACTCCGGTGACGCCCACCGCCGCTCGCGTCTCGGCGAGGGCCCACGTGAGCCGGCGGAAGGCCTCCGCCGAGACGCCCACACCCGGCGTCACGAGCACGAGGTCGGCTTGCCAGCGCTCCACGAGCCTCGCCGCCCTGTCGAGCCCCACGACGGTGGGCACACCCAGCACCTCCCGCGGAGCGGCATCGGGCGCGAGGTCAGGTTCCATCAACATGCCGCCCACGACCCGAAAGTTGGGAGTGCCGGCCCACCGGGCGGTCGCGGTCGCCACCGCGGCGCGGTCGCCGACGACGACGACGCGGACCGGGGCCTGCAGGCGCCAGCGGACACCACGACAGACCGCCGACGCGGCTGCCGCGCAGGTGACCGCAAGGATCGCCTCGGGAATCGTCGCGGCGGGCAGTCCCAGGAATCCGACACCCACGGCTACCAGGGCGACGGGCAACATGGTGCTCTGTCCCACCCCGCGGAGCTGCCTGGTCAGCGGCGTGGTGACCGCCTGGCCGCGGTGGTAGTTGCTCAACATGCAGATGCCGAGCGCCCCCAGGGCGGCAAAGGGTGCCGGGAAAGGCCCGCTGTCCATGGCGAAGGCGGCGGCAACACCAGCCCCGAAGGCAAGCATCACCTCCACATGCAGCCCCCAGAGACGGAGCCACGTCGAGAACCGATGATCCAGGCGCCGCACATCCGCTGGAGCGCGGCCGGCAACGGCTGGCTCCGGTGACGCGCTCCCGCCTATCGGTTCGGCACGACTCGTCTGCCGTGGAATCGTGATGTTCGCCGGCGCGTCAACCGCGCGCCTGTGCGCTGTCTCCCCATGAGCGGTGACGGCAAAGTCACCTAGCCCGCCTGACATCGGCGCAATACCCCCCGGTATGCCTGAAAGTCCCCTGAGCCCTTCCGCGTCCCCACGCGGAGGGGTTGGGTCGAATCATCACCCATGGGGCGGCAGGTGGCAAGGCGAGCACGTCGCCAACCACCCGTTACGACTACGTGGGCACGAACCCTGCAGCCGGACACGGCCTCCCTGCTCGTGACCTTGGTCACGAGTTGAACCGAGACTGCGTCGCCGCCAGCCCGTCGGTCATGAGGCTCTCCACGGCGTCGGCCGCTCGGTCGACCTGGAACGGAAGGACCTGCCGCTCGCTCGCCGAGTAGTCGGAGAGGACGAAGTCAGCGGGTGACTGGCGCCCCGGCGGACGGCCGACCCCGACCCGCACCCGGTAGAAGTCGCCGGTGCCCAAGGCTCTTCGGATCGAGCGGAGCCCGTTGTGCCCGTTGTCGCCGCCGCCGAGCTTGACGCGGAGGGTGTCGAAGGGGATGTCGAGCTCGTCGTGGACCACGACGAGGTGATCGGGCGTCACCTTGTAGAAGGAGGCGAGCGTGGCGACCGGCCCTCCGGACTCGTTCATGTAGCACCGGCCCCGGCCCAGCACCAGCCTCGGGCCGCCAGGGACCAGCCGGCCCTCCACGACCTCGGCGCGGCCGGACTTGTGCGCCCGGAAGCCGCTCCCCGTGCGGTCGGCGACCTCGGCGACGACCAGGTGACCGACGTTGTGCCGGTGCCCGGCATAGGCAGGGCCGGGGTTCCCCAGCCCGACGACAAGCCACACGTCGTCGTTCACGGATCCCCGGCCCTCCTGCCAGTCTCAGTCGCGGACGGCTCCGCTCACCCGGCGTTCTCCTCGCCGGCCTCGCCCGGCTCACCGGCGACCGCGGACACGGTCTCCTCGCCGCTCTCCGGCTCCTGGGCGGCCTCCGCGACGGCGTCGGACTCGGACTCCGTCTCGAGCTCGACGGCCTGGGTCACGTTGACGATGAGGAGCTCCTCGTCGCCGTGGAGGGAGGTGCCCTGGGGCAGCGGGAGGTCCTTGGCGAGCAGCTGGGTGCCGGCCTCGAGCCCCTCGATCGAGATCTCGATGACGTCGGGGATGTGGGTCGCCTCCGCCTCGAGCGAGACGGTCGCGTTCTCGACGGTGACCACGGTCTCGTAGGCGGCCTCGCCGACGGTGTGGACCGGCACGTCGACCGTGACCTTCTCGCCCTTGGTGACGATGAGCAGGTCGACGTGCTCCAGCACCCCGAGGACCGGGTGACGCTGCACCTGCTTGGGCAGGGCCAGCTGCGTCGTGCCGTCCAGGTCGATCGAGAGAAGGGCGTTGGCGCCGCCGTGCTTGAGGGCCATCATCGTCTCGTGCCCCGGGAGGGTCACGTGCACCGGTTCGGTGCCGTGGCCGTAGAGGACCGCGGGCACCTTGTGCTCACGGCGGATCCGGCGGGCGGCGCCCTTGCCGAACTCGGTGCGCGACTCGGCTTGGAGCCTGGTCTCAGACATGGGGAAATGCTCCTCTGATCGACTGCTTCGCAAACGTGGTGGTCGTCGCGGCGGGAGGAGACGGACCGCTGTGCACGCATGGCAGCGCAGAGCGTGACCGCGTCGATCACGGAGCGGGCCGGGTCTCCCCTGGTCTCCCTCGCCGAGGCAACCTGGAAATCCTAGCGGAGCGCTGCCGCCGGACGCGAATCGTGACGGTGGCGGGCTGCGGTTTCCCATGGGATGCAGGAGAACTGGTGCTCCCCACGGGTTGCAGCACATGGGAAGCACCGGTTTCCCGTGGGAACCTCGGGCATCCGTCGGTCAGGCCGGGCATCGGGAGGAACGACCCAGCAGTACGGCGTGCGCCCGCCCGCCCCGCGTCGTACCGCTCGGAGCTGTTTCGCGGCTGCACGAGCCTCCCACGAAGAACTGGATCTCCCCACGGACTGCAACCCATGGGGAGCGAACAAACGGCTGCATCCCATGGGAAACCGTAGGGGGCCGAGCCGGTCAGGCCTGGCCGTCGAAGAGCGAGGTGACCGAGCCGTCCTCGAAGACCTCCCGGATCGCCCGGCTGATCAGCGGCGCGATCGAGAGCACGGTGAGCTTGTCGAAGTGCCGGTCGTCGGGGATCGGCAGCGTGTTGGTGACGACCACCTCGGCCGCCGGGCAGTTCTTCAGCCGGTCCACCGCTGGGTCGGAGAGGATCGGGTGGGTCGCGGCGATCACCACGCCCGCGGCACCGTCCTTCATCAGCGCCTCGGCGGCCTTCACGACCGTCCCGCCGGTGTCGATCATGTCGTCGACGAGGATGCAGATCCGCCCCTTCACCTCGCCGACGACCCGGTTGGCCACCGACTCGTTCGGCCGGTTGATGTCGCGGGTCTTGTGGATGAACGCCAGCGGCGCTCCGCCGAGCCGGCTCGACCACTGCTCGGCCACCTTGATCCGGCCGGCGTCGGGGGACACGATCGCGAGGTCCTGGTCGCCGTACTTCTGCTTGACGTAGTCAGTGAGGATCGGCAGCGCCATGAGGTGGTCCACGGGTCCGTCGAAGAACCCCTGGATCTGCGCGGTGTGCAGGTCGACGGCGATGAGCCGGTCGGCGCCGGCGGTGGCGAAGAGGTCGGCGATCAGCCGCGCGGAGATCGGCTCACGGCCCCGGTGCTTCTTGTCCTGCCGCGCGTAGCCGTAGAACGGCATGACCACGGTGATCCGCTTGGCCGAGGCGCGCTTCAGCGCGTCGACCATGATGAGGTGCTCCATGATCCACTCGTTGACCGGAGCCGTGTGGCTCTGGATCACGAAGGCGTCGGAGCCGCGCACGGACTCCTGGAACCGCACGTAGATCTCGCTGTTGGCGAACTCGTACGCCGTGGTGGGGACCAGCGTGATGTCGAGGAGCGAAGCGACCTCCGCGGCGAGCTCGGGGTGGGCCCGTCCCGTGAAGACCATCAGGTTCTTCTCGGTGGTGCGCTTGATGCTGCTCACGCGGTGCTCTCCTAGATGGGGGGTACGACGATTGTCACCCAGGACCGGGCGGCTCCGCACCTGCGGGGGTGTCCTGGGACGCCTGGGACGCCGCGTCGGCTGCGGGGGTGCCCGGACGGCGCCGTTCCACCCACCCCTCGATGGTCCGCTGCCTGGGGGAGGACACCGCCAGGGCGCCAGGAGGGACGTCCTCGCGGACTACGGTGCCGCCGCCCGTGACCGCGCCGTCCCCGATCGCGACCGGGGCGACGAAGGTGTTGTTCGAGCCGGTCTTCGCGTGCCGGCCGACCGTCGTGCGGTGCTTGCGGGCCCCGTCGTAGTTGGCGAAGATCGTGCCGGCTCCGATGTTGGCGCCCTCGCCGATCTCGGCGTCGCCGACGTAGGACAGGTGCGGCACCTTGGCGCCGTCGCCGATCGTCGCGTTCTTCACCTCGACGAACGCCCCGACCTTGCCTCGCTCGCCGATCAGGGCGCCGGGGCGCAGGTACGAGAACGGGCCGACGTCGGCGCCGGCGCCCACCACGGCGAGCTCGCCGTGGGTGCGCACGACCTTGGCGCCGCGGCCGACCTCCACGTCCTTGAGCGTGCAGTCCGGGCCGACGACGGCGTCCTCGGCGACCACGGTCGCGCCGAGGAGCTGCACGTTCGGCAGCAGGGTGACGTCCCGCTCGAGGGTGACGGTCACGTCGACCCAGGTGCTCGCCGGGTCCACGACGGTGACTCCCTCCCGCATCCAGCGGTCGAGGGTGCGCCGGTTGAGGTGGGCCGCGAGCGTCGCGAGCTGGGCCCGGTCGTTCGCTCCCTCGGTCTGCATGACGTCGTCGGTGAGGTGGGCGCCGACCGAGGCCCCGGCGGACCGGGCGATCGACACCACGTCGGTCAGGTAGTACTCGCCCTTGGCGTTGTCGTTCGTGATCCGGCCGAGCGCCTCGGACAGGAACTCGCCGTCGAAGGCGTAGATGCCCGAGTTGATCTCCCGGATCGCAGCCTGGACGGGGTCGGCGTCCCTCTCCTCGACGATCGCCGCCACCGCGCCGTCGGCGTCCCGGACCACCCGTCCGTAGCCGAACGGGTCGGCGACCTCGCCGGTCAGGACCGTGGCCACCCGCCCGGCAGCGACATGGTCGGCGACGAGGGCGGCGAGCGTGGTGCCCTGGAGCAGGGGCGTGTCGCCGGTCATGACCACGACGGTCCCCGAGACCGGCGTACCCGCCTCCCGGAGGGTGTCGACCGCGACCCGGACGGCGTGGCCGGTCCCCTCCTGGGTCTCCTGCACGGCGAGGAGGGCGTCCGGCACCTGGTCGAGGACGTGCGGCCCGACCTGCTCCCGGCCGTGACCCACCACGGCGACGACCCGCGCGGGGTCGACCGCGCAGGCCGCCGTCAGGACGTGGCCGATCATGCTCCGCCCGCAGAGCGGGTGGAGGACCTTCATCGTCTTCGACTTCATCCGGGTGCCGCTCCCCGCGGCGAGGACGATGACGGCCGCGGTGGCTGGCTGCTCGGTCACGGGGCGGGCTCCTCCACGGTCACGGACGGGGACCTGGCTCCCCGGGTAGGAGTCGAACCTACGTCGCTTTGTCCGCATTCAAAGTGCGGCGGGCCCTGCCGACAGACCAACCGGGGATCGTGGGGCCAGCCTAGCGACGGCGGACCCTGCTGCCCGATCCCCCCGGCGCAGCCCGGTCAGCCGGCCGGCCGAGCGACCACGAACACGCGGCGGAACGCCAGCACGGTCCCGTGCGGCGTGGCCGGGTAGGCGCGGCGCAGCGCCTCGCGGAGCTCCCGCTCGAACTCCCGGCGCACGCCGTCGGGGAGCGCCTCCAGGGTGGGTCGCGCGCCGGTGCCGACCACCCAGGCGAACACCGGGTCCTCCCCGGGCAGGACGTGCAGGTACGTCGTCTCCCATGCGTCGACCTTGCAGCCGAGGCCGAGGAGCGCCTCGAGGTAGAGGTCGGGGTCGTGGGCGGCCGGCCCCGACACGCCCTCGAGGTACGGCGCGAACCGCGCGTCCTGCTCCAGCTCGTGCCGGAGCGCGTGGCTGGGAGCAGTGAAGTTGCCGGGCACCTGGAAGGCGAACCAGCCGCCGGGGGCGACCTGCTCCACCAGCCGTGGCAGCAGCTCGAGGTGGCCGGGGACCCACTGGAGCGCGGCGTTCGAGACGAGCACGTCGACCGGCGCCTCCGGAGTCCAGCCGCGGAGGTCGCCGACGACCATCGTGACGCCCGAGCCGGGGTCCGCGGCCGCCACCATCTCGGCCGACGAGTCGACGCCGACCACGTCGGCCGCCGGCCACCGTCGCTTGAGCAGGGCGGTCAGGTTCCCGGGGCCGCACCCGAGGTCGACCACCGTGCGAGGTGCGGTCGCACCGATGCGGGCGACGAGGTCCACGAAGGGACGTGCCCGCTCGTCGCCGTACTCCAGGTAGGTGGCCGGGTCCCAGGTGTGCGCCATGGCGGCATGGTGGCCCGCAGGTATCTCGATGTCAAGATTCTTGACCGGTATGCTCCCTGTCGTGCAGGACGAGGTGGACCGGCTGGTCGAGGCGTGGGGGCGGGAACGCCCGGACCTCGATCTGGGGCCGATGGAGGTGCTGAGCCGGGTCAGCCGGCTCGGCCACCACCTCGACGCCGCTCGCCGGGCGGCGTTCACCGACCACGCGATCGAGCCGTGGGAGTTCGACGTCCTCGCGGCGCTGAGGCGGGCCGGGGCGCCGTACGAGCTGTCCCCCGGCAGGCTGCTGCGCGAGACGCTCGTGACGAGCGGCACGATGACCAACCGGGTCGACCGGCTGGTCGCCCGCTCCTTCGTCGAGCGGCTGCCGGACCCCCGTGACCGGCGCGGCGTGCTCGTGCGGCTCACCGCCGAGGGGCGGGCCACCGTGGACGGCGCCCTGGCCGCCCTGCTCGAGCACGAGCGGCCGCTGGTGGCGGCTCTCACCGACGCCGAGCGCCGGGAGCTCGCCACGCTGCTCCGCCGGCTGGCGGTCTCGATCGAGACCGGCTGAGCGACGACGTTCAGCCGAGGAGCTCCGCCGCCTCCAGCCACTCCTCCTCGAGCGCCTCACGCTCCGCGACCACCTCGCGCAGCCGGACGTCGAGCTCGGCGAGCTTCTCGAAGTCGGCTGCGTGCGCGGCCAGCTCGGCGTGCAGCTTCTCCTCCTGCTGCTGCACCTTCGCCAGCTGCCTCTCGACTCGGGCGAGGGTCTTCCGCGCCTCGCGCTCGTCGGCCGAGCCTGAGCGAGCGGCGGCCGGGGGCGCGTCACCGGCCGGACCAGGCGTCGGCCGCGCCGCGGCCGGGGGGACGGCGGGCCGGGGTGCGGCGGCCTGGGGTGCAGCGGCCTGGGGTGCAGCGGCCGCCCGTCGTCGTTCGAGGTACTCGTCGACCCCGCGCGGGAGCATCCGCAGCGCGCCGTCGCCCAGGAGGGCCCACACGGAGTCGCAGGTGCGCTCGAGGAAGTACCGGTCGTGCGAGACGACCACGAGGGTCCCCGGCCAGCCGTCGAGGAAGTCCTCGAGGACGTTGAGCGTCTCGATGTCGAGGTCGTTGGTGGGCTCGTCGAGCAGCAGCACGTTGGGCTCGGAGAGGAGCAGCCGCAGGATCTGCAGCCGCCGCCGCTCGCCGCCGGAGAGGTCCTTGACCCGGGTGGTGAGCCGGTCGCCGGTGAACCCGAAGCGCTCCAGCATCGACGACGCGGTGACCTCACCGGTGGCGGTGCGGGTCACCCGCTTGATCTCCTCGACCGAGTCGAGCACGCGGGTGTCGGGGTCGAGCTCGGCGACCGCCTGGGTGAGGTGCTCGAGCGCGACGGTGCGGCCGGTGCGGACCTTCCCGGCGTCCGGCCGCAGGTCGCCCGAGACGAGCCGGAGCAGCGAGGTCTTCCCGGCGCCGTTGACCCCCACGAGCCCGAGCCGGTCCCCCGGCCCCAGCCGCCACGTGACGTGGGAGAGCAGGGTGCGGTCACCACGGCTGAGGTCGACGTCCTCGAGGTCGACGACGTCCTTGCCCAGCCGCTGCGTCGCGAACCGCTGGAGCTCGAGCGGGTCACGCGCCGGCGGCACGTCGTCGATCAGCTCGTTGGCGGCGTCGATCCGGAACTTCGGCTTCGAGGTCCGGGCCGGCGGCCCCCGGCGCAGCCACGCGAGCTCCTTGCGCACGAGGTTCTGACGGCGGCCCTCGGAGGCGGCGGCCTGCCGCTGCCGCTCGGCCTTGGCGAGCACGAACGAGGCGTAGCCGCCGTCGTACACGTCGACGACCGCGTCGTGGACCTCCCAGGTCTCGTCGCAGACCGCGTCGAGGAACCACCGGTCGTGGGTCACCACGACGAGCGCGGTCGTACGGCGGGACAGGTGCCGCGCCAGCCAGTCGACCGCCTCGACGTCGAGGTGGTTGGTGGGCTCGTCGAGCACGACGAGGTTGTGGTCACCGAGGAGGAGCCGGGCCAGGGAGCACCGTCGCCGCTCGCCTCCGGAGAGCCCCTCGACCTCACGGGTCAGCGGCACTCCGGCGAGCAGCACCTCGACGATCTCCCGGGTCGTGACGTCCGCGGCCCACTCGTGGTCGGGACGGTCCCCGAGGACCACCTCCCGCACGGTCGCCGTCGGGTCGAGCTCGTCGCCCTGGGTGAGGTAGCCGAGATGGAGCCCCCGGGACTGCGAGACCCGCCCGCGGTCCGGCTCCTCGAGCCCCGCGATGAGCCGCAGGAGGGTCGTCTTGCCGTCGCCGTTCCGGCCGACGACCCCGATCCGCTGCCCCTCACCCACACCGAGCGACACCTCGTCCAGCAGCGGCCGGACCCCGTAGGACTTCGACACGCGCTCGAGGTTGACCAGGTTCGGCGCCGGGCGGCTCACCGCGGTCCTCCGCCGGCGCGCGCCCCGGGGACCGGTCCCCGCACGACGAGGGCCGGTGCGGTGCCGGCCTCCCGCTGCAGGTGCAGGTCGACCACCTCGGCGTGCGCCGCGCTCTCGCAGAGGAAGACGGTCGTCGGACCGCTGCCGCTGACCAGCGCGCCGTGCGCGGAGGCCTGGCGGCCGCAGGCGAGCAGCTCGGCGAGGGCGGGCCGGAACGAGAGCGCCGCCGGCTCGAGGTCGTTGGTGAGCGCAGCCCCCAGCCGGTGCGGGTCGCCCGCCCGCAGGGCGGCGAGGAGCTCGTCGGGCACCCCGGGGTGCGGCACCGCCGGGCCGGACAGCCGGTCGAACTTCTCGTAGACGGCCGGCGTCGAGAGGCCGCCCTGGCCGGGGACGAGCACCCACCAGTACTCGCCGCGGGTCATCACCGGGGCCACGAGCTCGCCCCTGCCCGACCCGATCGCGGTGCCGCCCTCCACGCAGAACGGCACGTCGCTGCCGAGCTCGGCGGCGAGCGCCAGGAGCTCCGGCCGCGGGGTGCGGAGCCGGAACAGGGCGTCGGCGCCGACGAGCGCGGCCGCCGCGTCGGTGCTACCGCCGGCCAGCCCGCCGGCCACCGGGATCCGCTTGCGGATGTGCATCGAGACCGCCAGCTCGTGGCCGTGGTGCTCGGCGAGCAGCTCCACTGCCCGCCACGCCAGGTTCCGTTCGTCCTCGGGCACGTCGGTGGTGTCCACGCCGTCGCCCGAGACGGTCAGCTCCGGGAGGCGGGCCGGGCGCAGCGTGAGGTCGTCGTACAGCCCCACCGCCTGATAGACGGTGGCGAGCGGGTGGTAGCCGTCCTCGCGCACGGGGCCGACGCCGAGGCAGAGGTTGATCTTGGCGGGCGCGGTGACGCGCACCTCGGCGGTCATCCGTGCAGCCCCTCGGCGATCCTGGCGAACGCGGCGATGTCGAGCTGCTCGCCCCGGGTGGCGGGGTCGACGCCGGCGTGGACGAGGGCGGCCTCGACCCGGTCGACGGGCGCGACGGCCTTGAGCGCCCCGCGGACGGTCTTGCGCCGCTGCGCGAACGCGGCGTCGACGACGGCGAAGACCTCGGTGCGGTCGGCGGTCGTGGGCGGCGGGTCCCGCCGCTCCCAGGCCACGAGCCCGGAGTCGACGTTCGGCGCCGGCCAGAAGACGTTGCGGCCGACCGAACCTGCCCGGCGGACGTCGGCGTACCAGGCCGCCTTGGCCGACGGGACGCCGTACGTGCGCGACCCCGGCGGCGCCGCGAGCCGGTCCGCGACCTCGGCCTGCACCATGACGAGGCCGTGGCGCAGCGACGGCAGCAGCGCCAGCAGGTGGAGCAGCACGGGGACCGAGACGTTGTAGGGCAGGTTGGCGACGAGGGCCGTCGGTGGTGGCCCCGGGAGCCCGGTCACCCGCATCGCGTCGGCCTCGACGAGCTCGAAGCGGACGGCGAGCTCCGGGGCGTACGACGCGACGGTGCCCGGCAGGGCGGCCGCGAGGAGGGGGTCGACCTCGATGGCGACCACCCGCTCCACCTCGGCCAGCAGGGCCAGGGTGAGGGAGCCGAGCCCCGGTCCGACCTCCACGACGACGTCCTCGGGGCCGATCCCAGCGGCCTTGACGATCCGGCGGCAGGTGTTGGCGTCGATCACGAAGTTCTGGCCGCGCTGCTTGGTGGGGCGGAGCCCGATCCCGGCGGCCAGCGAACGCACGTCCGCCGGCCCGAGAAGTCTCGGACCGGCGGATGCGCTGGTGTCCTGGCTGGCGTCGTTGGTCATGTCCGGGCGAGCCTATCGGCCGCCGGGCAAGGCCTCGTGAGGGTCAGCGGGGCAGCCCGAGGACCGAGGCGCAGTGCGGCCAGGAGCCGTAGCCACCGGTCGCCGCGCGGACCCGCTCGGCGACGGCGATCTGGGCCTCACGGCTGTTCGAGCTCGGCAGCCCGCTGCCGCCGTACGCCTGCCACGTGCCGAGGCTGAACTGGAGGCCGCCGTAGTAGCCGTTGCCGGTGTTG
>DASSBB010000029.1:0-20244 GCA_035699145.1 Marmoricola sp.
ACCCTGGCCCGTGCGGCAGCCGCCTCCGACTGCAGCTCCTCCGGCAGCCGAAGCGGGTTCAGCGGATTGGCGTCGACAGCGCCCTTCTGCAGCGCCGACAGGTGACGCGCCACCTCGCCGCGTGGTCTGTCGTGAGTGGCGCCGTCATCGCTCTTGTGTACCGACCACACGTTCCACTATCTGGTGCCCAGCCACGCTGGCGGACTGCTTTCGGCTTCGGAGCGCTGGGGGCGCTCGACGAACCAGCCCCTGGGCACAACGCCCACTGCACGGGGCACCTGGAGGTGCTGCACATTGGGCCCAGAATGGGGCATGACCGAGCAGTCGGCGCTCTCTCGCCGACAAGTGGTGGCGAACGACGTGAATTCGGCCTTGAGCCTGTCGTTCGGCACCCGTTGTGGAACGCGCCGGGTCACGCCATCGACACGGACCGACCGGCTGGCCCAGGGGCACGCGATGCAAGGCCGGTGTCCGACGAAAAGCTCCATTTCCGGGCCGCGAATGGCGCTTTTCGTCGGAGAGCGCGTTGCCGTGCCAGTCTCACTCGAGTCATTCCGCGAGTAGCGTGCGCTCACGGCCGCTGCATTCCGCCGCCTATCGCAGGGGCTCCAGCCTCTGCTGAGCCGGTGCGGTGGCCCAGTCAGGTGGGGTAAACCTGGAACGATGCGTAGCAGTCCCACGGCCAGGCGAGTAGACAGGGATCAACCGGCGGTGCCGGTCCGGGCACTGCCCCGTCCCTGAAAGGAGTGGGCCGTGTACGCACGTTCCACCACATTCCACGGGAGGCCCGACAACATCGATGCGGGCATGGCATTCGTCAAGAACGAGGTGGTGCCGATGTTCGACAGGATCGAGGGCTGTCGTGGGCTCTCGATGCTGGTCGACCGCGAGACCGGTACGTGCATCGTCACCAGTTCATGGGAAAGCGAGGCGGCCATGCACGCGAGCGATGAGCAGCTACGCCCGATTCGCGATCGGGGCCGGGACATCCTCGGCGGCTCCATGCAGGTGGACGAGTGGGAGATCGCCGTCATGCACCGCACCCATCACGGTGAGTGTTGCCGAGTCAGCTGGCTCCAAGGCGACCTGCACGCCATGACGGAGACGTTCAGGGTCGGGATCCTTCCCCGGCTCGAGCAGACCCGTGGATTCTGCAGCGCCAGCCTGCTGGTGAACCCGTCGACCGGCCTAGGCTGCGCCACCACGGCTTGGGAGACCCGCGCCGCGATGGAAGCCAGCCGCTCGGCGGCCGACGAGATGCGGAGCCGGGCCGCGACCGACTCGGGCGGCGAGATCGTCGACGTGCACGAGTTCGACCTTGCCCACGCGCACCTTCACGTTCCCGAGATGGCCTGACCCCTCGTTTCGGCCGAGCCCGCCGACGGCGGACTCGGCCGAGAACCGTCCCGCGCCTACCCTTTGGAGGAGCGTCACTCCGCCTGTCGACCACGCCTGACTGCAGAAGTCGACGGACACGGGTGCGAATCAGCTCGGGTGAGTTGGCGAGGACACAGGCACTGGCGTCCCGAACTGCCTTCAGGCCTTGGAGCTCAGCGTCCTCCCGGCGCGCCATCGGTGCAGGGGTGTCCCCGCTTCCATGACGCGGCCGGCATGGTCTTGTGTGCGGCGCCCCGCAGGGACAAGGTCGACGTCATACTCTGAGGAGGAACCATGCCGGAGCTCATGGTCGACGTCATCACCTCGCTGGACGGGTTCTCTTCGGCGGAGGGCTGGCCAGGCCTTTGGGGAATGGGCGGTCCCGAGTACCTCGCCTGGCTCGAGCAGGACGCTTCAGGCATCTCGACCTCCCTGATGGGGGCCACTACCTACCGGCTCTTCGCCGGGTTCGTGGACTCCGGCGAGGAGGACATGAGCGGACTGAGTGCCATGGACAAGGTCGTGTTCTCCTCCACACTGCAGGAACCTCTCGCCTGGGCGAACACCCGCCTCGTCTCTGGCGACGCGGTGGAGGCGGTCCGCGCGATGAAGCAAGACGGCGACACCTCCTTGCGCACCATCGGCAGCCTGAGCCTTTGCCGGTCACTCCTGGTAGCGGGCCTGGTGGACCGGTTTCGGGTCGTGATCTTTCCGGTAGTCAACGGAGCGTCCGGCCGCGAGCACTTCTACACAGGTTGGCCCGATGTTGCCCTGGAGACAGTCGACCACCGCACCTTCGACGGCCGACTGCAAATGATGGAGTTCGTGCCCAAGGTGCTCGACGGCCCACCCGCGTGATCTGCCGATGATTGGTCACCAGCCGGTCGGCGCCAGGTGACTCGTCGCCCGCACCTAGCCACGGTGCCCACGGTTCCCTTCACAGTCGATCGCGCGTCATAGCCGCAAAACCGGCGTCTTGGAAGTCCGGCGCGATGACAGCCCGATCATGGTCCGTGGCCGAACCCGTCGGAGGCTTCCGAGCACTCGCGCACGGTGCCATGCTCGGCTGATGAGCCTCGACCCAGCCGAGACAAACCCCGACCACTACAAGGTCATCTTCGAGAATGAGCGCGTGCGAGTGCTCGAGTACACCGACCTGCCGGGCACGGTCACCACGCCTCACGCTCACCCGGACAGCGTGATGTACACCCTGTCCTCGTTCCGCCGTCGACTCGTCCAAGGGGACGTGCAGCGCGAAGTGGAGCTGCAGGCAGGCACTGTCGGCTGGCTGCCTGCACAGCAGCACCACGGCGAGAACATCGGCGAGACCCCTACTCACGCCATCTTCGTGGAGCTCAAAGGCTCGGCAGAGTCACCTCCCGAAGGGAAGATCGGCCCGCGCCTGTGACGCTCGACCAGCCCTGCCGCGGGCGCCGCCGTCCCCTGCGCACACCGCCGCGCGTCGGTCGCGTCCATTTCGGTCCGACAAGGTGCTCGGTGCGGGCGTATCCGTACCGCGCGTGGGACTCGCCTGAGCTCCCTGCACGAAGCAGTTCCCACGTCAGGGGCGGTCGGGCGGCTAGTCATTCAGGTATCGCTCCGGCTGCAGGTCGTCACGGTGATGCCCGAGCCACGCTCCACCGCGAGGCCGTCGCAGAAGTCGAGAACGTGGTCCACGTAGGCGTCGGCGACTTGCCGTCCGGCGCACTCGATGAGCAAGGACTCGAGTTCGCCGAGCTGGGTGAGTGCCTTCGGAGAGTAGTGGAGAGGCGACGCCTCATGCGCGGCCGGCGCGCTTGGTGGCGAAGCGGGCACGCACCTCCTCGGCCGGAATCGATCGAGGCGGTTCGGCAACGGTCGCCTCGGTCATCAGCCACGGGCGGTGCGGACGACATCGCCGTGGCTGGCGTACTTGCCTGAGTCGACTCGTGCCTTGAGGGCGGCCGCGACGTCAGCAGACACCGCGATGGTGACCACGTCGTTGTCGTGTTCGGCTGGCGCCCGAGCAGTGGCGGACCCTAGACGTCATCCCCGTGGACCAGGGCACGCAGCCGGCGGTAGGCGTCGGCGTTCGAGAGCACCACGCACCCCGCTGCTCGGGCGCGGGCCAGGACCACCGGCTCGGCGCGGAGCAGCGCGACCCCTCGGCGGACGAGGACCCACGGCGGCTTGCGGCTCTCGCGCAGGTCCCGGACGAGCCGCCGCCAGAAGGTGACCAGCCGGGGGTTGTGGATGCACACGGCGTCGGCCAGCAGCCCCCGCCGCCGGCAGGCCGCCACGATCTCGTCGGCGAAGATCCCCTCCGCGAGGACGTACGCCGCACCACCGAGCTCGACCATCCGGTGCCCGATGCGGCCGTTGCGGGGGATGTCGTAGACCGGGACGTCGGCCCTACCCTCCTCGCAGAGCGTGCGGAGCGAGGCGACTGCGTCGTCCGGCCGCCATGAGTCCGGGTGGTCCCAGTCCACGATCGGCGCACCCGCCGCCAGCGCCCGCCGGGGAAGCGTGGGGTCGTCCCCGTCCTTGTAGAAGTCGTCCAGGCTCACCACCGGGAGCCCCGCCTCGCCGGCGAGCCGTTGGCACAGCTGCGACTTGCCGGACCCCGAGGGCCCCGCCACGACGATGACCCGTGCCCGCACGGGTCACGACGCTACCAATGCGCCTCAGATGCCGATCGGGTGCCAGACGGTCTTCGTCTCCAGGGCCCACGTCATCCGGTCGATCCCCGGGTCGGCTGTCCACTCCTCGGCCGCGGGGCGGCGTACCCGCTTGAGGTTCTCCGCCGCCGCGACCTCGAGCGCCAGCGCCTGGTCGGCGTCGCCGAACGCCCCCGTGAGGTCGATCGCGTTGACGTCCATGTGCGAGGCGAGCGTCGGGGCGGTGTCGCCGAGAGCCCCGGTCAGCACGTTGACCACGCCCCCGGGCACGTCCGAGGTGGCGAGCACCTCCGCGAGCGTGATCGCGGGCAGCGGTCGCTCGGCGGAGGCGGCGACCACGCACGTGTTGCCGGTGACGACCACCGGCGCCACGACGCTGACCAGCCCGAGCAGGGACGAGTCCTGAGGAGCGAGTACGGCGACGACGCCGGTCGGCTCGGGCACGCTGAAGTCGAAGTACGGCGCCGCGACGGGGTTCGTGCCGCCGACGACCTGGGCGATCTTGTCGGCCCAGCCGGCGTACCAGACGAGCCGGTCGACCGAGGCGTCCACGGCGGCCTCGGCCTGGCGGCGGGTGCCGCCCTCGGAGCGCTGCACCTCCTCGGCGAACTGGGCGCGCCGACCTTCGAGCACTTCGGCCACCCGGTAGACCACCTGGCCGCGGTTGTAGGCGGTCTTTCCCGACCAGCCGGCGAACGCCTTGCGGGCGGCGACGACGGCGTCCCGGGCGTCCTTGCGGGAGGCGTAGGCGGCGTTGGCGAGGAACGCGCCCTTGCTGTCGAGCACCTCGTAGCTGCGACCGGACTCGGAGCGCGGGAACGCTCCGCCAATCGCGAGCTTGTAGGTCTTGCGGACGTCGAGCCGGCTCATCTGAGATACCCCTCCAGCCCGTGCCGGCCGCCCTCGCGACCGTAGCCGGACTCCTTGTAGCCGCCGAACGGCGACGTCGGGTCGAACTTGTTGAACGTGTTGGCCCAGACGACGCCGGCGCGCAGCTGGTTGGCCATCCAGAGGATCCGCGACCCCTTGTCGGTCCAGACACCCGCGGAGAGCCCGAACGGCGTGTTGTTCGCCTTCTCGACCGCCTCCTTGGGGGTGCGGAAGGTGAGCACGGAGAGCACCGGGCCGAAGATCTCCTCGCGCGCGATCCGGTGCGCCTGCGTGACGCCGGTGAAGACGGTCGGGGGGAACCAGAACCCGTTGCTCGGCAGGTCGCACGGCGGCGACCAGCGGTCGGCGCCCTCGGCGTCGCCGACGTCGCTCAGCTCGCGGATCTTCGCCAGCTGCTCGGCGGAGTTGATCGCGCCGACGTCGGTGTTCTTGTCGAGGGGGTCGCCGACCCGCAGCGTGCTCATCCGCCGCTTGAGGCGGGCCAGCACGTCCTCGGCGACCGACTCCTGCACGAGCAGCCGCGAGCCGGCGCAGCAGACGTGGCCCTGGTTGAAGAAGATGCCGTTGACGATCCCCTCGACCGCCTGGTCGATCGGGGCGTCGTCGAAGACGATGTTCGCCGCCTTGCCGCCGAGCTCGAGGGTGACCTTCTTGGCGGTGCCCGCGACCGTCTTGGCGATCTGGCGGCCGACGTCGGTGGAGCCGGTGAACGCCACCTTGTCGACGTCCGGGTGGGCGACGACCGCGCGCCCGGTGTCGCCGGCGCCGGTCACGATGTTGACGACGCCCGGCGGCAGGTCGGCCTGCTGGCAGATCTCGGCGAAGAGCAGCGCGGTGAGCGGCGTCGTCTCCGCCGGCTTGAGGACCACGGTGTTCCCGCAGGCCAGCGCCGGGGCGATCTTCCACGACAGCATCAGCAGCGGGAAGTTCCACGGGATGACCTGGCCGGCGACCCCCAGCGGCTGCGGGACCTTGCCGGGGAAGGCGTACTCCAGCTTGTCGGCCCAGCCGGCGTAGTAGAAGAAGTACGACGCCGCGAGCGGCACGTCGACGTCGCGGGACTCGCGGATCGGCTTGCCGTTGTCGAGCGACTCCAGCACGGCCAGCTCACGGGAGCGCTCCTGCATGATCCGGGCGATCCGGAAGAGGTACTTGCCGCGCTCGCGGCCGCTCATCCGCGACCACGTGCGGGTGTACGCGCGGCGGGCGGACCGGACGGCGGCGTCGACGTCGGCCTCGTCGGCCTCGGACACCTCGGCGAGGACCTCTTCGGTGGCCGGGCTGATCGACTTGAACGACCCGCCACCGGACGGGTCGACGAACTCACCGTCGATGAAGAGCCCGTAGGAGGTGCGGAGGTTGACGATCGCCCGCGACTCCGGTGCGGGCGCGTAGTCGAACACGTTGCTGCGGACGTCGATCGCGGAGGTGCCGTCGGTGTTGGCTGCCATGAGGGGCCTCAGTCCAGGGTGAAGTAGTCGGGGCCGGAGTAGCGGCCGGAGGTCATCTTGGTCCGCTGCATGAGCAGCTCGTTGAGGAGCGTGGAGGCGCCGAAGCGGAACCAGTCGGGGTCGAGCCAGTCCGGGCCGGCCACCTCGTTGACCATGACGAGGTACTTGATCGCGTCCTTGGAGGTGCGGATGCCGCCCGCGGGCTTGACCCCGACCATGACACCGGTCGCCTCGCGGAAGTCGCGCACCGCCTCGAGCATCACGAGCGTGACGGGGAGGGTCGCGGCCGGCTGCACCTTGCCGGTCGACGTCTTGATGAAGTGCGCGCCGGCGATCATCGCCAGCCAGGAGGCACGGCGTACGTTGTCGTAGGTCTGCAGCTCGCCGGTCTCGAAGATCACCTTGAGGTGGGCGCTGGTCCCGTCGGGACGGGTGCACGCCTCCCGCACCGCGACGATCTCCTCGAAGACCTGCAGGTAGCGCCCGGACAGGAACGCGCCGCGGTCGATCACCATGTCGATCTCGTCGGCACCTGCCTCGACCGCGTCGGCGGTGTCGGCGAGCTTGATGTCGAGCGCGGCCCGGCCCGACGGGAACGCCGTGGCGACCGCCGCGACGTGGACACCGCTGCTCCCGAGGGTCTCCTTCGCCACCGGCACCATGTCGGGGTAGACGCAGACCGCGGCGGTCGACGGGCACGTCGGGTCTGCCGGGTCCGGGCGCATCGCCTTGGTGCACAGCGCACGCACCTTGCCGGGGGTGTCCTGGCCCTCGAGCGTGGTCAGGTCGACCATCCGGATCGCCAGGTCGAGCGCGAACGCCTTCGAGGTGGTCTTGATGGAGCGGGTGCCCAGGGTGGCCGCACGGGCCTCGGCCCCGACCTGGTCGACGCCGGGCAGCCCGTGGAGGAAGCGGCGGAGGGCGGAGTCGGACGAGGACACCTGGGCCAGGTCTGTGGTGGCAGGCGACCCGGTCGCTGGAACGACGGTGGTCATCCCGACAGTCTAGGCGCCGCTCACAGACCGGCTGCCGCAGCGAGGTCGCCGCGGATCGCGTCCAGCCGGCCTGCGGCGTTGATGCGGGCGGCGGCCACGCCGTCCTCCGTGCCCTGCTCCACGGGTACGACGACCTCCAGGTAGCACTTGATCTTCGGCTCGGTCCCGGACGGACGGACGACGACCCGCGCGTTGTCGGCCAGCCGGTAGCGCAGCCCCTCGGTCGGCGGGAGCGCGGGGCTCCCCAGCGACAGGTCCTCGGCCTGTTCGACGCGAAGGCCGCCGAGCGACGTCGGGGGAGTCGCCCGGAGGCGCGCCATCGCCTGCCCGATGAGCGCCAGGTCGGTGACCCGGACGCTGAGCTGGTCGGTCGCGTGCAGCCCGTGGGCGGTGGCGATCTCGTCGAGCCGGTCGACGAGGGTGCGCCCCTCCGCCTTGAGCAGCGCGGCCAGCTCGACGACGCGGATGGCCGCCGAGAGCCCGTCCTTGTCCTTGACCAGCCCCGGGTCGGCGCAGTAGCCGAGCGCCTCCTCGTAGCCGAAGGCCAGCCCGTCGACCCGGCCGATCCACTTGAACCCGGTCAGCGTCTCGGCGTACGGCTGTCCATGGGCGGCGGCCATCCTGCCGAGCAGCGACGAGGAGACGATCGAGGCGGCGTACGTCCCCTGCACGCCGAGCCGCAGCAGGAAGTCGCCGAGGAGCGCGCCCACCTCGTCGCCGCTGAGCATCCGCCAGCCGTGCGGGCCGGGTACGCCGACGGCGCACCGGTCGGCGTCCGGGTCGTTGGCGAGCACGATGTCCGCGTCGACCTCGTCGGCCAGGGCCATCGCGAGGTCCATGGCGCCCGGCTCCTCGGGGTTCGGAAACGCGACCGTCGGGAACTCCGGGTCGGGCTCGGCCTGGGCGGGAACGACGTGCGGCTCGGGGAACCCGGCCCGCTTCAGGACCTCGACGAGGGTGCTGCCGCCGACGCCGTGCATGGGGGTGTAGACCACCGAGACGTCGCGCGGGCCGCCCTCCGCCGGCAGTGAGCCGACGGCGTCC
This sequence comes from Marmoricola sp., assembly GCA_035699145.1. GTDB lineage: Bacteria > Actinomycetota > Actinomycetes > Propionibacteriales > Nocardioidaceae > Marmoricola_A. The sequence goes on from DASSBB010000029.1 coordinate 8,416, forward strand.
AGGTAGGCCTCGACGACCTCCTCGCCGAGCCGCTCGCCGTGGTCGCCGCGGGGCACGTCCGCAAGGGCGCCGACCGCGTGGATACGCGCGGCGATCTCGCTGTCGGCGGGCGGCACGATCTGGCTGCCGTCGCCGAGGTAGACCTTGTAGCCGTTGTCCTCAGGTGGGTTGTGGCTGGCGGTCACCATCGCGCCGGCCACGCAGCCGAGGTGGCGGATCGCAAAGGCCAGCAGCGGCGTGGGCAGCGGCCGGGGGAGGACCAGGGCACGCAACCCCGCGCCGGTCATCACCTCGGCGGTGTCCCGGGCGAAGACGTCGGAGTTGTGACGGGCGTCGTAGCCGATGACCACACGGGCGCCGTCCGCTGCCCCGTGGTCGCGGAGGTACGCCGCGAGGCCGGCCGCCGCGCGCGTGACGACGACCCGGTTCATCCGCATCGGGCCGGCACCCAGGGCCCCACGGAGCCCGGCCGTGCCGAACTCGAGGGTGCCTGCGAACCGGTCGGCGAGGTCGGCCGCGGCGGGTCCGTCGGGATCGGCCTCCGCCGACTGCAGGAGCGCTTCGAGCTCCTGACGGGTCCGCGGGTCAGGATCCTCGGCCGCCCACGTGCGGGCGCGAGCGGTCAGGGTGGAGAGGTCGGTCACCCGGTCAATCTAGCGGCGCGGTCAGCGCTTCCGTGCGACGAACTCCGGGGTCGCCCGGCGGAAGGCGGCCTCCCGGGCGATCTTCGTGTTGGCGTTGAGCAGGAGCGCGAGCTGCTCGGCGCGCTCGCGCGCGAACGTCCGCCGCGGCGTGGCGTTCCAGGTGCCGTCGAAGAGCCGCTTGGCCGCCGCGACGGCGTCGGGGGAGCGGGTGCGGAGCTTGGCGACGAGCTCGTCCGCCGCCGCCATGGGGTCGGCCGCGACCTCGGTGACCAGTCCGAGCTCCAGGGCCCGCTCACCGGAGAACGTGTCGCCGCTCATCGTGAGCAGCTTGGCGGTGTCGATGCCGACCAGCTCGCTGAGGCTGCGGATCCCTGACATGTCCGGGATCAGCCCCCACCTCGCCTCGAGCACCGACCACTGCGCGTCGGGAGCCGAGAACCGGAAGTCGGTGCCGAGCGCGATCTGGAGCCCGCCGCCGTAGCAGTGGCCCTGCACCACGGCGATCACCGGCACCGGCAGCCGCCGCCAGCCCCACGCCGCCTCCTGGAAGACGTTCGTCCCTCGGAGCAGCGACGGGACGAACGAGCGCGCGATCTGCTTCGGGTCCTTGAGCGCCGTGGCGAAGTCGAGCCCGGCGCTGAAGGACTCGCCGGCCCCGGTCAGCACGACGGCGCGCAGTGTCTTGTCCTTGCGCAGTCGGCGGCTGGTTGCTGCCAGCTCGGCGAGCATCTCGAGCGTGAGCCCGTTGAGCTTGTCCGGGCGGTCGAGCCAGACCCGGGCGACCCCGTCGTCGACGGTGCAGGTGATGTTGCGCGCGGAGGTGCTGGTCATGGTGCCGACCCTACGTCGAGCCGTCCCTCCTGCCGGTGAGCTCCGCGGCACCACGGCCGTGAGCCGAGTCGTCGCGTCCTCGGTGCCATCGCCAGGACCTTCCGCAGGCGTCGGTCGGCCGATGTATCAGCAAGGGTCGCCCTTCCTCCTCAAGCCTCGACAACCTCAGGGGGGTGGCGAACGATGAGGTTCACCGACGTACGTGCCGTGGCGGCGCCGACCGACCACGTCTGGACGGCGCTGCACGACCCGGAAGTCCTCCGTGCAGTGATCCCCGGCTGCCGCGCGCTCGACCGCGTCGGCGCTGAGCGGTACGCCGCGACGCTGGGCGTCCAGGTGGGCCTGTTGACCGACACCTACCGGGGGACGTTCCTGATCCACGACGGTCGACCAGGCTCCGAGCTTCGGGTGCTGATGGACGGTCGCGGTCGGTGCGGTCACGTCGAGCTGCAGCTCCGGGTCAGGCTCACCGAGGGTTCACTGCCGGCATCGACCGACCTCGCCTACGACGCCCGCGTCACCGTCGGCGGTCTGGTGGCCCGGCTCGGTCGCGCACCGCTCACCGTTGCCGCCGGCCACCTCACCGGCTGCTTCTTCCGCGACCTCGACCGAGCGATGCGGGCTGAGCGGGGCGACCGGCCCAACGCAGTCGCCTCCCTCGCCCCCGCCTCCTAGCGCAGCCGGCACCCGAAGGGACCGCCGAGGACGCGACGACTCGGCACAGATGTGGGCGCAGGACGCGACGACTCGGCGGTCAGATGCGGGGTACGACGGCCCCGAGCAGGTCACCCATCCGGGTGGCGGCGGCGCGGCCGGCATCGAGGACCTCCTCGTGGTTGAGCGGCTCACCGGAGATCCCGGCCGCCAGGTTGGTGACCAGCGAGATGCCGAGCACCTCCATCCCGGCCTCCCGCGCGGCGATCGCCTCGAGCGTCGTGGACATCCCGACGAGGTGGCCACCGATCGCGCGAACCATCCCGATCTCGGCCGGCGTCTCGTAGTGGGGGCCGGGGAACTGAACGTAGACCCCCTCGTCGAGCGACGGGTCCACCTCCCGGCACAGGTCGCGCAGCCGGGGGGAGTAGAGGTCGGTGAGGTCCACGAAGTTGGCGCCCTCGATCGGGCTGGTCCCGGTCAGGTTGATGTGGTCGCTGATCAGCACAGGGGTCCCCGGCGACCACGTCTCCTTGAGCCCGCCGCAGCCGTTGGTCAGCACGATCGTGGAACATCCCGCTGCCGCGGCCATCCGGACGCCGTGGACGACCGAGCGCACGCCGAGCCCCTCGTAGAAGTGGGTCCGGCCGAGGAAGACCAGCAGGTTGCGGTCCCCGGAGCGCACCGAGCGGAGCTTGCCGGCATGCCCGACGACGGCGGGCGGGGCGAAGCCGGGCAGGTCGGTCGAGCTCAGCTCGGCGGTCGCCTCCCCGAGCGCGTCCACGGCGGGAAGCCAGCCGGAGCCCATGACGAGGGCGACGTCGTGGCGCTCGACCCCCGTCAGCTCGCGGAGCCGGTCGGCGGCGGCGCGCGCCAGGTCGGAGGAGGTCGTGGTGGCGTCAGTCATGAGCGGCAGCGTAGGGGACCGCACCGCTCGCCCCACAGCGTGTGACGATGCCGGCCCGGGCGATCCGGTCGCGTGTGGACGCGCTGGACACCTCAGGGGTGGGCGGTAACGAGCCGGTAACCGCCTTGTTGACGGGGTAACGGCCGGAGGACCACCCTCGGACCATGGGCATCCAGGTCCTGGGCCCGCTGCAGGTGCACGAGGACGGCAGCACGCTTGCGCCGCGTGAACGCGTGGTTCTCGAAGCCCTCGTGCTGCGGCTCGGCGAGGTGGTCAGCAGGGACCAGCTCGCGGAAGCGCTCTGGGGGAGGCAGCCGCCGGCAACCTGGGCCAAGGCCCTCCAGACGACCATCGTCCGGCTCCGCAAGGCCCTCGGCGCGACGGCGATCGACACCGTCGACCACGGTTACCGGCTGGCGGTCGCGCCCAGTGAGGTCGATGCCCGCGAGTTCGAGCAGCTGGTCGGCCGAGGCAGGGAGCTGATCGGCCGGGGCGAGCCCGACCGAGCGGCGTACGTCCTGAACCAGGCGCTCGGGCTGTGGCGGGGCGCGGCGCTGGCCGACCTCGACGGCTGGGAGCCGGGTCGGCAGGAGGCGGACCGGCTGACCGAGCTGCGTGCCGACGCCGAAGAGATGCAGGTCGACGCCGCACTGCGCAGCGGCCGCCACGGGGACGTGCTGTCTCAGGCGCGCCGGCTCGTCGAGCAGGGGCCCTTGCGGGAGCGCCGTTGGGAGCTGCTCGCCCTGGCGCAGTACCGCTGCGGTCAGCAGGCGGATGCACTGCGCACCTTGCACCAGCTTCGGCGGATGCTGGTCTCCGAGCTCGGCATCGACCCCGGACCGGATGCGTCGGCCCTCGAGCAGGCGATCCTGCGTCAGGACCCACGGCTGCAGCCGCAGGTCGCGCCTCCCGAACCGCACCACAGCTGCCCCTACCTCGGCCTGGTGCCCTACGACGTGGCGGACTCCGACGCCTACTTCGGACGGGACGGCGATGTCGAGGTGTGTCGCCGCCGCCTGGTGCAGACCGGCGTGCTCGTGGTGGTCGGCCCCTCCGGCTCCGGCAAGTCGTCACTCGTGCGCGCCGGGCTGGCGGCCGCGCTCCTTGCCGACGGTGAGCGCGTCGTCGTCGTGACCCCCGGACGGCGACCCATGGCCGCGCTCTCGACCGTCCCCACCACCGGTCGACCCGTCCTGCTGGTCGTCGACCAGGCGGAGGAGGCCGTGACGATGTGCGATGACCCCGCCGAGGTGGAGGAGTTCTTCGCGGTGCTCACGTCACACGCCCCTCGCGGCCGGCTCGTCGTGGCCCTGCGCGCCGACAGCTTCGGGGCTTTGGCGGCGTACGCCGACTTCGCCCGACTGGTCGAACAGAGCCTCTACGTCCTCACCCCGATGACGGCCGACTCGCTCCGAGAGGCCATCGAGGGGCCCGCTCGACTGGCGGGACTGCGGCTGGAGCCCGGGCTCGCGGAGCTGCTCGTCGCCGACGTCGAAGGCCAGTCGGGGGCACTGCCGCACCTCTCCCACGCGCTCCGTCAGACCTGGGAGCGGCGCGAGGGTGGGGTCCTCACCATCGAGGGCTACCGGGCGACCGGCGGTATCCGGGACGCCGTAGCCCGAACGGCCGAGCAGGTCCATGAGGAGCTGCTGGCCGACGAGCGGACCTTGCTGCGGGACGTGATGCTGCGCCTGGTCTCGGCCGGCCCGGCGGGCGAGCCGGTGAGGAGCCGGATCCCACGCCGGCTCCTGACCATCGACGCCCGGCACGACCAGGTGCTCGAGCGGTTGGTCGCGGCCCGGCTGGTGACCAGCGACGAGGGTGTGGTCGAGCTCGCCCACGAAGCCCTAGCGTGGTCCTGGCCGCGGCTTCAAGGGTGGCTCGACGAGGACACAGAGGGGCAGCGCATCCTCCGCCACCTCGCGGTCGCCGCCGACACCTGGGAGGCGATGGGTCGCCCCGAGGACGAGCTCTACCGCGGAACGCGGCTCGTCCAGGCCCTGGAGTGGCGGGAACGGTCCGCCCAGGACATCACCTCGGTGGAGGCCGACTTCCTCGCAGCGGGTGAGCGGCGAGCGGAGCAGGAGCAGCAGTCGGCTCTCGCGCAGGCGACGTATCAGGCGCGGGTGAACCGGCGGTTGCGGGGACTCCTCGTCGGAGCGGCGCTGCTGCTCGTGGCCGCCCTGGTGACCGGCACGCTCGCGGTACGCCAGGCCAACCGCGCCGCGGACGCCACCGACGCCGCGGTGGCGCGACGCGTCGCGGCCCAGGCACAGCTCGCCGGATCCGTCGACCAGGCGCTCTTGCTCGCCGCTGCCGCCCTGGGGGTCGAGACGTCAGCGGAGGCCCGCGCCGGACTGCTCGCGGCCCTGGCGCGCATCCCTCAGCTGGCCGGGGTCCGACCGCTGGGTGGGCACTGGCTGGAGATCAGCCCGGACGGCCACACGATCGTCAGCCTCGACGCCGACCACCGGGTCTGGTTCCGGGACGCAACCACGTTGGAGGTGGTCGGCGACTACGACCCGTACCCCGATCGCGAGGTGCTCGGCATCAAGGGCAACGTGTCGCCGATGTCGTTCTCGGGTGACGGGGCGCTGCTGGCGGTCGGTCTGCTCGACGGCAACGAAGGCGTCGTCCGGGTGCTCGACCCCGAGACGCACGACCCGGTCACCTCCCAACCCGGTGGTCAACCGGTTGGCGCGATTCCCACCGACGTCAAGCTCAGCGCGGACGGGCGGTTCCTCGCGGTCAGCGCCTACCTCGACGCGCCCTCCGCGGGTGTGAGCCAGCACGTCTACGTGTGGGACCTGACGCGCGCCGAGAGGCCGCTGCGCCGGATCGAGATGCCCAGCGACACGTTCCACATCGCATTCTCCGGCGACGGGCGGCGCCTGTACGCCGCCCCGGGCACCAACTCCGACTTCGCCGGCAGGGGGCTGTGGATCTACGACGTGCGCACCGGGCGTCAGGGGGGCCGCCGCCCGGACGGCGGGCAGGCACTGGTGCTCAGCCCCGACGACCGGACCCTGGCCTACGGGCTCGGCTCCGACGTGGTCCTCTCGGAGGCTCTGACCGGTGCCGTCCGGCACCAGCTGCGGGGAGCGCAGGGAGCCGTCGTGCGGGTCGCCTTCTCAGCGGACGGTCGCCTGGTCGCGGCGGTGTCCGACGAGCCGGCCGCCCACGTGTGGGAGACGAGGTCCGGCCGGCACCTGGAGAGCGTGCCCCTGGAGGCGGAGGCCCTCGACGTCTCGTTCGACGGAGACGGAACGCGGCTGTTCGTGCCCTCGGGCGACCGGCTGCTTGCTCTCGACCTCACCGGTGAGGAGCGGTACGTGCGGCGCACGGCGACTGCCGACCCGGTCGACCTGCCGAAGGGGTTCCGCTTCCGGCAGGCCTCGCCGTACGCACCCGCGGTCGCCGTCTCCACCTACGACCTCAAGCGTGGGGAGAACCGGCTCCGAGTGGAGGACCGCACCACCGGCCGCACCACCGCGAGGCTCGGACAGGCGTTCCTCCACCCGCAGTACGACGCTCACGCCTGGTCGCCCACCCGCCGCCACCTCGTGTTCTCGAAAGTACCGGGCCAGCTGCGCGTCGTCGAGTGGCGCACCGGGCACGAGGTCGCGCACCGCTCGTTCGACGTCCGCCGGCTCAACTACACCCGCGACGGACGCCGCATCCTGGCCGCCGGGCCCGACGGTGTCGCGCTCCTCGATGCTCGCACCTTGCGGAACGTCCATCCGCCGGTGCGGCTCCCGAGCCGGCTGGTAGCGCACGCGGCGGTGGGACCCGGCGAGGACACAGCGGTGGTGGTGACCGCCGAGGACGCCGGCCCCGTGGACTGGACGACCGCCGCCGACCGCTGGCTCGTCCTCGACCTGCGCACGGGGCACACGCTCCAGGAGGGTCGGCTGCTCTCTCCGGCATGGTCGATGGCGGTCTCGCCGGACCGCACCCGCATGGCGTCGGCCTCTCCGCGTGGCATGGAGATCGTCGACCTGCGCTCGGGCCGGTCGACGGTCTCCGCCGACATCGGGGCGACGGCAGAAGCCGAGGGAGTGCTCGTCGCGTTCTCCCCTGACGGTGCGCTGCTGGCCTCCGCGGACGGAGAGGGCAGGGTGAGCCTGCGGGACGGGTCCACAGCGGCACTGCTGGGCACGGTCCACCTCGGTGACGAGCCGGCCCCGCCGGTGTTCCTCGACGACCAGACGCTGCTGCTGGCTTACCCCGACGGTTCGACGTTCGTCTGGGACACGAGCGCGGCGCACGCCCTCGACAGCGCCTGCCGGATCCTGGGCGGCGATGACATCGAGTGGCGGGTCCGGTCCGGCGACCGGGCGTACGACCTACCGTGTGCGTGAGCACCGGGGACGCCGTGGCTCCCTTCGGGTCCGGTGGTCAGAGGCCGTTCGACCGACAGGGACGGCGCCGGAGCTCCGCGACGTAGTCGTCCGGCGCATCGGCCGCCTCCGCCGCGTCGGCGAGGATCCCGAGGTACGACGCGGAGGGCAACCCGCCCTCGTAGGCGTCGAGCACGTACGTCCAGGCGACGACCTCACCGCGCAGGGTGGAGATCCGGACCTTCGCCTTGAGGTAGAGCTCGTTCCCGACGCTCTCCCACCGGTCGAGCACGGCCACGTCGTCGGCGGTGACGTCGTACACGGCGACGAAGACCTGCTCGAAGGGGTCCTGGACGACCGTCGCGAGCGAGCCGTCCCAGCCGTACTCCTCGCCGCCGAACGTCAGCCGCCACCCCTGGAGCCAGCCGGTGCCCTGCAAGGGGGAGTGCGGGCAGCGCTCGCTCATCAGGCGGGGATCCATGTTGGGTCCGTAGGCGGCGTAGAGGCTCACGGACGGCAGCGTAGCCATGCCAGGTGGAACAATGGCCGCCGTGACTCACGTGGCGATCATCGGTGGCGGACCAGGCGGCTACGAGGCGGCGCTGGTGGCGGCGCAGCTCGGCGCCGACGTGACGGTCGTGGACAACGACGGGATCGGCGGCTCCGCGGTCCTCACCGACTGCGTGCCGAGCAAGACCCTCATCGCGACCGCCGAGGTGATGACCCGCTTCGAGGTGGCCCCCGAGCTCGGCATCACGTTGGCGGGCGCGGCCGACCACGAGGCGGTCGTGGACCTCGGGGTCGTCAACCGCCGGGTGCTCGAGCTGGCGGCTGCGCAGTCCGAGGACATCGAGAGCCGGCTGACCCGCGACGGCGTACGCGTGCTCAAGGGAACCGGTCGGCTCGAGGGCCCGCAGCGGGTCGTGGCCACCGGGCCGGACGGCGCCGAGGAGACGCTCGAGGCGGACACCGTCCTCCTCGCGACGGGCGCCGCGCCCCGGACACTGCCCACCGCCCGGCCGGACGGCGAGCGGATCCTCACGTGGGAGCAGGTCTACGACCTCGCCGAGGCGCCCGAGCACCTCGTCGTCGTCGGCTCCGGCGTCACCGGCGCCGAGTTCGCCGGCGCCTACAACGCGCTCGGCATGGAGGTCACGCTGGTCAGCAGCCGTGACCGGGTGCTGCCCGGAGAGGACGCCGACGCGGCCGAGGTGCTGGAGGAGGTCTTCAAGCGCCGTGGCATGACCGTGCTCGGCAAGTCGCGGATGGCCGGGGTCACCCGGGACGGTGACCACGTCGTCGTACGCCTCGAGGACGGCCGCGAGGTCGAGGGCTCGCACTGCCTGCTCGCCCTCGGTTCGGTGCCCCGCACCGACGGGATCGGGCTCGAGGAGTCCGGGGTCGCCGTCGACGAGGGTGGCTTCGTCAAGGTCGACCGGGTCTCGCGGACCACCGCCCGCGGGGTGTACGCCGCCGGCGACTGCACCGGCGTCCTGATGCTCGCCTCGGTGGCCGCCATGCAGGGGCGGATCGCGATGTGGCACTCGCTCGGCGACGCGGTGGCGCCGCTGGCGCTCAAGACCGTCTCCTCCAACGTGTTCACCGCCCCGGAGATCGCCACCGTGGGCTGGACCCAGAAGGCCGTGGACGCGGGGGAGATCGAGGCGGACACCGTGCTGCTGCCGCTGGCGACGAACGCCAGGGCCAAGATGCAGAGCGTCACCGACGGCTTCGTGAAGATCTTCTGCCGGCCAGGCACCGGGATCATCGTCGGCGGCGTCGTGGTCGCTCCCCGGGCGAGCGAGCTGATCCACGCCCTCGCGGTCGCGGTCGCGGAGAACCTGACCGCGGACCAGCTCGCTCAGGCGTTCACGGTCTACCCGTCGCTGAGCGGCTCGGTCGCGGAAGCGGCGCGCCGGCTCCACCAGGTGCGCTGAGCGCCGATACCAGATCGGAGCGTTTCGCTGCGGTAGACACGCCGGACGACCCATGATGGTGTGTCCCAACCGCACCTTCCGTCCCAGGGGAGCACACCATGAGGTCACGGCTGCGAGCCGCCGGCACGATCATCCTGACCACCGGCCTCGTGGCAGCTCTCCCGCAGCTGCTGTCGCTCGGCGAGGGGTCGGCGGCCCGCGCCATGTCCGTCGACCAGCGGTACCCCGTCCCCGCGTCGGGCCGCTACACGGTCCGCGGTCACGGCTACGGCCACGGTCACGGCATGTCGCAGCACGGCGCCCAGGGCGCTGCGCTGGCCGGGCTCGATCACCGGGAGATCCTCGACTTCTACTACCCCGGCACCGAGACGGGGACGGCCCCGAAGAAGGTGCGGGTGCTGATCTCCTCCGACACGACCTCGGACGTCGTCGTCACCGCACGGAGCGGGCTCAAGGTGCGCGACCTGGGCGTCGGCGAGGCGACCGTGCTGCCACGTGATCTTCGCGCCACCCAGTGGCGGATCGACGTCGCCGGCGGCAACCGCAACGTCGTCGACTACCTGGTCGGCGGCTCCTGGAAGCGGTGGCGCACCCTCGAGGGGGAGGGGGAGTTCGTGGCCGACGGTCCGATCGAGCTGCACACCCCCGCGGGTCTCTCCACCTTCCGCGGCCGGCTGCGCGCCGCCATGCCGTCACCCACCTCGGCCAGTCGCGACACCGTCAACGTCGTGCGGATGAACGGCTACGTCAGGGGCGTCGTCCCCTACGAGATGCCGGCGTTGTGGGAGCCCGAGGCGGTGCGCGCCCAGTCGGTCGCGGCCCGCACGTACGCCGCCTGGAACCGCGCGCAGTACCCCGACCGCTACTACCAGATCTGTGACACCACGGCCTGCCAGGTGTACCGCGGCGTCAACGGCGAGCACCCGGCGAGCAACGCCGCCACGGCCGCCACAGGCCGGACGATCCTGACGTACGACGGGGAACCGGCGTTCAGCCAGTTCTCGGCCAGCTCCGGCGGGTGGACCGCCGCCGGATCGGTGCCCTACCTGCGTGCCAAGAAGGACCCGTACGACGACTGGCCCGGCAACACCAGCCACGACTGGTCGGTCACCATCACGAAGGGAGCGATCGAGCGGGCCTACCCGTCGATCGGCAAGCTCCGGCGGATCCTGGTCGCCGAGCGCGACGGCAACGGGCAGTGGAAGGGCCGTGTCCTGTCGATGGTGCTCGACGGCCGTCGCAGCGACGTCCGGATCAGCGGTGACGACTTCCGGTGGAAGTTCGGGCTGAAGTCGAACTGGTTCACCTTCTGACGCGGCCGCGAGCGGCTGTCCGAACTACGAGTCCTTCAGCTCGCAGACGACCGCACCGCTGGTGACGGTGGCGCCGACCTCGGCCTGCAGCCCGGTGACGGTGCCTGCCTTGTGCGCCTTGAGCGGCTGCTCCATCTTCATCGCCTCCAGGACCACGATGACGTCGCCCTCGGCGACCGTCTGGCCCTCCTCCACGGCGACCTTGACGATCGTCCCCTGCATGGGGGACGCGACCGCGTCGCCCGAGGCGGCGGCGCCGGCCTTCTTGCCGGCCGCGCGCTTCGGCTTCTTCGCGGCGCCGCCGACGGGGGCGCCGGTCCCGACCCCGAACCCAGCAGGGAGGACCACCTCGAGCCGCTTGCCGCCGACCTCGACGGTGACGCTCTGCCGCTCACCGGCGTCCTCCGCCCCCGCGACGTCGCCCGAGTACGGCGGGATGTCGTTGTCGAACTCGGTCTCGATCCACGACGTGTAGACGTCGAACTCGGATCCGTCGCCGACGAACGCGGGGTCGTCGACGACCTTGGCGTGGAAGGGGATCACCGTCGGCATCCCGTCGACGACGAACTCGTCGAGGGCCCGGCGGGAGCGGGCCAGCGCGTGGTCCCGGTCGCGGCCGGTCACGATGAGCTTGGCGATCAGCGAGTCGAAGGCACCCGGGACGGTCTCACCGGGATCGTAGCCGCCGTCGAGCCGGACGCCGGGTCCCGACGGCGCGTGCCACCTGGTCAGCGTGCCGGGGGCGGGCATGAAGTTGCGGCCGGCGTCCTCGGCGTTGATGCGGAACTCGATCGAGTGCCCGCGCGGGGTCGGGTCCGCGCCGCGCAACCGCTGCCCGTCGGCGATCGCGAACTGCGCCCGCACGAGGTCGACGCCGCTGGTCTCCTCGGTCACCGGGTGCTCGACCTGCAGCCGGCAGTTCACCTCGATGAAGGAGAAGCTCCCGTCGGGGCCGAGCAGGAACTCGAACGTGCCCGCGTTCCGGTAGCCGATCGCCTGGCAAGCCCGCTCGACCGCGCTCTCCATCGCCTCGCGGGTGACCGCGTCGAGCGCCGGCGACGGCGACTCCTCCAAGGCGATCCTCAAGGAGGCGGGGTACGTCGGCGCCGGGACGTGTGAGTTCCTCGTCGGCCAGGACGGCACCATCTCGTTCCTCGAGGTGAACACCCGGCTCCAGGTCGAGCACCCGGTCTCGGAGGAGGT
>DASSBB010000030.1:0-32405 GCA_035699145.1 Marmoricola sp.
GGTGACCTGGATCGAACCCACCGACGCGCAGAGCACGCCGAGCACGCCACCCTCGGCGCAGGACGGCACCATGCCGGGCGGCGGCGGCTCGGGGTAGAGGCACCGGTAGCACGGGCCGTGCTCGGCCCAGAAGACCGAAGCCTGCCCGTCGAACCTGTAGATCGAGCCCCAGACGTACGGCTTGCCCAGCAGCACCGCGGCGTCGTTGACCATGTAGCGGGTCGCGAAGTTGTCGGTGCCGTCGACGATGAGGTCGTAGGGCTCGAACACCCCGAGCACGTTGTCGTTGTCCAGCCGCTCGCCGTGGACGACGACCTTGACCAGCGGGTTGACCTCGAGGATCGAGTCCCGGGCGGACTCCGCCTTGGGGCGGCCGATGTCGCTCTGCCCGTGGATCACCTGGCGCTGCAGGTTCGACTCGTCGACCTCGTCGAACTCCGCGATGCCGATCGTGCCGACCCCGGCCGCGGCCAGGTAGAGGAGTGCGGGGGAACCGAGCCCGCCGGCGCCGATGACGAGCACCTTGGCGTTCTTCAGCCGCTTCTGGCCGGTCATCCCCACGTCCGGGATGATGAGGTGGCGGCTGTAGCGGCGTACCTCGTCGATGGTCAGCTCGGCGGCCGGCTCGACCAGCGGGGGCAGTGACACGGGATCTCCTCAGACCTGGCGTGGATGACTCTGGGGCAACAACGACCCTGCCCACCATGTTCCCGGGCCGCACCGGCCGCCCGCGACTCGTCTTGTGATGCGGACGAGCGCTGCGTTACCGGGGAGTACGCTGCAACCTCCGGCAACGGCCCGAACGGCGAGAAGGAGGCTGCGAGTGAGCGGCGTGGACCAGGCGCGACCCCGTGGCGCGCGGATGCCCCGGGTGGCCCGACGTGCGCAGCTCCTCGACTCCGCCCTCGAGGTGTTCGTCGCGCAGGGCTACCACGCCGCCGCGATGGACGACATCGCCGAGCGGGCCGGGGTCTCCAAGCCGGTGCTCTACCAGCACTTCCCCGGCAAGATGGAGCTCTACCTGGCGCTCCTCGAACAGTCCTCGGAACGGATCATCGACGCGACCCGGCGGGCACTCGCCTCGACGCAGGACAACAAGATGCGGGTGCTCGCCACCATGCAGGTGTTCTACGACTACGTCGCCGACGCCCAGGGCGCCTTCCGGCTCGTCTTCGAGTCCGACCTGACCAACGAGCCCGCGGTGCGCGCCCAGGTCGACCGGGTGACCACGGAGTGCGCCGAGGAGATCGCGAAGGTGATCAGCGAGGACACCGGGCTGCCGGCCGAGGCGGCCCACCTCCTTGCGGTGTCCCTGGTAGGAATGGCACAGGTGAGCGCCCGCTTCTGGCTCGACAGCGGTGGCGGGATCGACCAGTCCGACGCGGCGACGCTCGTCGCCGGCCTGGCCTGGCGTGGAATCAGCCGGTTCCCGCGCACCGACGACCAACCCTGAATCCCAGAAGGAGCACCTCGTGGAGGTCAAGATCGGCGTGCAGCACGCCTCGCGTGAGCTGGTCATCGAGACCAGCCTGTCCGGCGAAGAGATCGAGGCCGAGGTGAGCAAGGCGCTCGGCGGCGAGGCCGGCGTGCTCTCCCTCGCCGACACCAAGGGCCGCCGCATCCTGGTCCCGAGCGAGAAGCTCGCGTACGTCGAGCTCGGCACCCCGACCACCGGCCAGGTCGGCTTCCGCTCCTGAACCTCCGCCGCGTCCGATTGGGCGCGCGTCATAGCGCGCGCCCAATCGGACGAGGCCGCCGGTGGCCGGCCGGTCAGGCGTCGAGCCCGAGGTTCTCCATCCGCTTGGTGTGGTTCTCGGTCAGCCGGGTGAACAGCCGGCTCATCGCCGCCAGGTCGAGCCCGGGCCGGTCGACCGTGCCGGTCAGCAGCGCGGTCAGCGCGTCGCGCTCGACGGCGACCCGCTGTGCCTGGGTCAGCGCCTCACCCATCAGCCGCCGGCCCCACAGCGCCAGCCGGCCGGCGATCCGGTGGTCGCGGGCGATCTCGGCCCGGATCCGGTCGACGGCGAACTCCGAGTTGCCGGCGTCGTTGAGGCACTCGAGGACGACGGTGCGGGTGTCGGCGTCGAGGAACGCCGCGATCTCGGAGTAGAAGTCGGCGGCGAGCCCGTCCCCGACGTACGCCGTGACGAGCCCCTCGAGCCAGTCCGAGGAGGCGGTCCGGATGTGGAAGGCGTCGAACGCCGCGGCGAACGGCGTCATCGCCGCCATCGGGTCCGCCCCGAGGCCGACGAGGTGATCGCGGAGCCGCTCGAAGTGGGTGTACTCCACCGCCGCCATCTTCGCCAGCTCGGCCTTGTCCTCCAGCCGGGGAGCCATCCGGGCGTCCTGGGCGAGCCGGTCGAACGCCGAGATCTCGCCGTACGCCACCGCTCCGAGGAGCTCCACGACGGCGGCCGCGTAGCCCGGGTCCTCGATCGCCCGGGCGCTCGCCGACCCCGCGGACGGGGCCGGAGAGGGCGACGGTTCGGTCATGCGCGCAGCCTACCGATACGATGAGAAGACACATCCCTGAGCAAAGGCAAGATTCTGACCACGTTCCGCGACCTCGGGGTGCTCCCTGAGATTGCCGACGCGCTCGAGCGCGGCGGCATCACCAAGCCCTTCCCGATCCAGGAGATGACGCTCGGCGTCGCCCTGCTCGGCACCGACCTCATCGGCCAGGCACGCACCGGCACCGGCAAGACGCTGGCCTTCGGCATCCCGCTCCTGCAGCGCACCGTCGCCCCGCACGACCCGGACCACGCCGACCTCGCTGCGCCCGACAAGCCGCAGGCCCTGGTCGTCGCCCCCACCCGTGAGCTCGCGCTCCAGGTGTCGAACGACCTCACGCTCGCGGCGCAGGACCGCAGCACCCGCATCCTCACGATCTACGGCGGCGTCCCCTACGAGCCGCAGCTCGACGCGCTCAAGACCGGCGTGGAGGTCGTGGTCGGCACCCCCGGCCGCCTCCTCGACCTCGCCAACCGCCGCGCGCTCGACCTCTCCCACGTGAAGGTCCTCGTCCTCGACGAGGCCGACGAGATGCTCGACCTCGGGTTCCTCCCCGACGTGGAGAAGCTGCTCTCCAAGACGCCGGTGACCCGCCAGACGATGCTGTTCTCGGCGACCATGCCGGGCGCGATCGTCTCGCTGGCCCGGACCCACATGCGGCACCCGGTCAACATCCGGGCGGAGTCGGCCGCGGACACCCAGATGGTGCCGGCCACGGCGCAGTTCATCTACCAGGTCCACGACCTCGACAAGACCGAGATGCTCGCCCGCATCCTCCAGGCCGAGAACTCCGGGTCGACGATCGTCTTCACCCGGACCAAGCGCGCCGCCCAGCGCGTCGCCGACGACCTCGCCGAGCGCGGCTTCCCCGCCTCGCCGCTGCACGGCGACATGGCGCAGGTCGCCCGCGAGAAGGCGATGGCGAAGTTCCGCGAGCGCAAGTTCCGCGTGCTCGTGGCGACCGACGTCGCAGCCCGCGGGATCGACGTCTCCGACGTCACCCACGTCATCAACTACAGCTGCCCGGAGGACGAGAACACCTACGTCCACCGGATCGGCCGGACCGGTCGCGCCGGCGCCACCGGCGTCGCGATCACCTTCGTGGACTGGGCCGACGTGACCCGGTGGAAGGTCATCAACAAGGCGCTCGGCCTGCCGTTCGACGAGCCCCTGGAGACCTACTCCACCTCGGACAACTTCCACCACGACCTCGGCATCCCGCGAGACGTCAAGGGTCGGCTCGTCGACCCGGCCCCGGTGCCCGAGCGCAAGCGGGAGGAGCCCGAGCAGCGGGCGCCCCGCAAGCGCAACCGCAGCCGCTCGCGCACGCGCGGCGGCCAGCCGGTCGAGGGCGGCGAGCAGCAGGGCGACAGCGGTTCCGCCGAGGGCGGCGAGAAGCGCCCCGCACGCAAGCGCAGCCGGAGCCGGTCACGCGCCACGTCGGGCGAGAAGGCCTCTCCGGCCACCGACTGACCCGTCAGGCCGTGACGACGACGGACGTGCCGACCGGCGCGAACCGCCACAGCGCCCGGGCGTCGGGACGCCACTGCCGGATGCACCCGTGGCTCAGCGGCGTGCCGAGCTGGGCCCGGGTCTGCACGAGCTCGCCGTCGTCGACGGGGATGTCGTGGAACCCGATCGCCGCGCGGTCCCCATGGGCGAAGCGCACCATGAACCGCATCGTGCCCGAGTCGTCGATCCCGATCGCCTCCTTGGAGCGCGAGTAGACCTCGTAGCTGCCCGCGTCGAGGTTGTCGTAGACGCTTCCGGAGACCAGGTAGCTCCGCTCCACCGAGCCGTCCGCGCGCACCAGCCAGACGCGCTGGTCGCTCATGTCGAAGACGACCCGGCGCCCCTCGCCCGAGTCCGCCGGCACCGGGGTCGGCCTCGTCCGCTCCTCCTCCGGCAGCGCGGCGGCCGCCGGACCAGTCGCCGAAGCGAGCCGAGCGGCCGGTGGAGCGTCGCCGCCCTGGCGCAGGGCCCCGTCCGACGAGGCGTACGACGCGGTGCCGCCGTCCGGGAGCACACCGGTCCCGGCGAGCACCGTGGTGGCCGTGACGACGAACGACCCGGCGAACGCGGCGATGCGCCCGTAGCGAAGCCGAACGGTCGACGACGTCATGACGCGGTGGCCACCCGCCCGCGGAGCCCCTTCGCCACCTCACGGTAGGCGTCGGCGCCCCGGTGGCTCCGGGTGGTGCTGAGGATCGAGCGCCCGGCGGCCGGCGCCTCGGCGAACCGGATCGACTTCGGGATCGGTGGCTCGACCACGGCGAGGTCATAGGTCTCGGAGATGTTGTCCAGCACCGCGCGGGCATGGTTCGTGCGCCCGTCGTACAACGTCGGCAGCACCCCCCACACCTCGAGGTCGCGGTTGGTGAACCGGCGGACGTCGTGCACGGTGTCGAGCAGCTGGCCGACACCCCGGTGCGACAACGTCTCGCACTGGAGCGGGATGAGGACCGCGTCGGCCGCGGTGAGCGCGGCCACGGTGAGGACACCGAGCGAGGGCGGGCAGTCGAGCAGGACCCAGTCGTAGCCGGTGAGCTCCTCCAGGGCGCCGCGGATGACGTGCTCCCGGCCGGTGCGGGTCAGCAGGTCGGCCTCGGCGCGGGCCAGCTCGATCGTGGCGGGCAGCAGGTCGACGCCGTCGTCGGTGGAGACGATCACCTCGGTCGGATCCAGCCCCTTGGTGAGCACGTGGTGGACGGAGAG
Organism: Marmoricola sp.; assembly: GCA_035699145.1. Lineage (GTDB taxonomy): Bacteria > Actinomycetota > Actinomycetes > Propionibacteriales > Nocardioidaceae > Marmoricola_A. The sequence goes on from DASSBB010000030.1 coordinate 5,227, forward strand.
GTCAAGGTCCTCGGGGTCGATCCCGAGCGAGAACGTCAAGCAGGCTTGGGGATCGAGGTCCACGATGAGCACCCTCTCGCCCTGCTCGGCGAGCGCTGCGCCCAGGGAGGCGACGGTGGTGGTCTTCGCGACCCCACCCTTCTGGTTGGCAACGGCCAGTGTGGTGCTCATCGGGCTCATTCTGCCCGAGGGGGACGCTCATCCCGGGGAACGGCCGATGAATGCTGAGGGCATGTCGCGGGACGGCGTGCCGGTCATGGGGCTCCAGCAGGCGCTACCGCGTCGCGCCGATCTCGCTGCAGAAGAGGTTCCGGTCGCTCGGCCGCAGGTGAGCGCTCACGGCGCCGCCGGAGAGGTACGACGCGCAGCGACCCGGTCCGCGAGGGCGACGAGCCGTTCCAGCTCGGCGGGGTCGGTCGTGTTGCAACCGAGGTCGTGGTCGACCTTGCCGGCGCCGTGGAAGTCGCTGGACCCGGTGACCACGAGGCCGAGCTCCCGGGCGATGCCGCGCAGAGCCGCCCGCTGCTCGGCGTCGTGGTCCTGGTGGTCGACCTCGATGCCGGCGAGCCCGAGCCCCTGCAGCTGCGCCAGCCCCTCGACCCGGAGCGCCGACGGCTCGGCACGCCCCCACGGGTGGGCGATGACCGGGACGCCGCCGGCGCCCTGCACGATGCCCAGCATCTCCTCGAGCGGGGCGGCGTAGCGGCGTACATAGGCCGGCCGTCCCGGCGACAGGAACCGGTCGAACGCCTCACCGCGGTCGGCCACCACGCCGAGGTCGATGAGGGCGTCCGCGATGTGCGGGCGGCCGATGGCGACGGCGTCGCCGGCCCCGCGGGCGACCTCCACCTCGTCGATGTCGATGCCGAGGTCACGCAGCTTGGCGCAGACCCGCGGCGTCCGCTGGTCCCGCCCCTCGAGGACCAGCCGGAGCGCCTCCTGCAGCGGCTCGTGGCCGGGGTCGGGGAAGTAGGCGAGCAGGTGGACGCTGCGGCCGGCGTACGCGCAGCTGATCTCCATGCCGGGGACGACGGTGATCCCGATCTCGGCGGCCGTCGCCCGGGCCTCGTCCCACCCCTCCGCGGTGTCGTGGTCGGTCAGCCCGACCACGTCGAGCCCGGCGGCCCGGGCGGCGAGCACCACCTCGCGCGGCGACAGCGTGCCGTCCGACCGGTCGGAGTGGGTGTGGAGGTCGATGCGCACCGGTCAAGGCTACCGACGGCGGACCCCGGCTCCCGGCCCGCCGTCACCAGCTCCGCGGAACCGAGACGAACGGGAGGGTGACCAGCTCCGGGCCGAGCTCGGAGACGTCGTGCAAGGCCCCGATGTCGGGGAGGAGCAGGGCAGCGGAGGCCGGACGCAGCACCAGCCAGAGCCACCGCCCACCCGCCTCTCCGGCGAGGACCGACCGGTCGAGGGTCTCCTTGCCGCCGCTGGTGGACACCGCCCACACCGGGACGGTCGCCCCGTCCACCCGGATCCGCACCGGAGGCACGCCCTCCTCGACCTCCCGTCCGGGGTCGGTCTGGTCGACGCCACCGACCCGCGCGCCGAGGCCGACGCCGGGCTCCTCGGTCACGACGGTCAGCTCGACGACCCCGTCGAGCTCGCTCGCGCCGGTGCACGTGACGAACGCGGCCCGCGGCGTCCGTCCCTCGACCCCGACACAGCCGAAGTCGGAGACCTGCCACCCTGCGGGGAGCGGCCACGGCAGCCAGGTGGGGAGCGGCCGGGACAGCACGAGGTGCTCCGCGAACGCGTCGTAGTCCGGCTCCTCGGCCCGCCACAGCGGCAGCGTCGCCCCGTGCGTGGGGCAGCTCCACGACGTCTCGGCGCCGCTGACCGGGTCCGCGCACCGGGGACAACTCGGGTCGAGCCGCATGACACCACCGTCCTTGGTCACCTCGGTCTCGTCAACAGGACCCTCCCGACGTGCAGCCTCCCCGGTTGGAACGTGACAACCGCCTCGACCACGCTGGGCTGCACGTCCCAACGGCCCCTCCGGCGGCGTAGATTGGGCAGATGGAGCTCACCCGCGTCGCCTGCGTCGGCGCGGTGGTCCGCGACGACCGTGGCCGGCTGCTCCTGGTGCGCCGCGGGACCGAGCCGGCGAAGGGGCGCTGGTCGGTGCCGGGCGGGCGGATCGAGCCGGGCGAGACCGCCGTGCACGCGGTCGTCCGGGAGGTCGCGGAGGAGACCGGGCTCCGCGTGATCGCGACCGGCCGTGCGGGGACCGTCGAGCGGACCGGGCCGGGCGGGGTGGTCTACGAGATCGAGGACTTCTACGCGCGGCTCGAGCCCGGGGTGGACCCGGAGCGGGTCCGGGCCGGGGACGACGCCGCGGAGGCCGGCTGGTTCACCCTCCCCGAGGTCGAGGAGCTCGACTGCGTCGACGGGCTGGTCGACGCGCTCCGCGGCTGGCAGGTCATTCCCGCCCAGCGCGGGTGAGCCGTCAGGAGTTCCACCGCACGATGACCGGCGAGTCCCGGTCGTAGCCGAGGACGCTCGTCGTCGCGGTGTCGAGGTAGAAGAACCGCCCCTCCGCCACCGGCTGCTCGATCCACCGGGCGGCGAACGCGCGGAGCGCGTGGCCGTGGCCGAAGAGCAGCACCCGCTCGTGGTCGCGGGTCCGGTCGATCACCCGGTCGAGCCGCTCGGTCACCTGCCCGGCGGACTCCCCGTTGGGCACCGGGTCGGTCCAGATCGACCAGCCGGGGCGCTCCTCCCTGATCTCCGCCGTGGTCCGGCCCTCGTAGTCGCCGTACGCCCACTCGACGAGGTCCTCCTCGACCTCCGCGCCGGAGAACCCGGCGAGCTCGGCGGTACGACGGGCACGGAGCCGTGGGCTGGTCAGCACCAGGTCGAACTCCTCACCGTCGAGCTGGGCAGCCAGGGACCGCGCCACCTCGACGCCGGCCTCGGTGAGGTCGAGGTCGGTGACCGACGTGTGCTGTCCTGAGCGGCTCCACTCCGTCTCGCCGTGCCGGACGAGCCAGACCTCCTGCGCGGTCCGGGCGGCCACGTCAGCGCCGCCCGCCGTCAGGGCCGCCGTCGGGGCCGCCGTCGGGACCGCCGTCGGGACCGGGCCAGCTCTTGTCCGGCTGCGGGACCGGACGTCCGGGCTGCTCGCCGCCGCGTTCGGTCAGGTAGCTGTCCTTCGGCACCATCACCTTGCGGCGGAAGATGCAGACCACCTTGCCGTCCTGGTTGTAGCCGATCGTCTCGACGTGGACGACGCCCCGGTCGTCCTTCGACGTCGACTCCCACTTGTCGAGCACCCGGGTCTCGCCGTACAGGGTGTCGCCGTGGAAGGTCGGCGCGACGTGGCGCAGCGACTCGATCTCGAGGTTCGCGATCGCCTTGCCGGAGATGTCGGGGACCGACATCCCGAGGATCACGGAGTACACGTAGTTGCCGACCACGACGTTCCTGCCGAACTGGGTCGTCTCCTCGGCGTAGTTGCTGTCGAGGTGGAGCGGGTGGTGGTTCATCGTGAGCAGGCAGAACAGGTGGTCGTCGTACTCGGTGACGGTCTTGCCGGGCCAGTGCTTGTAGGTGGCCCCGACCTCGAACTCCTCGTAGCTGCGACCGAACTGCATGCTCACTCCTTGGGCTCAGGCTTCGGGGTCGGAGCCATCCTGCCAGCCGCCGGCCCCTGACCCGCCGCTGTCTCAGGAGCCGCCGCCACCCGCCTTCCGCCGGTGCATCTGCACGCCGCCGAGGGGGCCGTGGGTGTCGGGACCGTGACCCTTCTCCCTCTTGTGACCCGTCTCGTCGACCCCCCGGTCGTTGGCCTGCTTGCGCTCCAGGGCCTCCTTCATCTTGGCCTTGATGTCGTCGTTGGCAGCCATGCGTCCTCCAGAAGGGTGGGGTGCGTGCCCTCCCACCATGGCACGGGCCGCCTCGGGACGGCGAGCCCCTTTCAGCTGCCCAGGGCGCCGGCGACCACCTCGCGGGCCGCCTCCTGGACCTCGGAGAGGTGGTCGGGACCGCGGAACGACTCGGCGTAGATCTTGTACACGTCCTCGGTGCCCGACGGCCGCGCCGCGAACCAGGCGCTCTCCGTGGTGACCTTCAACCCGCCGATCCGCGCGCCGTTGCCGGGCGCGGTGGTGAGCTTGTCGGTGATCGGCTCCCCCGCCAGCTCGGTCGCCGTGACGTCCTCGGGCGAGAGCGCCCCGAGCTTCGCCTTCTGCTCGCGGTCGGCGGGGGCGTCGACCCGCGCGTACGCCGGCGCGCCGTGCCGCTCGGTGAGCTCGGTGTAGTGCTCGCTCGGGGACCGGCCGGTCCGACCCTGGATCTCGGAGGCGAGCAGGGCCAGCAGGATGCCGTCCTTGTCGGTCGTCCACACCGACCCATCGCGGCGCAGGAACGAGGCGCCGGCCGACTCCTCGCCGCCGAACGCGACCGACCCGTCCCGCAGCCCGGGGACGAACCACTTGAACCCGACCGGCACCTCGGTGAGCGGCCGGCCGAGCTCGGCGGCGACGCGGTCGATCATCGAGGAGGAGACGAGGGTCTTGCCAACCGCCGCCGCTTCCGGCCAGTCCGGCCGCGCGCCGCCGTACAGGTAGCGGATCGCGACCGCGAGGTAGTGGTTGGGGTTCATCAGCCCGTCGGGGGTGACGATCCCGTGCCGGTCGGCGTCGGCGTCGTTGCCGGTCGCGACCTGGAACTCCGTCCTCCGCTCGATCAGCGAGGCCATCGCCGCGGGCGACGAGCAGTCCATCCGGATCTTCCCGTCCCAGTCGAGCGTCATGAACCGCCAGGTCGGGTCGACGAGCGGGTTGACGACGGTGAGGTCGAGCCGGTGCCGTTCGGCGATCTCGCCCCAGTAGGCGACGCTCGCGCCGCCCAGCGGGTCCGCCCCGATCCGCACGCCGGCGTCGCGGACCGCGTCGAGGTCGAGCACCTGCGGCAGGTCGTCGACATAGCTGCCGAGGAAGTCGTACGCCGACGCGGCGGCCCGGGCCCGCGCGAACGGCACCCGCAGGACGTCCTTCAGCCCGGCCTCGATGTGGGCGTTGGCGGCGTCGGCGATCCACGAGGTGGCGTCGGTGCCGGCCGGCCCGCCGTCCGGCGGGTTGTACTTGAACCCGCCGTCGCGGGGCGGGTTGTGGGACGGGGTGACCACGATGCCGTCGGCCAGCCCCGACCGCTTCCCGCGGTTCGCGCCCAGGATCGCGTGGGACACGGCCGGCGTCGGGGTGTAGCCGTCGCGGTCGTCGACGCACACGGTCACGTCGTTGGCGGCGAGGACCTCGAGCGCCGTGGCCCACGCGGGCTCGGAGAGGCCGTGGGTGTCGCGGCCGATGAACAGCGGACCGTCGTAGCCCTGCTGCTTCCGGTAGTCGCAGATCGCCTGCGTGGTGGCGAGGATGTGCGGCTCGTTGAAGGCGTGGTCGAGGCTGCTGCCGCGGTGGCCCGACGTCCCGAAGGAGACCCGCTGGCCGACCTCGGACGGGTCGGGGACCAACGTGTAGTAGGCGGTCACGAGGTGGGCGACGTCGACGAGGTCGGACGGCTCGGCCGGCTGGCCCGCGCGGGAGCTGCTCATGAGGCGACTCTAGGTCACTCCCAGGTGACGGGCGTGCCGTGCGCCGCCATCGTCCCGAGCACCTGGTCGTCGCCGTCCGGCCAGGAGCGGAGCCGCACGAGGAACTCGTGCTCACCGCCCTCGGCCCGTCTCGCCGGCTCGGCGCGCAGGTGCACCAGCCGGCGCCGGCCGGTCGCGGCGGCGCCCAGCTCCTCGAGCCGCGCGGTGATCGCGTCCCGGTCCGCAGGGGGGAGGTACTGCCACATCACCGAGTGCCACAGCACCGTCGTCGTCCCGTCGGCGGGCTCGAGGCCGGCCACGAAGGAGCGGGCGTCCTGCCGCCGGACCTCCGGCGGGTCGGCGGCGGCTTCGCGCAAGGCGGCCCGGAGCCGTTCGAGGCGGGTCCGCTGGTCGGGCCAGACGTACGCCGTCAGCGCCAGCCGGCCCTCGGTCGTCGACGTGTCGACGGGGTGCAGGTCCGAGCCGACCCGTTCGACGACCTCCAGGTCCGGCCACGGTCGGAGGCGGCGGCCGTGCCAGGCGTGGTCCAGCACCACGTCGGACGTCGCTGCTCCGAACCGGCTCCCCGTGTCGTCGACGTAGCCGAACCGGTCGGCGAGGAGGTTGAGCCCTCCGGAGGACCCGATCTCGAAGAGCCGCAGGGGCAGGTCGCGCTCGACGTGCAGGAGACCGCCGTACAGCGCGGCGGCACGGCCGACCTCGTTGGTCTGCGGCGCCCGGTCCAGCCACTCACGGACCGCGTCCGGCTGCTCGACGAGCAGCTCCCGGAAGGCTCGCCAGCCGCCGTCGACCTCCCAGGTGCCGCCGACCGACGGGTAGAACGCCGCCAGCCCGCCGGCCCGTCGCTCGAGGACGAGCCGGTGCACCGAGCCGAGCAGCCGGAGCGCGAGCGCCGACGGGCCGGGGTCGTCCTCGTGGCCCTCGAGGACCTCGGCGACCGGTCCCCCGGCGTCGATGTCGGCCGCGGCCCGGTCCAGCAGCTCGCCGTACATCGGGGAGCCGAGCTCCCGGCATGCTGCTGCTTGGACCCGGAACGCGGCGCCACTCTCCATGGCAACGTCATACCCGATGGTCGCCGGGGCGACCAGAACGGATGACGTACGGCGCGGGGCCGCCCGTCCGGGAAGGGTCAGCCCTTGAGCTGGTACTCCTTGAGCAGGCTGCGGCCGATGATCATCTTCTGGATCTCCGCGGTCCCCTCACCGATCAGCATGAAGGCGGCCTCGCGGTAGAGCCGCTCGATCTCGTACTCCTTGGAGTAGCCGTAGCCGCCGTGGATCCGGAAGGAGGCCTCGACGACCTCCTTGCAGTACTCCGCGGCGAGGTACTTCGCCATGCCGGCCTCGACGTCGTTGCGCTGCCCTCGGTCCTTGAGGCGGGCGGCGCGGACCATCATCGCGTGGGCGGTCTCGACCTTGGTCGCCATCTCCGCCAGCCGGAACAGGATCGCCTGGTGCTCGGCGATCCTCTTGCCGAAGGTCTCCCGCTGCTGGGCGTAGCCGATGCCGAGCTCGAAGGCCCGGTTCGCGATGCCGCAGGCCCGGGCGGCGACGTTGACGCGGCCGACCTCGACGCCGTCCATCATCTGGTAGAACCCCTTGCCCGGTTCCCCGCCGAGGACCTGGTCGGCCGAGATCTCGTGGTTCTCCAGCACCATCTCGGTGGTGTCGACGCCCTTGTAGCCCATCTTGTCGATCTTGCCGGGGATCGTGACGCCCGGCGCGGTCTCGCCGAAGCCGGGCTCCTTCTCCACCAGGAAGGTGGTCATGTTCCGGTAGACGGAGTCGGCGCCCTCGTCGGTCTTCACCAGCACCGCCACGAGGTTGGCCGTGCCGCCGTTGGTCAGCCACATCTTCTGGCCGTTGACCGTGTAGCTGCCGTCGTCCTTCTTGGTCGCCCTGGTCTTGATCGCCGAGACGTCCGAGCCCAGCGCCGGCTCCGACATCGAGAACGCGCCGCGGACCTCACCGGTCGCCATCCTCGGCAGGTACTTCTGCTTCTGCTCGTCGGTGCCGTGCTGCATCAGCATGTAGGCCACGATGAAGTGGGTGTTGATCACCCCGGAGACACTCATCCAGCCGCGGGCGATCTCCTCCACGCACAGGGCGTAGGTCAGCAGGGACTCGCCGAGGCCGCCGTACTCCTCGGGGATCATCAACCCGAAGATGCCGAGCTCCTTGAGCCCCTCGACGATCTCGGCCGGGTACTCGTCCTTGTGCTCGAGCTCGGTCGCGACCGGGATGATCTTCTGCTCGACGAACGTCCGGACGGTCTTGAGGATCTCCTCCTGGATGTCGGTGAGCCCTTCGGTCTCGCAGAGGCGACCCATGGTTGTCCTTCCGGGGTGTACGACGTGACCGCGCGAACAGTACGCCGCGCCACCGGGGGGCGCTATGGAGTGGACCACACCGTGGCGCTGCACCAATCACCCGGTTCCGCGTCCGATTTGTCGGATCTCTTCTAGCCTTTACCTTGTGATTCTCAGCCTGCGCGTGATCGACCTCGTGGCCGGCGCCACCCTCGTCGGAGTGGTCGGCGGCGGTGTCGTGTCCGTGGCGACCGACCTCGGCACCCCGGCGTACCCGGTGCCGGTGGCGAGCACCGTCGTCGACGACCCGGCCCCCCGGACCGAGCTCGTGTCCGCCGACCCCTACGTCGCCCCCGGCTCCGAGGAGCGGGCACTCAAGGCCGACCAGCGCCGTACCGCCACCGCCCGCGCCGAGCGGGCGGTCGACAGCGGCGCCGCCTCCCGGCTCGCTGCTCCCCCGAAGGGCGAGTTCGCCCCGCACGCAGGCCTCGGCTCCTCCGGCTCGTCCGGCTCGTCCGGCTCGTCCGGCGCCTCCGAGCCGGCCGCCGTCGCCGGGACGACCAGCGCCCCGGCCAAGAGCCGGACCGAGGCGACGACCGAGGTCGTGGTCAGCTCGTTCAACGTGCTCGGCGGCAGCCACACCAAGGGCAAGGGGCGGAAGGGGCGGTTCGCGGCGGGTACCACCCGCGCCGGGTACGCCGCCCAGCTCATCCAGGAGCGCGACGTCGACCTGGTCGGGCTGCAGGAGCTCGAGGGCGAGCAGGCCAGGGTCGTCGTCGACAAGCTCCCCGGCTACTCCATCTACCCCGGCCCGCAGAAGCGCCGTCACGCCTCGTCCAACAGCATCATGTGGCGCTCGGACACCTGGCAGACCGTCGAGACGCACACGGTCGGCATCCCCTACTTCCACGGCAAGATCACCCAGATGCCCTACGTCCGGCTGCGCAACATCGCCACCGGCACCGACGTCTGGGTCGCGAACTTCCACAACCCCGCCTCGACCAGGAAGCGCGGCAACCAGGCCCGGTGGCGCACGGTGGCGACCGAGCGTGAGATCGAGCTCGCCAACCGGCTGCGCGCGGAGACCGGGCTGCCGGTCATCTTCACCGGTGACATGAACGAGCGCGAGGACTACTTCTGCCGCGTGGTCGGCGCGACCGAGCTGGAGTCCTCGGCCGGCGGGAGCGTCTCGGACGGTCGGTGCTCGGTGCCGCGGAACACGCGCATCGACTGGATCTTCGGGACCCCCGAGCTGGTCTGGCAGAGTCATGTCCTGGACAGGAGCGACCTCGTCCGGCGCACGACCGACCACCCGATGGTGGTGGCCCGAGCGCAGCTGCGCGTCGGCGTCGGACGCTACTCGGAGACCCACACCGGCAGGGGGTGACATGGAGCCGGCCCGCGGCCACCTCGCGGCCCTCGTCACGGAGGCCGCGCGCAGGTCCGCGGTCTGCTGGGTCGGCTACCGGCACCCCGACGGCGTGGTCGCGGAGCGCCTCGTCTGGCACGTCTGGTACGACGGCGCGGTCGTCGTCCTCGCCGGAGACGCCGGCCAGCGGCTCGAGGGGCTGGCCGCGGCCACGTCGGCCGACGTGACGATGCGGTCGAAGGACGCGCGCACGCGGCTGGTCACCTGGCCGGCCCGGGTCGAGGTGGTCGACCCCGCCGCCGAGGAGTGGGACGCGCACGCGGCCGCGCTGGTCGGTGCGAGGCTCAACCTGGCCGACCCCGAGGCCGCGGTCGCCTCCTGGCGCACCGGCTGTTCCGTCGTACGTCTCAACCCGCCGTCGGGCGACGGCTGAACGCGCAGGTCGCGCACTACCCTGACCGTGTGAGCACCTCACCCACCCTCGTCTTCGTGGGCCGCCTCTCGGGCCTCCAGGTGTTCGACCCTGCCGGCGACCAGGTCGGCCGGGTGCGCGACCTGGTCGCGATCGTCCGGTCGGGAGACCGCCCCCGGATCCTCGGGCTCGTGGTCGACGTGCTCGGCCGCCGGTCGGTCTTCCTCCCGATGACCCGGGTGACGAGCATCGACAGCGGTCAGGTGATCACCACGGGGGTGGTCAACATGCGCCGCTTCGAGCAGCGGGCCAGCGAGACGCTCGTCGTCGGCGAGATGCTCGACCGGCGGGTCCGGATCCGCGCCACCGGCGTCGAGGGGGCGGTCTACGACCTCGCGATCGAGCAGGACCGCAACCGCGACTGGATGATCGCCCGGGTGGCGATCCAGGAGGGCTCCAAGCGGTTCGGCCGACGGGGCCAGACCCACATCGTGGAGTGGGACGAGATCGAGGGGTTCGACGTCGAGCAGAGCCAGGGCGCGACCCACCTGCTGGCGGCGCTGGAGGAGATGAAGCCGGCCGACCTCGCCACCGTCATCCACGACCTCCCCGCCAAGCGGCGTGGCGAGATCGCGGCGGCCCTCGACGACGAGCGGCTCGCCAGCGTCCTGGAGGAGCTCCCCGAGGAGGACCAGGTCGAGATCCTCGGCCAGCTCGACGACGAGCGGGCCGCGGACGTGCTCGAGGAGATGTCCCCCGACGACGCTGCCGACCTCATCGCCGACCTGCCGCCGGAGATCGCCGAGACGCTGCTCAAGCTGATGGAGCCCGACGAGGCGCAGGAGGTGCGCCGCCTGCTCTCCTACGAGGAGCGGACCGCCGGCGGCATGATGACCACCGAGCCGGTGATCCTCCCGCCCGACGCCACGGTCGCCGAGGCGCTCGCCCATGTGCGCAGCGCGGAGCTGACCCCGTCGCTGGCCGCCGTCGTGTACGTCGTGCGCCCGCCGCTCGAGCCCCCCACCGGCCGGCTCCTCGGGGTGGCACACATCCAGCGGCTGCTCCGGGAGCCGCCGAGCACGCTCCTCGGGGCGATGCTCGACGACACCACCGACTCCCTCAAGGCCGGGGCGTCGCTCGAGGAGGTCGCCCACCACCTCGCGACGTACAACCTCGTCGCCGCCCCGGTGCTCGACGACGACGGTCGCCTGATCGGGGCCGTGACCGTCGACGACCTCCTCGACCACCTGCTGCCGGAGAACTGGCGCGACCGGCCCCGCGGGCTCGCCGGGAGGCTCCGTGTCCAGGCGTGATCCGGCCCGCACGGGCCTGACGCGCCGCGAGGTCCGGACCGACCGGCTCGACCTTCCCCGGGAGACCCGTCGGCTGATCCGCCGTCCCCGTCTCGAGGCCGACACGTTCGGCCGGTTCGCGGAGCGGTTCGCGCGGTTCATGGGCACCGCGCACTTCCTGCTGTGGATGTCGCTGTTCGTCGTGGTCTGGCTGGGGTGGAACTGGATGGCCCCGAGGCCGCTCAAGTGGGATGACTACCCGTTCATCTTTCTCACGCTGATGCTGAGCCTGCAGGCGTCGTACGCCGCGCCGCTGATCCTGCTCGCGCAGAACCGGCAGGAGGACCGGGACCGGGTCATCGCCGAGGGCGACCGGCTGGCGAACTCCCGCGCCCACGCCGACATGGAGTTCCTCGCCCGGGAGATGGCGAGCCTGCGGATGGCGCTCGGCGAGGTCGCCACCCGCGACTACGTCCGCTCCGAGCTGCGCTCGCTCCTGAGCGAGCTGGAGGAGCGCGGTCTCCGTGAGCAAGACGACGCGGCCGATGACGGGGCGGCCGCGGAGGGCACCGTACGCTAGAGCAATGAGCTCCCCCACCGTCGACCAGGTCAAGGCCGCCCTCGCCGGCGTCAACGATCCCGAGATCCGTCGCCCGATCACCGACCTCGGCATGGTCGACTCCGTCGACATCACGCCGGCCGGCTTCGTCTCGGTGCGCATCCTCCTGACGGTGTCGGGGTGCCCGATGCGCGACACGCTGACCAACGACGTGACCGCCGCGGCCGCCTCGGTGGCCGGCGTCACCGGGGTGCAGGTCGACTTCGGCGTGATGACCGACGAGCAGCGCACCGCCCTCCAGGCGACCCTGCGCGGCGGCCAGGCACCGCGGGAGATCCCGTTCGCGCAGCCCGGCTCCCTCACCAAGGTGTTCGCCATCGCCTCCGGGAAGGGCGGCGTCGGCAAGTCCTCGGTCACCGTCAACCTCGCGGTCGCGATGGCCCGCTCCGGGCTCAAGGTCGGGATCGTCGACGCCGACATCTACGGTCACTCGGTGCCGGCGATGCTCGGCATCGCCGACGCGCGGCCGACCCAGGTCGAGGAGCTGATCATGCCCGTGCCGACCGCGGAGGGCGTGTCGGTGATCAGCATCGGGATGCTCAAGCCGCGGCGCGACCAGGTCGTCGCCTGGCGCGGCCCGATGCTCGACCGGGCGCTCGTCCAGATGCTCTCCGACGTCTTCTGGGGCGACCTCGACGTGCTCCTCCTCGACCTGCCGCCGGGCACCGGCGACGTCGCGATCTCGCTCGGCCAGCACCTCCCGAACGCGGAGGTCATCGTGGTCACCACGCCGCAGGAGGCGGCCGCCGAGGTCGCCGAGCGTGCCGGCACGATGGCGTCGATGATGCACCAGCGCGTCGTCGGGGTCGTGGAGAACATGTCGTTCCTGGCGTGCCCCCATTGCGGGCCTTCGCACCGGCTCGACGTCTTCGGCTCGGGCGGCGGCGCCCGGGTGGCTGCGACGCTGACGCAGCGGTTCGGCTACGAGGTGTCGCTGCTCGGTGAGGTGCCGCTCGACACCCGGCTCCGCGAGGGCGGCGACTCAGGTCGCCCGATCGTCGTCGCCGACCCGTCGGCGCCCGCCGCCGCCGCGCTCTCCAGCATTGCCGAGGGGCTCGTCGGCCGCGGTCGCAACCTCGCCGGCATGCAGCTCGGCCTGACCCCCGCCGGGAAGTTCTGACCCCATGATGGGCATCGGGTTCGCCGAGTTCCTGATGATCGGCGTGGTCGCCCTCGTCGTCTTCGGCCCCGACCGGCTGCCCGACTTCGCCCGTCAGGCCGGCCGGATGGTGCGCCAGGTGCGCACGCTGAGCCGCCAGGCCCGCGACGACCTCCGCGCCGAGCTCGGCCCCGAGTACGCCGACTTCGAGCTCACCGACCTCGACCCCCGGCGGGCGATCCGCAAGCACATCCTCGAGGCGTGGGACGAGGACGAGGACGAGGAGGAACGCCCCAGGGAGCGCCCGCTCGCCGCCGGCGAGGCTCCGCCGTACGACTCCGACGCGACGTAGCCCGGGGGCCGCGGTTCCTCAGCCCACCTTCGCGTCGAGCCGCACCTCGACGGTCCGCTCGTCCCCGTCACGGACGACGGTGAGCTCGATCGTCTCGCCCGGCCGGTGCGTGCGGATCGCGACGATCAGCGAGATGCCGTCGGCCACCCGCTCACCCTCGACGGCCACGATCCGGTCGCCCTCGAGCAGCCCGGCGCGCGAGGCGGGGGTACCGTCGGGGACCCCCACGACCGTCGCCCCGCCCGAGCCGGGGCCGGTGTTCACGTTGGCGCCGATGACCGGGTACTCCGCCTTCCCGGTGTCGAGGAGCTGGCGTGCGGTGACCCGGACCTGCTCCATCGGGATGGCGAACCCGACCCCGATGTTGCCGGCCTCGCCCCCAAGGATCCCGCCGGTCGTGGCGATCGCCGAGTTGACCCCGACGACCTGGCCGCGCAGGTTCACCAGCGGCCCCCCGGAGTTGCCGGGGTTGATCGCGGCGTCGGTCTGGACGGCGTTGATGAACGACGAGGCGTCGGACGGCCCGGTCGTCACCGGCCGGTCCAGCGCGCTGACGATGCCGGAGGTGACGGTGGCCGACAGGCCGAGCGGCGAGCCGATCGCGACGACGGTCTGGCCGACCTGCATCCGCCGGGACGACCCGAGGACGGCGGGCTCCAAGCCACGCGGAGAGGCGACGTCGAGCACCGCGACGTCGTACACCGGGCTCCGACCGACGATCTCGGCCCGGTGGGTCCGGCCGTCGACGTCGATGACCTCGATGCGGCCACCGTCCTCGGCGGCCTCCACGACGTGGTTGTTGGTGATGACGTGGCCGCGGCGGTCGATGACGAACCCCGAGCCGGTCGACCCGGTGGTGTCCTCGCCGTCGCCGGCCAGCGTCCGCACCTGCACGGTGCTGGGCAGCACCTTGGCCGCCACCGCCGCCACGCTGCCGTTGTCCGCGGCGAGCGGGGCCGCGCCCTCCTCGGAGGCGAGCACGTCGCCGTCCTCGACCAGGGCACGGCTGCCGAGCACGAGCGCACCGCCGAGCAACCCCCCGGCGAGTCCGAGGACCAGGGCGCAGACGGCAACCGCCGGCCAGAGCCAGCCGGGGACGCCCCGGGGCTGGACAGGGGTGGGCGGCGGGTAGCCGGGGAAGGGGGGACCAGGGTACGGCGGGCGGGCCGGCGGCTGGGGCCGCGGCGCCTCGTCCTGGCGAGCCGGGGGGCCGAGGTACGGCGGCGGAGCCGGCCGGTCCTCCGGGGGCTGCTCAGGCGCGTCGCTGCCGTGCTGGGTCACCGGGCCATTGTCCCTCACGGCTGGTTGACCCCACGCCGGGTCGACCATGGCTGGTCGACCACGCCTGTCGACCACGCCGGTCAGGGAGCCGGGACACCGCCGATCGTCGTCTCGGTGCCGGCCGGGCTGGACCAGGGCTCGAGGTCGAGGACACCACTGACCGCGCCGAGTCCGAGGACGGCGGCCGACACGGTGCCCGCACCCACGGCGAGCAGGCCGCCCCGGCGCAGCCGGTGGCGCCGCTCGAGCTCCGCGACCGCGGACCACTCCGCCGGACCGGCCTGCGGGACCGGCTCTGCGGCCTGCCAGGGCAGCTCGTGGAGCGCGCTGGTGAGCCCCGGGGACGGGTCGGCGCCGCCCATCGTCGCCAGCGACCGCTTCACCCACACCTCGCGCTCGACCGCGGCCCGGCAGACCGGGCAGCCGAGCGCGTGGGACCACCCGCGCTCGGCCGAGGCGGGGTCGAGCTGGCCGTCGACGAGCGGGGAGACCGCGCTGCCGAGGTGCCCGCCGAGCCACCGCATCACGAGACCTGCGGGGCGAGGCCGGGGCCCTCGAGCGGACCTGAGTAGCGCTGTCGTCCGGGCTTGGGCTCCCGGTGGGCCAGGGCGCGACGCAGCTGCGACCGGCCCCGGTGGATGCGGGAGCGCACGGTGCCGAGCTTGAGGTCCAGCACCGACGCGATCTCCTCGTAGCTGAGCCCCTCGATGTCGCACAGCACGACCGCCGCCCGGAACTCCGGCGCCAGCGCCCCGAGGGCGGCCTCGACGTCGGCGTCGAACAGCCCGTCGAGGACCTGGTGGTCCGGCGGCGGGACCCGCCCGGGGAGCCGCGCGTCGGGCTCGTCGCCGAGGGAGCCGAGGGAGTCGAAGGAGTCGAAGCGGATCCGCGAGCGGCGCCGAGCCTGGTCGAGGAAGAGGTTCGTGGTGATCCGGTGCAGCCACCCCGCGAAGGTGCCGGGGGTGAACGAGTCGAGCGAGCGGAAGACCCGCACGAAGACCTCCTGGGTGAGGTCCTCGGCGTCGGCCCGGTTGCCGGTCAGCCGGTAGGCGAGCCGGAACACCCGGGCCGAGTGGTCGTCGACCACCTGGTCCCAGGTCGGTACCGCGTCGGTCGACGTCGGGTGGCTCATCAGCTCTCCTCGGATGACGGGCTCCTCACGGTAGGCACGGCGGCTGAGAGACGCCTGAGGGAATGCTGCGAGAAGACTGCGACGTCACCCTCTCAACGCGGAGGGCGGCCCGGGAGTTCCCGCGGATCTTGGGTAGAGTCCGGCCCATAACCGTGCAACTCGAGGGGGACGCCATTTCCACCGGACTCAAGCCCGCCAGCTGGGCCTATGCCGAGGAGTTCGTCGCCGAGGACGAGGTGCTGGCCGGCGCTCGCGCCCGTGCGGACGAGGTCGGCATCGTCCCGATCGGCTCGGGTGTCGGTGCGGCGCTGCGGTTCCTCGCGGCCGTGACCGAGGCGAAGGCCGTCGTCGAGATCGGCACCGGCACCGGCGTCTCCGGACTGTGGCTGCTCCGAGGGATGCGCCCCGACGGCGTGCTCACCACCGTCGACACCGAGGCAGAGCACCAGCGGCTGGCGAAGAAGTCCTTCGCGGAGGCCGGCGTCCCCTCGCAGCGCGCCCGTCTCATCAACGGCTCCGCACTCGACGTGCTGCCGCGGCTCACCGACGGCCACTACGACCTCGTCTTCTGCGACGGGGACAAGCGGGAGTACGCCGACTACCTCACCGAGGCGCTCCGGCTCCTCAAGCCGGGTGGGCTGGTCGCCTTCGACAACGCCCTGTGGCACGACCGGGTCGCCGACCCCGCCCAGCGCGACCCGGAGACGGTCTCGATCCGCGAGCTCGGCCGCACCGTGCGGGAGAGCGAGGAGCTCCTGCCGCTGCTCGTCCCGATGGGCGACGGCCTCCTGGTGGCCCGGAAGCTCTGACCGTCGCGCGTCACGCGAGGTCGATCCAGAACCGCAGCTTCCCTTCGCGGGTGTCCTCGTAGACGCCCCCGGCGCCCTCGATCGTCCGCCGGGAGGCGACGTTGTCGACGTCGCAGGTGACGAGCACCGGGTCGATGTCCATCTCGCGGCAGACCTCGAGCATCCCCGCGAGCGCTGCCGTCGCGTGCCCCCGGCGCCGGGCGGAGGGACGCACCGAGTAACCGATGTGGCCGCCCCACATGAACAGCAGCTCGTTGAGCTCGTGGCGCAGCGAGATCCGGCCGACCACCTCGTCACCGTCGACCATCCACAGCTCGGTCCAGGGGACGTAGGCCCGCGGCCGGAGCGCGTCGCCCTGGCGCTGCTCGAGGAGGAACCCCACCAGTGCTGCGAACTCGTCGGCGTCCTCGATGGAGTCGCGGGTGAAGTCGACCTCCGGGACCGCGCCCTCCGCGCCCCAGGAGGGCAGCCGCACGTAGTGCTCCTCCCCGGCGGCCGCGAACTCGTCCAGCATCGCCAGGAACGAGCGGTGGTAGCGCGGGTCAGGGTCGACCAGCCGCATCAGTACGACGAGGCCGCTCGGAATCCGGCGCCGCCCTCGGCCACCGCGACGATGTCGCACGGCTCGATGAGCACCGGCGCCGAGCCGACGATCCGCGAGCCCGGGGACTCCCCCGCGGTCGCGGAGAACTGCTCCTCGAACGCCTCCCGGGCGGCGGCGCTCTCGAAGACGTAGCACCCCTCGAACCAGGCGCCGGGGACCATCCGCCACGTCTTGAACCGGAGCCCGTCCAGGCCGGTGAACCGCTCGTGGGAGCTCTGGGCGACGTACTCCGCCAGCTCCTCCGCGACGCCGGCGGGTGCCTCCGCCAGCGACCAGCGCACGGTCAGCCCGAGCATGGTCACCTCTTCCCAGGAGTACGGCGCCCGGTGACGCCGGTCAGCGGCTCGCGGGTCTCCAGCCAGTGCAGGAGGGTCCTCGCACCGAACCCGGTCGGCCCGGTGGTCCACTCGTGGACGTCCGTCGGCGAGTCACCCGCCGAGGCGATGTCCAGGTGGGCCCACGGCACGTCACCGACGAAGTGGCGCAGGAACAGCGCCGCCATCACGGCACCCGGCCCACCCGGTGCGTTGTCGGCGTCGGCGATGGGCGAGTCGAGCTGCTCGTCGTACTCCTCGACCAACGGCATCCGCCAGAACGGCTCCCCGGCCGCCGTCCCCGCGGTCAGGAGGTGGTCGGCGAGGCGGTCGTCGGTCGCGAAGATCCCGGCGGTCCGCAGCCCGAGCGAGACCTTCATCGCGCCGGTCAGCGTGGCCACGTCGACGATCGCCGTGGGGTCGATCTCGTCGACGGCGTAGGCGAGGGCGTCGGCGAGCACCAGCCGGCCCTCGGCGTCGGTGTTGGTCACCTCGCTCGTGCGACCGCCGTAGTGGCGGATCACGTCACCGGGGCGGAGCGCGTTGCCCCCGACGGCGTTCTCGGCGCAGGCGAGCAGCCCGGTCACCTTGACCTGGCACTCGAGCGCCCGCAGCTCGGACATGACAGCGAGGACGACGCCGGCGCCGGTCATGTCGCGCTTCATGTTCATCATCGCCTCGGCGGGCTTGATGGAGAGCCCGCCGGTGTCGAAGGTGATCCCCTTGCCGACGAGCACGACGTGCGGGGTCCGCCGGCCGGCGCCCTCGGGGGTGTAGTCGACCCGGACCAGCCGGGGCGGGGTCGCAGAAGCCTGGCCGACCGCCAGGAGCCCGCCGAACCCGTCCCGTTCGAGCCGCTTCTCGTCCCAGACGGTCACCTCGACGCCCTCGAGCTGCTCGGCACGGTCGGCGATCCACGCCGGGTTCTTCTCGTTGGAGGGCGTCGTCGCCAGGGACCTGGCGAGCCACCCGGCCCGGGCCGAGGCCAGCCCGCGCTCGAGCGCGCGGTGTCTCTCCTCCGGCCGCACGAGCCCCGCGAGCACGACGGTGCGGACAGGCGCGGTCGGCTCCGTGGAGCGGCGGTGGAAGGTGAACGAGCCGAGGACCGTGCCCTCGACGAAGGCGCGCAGCCCCGCGTCGTCCGCGAGGGCGGGCACCGACGTGGCGACCAGCCCCCGTCCGCGGGTCCTGCGGGCCAGCGCCGCGCCTGCCCGGCGCAGATCACGTGGCTCTGCGGCGCCGACCCCGACGAGCAGCACGGTGAGCGCTCCGAGCTCCGGGTCGCTCGGCAGCAGGACGTGCTCGACGACCTCGCCCGCCTTGCCGGAGGAGCCGTGGTGGTCGAGGAGAGCGAGAAGGTCGACGTCGTTCTCCTCCAGCAGCTCGGCCGCTCCCGGGCCGAGGACCAGGTCGTCCTCGTCCTTGAAGTAGGGCAGGGCGACTACCTCGACACCGGCGACCCTGGAAGGCGGCTCGGCGGCGAGCTCGATGGCGGGGAGGAGCTCCGGCGGCGTCAGCCGACGACCTCCTTGAGCGCCGCCCCGAGCGCTCCCGCTTCGTCGGCGTTGAGCTCGACCACGAGGCGCCCGCCGCCCTCGAGCGGGACGCGCATGACGATGCCGCGACCTTCCTTGGTGACCTCGAGCGGACCGTCGCCCGTCCGCGGCTTCATGGCCGCCATGCGAACACCTCTTCCTTGAACTGCTTCATGGACACATGCGCCGCGAGGTGGTGCCAACCCCCTCCGGGGGCGCGCCCCGATCGGCGCCTATTATCTCCCACGTTTGACGTGCTCGGACACCGACCCGTCGCGCCGGGGCGCGACGACCTTCGGAACCGGTCGCGAAACCACGTCCCGATGTGTGCCCCAGGGAGTCCCGATGTCCGACGCCACAAGCTCCGAACCGGTCCTGCTGGAGGTCGACGGCGGCGTCGCCACGGTGACCCTCAACCGCCCCGACGCGATGAACAGCCTCGATGTCGCCACCAAGGAGGCGTTGCGCGACGTCGTCGTACGCCTCGCCGACGACGCCGACGTCCGCTGCGTCGTCCTCACCGCCACGGGCCGGGCGTTCTGCGTCGGCCAGGACCTCAAGGAGCACGTCGAGCTGCTCGAGGGCGGCGGCAGCGACGCGCTGTTCCGGACGGTCCCCGAGCACTACAACCCGATCGTCACCGCGATCGCGACGATGCCGAAGCCGGTCATCGCAGCGGTCAACGGGGTCGCGGCCGGTGCCGGTGCGAGCCTCGCCTTCGCGTGCGACTACCGGCTCCTCGCGGACAGCGCCGGGTTCAACCTCGCCTTCTCGGGGATCGCCCTCTCCTGCGACACCGGCTCGTCCTGGACGCTGCCGCGGCTGGTCGGCCGGGCCAAGGCGATCGAGCTGCTCTACGAGCCGCGGACGATCGGCGCCGAGGAGGCACTGGAGCTGGGGCTGGCCAGCCGGGTCGTCGAGGGCCAGACGCTCATGGCGGAGGCACGCACCCTCGCGTCGCGGCTGGCGGCCGGCCCCACGGCGTCGTACGGCGCGATCCGTCGCTCGGTCGCCCATGCGGCCGGCCACACCTTCGAGGAGTCCCTGGCGTTCGAGGCCGAGATGATGACGCTCACCGGCTCGACCGAGGACCACCGCAACGCCGTCGCCGCGTTCGTCGCCAAGGAGAAGCCGACCTTCCACGGCCGCTGACACGTCGAGCCGCCCCTACTGCTGGGTTCAACCGCCCCTGCTGCTGGGTTCAACCGCCCCTACTGCTGGGTTCAACCGCCCTTCGTTCCGGCGGCCCAGCACGAGGGGCGGTTCAACGCGGCGCGAGGGGCGGCTCAACGCGGCGCGAGGGGCGGTTCAACGCGGCGCGAGGGGCGGTTCAACCAGAGCGGCGGTAGCAGGTGGCGAGGTGGTCGTCGACCATGCCGGTCGCCTGCATGAGGGCGTACGCCGTGGTGGGGCCCACGAACCGGAAGCCACGACGGCGCAGCTCCTTGGCCATCGCGGTCGACTCGGCGGTGACGGCGGGGACGTCGGCGAGCGTCTGGGGGGCCGGCCGAGGCGGCGGGGCGAACGACCACAGCAGGTCGGTCAACCCGCCGTCGAGCTCGACGACCCGGCCGGCGTTGGCGATCGCCGCCTCGATCTTCGCCCGGTTCCGGACGATCCCGGCGTCCCCGAGGAGCCGGTCGACGTCGGCGTCACCGAAGGAGGCCACCACCGACGGGTCGAACGCCGCGAACGCCCGCCGGAACGCCTCCCGCTTGCGCAGGATCGTGATCCACGACAGCCCCGACTGGAACGCCTCGAGGGTCATCCGCTCGTAGAGCAGCCGGTCGCCGCGGACCGGCCTCCCCCACTCCTCGTCGTGGTAGGCGACGTAGTCGGGCGTCGACACCGCCCACGCACACCGGGTCAGCCCGTCCTCGCCGTGGACAGTGCCGAGGAAGGTCACGAGGAGGAAGGCGGGTCCGAGGGCTCCTCGAGCTCGGCGGTGAGCCGGTCGAGCAGCGCGTCCACCTCGGCCACCCGGTAGCCGCGGAACGCCGTCGAGAACCGCACCCGCCGCAGGTCCTCGGCCGTCAGCGGTCCGTCGGACGGGACCCGGGAGTCGGGGCGGTCGTCGAAGACCTCGGCCAGCTCGCCCCCGCGGCCGGTGGAGACGACGGCGACGACGCCCATCACGGCCACCGCGAGGACGGCGAAGAACCAGGTCATGGGCCGATCGTGCCACGACCGCTGGCGCGCCGCCGGGCGGCCTCGACCATGACCTCCACGGCCTCCTCCGGGTCGTCGGTGACGCGGATGAGGTCGAGGTCCGCGGCCCCGATCTTCCCCTCGGCGAGCACGGTCCCACGCAGCCAGTCGATCAGTCCCGACCAGTAGGAAGCACCGAGCAGCACCAGGGGGAACGACGTGACCTTCTGCGTCTGCACGAGCGTCAGCGCCTCGAAGAGCTCGTCGAAGGTCCCGAACCCGCCGGGCAGCACGATGAATCCCTGGGAGTACTTCACGAACATCGTCTTGCGCACGAAGAAGTAGCGGAAGTTCACCCCCAGCTCGACGTGCGGGTTCAACCCGGCCTCGAACGGCAGCTCGATGCCGAGCCCGACGGACACCCCGCCCGCGGACGTCGCCCCCTTGTTCGCCGCCTCCATCGCCCCGGGGCCGCCGCCGGTGATCACCGCGAACCCGGCCTCGGCCAGCAGCCGGCCCACCTGCTCCGCCTTGGTCCAGTGCTCGTGGTCCTCGGCGATCCGCGCGGAGCCGAACACCGAGACGGCGGGGCCGAGCTCCGCGAGGGCGCCGAAGCCGTCGACGAACTCGCTCTGGATCCTGAGGACGCGCCAGGGGTCGGTGTGGACCCAGTCGGAGGACCCGCGGTTGTCGAGGAGCCTCTGGTCGGTGGTGGTCTCCTCGAACGACCGGCCCCTGAGCCGGATCCGGCCCCGGAACCGCTCGTGCGGACGGTCGCTCACGACGTCACCGCCAGCCAGCGGCGCAGCTGGTCGGCGACGCTCCCGATCTGGGCGACCGGGACGTGCTCGTCCTGCTTGTGCGCGAACATCGGGTCGCCCGGCCCGAAGTTGACCGCCGGGATGCCGAGCGCGGAGAAGCGGGCCACGTCGGTCCACCCGAACTTCGGGTTCACCGTCCCGCCGACGGTGTCCACGAACGCCGCCGCGGCCGGCACCGAGAGCCCGGGGAGCGCGCCCGGCGAGGAGTCCTCGACCTCCACGTCGTACGGCGTGAAGAGCTCGCGCAGGTGGGCGAGCGCCTCCGCCTCCGACCGGTCAGGGGCGAACCGGTAGTTGACCGTGACCACGCACCGGTCCGGGATGACGTTGCCCGCGACGCCGCCCTCGACGAAGACCGCGTTGAGCCCCTCCCGGTACTCCAGCCCGTCGATCACCGGCCGTCGCGGCTCGTAGCCGCGGAGCCGGTCGAGGACGTCGCCGGCCGCGTGGATGGCGTTGCTCCCCCGCCAGGAACGCGCCGAGTGGGCCCGTTCGCCGACGGTCGTCACCCGCACCCGCAGCGTGCCCTGGCAGCCGGCCTCGACGACCGCGTCGGAGGGCTCCATGAGCACCGCGAAGTCGGCGGCGAGCAGCTCGGGGTGGGTGAGGGAGAGCCGGTAGAGCCCGTTCCGCTCCGCCTCGACCTCCTCGCAGTCGTAGAACAGGTAGGTCACGTCGCGGTTCGTCGTCGCCATCGTCGTGGCCAGGTGGAGGGCGACCGCGACGCCGCCCTTCATGTCGCAGCTGCCGAGCCCGTGCAGGATCCCGTCCTCGAGCCGGGACGGCAGGTTGCCGTTCTCCGGGACGGTGTCGAGGTGGCCGGCGACGACCACGCGCTCGTCGCGCCCCTGGTCGGTGCGGGCGACGACCGTGTGGCCGATCCGCTGCACCTCGAGGTGCCCCGCCCTGCGCAGCGTCGCCTCGACAGCGTCCGCGACCACCCCCTCATCGCCGCTCACCGAGCGGATGTCGACGAGCTGCCGGGTGAGCGTCACCGGATCGCCCGGGAGCAGCTCCGGCGCGGTGGAGGAGGCGGTCGCGGCGGTGTCCATGAGGCCATCCAACCAGGGGTCGGCCAGCGCGTTCCGCCTTGGACGGTTTCGCTAGCGTTGCCCTCGTGACCTCCACGGACTTCCCTCGAACCGCCTCGGGCTTCGGTCTTGCGACGCTCGCCGGTCCCTCCGGTGAGAAGGGCCGCGGGGAGGTCCTCGACTGCTGGTACCCCGCCCCGACTCTCGGCGAGAGCCCGGAGGAGGCGCCTGCCGAGCTCACTGCGCTCGAAGGGGTCGACGAGCTGCGCGGCGTGCGCCAGGTCGTCGTCCGCCTGGTCATCGACCTCGACGAGCCGCCGCAGGACACCTGCGACGCCTGGCTCCGGCTGCACCTCATCAGCCATCGGCTGGTCCAGCCGCACGGGGTCAACCTCGACGGGGTCTTCGGGAAGCTCACCAACGTCGTGTGGACGAGCGCCGGCCCCTGCGCCGTGGACGGTTTCGAGACGGCCCGCGCCCGGCTCCGCGCCGCCGGGGTGACCGTCTCCGTCTTCGGGATCGACAAGTTCCCCCGGATGACCGACTACGTCGTACCCTCCGGGGTCCGGATCGCCGACGCCGACCGCGTCCGGCTCGGCGCGCACCTCGCCAGCGGTACGACGGTCATGCACGAGGGGTTCGTGAACTTCAACGCGGGCACGCTCGGCGCCTCCATGGTGGAGGGGCGGATCAGTGCCGGCGTGGTCGTGGGCGACGGCTCCGACATCGGCGGCGGCGCCTCGATCATGGGCACCCTGTCCGGGGGCGGCAAGGCCGTCATCTCCGTCGGCGAACGGTGCCTGGTGGGCGCCAACGCCGGCATCGGCATCTCGCTGGGCGACGACTGCGTCGTCGAGGCCGGCTGCTACGTGACAGCGGGCTCCAAGGTGGCGGTGCTCGAGGGCGACAGGCCACGCACGGTCAAGGCGAGCGAGCTGTCCGGAGCGAGCAACGTGCTCTTCCGTCGGAACTCGACCACGGGGGCCATCGAGGCGGTCCCGTGGAAGGGCCAGGGCATCGCCCTGAACGCAGCACTGCATGCCAACGACTGAACGACCCGCCGACCCTCACGGTCGCTCCGAGCACGGCCGGGTCCGCGCCGTCCTCGTCCTGCTCGTCCTGCTCGCCGTCGGCGCCGGGGCGGGGCTGCTCTGGCGGTACGGCGCCGGGCCGCTCGCCGATCCCGAGCAGTGCCGGGCCGAGGTCGGCGACGTCACCGTGCGGCTCGCCACCGACCAGGCGGAGAACGCCGCGCTCATCGCCGCGGTCGGCGTACGACGAGGACTGCCTGCGCGCGCTGTCTCCATCGCCCTCGCCACCGCGTTCCAGGAGAGCAAGCTGCGCAACATCGAGTACGGCGACCGCGACTCCCTCGGGCTGTTCCAGCAGCGACCGTCGCAGGGGTGGGGCTCGCCGGACCAGCTGATGGACCCCTACTTCGCGACCAACGCCTTCTACGACGCGCTCGAGCAGGTCGAGGGGTACCAGGAGCTGCGGATCACCGAGGCCGCCCAGCGGGTGCAGCGGTCCGGGTTCCCCGAGGCCTACGAGGAGCACGCCGAGGGCGCAAGGGCCCTCGCCTCGGCCCTGACCGGCTGGAGCCCCGGCCGGTTCACCTGCGTCGTCGACGAGCCCGAGGTGTCGGCCCAGCAGCCGACCGGAACCGGGCTCATCCCGCGTGCCGAGAAGGTGCGGGCCGACCTGGAGGAGGCCTTCGGCGACCTCTCCCTCGGCGGGTTCTCCCCCGAGGGAGTCACCAACGGCCACATGGAGGGGTCGACCCACTACGACGGGCGCGCCATCGACGTCTTCGTCCGCCCCGTCAGCGAGGAGAACAGGCGCCGCGGCTGGGCGATCGCGCAGTACCTCGTCGCGCACGCGGACCGGCTCGGGCTGCAGCACGTCATCTTCGACGACCGGATCTGGAGCAGCGGCCGCCGCTCGGAGTCAGGCTGGCGTGACTACCGCGCCCCCGGCGCCGCTGACGCCGCTCCGGAGACCCGGGCGATCCTGGAGCACCGGGACCATGTGCACGTCGACGTCCCGGAAGGCAGTTGATCCCGAGTCGTCGGACTTAGGTCCCGAAAAGGGCGCGATCGATTGCCGCCGCCCGACCCGTTTCGTGACACTTGTCGGGTCGAGGCCGGTCATGGAGGACCGCGCCCGTCACCGCAACGGGGGTTGGACCGATGTCATCGATGCTGTACACCATGGGCATGGCGCTCGACCGCGCCGCCGAGAACGGCTTCTCGGTCCGACTTCTCGTCGAGGGCGCGTGGCTCGAGGGCCACGTTGCCGGCAACGACGGCGTCGGCGTCGTCCTCGAGAACACGCAGGGGATGCACTCCGTCGTGCGCACCGAGCGGATCTCCGCGGTCCAGGTGACCGCCGAGTCGCCGTACCGCACGCCGCTCAACCGGGGGTCGTCGTCCGCCGCCTTCGACGACGAGGACGACCTGGTTCGGCCGATGCCCGGCCCCCGCGCCACCGTCGCCGTCTGACTGGGCGGTCCCTTCCGTCGTGAGGAGGCGGGTCGGCACCCCGCGTGGCAGTGTCACCCACGTGAGCTGACCGATGAGGGCGACCGCTGGACACGGTGTTCAACGTGTCGGACGAGCGCGTCTCCGAGTCGATGACTCTGCAGGCGGCGCACAATGGCCCGTCAGCACGACGCCAACGCCACAGCGGTCAGAGAGGACAATGGCCATGCGCTACGACGTGATGCCGGTTGGCACGGTCACCAGCGGCCCTGCCGATCACGGCAACTCCGACCACTGGGGAGACGTGCTCAGCGTCGTCACGGTCGACCCCGACAAATTCGGCGCCGGGGCGCTGACCGGCCTCGAGGAGTTCTCCCACGCCGAGATCCTCTACCACTTCGATCGGCTCCCCGAGCGCGACGACTACACCACGCCGCAGCGCTCACGAGGCCGGGACGACCTGCCGCCGGTCGGCGTCTTCTGCGACCGGGGCCCCCGCCGGCCCAACCGGATCGGTGCCACGATCTGCCGCATCGTCGAGGTTTCCGACAACACCCTCACGGTGCGTGGTCTGGATGCGGTGATCGGCAGCCCGGTCCTGGACATCAAACCGGTGATGCGGCAGTTCCTCCCCGGCGAGATCATCCAGCCCGAGTGGGTCGACCGGCTGATGGGCGAATACTTCCTCGGCGGCCAGCTCGACTGACACATGGGCCAAGCCTGGCGGGCGACGACCGCAGATCGTTGACGGCCGGTCGCAGCCGCCGTCGGCGGAGCGTTCCGGTTAGCGTTCGCCCTCGGCGTCACCGTCGCGGCCATCACCCGTCGAGCCGGCCAACGACCACGACCTCGCTAGCGTGGACGACCTCATGCAAGCGCTCGACGACTGTCAGCGCTCTGCTGGTCGTCAACCACCCGACATCCTGCTGCGACGGCTCGAGCTGACCCGCACGCTCCAGTTCGCCCCGCACTCGCGCAACCAGACAAGGATCCATGACGTGACCGAACGAATCTCAGCCAGAAGGACCGTCCCATCGAGGCCGGAGACGATCTTCGGCGTGCTCACCGACCCCGACGGCCACGTGGCCATCGACTCCAGCGGCATGCTCCAGGCCGCTACCGGCGGCGCCGTGACCGCGGCTGGAGAGTCCTTCCTCGTCCACATGGATCGGGAGGCGCTCGGCGACCTTCCCATGGGCACCTACGACGTACGCGTCGTCATCACGCGGCTCCAGCCGGCCACCGCCATCGAGTGGACGATCGAGGGCACCGTGAAGCCCCCGATCGGGCATGTCTACGGCTACGAGCTGGAGCCGGCTCCGGGAGCGGGAACGGTGGTGACCTCGTACTGCGACTGGTCACGCGCCGCACCCGAGTGGAAGCCGATCTTCCCGGTGATCGACCAGAAGGCCCTGCGCGCATCCCTGGGGCTGCTCGAAAGAGCCGCACGGCGCGGCTACCCGCGTACCGGCTCGTAGCGGCGCGCGAGCGTAGCCATGCGCCCATCCCGGGACTCGTCGGACCTGGTTCTGCGCCGGTCGGCCGGTAGCGCAGCCGTGCTCGCCTTCACTTTCACGGCGGTGAGCGCCTACCGAGCTCTCGGCGGGACGGCGCTGCTCGACACCGTTGGCCGCTATGCCGAGGAGCGTGCCCACGCGGGGAGTCCAGCTGCAGCCTGACGGCCCCGTCGACCGCCGAGCGCTCATGTGGCCTGTACTGGTGTGGGACCTCTGGTTCCTGTTGTGGGGGCTAGCGCTCGCAGCGACGACGTGACGGTCGAAGGTTGCCGCCCGTTGACGGTCCGGAAGCGAAACCCCTGACTGCTGCAACTCGATCCTTTATCGGCGAAGGGATCGCCCGGCGCCCGCCGAGCTCGAGCCGCAGGACTCAGCCGTCTGGGGGTTCTCGACCACGGGGTGGCCGGTTGGTCGGTCCGCGGTCGCGGGTCCAGGTGTCGCTTCCGGGTGGTCTGAACTCGGGCCGCCGGTCGGCGCCGAGCCGGACCTGCCAGGGGGT
>DASSBB010000031.1:0-2500 GCA_035699145.1 Marmoricola sp.
CGTATGTGCCGCGCCCATCCGGACGGCGCGGAACCCCGGGCGCGGGGCGTGCGAGACTTCCTCCCGTGCAGACCATCGGACTCGTCGGGGGCATGAGCTGGGAGAGCTCGGCCGTCTACTACCGGCTGCTCAACTCCGGCGTCGAGGAGCGGCTCGGCGGGCTGTCCTCGGCGCGCGTCGTCCTCAGCTCGGTCGACTTCGGCGAGCTGACCGAGCTGCAGCGCGCCGAGCAGTGGGACGAGGTGGGCTCGGTGCTGGCCGAGGCGGCTGCCGGGGTCGAGGCGGCCGGCGCGGACCTCCTGCTCATGTGCACCACCGCGTTCCACCTCGTCGCCGACCAGGTGGAGGCCGCGATCGACATCCCGATGATCCACCTCGCCGACGTCGTGGCGGAGGCCGTCAAGGCCCAGGAGTTCTCGACGGTGGGGTTCCTCGGCACCGCGTTCGCCATGGGCCGGCCCTTCTTCACCGACCGGCTCGCGTCGCACGGGCTCTCCGTGATCACCCCTGACGCGGAGCACCACGAGACCGTGAACCGGATC
The DNA here is from genome assembly GCA_035699145.1 of Marmoricola sp. Classification (GTDB taxonomy): domain Bacteria; phylum Actinomycetota; class Actinomycetes; order Propionibacteriales; family Nocardioidaceae; genus Marmoricola_A. The sequence continues at coordinate 543 of DASSBB010000031.1, forward strand.
ATCTACGAGGAGCTCGTCCACGGCAAGGTGACCGACCAGAGCCGCCGCACGGTCGTCGACCTCGTCAACCGGCTGTGGGAGGACGGCGCCGAGGGCGCGATCCTGGGGTGCACCGAGCTCGAGACGCTGGTCAAGCAGGCCGACTCCGACGTACCGCTCTTCCCCGTCACGACCCTGCACGTGCAGGCCGCGCTGGACCGCGCCCTGGCCTGACCGCAGGCGGCGCGGCACCGCCTCGTCCGATTGGGCGCGGCGTATAGCGCGCGGTCATCCGGACGCGGCGAGCAGCCGCCCCCGCAGCGACCCGTCGACGTCGACACGGGAACCGCGCAGCCACGTGCTCCTGACCACCCCGGTGAGCGAGCGGCCGGCGTACGGCGTGACCGCGATCCGTCCTTCGAGAGCAGCCCGGTCTGGTCGGCTGGCCCCTCGCACATCCACTGACGACGTCGGAGAGCGTGAAGCCTCGCTGACGCGCCTGCGTCCAGACGGCCGGCAGGGCGAGCTGCAAGGAGGAGACGCCACCCCAGGCGAGGCCGAAGTCACCGGTGTCGAGCCGCTTGAGCTCCACCGTGGAACTCCGACCCGGTCGACTTCAGTACGACGAGGTCGCGGATGCCCGAGACGACATGAACGCCACCGCCGTCGACGTTGACGACCGTGGTCCTGGTGCCGATGCCGCTGGACGAACGCGTGGTCGTGGCCCGTGCCGTCGACCCGGATCCGCTGCCAGGGCGCCTCGCTGATCTCGACGCGGCCCCCCTCGGCGACGCGGACCTCCTCGAGGAAGTGGCCGGCGAGCGTCAGCGCGAACTCCTCGATGGCGCCCACGCCCTCCTTGGCGAAGGAGAACACCGTGTTCTTCTGGCTGTCGGTGGGGAGCACCGAACCCTGGTCGCCCTCCACGTGGGCCGCGCCGAAGTCGCCCCGCAGCGCGGTCGAGACGGTCAGGTCCCGGAGCTCGTGGCGCGCGGTGTCCCGGAAGACGCGTACGACGTGGGTCTCGGCTTTGCCGTACTGGTTCGGGCCCAGGACGATGGCCATGGAGTCAGCTTCCTCGGTAGGTCGAGTAGGCGAACGGGCTCAACAGCAGCGGGACGTGGTAGTGCTGCCCCGGGTCGGCCAGGTCGAACACGATGCTGACGGACGGGAAGAAGCCCGTCTGCCCGGTCGAGTCGAAGTACGCCGCCGTGTCGAGGACGAGCCGGTAGTTGCCGGTCTCGAGCTCGTCGGGCCCCAGCGAGGGAACTCGCCCGTCGCTGTTCGTCGACGCCCGGGCGAGGAGCGCCCCGTCGCCATCGAAGAGCCGGACCGGGACCCCGGCCGCCGGCCTGCCCAGGGCGGTGTCGAGGACATGCGTGGTGACGGCACTCACGACGTCACCAGCTTCCGGAGCCGGAGGACCGCGATCTTCCTCAGCTCGTCCGCGACGACCAAGGCCTCGGTGGCTTCGTCGTTGCCGAGCCGCCGGTGCAGGGCGTCGAGGACCTCGTCCCCCGACAGCCCCGTCGCACAGATCAGGAACACCCGGCCGAACCGCTCCTCGTAGGCGCGGTTGCCCTCGGCCAGCGCGGCCGTCGTCGGCTCGTCGCGGTCCACGCCGGACTGCTCGCTGCGGGACCAGGACGCCTCGACGCCGTCCCCCTGCGCACGCTCCCCGATCCGCGGGTGTGCAGCCAGGGCACGCTCGACATCGACCGAGCCGAGCCGACGAAATGCCTCGTCCCCACGAGAGACGAGCGCGTCGACGTCGTCGTACGGCCGCCCCTCGCGGACCGCCGCAGCCCACGCCGGCACCTCGCAGCAGGCCAGCAGCGCCGGATCGAGCTCCTCGGCCGGTGCGGCGTTGAATTCGACGAGCCTCACGTGCCCTCCCTCATCGACCGGATCGTGTCGACCGGCAGCCCGGGCCTTCTGCCCGCAGGCCTGCTACGCCGGCGGCCCCGGCCGGTTCCGCT
>DASSBB010000032.1:0-92370 GCA_035699145.1 Marmoricola sp.
ACACGATCTCCGCGCCCCACATCTCCAGCAGCTGCTTGCGCTCGACGGAGGTGTTCTCCGGCATCACGCAGACGATGCGATAGCCCTTGAGCTTGGCGGCCATCGCCAGCGAGATGCCGGTGTTGCCGCTGGTCGGCTCCATGATCGTGCAACCGGGGCGCAGCAGCCCCTCCTTCTCGGCCTGCTCGACCATCTTGAGCGCCGCCCGGTCCTTGATGGACCCGGTCGGGTTGCGGTCCTCGAGCTTGGCCCAGACGCGCACGTCGGGGGAAGGCGACAACCGCGGCAGCCCCACGAGGGGGGTGCCGCCGACCGAGTCGAGGAGGTTGTCGAAACGCATGCGCGGTGGGTCAGCCGCCGGCCACGGCGGGGAGCACGACGACCTGGTCGCCGTCGCCTACCGAGGTCCCGAGCCCCCCGGTGAACCGGACGTCCTCGTCGTTCACGTAGACGTTGACGAAGCGGCGCAGGTCGGCCCCCTCGACGAGCCGGTCCTTGATCCCGGGGTGCCGGGACTCCAGGTCGTCGATGAGGTCGGCGAGGGAGGCGCCCTCGCCGGTGACGGACTTCGCGCCGTCGGTGTAGGTGCGCAGGATCGTGGGAACTCGGACCTCGATGGCCATGGGGGCGGTGCTCCTTGCGTGGTGGGTGCGGTGGTCAGACGGTGTGCGGGTCGGGCAGGCGGTCGACGACGGAGACCTCTTCCTCCGTCACCGCACCGTCGACGATCCGGAACGAGCGGAACTCGACCGGTCCCTCGTCGTTGCCGTTCTCACGGGTGCTCACCAGCACGTAGTGCGCGCCCGGCTCGCTGGCGAGACCGATGTCGGTGCGGCTGGGACAGGCCTCCGTCGCGGTGTGCGAGTGGTACACGACCACCGGCTCCTCGTCGTTGGCCCACATCTCCTTGTAGAGCGCGAGCAGCTCGGTGGAGTCGAACTCGTAGAACGTCGGCGAGCCGGCGGCGTTGACCATCGGCACGAACCGCTCGGGCCGGTCGCTGCCCTCCGGTCCGGCGACGATGCCGCACGCCTCGTCGGGGTGGTCCCTCTTGGCGTGCGCGACGATCTGGTCGTACGTCGGACGGGAGATGACAAGCACCCGCCCAGGGTAGTCGGGCCACACAGAGGTTCCGGACGCCGTCCCAGGGGCGGACGCTCACCCGGAGACGGCGTGGACCAGGGTCTCCTGGAGGAACGCCAGCCAGTCGTAGATGTCGTGCACGTGGACCCGGGGGTCGTCGTCGGGCAGCGACTCCCAGAACTCCTCGTCGTCCTCCTCGACGCCGAGCCTGGTGGCGAGCGCGAGCCGCATGTCGTTGAGCGCCTTCATCCAGGTGACGGCCTCGTCGGCGTCGAGCTCGACGTCGATCATCAGGCCGCTCTCGTCGACCTCGCCAGGGAGCCCCGCCTCCTCCATCGCGTCGATGACCGCCGCCGCGCTCGCCGCCTTGCCGGAGCGGAGCTCGGTCTCGGTGAACCGGCGGAACTCCCCCGCCGCCTCCTCGTCGTCCCGGTAGGCCACCGGGAAGAGCCGCGCCAGCACCGGGTCGTCCGGGGCAGTCGTGGGACCGGTGAAGTCGAGCATCGACTCGAAGGGGTCCAGGTCGGTGGCCGGCACCGCCGCCTCGTTGCGCAGCAGCTCCACGATCTGGGCGGCGAGCGAGCGGAGCAGGTCGGCCTCGAACCCGGTGAACGTCGCCACCGCGCCGCCGCCGCGGAGCCGCTGGAACCCGTCAGCCATCGACCTTCTCCAGCGTGGCCCAGAGGCCGTACTCGTGCATCGCCCGGACGTCGCGCTCCATCTCCTCGCGCCCGCCCGACGACACGATGCAGCGGCCGTCGTGGTGGACCTGCAGCATCAGCTTCTCCGCCTTCTTCCGGGAGAACCCGAAGTACTGCTGGAACACGAACGTGACGTACGACATGAGGTTGACCGGGTCGTTCCAGACGACCGTCTGCCAGGGGCCGTCGATCTCGGTGAGGTCGCCGAGATCGGTCTCCTCGAGCTCGACGGGGCTAGGTGCGGACACGCCTCCCACCCTAGAACCCTCGCCGCACGACCGGACACACCCGTCGGACGCCTAGGGTGACCCTGTGGCCTCCGAGAACGCGAGCACGTCGACCGCCCTGCTGACCGACCACTACGAGCTGACGATGCTCCAGGCCGCCATCGAGGGTGGGACCGCCCAGCGCCGCTCGGTGTTCGAGCTGTTCCCCCGACGGCTTCCCGAGGGACGCCGGTACGGCGTGGTGGCCGGCGTCGGGCGGGCCCTCGACGCCGTGGAGGGGTTCCGGTTCGACGAGACCGCGCTGTCGTACCTCGCCGACCGGCACGTCGTCGACGACGAGACGCTGGGCTACCTGGCGTCGTACCGGTTCGGCGGCGACATCTGGGGCTACCCCGAGGGCGAGGTGTACTTCCCCTACTCCCCCCTCATGGTGGTCGAGTCGAGCTTCGCCGACGCCGTCCTCCTGGAGACCGTGCTGCTGTCGATCCTCAACCACGACTCGGCGATCGCCTCGGCGGCCTCGCGGATGACGTGCGCTGCGGGCGACCGTCCGTGCATCGAGATGGGGAGCCGGCGCACCCACGAGGAGGCCGCGGTCGCGTGCGCCCGGGCGGCGTACGTCACGGGGTTCGAGGCGACCTCCAACCTCGCAGCGGGGCTCCGGCACGGCATCCCGACCACCGGCACCAGCGCGCACAGCTTCACGCTCCTCCACGACACCGAGCGCCAGGCGTTCACCGCCCAGGTGAAGTCGCTCGGCACGGGGACGACGTTGCTCGTCGACACCTACGACATCGCCGAGGCGGTGCGGCTCGGCGTCGACATCGCCGGCACGGAGCTCGGCGCGGTGCGGATCGACTCCGGCGACCTCGGGCTGCTCGCCCACGAGGTGCGGGCGCAGCTCGACTCGCTCGGCGCGACCGCGACCCGCATCGTCGTGACCTCCGACCTCGACGAGCACGCGATCGCTGCGCTCGCGGCCGCGCCCGTCGACGGCTACGGCGTCGGGACCTCGCTCGTCACCGGCAGCGGCCACCCGACCTCCGGGTTCGTCTACAAGCTGGTCGCCCGCCACGACGACGACGGCCGGATGGTCGACGTCGCGAAGAAGAGCAAGGACAAGATCTCGGTGGGGGGGAGGAAGTACGCCCTGCGCCGCCGCAGCTCCCAGGGGGTCGCCGAGGCCGAGGTCGTGGGCGTCGGCACGCCGCCCGCCGACGACGGTGACGACCGTGCCCTGCTCGTCCCGCTGGTCCGGGACGGCGAGGTGGTCGGCAGGGAGCCGCTCGAGCGCTCCCGGAAGCGGCACGCCGCTGCCCGCGCGGAGCTGCCGATGACGGCCCACCAGATGTCCAAGGGCGAGCCGGTCATCCCGACGATCCACGTCTGATCGGACTAGTCTCGGGCGCATGAAGCGCGCCCTGATCGTGGTCGATGTCCAGAACGACTTCTGCGAGGGCGGCAGCCTCGCGGTCGCGGGTGGGGCAGAGGTGGCGCACCGGATCAGCGAGCTGCTCCACAGCTGGACCGAGCAGGTCCCCAACGCACCCGACTACGCGCTCGCCGTCGCCACCCAGGACCACCACATCGAGCCCGGCGACCACTTCAGCGAGCACCCCGACTTCGTCAGCTCGTGGCCCGAGCACTGCGTCGCGGGGAGCGACGGTGTCGCCTTCCACCCCAACCTCGACCCGCAGCCGTTCGACAGCATCTTCCTCAAGGGCGAGTACGCCGCGGCGTACTCCGGCTTCGAGGGGAGGAACCACGACGGGGTCTCGCTGGCGGACTGGCTCCGCGGCCAGGAGGTCACCGACGTGGACATCTGCGGGATCGCGACCGACTACTGCGTGCGCGCGACCACCCTCGACGCCGTCCGGGAGGGGTTCACCGTGCGGGTGCTCGAAGAGCTGTGCGCCGGCGTCGCGCCAGCCACCTCCGCGCAGGCGATCGACGAGTTCCGCACTGCCGGGGCGACCGTCGTCTGAGCGGGCTCAGCGCCGGTGAACGTGGCGCGCAGGACCCCGTCGGCGGCCTCGACGTCGAGCTGGTTCGTCACGGCGGAGACAGTACTGTCCTCCGGTGAGCTGGACAGAGCGCCTGGGACCGCTTCGGGAGCGGAACTTCGCGTGGTTCGTCGCGTCCCGGTTGACCAACACGTTCGGCCGGACGATGGCCACGGTGGCGCTCGCCTTCGCCGTGCTCGACCTCACCGGGTCGGCGACCGCGCTGGGCCAGGTGCTCGCGGCGCACACCGTTCCGATGGTGCTCTTCCTCCTCTTCGGCGGCGTGGTGGCCGACCGGCTGCCGAGGACCCTGGTGATCCAGTTCTCGAACGTCGTCTCCGGCCTGAGCCAGGGCGTGGTCGCGACGCTCCTCGTCACCGGCACCGCGGAGCTCTGGATGCTCATCGTCCTCGAGGCGGTGCACGGCCTGGTGAGCGCGCTGTCGTTCCCGGCGCTGTCGAGCGTCGTGCCGCAGCTGGTGCCGCGGGAGGAGCTGCAGCAGGCCAACGCGCTGCTCTCGATGTCACGAGGCGCACTGACCATCGTCGGGCCCACCGCGGGCGCACTCCTGGTCGTCACGGTGGGCTCCGGCTGGGCGCTCGCCGTCGACGCCGTGGCGTGGCTGCTCGCCGCGCTCCTGCTGCTCCCGGTGGACCTTCCCGGACCCGCGCCGCGCGAGGAGTCGTCGACCACCTGGACCGAGCTGCGGGAGGGGTGGGACCTCTTCCGCGGAACCACCTGGCTCTGGGCGGTGGTCCTCGCGTTCGGCGTGCTCAACATGATCCACCAGGGCGCCTGGTACACCCTCGGTCCCGCGCTGGCGCAGGACACGATCGGCAAGCAGGCCTGGGGCTACGTCCTCTCCGCGGAGTCGGTCGGGCTGCTCCTCATGACCGTCGTGATGCTGCGGGTGCCGATGGGACGTCCGCTGCGGCTCGGCATGATCGGGTGCGCGGTCATGGGGCTCCCGATCTTCCTGCTCGGGGTCGAGCCGCGGCTGGCCCTCCTGCTCGTCGCGGCGTTCATCGCCGGCGCGGGGGTCGAGGTCTTCAGCATGGGGTGGAACCTCGCCATGCAGGAGAACATCGGCGAGGAGCAGCTCTCCCGGGCCTACTCCTACGACGCGCTCGGCTCGTTCGTCGCGATTCCGCTCGGCCAGCTCGCCTACGGCCCGCTCGGCGAGCTCTTCGGGTACGCCGAGGTGCTCACCGCCAGCGGAGTGCTCTACGTGGCGGTCTCGCTGGTCACGTTGGCGTCCCGGTCGGTGCGCGACCTCCCGCGGCGCCCCATCGCTCCGCCAACGTAGCCACGACCTTGAGGTCCCGGGTCGTCGCGACGGCGTGCCGCTCGACCCGCGCGTTGGAGAACTTCGCCGCCGCGGTCGGGTGGTCGAGCCACCACACGACGGCGCGGTCGAGCGCCTTGGCACCCTCGCCCGGGGCGTCCCAGGCGTCGATCTCCGCCTTGGCCCCGGTGGTCAGGGGGTCCTTCAGGAACGTCACGTAGCGGCGGGCCGCGGTCACGTCCAGCGCCATCGCCGCGTCGTGGACGGCGCAGAGCTCCGCCGGGCTCACCACGATCGTCGGTACGGCGAAGCCGGTCCGCGCCTCGAACACCTCCTCCAGCCGCTCCTCGAGCCGGGCCCGTGAGCGCATCCGCGAGCCGAACCGCACGTTGCCGGTCGCCAGGTGGGTCTCCACGTCGGTGAACCCGGCGTCGGCCAGGCACTCCTTGACCTCCGCCATCGGGAACCTGCGGTTCCTCCCGAGGTTGATGGCACGGAGGAAGGCGATCCTGGTCGAGGCGGCCATGGGTCGAGGTCAGCGGGTCCGGCGGCCGGCCCACGTCCAGGCGTACTCCGGGTCCTCCGCCGCGAGCCCGCCCTCACCCAGCTCGAGCGGGCGGAACGTGTCCACCATGACCGCGAGCTCGTCGAACGCCTCGGCGCCGAGCGACGCCTCGATCGCCGAGGGCTGCGGGCCGTGCGCGTGGCCACCGGGGTGCAGCGAGATCGAGCCGATGTCGATCCCGCTCCCCTTGCGGGCCTCGTAGTCCCCGCCGACGTAGAACATGACCTCGTCTGAGTCGACGTTCGAGTGGTAGTACGGCACCGGCACCGCGAGCTCGTGGTAGTCCACCTTGCGCGGCACGAAGTTGCAGACCACGAAGTTCCCACCCTCGAACACCTGGTGCACCGGCGGCGGCTGGTGGATCTTGCCGGTGATCGGCATGTAGTCCTCGACGTTGAACGTGTAGGGGTAGAGGCACCCGTCCCACCCGACGACGTCGAAGGGGTGCGTCGCGTAGACGAGCCGGGTGCCGACGATGCCGCCCGGTCCGTTGCCCCGGTGCTTGACGAGCACCTCCACGTCGTCGCCGTCCGCGCGGAACGGCTCGTGCGGACCGTGCAGGTCGCGCTCGCAGTACGGCGCGTGCTCGAGCAGCTGGCCGAACCGGGAGAGGTACCGCTTCGGCGGGTGGACGTGGCTGTTCGCCTCGATCGGGTAGAGCCGGCTCGTCTCGTCCGGGACCCACCGGTGGGTGGTCGCCCTCGGGACCAGCACGTAGTCGCCCGTCCGGTAGGGCAGCACGCCGAACAGCGTCTCCACCACGCCGCTCCCCGACTCGACGTACACGCACTCGTCCCCGACCGCGTTGCGGTAGTACGGCGAGGTGGCGCCGGCGACGACGTACGAGATGCGGACGTCCCCGTTGCCGAGCACCAGCCGCCGTCCCGTCACCGGGTCCGCCTCGTCCGATTGGCCGCGCGCTATAGCGCTCCCCCGATCGGACGAGGCGGGGAAGAGGGTGTGCAGCTTGAGGTGTCGCGGCTTGAGCGGGTGGTTCGGCGTGGTCGCCTGGTCGGGCAGCTCCCAGACCTCGCTGTCGACGATCGCCGACGGTACGCCGCGGTGGTACAGCAGCGAGGAGTCGGAGGAGAACCCCTCCTCCCCCATCAGCTCCTCGAAGTACAGCGCACCGGAGTCGTCCCGGAACTGGGTGTGCCGCTTCGGCGGGACCGATCCGACCTGCCGGTAGAAGGCCACGTGCTCCCATCCTCCCCATGTCTGTAGTCCGTCCTGAGCCCCACCTTCGGTTAGTGTCGCGAGGGTGTCAACGACGCCTGCGATCCCCCCGGAGTACACCGCCCTCGTCGACGACGCGGCGATCTTCCCCCCGGGCGAGGCGCCGCTCGAGGAGGCGGTGCCGGCGCACCGCGAGCACCTCGCCGCACGGTACGCCGGCATGGTCGGCCCGTTCGTCGTCAGCGACACCCGGCTCCCCGACCTGGCCGGGCTGGTGGACCCCGACGGCGACCCGTTGCGGGTCACCGTCGTGGTGACCGGCGGCGCGGGCGCGATCGAGCCGGCGTACCGCTGGGCGACGTCGCCGGGACTCGAGCCGGCGGGGATCGAGGTGGCCCTGCGCGACCTCGACGACCTGGCCGGCAGCGCACGCAGGGTGGTCGCGGCGGTCACGCAGCTCGGCACCGACGTTCCCACCTATGTCGAGCCGCCCCTCGTGCCGGGCACCCCGGCACACGGCTGGCTCGCCGCTCTCGACGAGGTCGCCTCGGCCGACCTCCGGCTCAAGCTCCGCACCGGCGGAGTCACCGCCGACGCCTTCCCCTCGGAGGAGACCGTGGCCACCGCCATCGATGCCGCGCTCGACCGGGAGCTGCCGTTCAAGTGCACCGCGGGGCTGCACCACGCGGTCCGGCACCGGTCGGGGGAGACCGGCTTCGAGCACCACGGCTTCCTCAACGTGCTGCTCGCGACCCGTGCCGCTCTCGACGGCGACGACGTCGTGGCTGCCTTGGCCGAGCGGGATGCCGACGCCGTCGTCTCCAGGCTCGTCGACGTCGGGAGCGACGGGCTGGTCCGCGCCCGCCGCTGGTTCACCTCGTTCGGCTGCTGCGGCGTGCGTGAGCCCTACGACGACCTCGTCGCACTGTCGCTGGTGCCCGCCTGACGGGCGACCTTCTCGAGGCGCTCGAACTGCTCCGCCCACCACCCCTCGGGCACCGACGGCAGGTTGTCGTTGTCCGCCCGCAGCCCGGCGGCGCCGTCGATCCCTTCACGGAGCACGTCGGCGTGGCCGGCGTGACGGTTCGTCTCGGCGACCATGTGCACCGCGACCTGGTGGAGGGTCACCCGGCGGCGCTCCTCCGGCCACCACGGGACCTCGCCCGGCGCGTCGAGCGGCAGCTGCTCCAGGGTGGCGTCGGAGTGCGACCAGACCCGGTGGTACAGGCCGATGACGTCGTCGCGGGACTCCTCGGCGGTGGCCCAGAGGTCGGCGTTGGGCTCGGCGTCATCGTGCAACCACGGCAACGGCTCGCCGAAGGGGCGGCCGAAGCAGTCGCCGAGGTACCACGCCTCCACCGAGGCCACGTGCTTGACGAGCCCCAGGAGGTTGGTGCCGGTCGGGGTGAGCGGCCGGCGGGCGTCGTACTCCGAGAGCCCGTCGAGCTTCCAGACCAGCGCCTCGCGGGCGAGCCGCAGGTAGCGGAGCAGGACTTCCGTGGGATCGGGCTCGGTCACCGGCCCAGGGTGCCACCGCCCGCCGGCGCGGTCACCCGGATAGCTTGGCGGCACGGTGCCCGCCACCAGGGCCACCGACGGGTGGCTCGAGCAGGGCACGGTCAGCCGGGACACGGTCCAGGAGCACCTCACCGCCTTCATCCGGCACGTCTTCGACGGGATCAGCCGTGAATACGGCCCCAACCGTCCCTGAATGTCACTGAATCGTGAGGTGAGTGCTGGGCCACAGGGGAACGCGGCCACTAGGGTGCATGCCATGACGACGAGACTGACCCGCACCCTCGCCACGGGCGCTGCCCTGGCGCTCACCCTGACGATGGCCGCCTGCGGCTCCGACGACGAACCCTCGACGGGCTCCTCGGGCTCTGGTTCGGGCGGCGACGAGCCCACCGTCCAGACCATCAACGAGGGCACTCTCACCGTCTGCTCCGACATCCCCTACCCGCCGTTCGACGTCATGGACGGCGCAACCTTCACCGGCTTCGACGGCGACCTGGTGAACGAGATCGCGGACGGGCTCGGGCTCGAGCTCGAGGTGCGGGACTCCGGGTTCGACGGCCTCCAGTCCGGGTTGTCGCTGAACTCGAACCAGTGCGACCTGGTGGCCAGCGCGATGACGATCACCGACGCGCGGGAGGAGAACCTGGACTTCACCGACGGCTACTACGACTCCGAGCAGTCCCTCCTGGTGCCCACCGGCTCCGACATCCAGTCCATCGAGGACCTCGCGGGCAAGAAGGTCGGCGTCCAGCAGGGCACCACCGGCAAGGCCTACACCGAGGAGAACGCTCCGTCCGACGCGGAGATCATCACGTTCCCCAGCGACGCGGAGATGTACAGCGCCATCAAGGGCGGCAGCGTCGACGCGCTCCTCCAGGACCTGCCGGTGAACATCACGCACGCCGAGGACGGTCAGTTCGAGGTCGTCGAGACCTACAGCACCGGCGAGGAGTACGGCTTCGCGGTGAAGCAGGGGAACACCGAGCTCATCGACGCGGTCAACGAGCAGCTCGCGGCACTGCGCGAGGACGGGACCTACGACAAGCTCTACGAGAAGTACTTCTCCACCGAGTGAGCCCGTTGACTGGACCGGACCGGGAGGGCTGACAGTGAGACGTACGACGCGCAAGCGGCTCAACCTGGGACTGCTGTACGGCGTGTTCGTCCTGGCCGTCGTGGCCCTGGTGCTCCTCGCCGACTGGGAGGCGATCAACAAGAACTTCTTCGACTGGGAGGTCGCCAAGGGGCTCTGGCCGGAGATCGTCACGATCGGCGCGAAGAACACGGTCGTCTTCACGCTGATCTCGTTCTTCGGTGGGCTCGCGCTCGCGGTCGTCCTGGCGTTGATGCGGCTCTCGCCGGTCGGGCCCTACCGCTGGCTGGCGACCGCCTACATCGAGTTCTTCCGCGGCCTGCCGGCCCTCCTGGTGATCGTGGCGTTCGGGCTCGCGATCCCCATCGCGTTCAGCTGGCAGCCACCTGGCGGGTTCGTCGGCGCCGGCATCGCGGCGCTCATCGTGGTGTCGAGCGCCTACATGGCCGAGACCCTCCGGGCGGGGATCCAGGCGGTGCCCAAGGGCCAGACCGAGGCGGCTCGCTCTCTCGGGATGTCCGCCGGCCGGACCACGGTCTCGATCGTGCTGCCGCAGGCGTTCCGGATCGTCATCCCGCCGCTGACCAACGAGTTCGTCCTGCTCATCAAGGACACGTCGCTGCTGGCGCTGATCGGCGTCGCGTTCGGCGACCGTGAGCTCACGACGTTCGCGCGCGACGCCGTGGTCAGCACGACGAACTCCACCCCGTTGATCGCGGCTGCCGTCATGTACCTGGTCATCACGCTCCCGCTGACCCAGCTGGTCTCGGCACTCGAGCGCCGACAGCAGAAAGCGAGGTGACGACCGTGGCCCGCGCGATCGAGGTCAAGGACCTGCACAAGTACTTCGGTGAGAACGAGGTGCTCAAGGGGATCGACTTCCACGTCGACGACGGTCAGGTCGTCTGCGTCATCGGCCCATCGGGCTCGGGGAAGTCGACGCTCCTGCGCTGCGTCAACCGGCTCGAGGAGCCCACCTCCGGCACGATCGTCGTCGAGGGAGTCGACATCTGCGACCCCGAGGTCGATCTCGACGGGATCCGCTCTCGGATCGGGATGGTCTTCCAGTCGTTCAACCTCTTCCCGCACCTGAGCGTCATGGGCAACCTCACCCTCGCCCAGCGCCGGGTCAAGGGACGGAGCAAGGGCGAGGCGGTCGAGGTCGCCCGCACGAACCTCGAGAAGGTCGGGCTCGCGGGCAAGGAGGACGCCTTTCCGGCGCACCTCTCCGGCGGTCAGCAGCAACGGGTGGCCATCGCCCGGGCGCTCTCGATGGACCCCGACATGATGCTGTTCGACGAGCCGACGAGCGCGCTCGACCCGGAGCTCGTCGGCGACGTCCTCGAGGTCATGCGCACCCTCGCCAACGAGGGCATGACGATGATGGTGGTCACCCACGAGATGGGGTTCGCCCGGGAGGTCGGCGACCACCTCGTCTTCATGGACGGCGGTGTCATCGTCGAGGAGGGCGACCCGCACGAGGTGCTCGGCAACCCGCAGCACGAGCGGACCCAGTCGTTCCTCTCGAAGGTGCTCTGAAGCTCAGGCGGTCGCCTCGAGCGTCTCGCTCACCGTCGGGGTGCGCAGCTGCTCGCCGCTCGTCGGCCGGCCGAGGTAGAACCCCTGCGCGGACTCGCAACCGAGCTCCTGGAGGACCTCGAGCTGCTCGAGCCGCTCGACCCCCTCGCCCACCACGGGCAGCCCGGCGCTGTGCGCCGCCTGCACCATCAGCTCGAGCAGCTTCCGGGTCGCGGCGGACCCGGGCTCGAGGTACTCGCGGGCGATCTTGACGATGTCGACCGGCAGCCTGGAGAGCTGGCCGATCGAGCTGTAGCCGGTGCCGAAGTCGTCGAGGCTCACCGCGACGCCGAGAAGCCGGAGCTCGGTCAGGTTCGCCACCGCGGTCCGGTGCTCGGCGAGCGCGGTCTCGGTGACCTCCACGACCAGCTGCTGCGGCCGGATCCCGGACTCCTCGACCGCCCGGACGACATCGTCGCAGAACCGGCGTCGGCTGACGTGGCGGCCCGAGACGTTCACGGCGACCACCAGGTCGTCGCGCCCGGCGGCCCGGCACCACGCGGCGAGCTGGTTCGTCGCCTGCCCGAGCACCCAGGTGTCGAGCTCGCAGATCAGGTCGGAGCTCTCGGCCATCGGGAGGAACTCCGAGGGCGGCAACAGCCCCACCCCGGGCCGCTCCCAGCGCACCAGCGCCTCGTAGCCCTGGAGCTCCCCGCGGACGACGTCGAGGATCGGCTGGTAGTGGACCCGCAGCTCCTCGTGGCCGATCGCGTGGCGAAGCGCCACCTCCAGCTGCGCCTGCTGCGACAGCTCCTCGCGGAGCGCCTCACCGAACACGACGTGGCGTCCCTTGCCCTCAGCCTTGGCGCGGTAGAGCGCCTGGTCGGCGTCGTGCACGAGCTCGTCGGCGGTCACGTCGCCGCTGACGCTGCTCGCGATGCCGACGCTCGCCCCGACGCGGACCTCACCACCGGCTCGCAGGGTGATCGTCTCGGAGACCGCGTCGATGATCCGCTCGGCGACCTGCGCCGGGGTGGCCCCCGGAGCGGCGCTCTCCAGCATGACGACGAACTCGTCGCCGCCGAGCCGGGCCGCCACGTCACCGTGGCGTACGGCGGACGCCAACCGGCGAGCCACGACACGCAGGACCTCGTCCCCGGCCCGGTGGCCCAGGGTGTCGTTGACCCCCTTGAAGCCGTCGAGGTCGACGAAGAGCACCGTGACCCCGTCGCCGGTACGGCCCGCCCGCTCGAGAGCCTGGTTGACCAGGAGCAGCGCCTGGGCACGGTTGGGCAGCCCGGTGAGGGCGTCGTGGGAGGCCTGGTGGTGGAGCTCCTCCTGGAGGAGCCTGCGCTGCCGGCTCATCGCCGCGATCTGGTTGATGGCGATGTCCATCCGCGCCAGCACGAGGAGGAACATCACCACCGAGCCGACGACAACCGCCCACACGCTCAACCTCAGGCCGGCCAGCGTCTGGACGGCGAGGATGCCGGGGGTCACCAGCGTGGCCAGGACCATCGCCACGAGGCGCTGCGCGCGCAGCGGGCGACGTCGTACGGCGTTCGACTCGGTCACGCTCGCCATCGAGGGGTGCAGTGCCCCTGCGCCCCACGTCACGTAGGAGGCCAGCCAGATCATCTCGGTGAGGTCGTCCGGCCCGGCGACGTACAGCTCGGCGGCGGCCGTCAGGCCGTCCGCGACGATGAGGAGCGCGAGGGCGACCAGGATCAGGCGGAGCGACCGGCTCCGGCCGGCTGAGGAGACCACCAGCCGGATGAGGACGGCGATCAGCGCGATGTCAGCCAGCGGGTAGGCCGCCGAGACCGCTGCCGCGCCGGGGCGGTCCGCGTACGCCGAGAGCGTGGGCTCGGTCAGGAAGGCCCAGCAGAGGACCGCCAAGCCGGCGCTCACCGTGAGGCTGTCCAGGAGACCCGGCAGGTCACGCCCGTGGCCACGCGCGCGAAGCATCAGCAGCAGGCTCGTCGCGAGCACGGCGTAGCCGGCCAGGTAGAACGCGTCGGAGATCGAGGGATAGGCGTCGACGTGCATGACGTCGTACTGCCAGTAGAGCGTGGCGTCCGCCAGCACCCAGGAGAGCTGCCCGAGGGCCATGACGAACCACGGGAGCGGCTGTGCCGGGCGGTGGAGCAGGACGCCGAGCACGACCGCACCGGCGACGCCGGCACTGAGCCCCACGTAGAAGACGTCCGCGACGACCGGGCTCGAGGCGGTGAGGGAGCCGACGACGACGAGGCTGCCCAGGGCGGCGAAGAGGAGCCAGGCCCGCTCCCGCCACGAGGCGCGCGGAGCACCGGCGGGGCTGGTGGGCTGATCGCTCACGGCTCCTCCTTCAGCTCTTCCCGGCGCGGGGCGCGTTGTCCATGTGTGGCTCCATCGGCCGCGGTCAGCTCGACCTGAGGGCGTCGGCCTGCATCCAGGGGGCCGCCTGCCAGTCGGCGGCCGTGACCGGCCGGCCGAAGAGCCAGCCCTGTCCCTCGTCGACGCCGGCGCGGCGGACCACGTCGGCCTGGTCGCGGGTCTCCACTCCCTCGGCGACGGTGCGCATGCCGAGCGCGCGCGCCATCGCGACGATCCCTTCGAGAACGGCGACGTCACGCACCTCCGTCGTCACCTCGGCGAGGAACGACCGGTCGATCTTCAGCGTGGGGACGCGGAACCGCCGCAGATAGCTGAACGAGGCGTGCTGGACGCCGAAGTCGTCGATCGCGAACCCGATCCCGCGGTCGCGAAGCCGGAGCAGGTTGACCTGCGCCACCGCGTCGTCCGCGACGAGAGCGCCCTCGGTGATCTCGAGGCAGAGCTGCCCGGGTGCGAGCCCCGCCGCCTCGACGGCGGCGACGACCCGCGGCTCGAGCTGCCCGTCGGCGAGGTCGTGACCGGAGATGTTGACGTGCACCAGGAGGGGGCGTTCCGGACGGTCGGCGTTCCACCGGGCGGCCTCGGTGCACGCGTCTCGCAGCACGGCGTCGGTGATGAGGTGGACGAGGTCGGCCCGCTCGGCCTGCGCGATGAACTTGTCCGGCGGGATGAGCCCGCGCTCCGGGTGGAGCCACCGGGCGAGCGCCTCGGCAGCGATCACCTCGCCGGTGGCCAGGTCGACCACCGGCTGGAACCAGGGACGGATCTCGCCCGCTGCGAGCGCTCGACGCAGCTCGAGCTCGAACTCGAGGCGGTCGGCAGCCCTGGACCGCGACGCGTCGAAGAGGACGACACGACCACGCCCGCCGCGCTTGGCGACGTACAGCGCCGCGTCGGCCTCGCGGAGGACGACCTCGGCCTGCTCCCGGCCACCGGCCACGCGCAGCCCGATGCCGGCGCGCAGCTCGACGGTGTCGGTCCCGACGGAGAACGGCCGGCCGAGCTCCTCGGTGACCCGGTCGGCGAGCCGGCGCAGGTGGTCGGCGTCGTCGACGTGGTGGAGGAGGATCGCGAACTCGTCGCCGCCCACGCGCGCGACCGTGTCGCCGTTGCGGATCAGGGCGGCCAGCCGGTCGCCCGCCTGACGGACGACCTCGTCGCCCACAGCGGTGCCGTGCCGCTCGTTGACCAGCCGGAAACCGTCGAGGTCGAGGATGAGGAGCCCGATGCTGTGCTCCTTGCGAGCCGCCCGTTCCAGGCCGGAGCGGAGCCGGTCGACAAGGACCAGCTCGGTCGCCATGCCGGTCAGTGGGTCGGTGACGGCGCGTCGGGCCATGAGGTCGGCCTGGCGCTCAGCCTCCCGGCGTCGGGCACGCTCGCGCTCGACCCGGCGCTCGAGCCGCTGCACGCGGTCCGCGTGCTCCTGGGCGTGCTCGGTCACGCCGCCGCCTCGGCCAGGGTGCCGAGGATGAGGCAGGACGAGAAGCCCCTGCGCTCACACTTCGGCTGGGTCACCCGCAGGGTCTGGCCGTAGTGCTCGGCAACGCCGATCAGCACGCCCTCGAC
Organism: Marmoricola sp.; assembly: GCA_035699145.1. Classification (GTDB taxonomy): domain Bacteria; phylum Actinomycetota; class Actinomycetes; order Propionibacteriales; family Nocardioidaceae; genus Marmoricola_A. The sequence goes on from DASSBB010000032.1 coordinate 15,115, forward strand.
GGCGGCGCAGAGCCCGCCCGGGAGGTGGCACCCGACCGCGAAGGCGTCCGGCACCTTCGGGTCGTGGTGGAAGTCGAACATGGGGCGGAGCGGCCCGTCGGTGAACGGCCGCACCTCGGTCTGGACCGTCTCCTCGGCCCTGCGGAGGAGGGAGGCGACGTTCGCGTGCGCCCCGAAGACGTCGGCGCGCAGCTCGACGAGGTGGGGTACGGCGCGCCGGCCGATCCATCGGAGCCGGCCGGGAAGGGTGGTGCCGGCACCTTCGACGGCCTCGACCAGGCGGAGCAGCTCCTCGATCTCGTAGTCGCAGGCGGAGGTGTAGACGCCGTCGCTGCCGGCTCTGTCCAGCAGGTCGTCCCACTCGTCCTCGCCCGCGGCCTCGATGACCACCTGCTCGAGAACGTTGAAGACGACGCCGCGCACGGCACACCTCCTGCGGACATCCTCGTTCGCCGGCTGTGGCCGGACGCTTGCCCCCTGAGGATCGGCACCGTCGCACGGCACCTGAGGGGAACTGTGCGTCAGAGGTTGCCGCGCACCTCCTGCTCCCTCTCGATCGCCTCGAAGAGCGCCTTGAAGTTGCCCTTGCCGAAGCCGAGCGAGCCGTGCCGCTCGATGAGCTCGAAGAAGACGGTCGGCCGGTCCCCCAGCGGCTTGGTGAAGATCTGGAGGAGGTACCCGTCCTCGTCCCGGTCCACGAGGATCCGGCGCTCCTTCAGCTCCTCGATCGGCACCCGGACGTTGCCGATCCTGGCGCGGAGCTCCGGGTCGTCGTAGTAGGAGTCGGGGGTGTCGAGGAACGCCACGCCGTTGGCGCGGAGGATGTCGACGGTCCGGAGGATGTCGTTGGTGGCGAGCGCGATGTGCTGGCAGCCGGCGCCCTCGTAGAACTCGAGGTACTCGTCGATCTGGGACTTCTTCTTGGCCACCGCGGGCTCGTTCAGCGGGAACTTCACCCGGTGGTTGCCGCTGGCGACGACCTTCGACATCAGCGCCGAGTAGTCGGTGGCGATGTCGTCACCGATGAACTCCGCCATGTTCGTGAATCCCATGACCTTGTTGTAGAACTCGACCCACTCGTCCATCCGGCCGAGCTCCACGTTGCCGACGCAGTGGTCGACCGCCTGGAACAGCCGCTTGGGATGCCCCTCGGGGCGGGTGACGGTCGTCTTCCGGGCCTCGAACCCGGGCAGGTAGGGGCCGTCGTACCGGCTTCGGTCGACGAGCGTGTGGCGGGTCTCGCCGTACGTCGCGATCGCCGCCAGCCGGACCGTCCCGTGCTCGTCGGAGACGTCGTGCGGCTCCTCGAGGACCGTCGCACCCACCGAACGGGCGTGCTCGATGCACCGGTCGACGTCCGGGACCTCGAGGGCGAGGTCGACGACCCCGTCGCCGTGCCGGCGGTGGTGGTCGGCGAGCGGGGAGTCGGGGCGCACGGCGCCGGTGAAGACGAAACGGGCGCTGCCGGACCGGAGCACGTAGGTCTTCGAGTCGCGCCAGCCGGTCTCCGGGCCGCGGTAGGCCTCGAGCTCCATCCCGAGCGCGAGCTGGTAGTAGCCGGCGGTCTGGGTGGCGTTGCCGACGACGAACCCCACGGAGTCCATCGCGGTCACGGGGAAGGGGTCCCGGCTCGCGTCGTACTCCACGAGTCCGACCAGCTCCTTGAGCTGTTCGAGGGTCAGGTCCGCCTTGAGTTCGCCTGCGGTCAGCTGTTGAGTCATGTCGCCCAATATGCGAGGAGGAGGCATCCGGTGCAACCAAGGGGCGACACACTGGTCAATCTGACCAGTGGTTCCGCGTCAACCCGCCCGATCTGTCAGGATCGTGGGGTGGACGACCTCGACGCCTCGCTGATCCGCCTCCTTGCCGACGAGCCCCGGATCGGGGTGCTCCAGGCCTCCCGGCGGCTCGGTGTCGCGCGCGGGACCGTGCAGTCTCGGCTCGACAAGCTGGTCCGCAGCGGCGTGGTCGCCGGCTGGGGACCCGAGCTCGACCCGGAGGCGCTCGGCTACCCGGTGACCGCGTTCCTCACGCTGGAGATCCGCCAGGGCACCGGGCACGACCTCGTGGCCGGCCAGCTCGCCGGGATCGCGGAGGTGCTGGAGGCCTACACGATCACCGGCGTCGGCGACATGTGGTGCCGCGTCGTGGCCCGCTCCAACGCCGACCTCCAGCGGGTCATCGACGCGGTGCTCGCCTGCGAGGGGGTGCTGCGCTCCACCACGGTCATCGCGCTCGCCACCCAGATCCGCCACCGGGTCCTCCCCCTCCTCCCCTGACCGACCCGTCGAACCGCCCCTCGTGCCGGGTTGAACCGCCCCTCCTGCTGTGTCGAACCGCCCCTCATGCTGTGTCGAACCGCCCCTCATGCCGGTGGCACCGAGGTACGACGTGCTGGGACCAGCAGGAGGGGCGGCTGAACCCAGCAGGAGGGGCGGCTGAACCCAGCACGAGGGGCGGTTCAACCCGGCACGAGGGGCGGTTCAACCTCGACCGGCGGCCCAGGCGCGGATCCGGTCGATCCGGTCCCGCAGCTGGTCGGCGGTCGCGACCGCGGCGGCCGGCCCCCCGCACTCCTTGCGGAGCGCCGCATGGGTGATGCCGTGTGGCTGGCCGGTGCGGTGGTTCCAGGCGGCGACCAGCCCGTTCAGCTCACGCCGCAGGACCCCCAGCCGCTCATGCGTGGTGGCGTCGTCCGGACGGCCGCGCTCCATGTCACGCGCGCGTCCGGACGAGGCCTGCTGGCGGGCCCGCTCCGACTGCCGGTGCTTGAGCAGGTCACGGACCTGGTCGGGCTCGAGGAGCCCGGGGATGCCGAGGAAGTCCATCTCCTCGTCCGACCCGACATGCACCTCGCCCGCATGGCCGAACTCGCCGCCGTCGTACAGCACCCGGTCGAACACCGCGTCGGAGCCGAGGGCCTCGAACGGCAGCATCGCCTCCTCCGCCGAGGCCGACTCGGCGGCCTGCTCCCGGGCGAGCAGCTCCTTCTCGGCGGCGAAGATGTCGGCGTCGGAGGAGACCGGCCGCCCCAGCACGTGGTCGCGCTGCACCTCCATCTCGGCGGCGAGGCCGAGCAGGTGGCCGGTCGAGGGCAGGAAGACCGACGCCGTCTCCCCGCGCCTGCGGGCGCGCACGAAGCGGCCGACCGCCTGGGCGAAGAACAACGGCGTGGTCGTCGTGGTGGCGTAGACGCCCACGGCGAGCCGCGGCACGTCGACCCCTTCCGACACCATCCGGACCGCCACCATCCACCGGTCGTCGCCCTCCGAGAAGGCCGCGATCCGCTTCGAGGCCGCCTTCTCGTCGGAGAGCACGACGACCGGCCGCTCCCCGGTGAGCTGCTTGAGCAGCGCCGTGTAGGAGCGGGCCGAGTCCTGGTCGGAGGCGATGACGAGCCCGCCCGCGTCGGGGACGTGGCGACGTACCTCCGTCAGCCGGGTGTCCGCGGCCGCCAGCACCGACGGCATCCACGAGCCCTGCGGGTCGAGCGCGGTGCGCAGCGCCTGCGCCGTCATGTCCTTGGTCAGCGGCTCGCCGAGCCGGGCGGCGATCTCGTCTCCGGCCCGGGTGCGCCACTGCATCTGTCCGGAGTAGGCCAGGAAGAGCACCGGCCGCACCACGTGGTCGGCGAGCGCGCGGGCGTAGCCGTAGGCGTAGTCGGCGACGCTGCGCGGCACGCCATCGTCCCCGGGAGCGTAGGTGACGAACGGGATCGGGTTCACGTCGGAGCGGAAGGGGGTGCCGGTGAGCGCCAGCCGCCGGTGGGCAGGGTCGAACGCCTCCCGGACCGCTTCCCCCCAGGAGAGCGCGTCGCCGGCGTGGTGCACCTCGTCGAGGATCACCAGCGTCTTGAACCGCTCCGTGCGGATCCGCATCGCCAGCGGGTTCGCCGCCACGCCGGCGTAGGTCACCGCGATCCCGACGAAGTCCCCGCTCGTGCGCCCCTTGCCGCCTGAGTACGCCGGGTCGATCGGGATCCCTGCCCGGGCGGCGGCGGCCGCCCACTGCGTCTTCAGGTGCTCGGTCGGGGCGACGACGGTGACCCGGTCGACCAGCCGGCGGGAGAGCAGCTCGGAGGCGACGGTCAGCGCGAAGGTCGTCTTGCCGGCCCCGGGTGTGGCGACCGCGAGGAAGTCACGGGACAGCTCCGCGAAGTACCGTTCGACGGCCTCGGTCTGCCAGGCGCGGAGCCTGGTGGCGGTCCCCCAGGCGGCGCGGTCCGGGTAGGCGGGTGGGAGCGCCGAAGGGTGGGCGGGCGTGCTGGAGTGCGAGGTCACGACGTCCTGGGTGCGAGGAGGGACGGGTGGTCAGGCTGGTCAGACGGGGGGAAAGCGGTCAGGCGCCGCCCTGGTCGCCCTGCATCTTGTCCCACGTCTCCTTGCACTCCGGGCACACCGGGTACTTCTGCGGGTCGCGGCTCGGCACCCACACCTTGCCGCAGAGGGCCACCACGGGGGTGCCCATGACCATCGCCTCGGTCAGCTTCTCCTTGTCGACGTAGTGCGAGAGCCGCTCGTGGTCACCCTCGTCGGTGGTCCGGGTGCGGCGGTCCTCGATGGTCTGGGCACCGGGGCTGAGCGAAGTCGTCACAGTCGTGGAGTGTACGCCGCCGGCTCAGTTCATCGTGGGGTCGACCGGCTTGGTCGAGACCCACGCCAGCTCACCGGGCTGACGGCGGAGCACCGAGCTCCACAGCTGGTCGGGCGCGGCGTCGAAGATGTCGTGGGTGGTGGAGTCGACGACGTACCACGACCCCTCGGTGATCTCCGCGGCGAGCTGCCCGCTCCCCCATCCCGAGTAGCCGGCGAACACCCGCAGCCGGGTCACCGCAGGGGCGAGCACCTCGGGAGGCGTGTCGAGGTCGATGATCCCGGTGACGCCGAAGAGCCGGCGGAACCCGATCGGGTCCGGCTCGTCGGTCCCCGGGACGCAGGCCACGGCGAGCGCCGCGTCGGTGCTGACCGGGCCACCCTCGAAGAGCACCTCCGGCGGGTCCACCGAGACCGACCAGTCCGGCAGCACGGAGCCGACCGGGACCGGCGACGGGCGGTTGAGCACCACGCCGATGGTGCCGTCCTCGTCGTGGTCGAGGATGAGCACGACCGTGTGCGCGAAGTTCGGGTCGACGAGCGCCGGGGTCGCGACGAGGAGCCGTCCCGGCGCAGGCTCCTCGGTGTCGGTGCTGAACCCTTCGACGGGCTCGCTCATCGCTCGGCTCCGGTCAATGTCACCGCTCCGCTCCGGCCGTCGTCCGCACCGCGTGCGCGACCGCGGTGTGGACGTCGGCGTGGAAGACGCTGGGGATGATGTAGTTCGCGTTGAGCTCGTCCTCGGTCACGGTCCTGGAGATCGCGTCCGCAGCAGCGAGGAGCAGCGCGGAGTCGACCCGGGTCGCCGACGCGTCGAGCAGCCCCCGGAAGACCCCGGGAAAGGCGAGGACGTTGTTGATCTGGTTGGGGTAGTCCGAGCGTCCCGTGGCGACCACCGCGGCGTGGGCGCGCGCGACCGCAGGGTTGACCTCCGGCACCGGGTTCGCCAGCGCGAAGACGATGCTGCCCTCGGCCATGGAGGCGATGTCCGCGGCATCGAGGATGTCCGGGGCCGAGACGCCGATGAAGACGTCGGCCCCGGCCATCGCCGACCGCAGGTCACCGGTGAGTCCAGCCCGGTTGGTCGACTCGGCGATGTACCTCAACGACTCGTCGAGGTCGTCCCGGCCGCCGTGGACCACACCGCGGATGTCCGCGACGACCACGTCGTGGACGCCCGCGGCGAGCAGGAGGCGGAGGATCGCCGAGCCGGCGGCGCCCGCCCCGGAGAGGACCACGCGCACCGAGCCGAGCTCCTTGCCCACGACCCGGAGCGCGTTCCGGAGCGCCGCCAGCACCACGATGGCCGTGCCGTGCTGGTCGTCGTGGAACACCGGGATGTCGAGGATCTTCCGGAGCCTGGCCTCGATCTCGAAGCACCGCGGCGCCGAGATGTCCTCCAGGTTGATCCCGGCGAACCCGGGCGCGATCGCGCGGACGATCTCGACGATCGCGTCCGGGTCCTGGGTGTCGAGGCACAGCGGCCAGGCGTCGATGCCCGCGAACCGCTTGAAGAGCGCCGCCTTGCCCTCCATCACCGGCAGTGCCGCGGCGGGGCCGATGTTGCCGAGCCCCAGGACCGCCGACCCGTCGGTGACGACCGCGACCGCGTTCCGCTTGACGGTGAGCCGGCGCGCGTCCGCGGGGTTCGCGGCGATCGCCTCGCAGACCCGGGCCACCCCGGGCGTGTAAATGAGCGAGAGGTCGTCGCGGTTGCGGATCGGGTGCTTCGACGCCATCTCGATGGTGCCGCCGAGGTGCATGAGGAAGGTGCGGTCCGAGACCTTGTGGACCGTCACCCCCTCCAGCTGCCGCAGCACCTCGACGATCTGGTCGGCGTGTCCCATGTCCGTGGCGGCGCAGGTGACGTCGATCTGGATCCGGTCGTGGCCGGAGGCACTCACGTCGAGGGCGGTGACCGCTCCGCCGACCCGTTCGACGGCGGCCGTGAGGAGACTGATCGCCGAGCCGCCCGCGGGGAGCTCCAGGCGGACGACGATCGAGTAGGAGATGCTCGGCGTCTTCGGCACGCCCTCATCGTGTCATGCCGACGCCGAAATACTCATCTCCTGAACGTGACGTCGCCGCCGTCGGCCGGCACCAGCTCGATCCAGACCTCGCCTGCCGGCAGCCGCAGCGCCGACCCGCCCGCCTTCAGCCGCACCGGCGCCTCGAGCCCGGGCTTGACCCAGGTGCCGCGGACGACGCGGCCGTCGTGGAAGATCATCGCCCGCCCCTGGCCGGTGAACTTGGTCTCCGGCACCGGATTGCCGGCCGGGTCGACGTAGCCGGCGTCGCCCACCTGGACCCTCAGCACCAGGACGGTGGCCGGCTCGAACCGGTCGTCCGCCCCGGCGTAGGAGTCGGTGTTGACGTAGACGCCCTTCCGGAACTCGAACGACGTCGCACTGCTCCCCGAGAACGAGGCGGTCAGGGCCCGGGCGGGCTTGCCCTTCGGCAGGTCGCCCTTCTCGCTGAACGGCAGGTACGGCTCGGGAAGCCGCTTGTCCTTCAGGGTCCGGGCCAGCTCGTCGAGCCGCACGAAGAGGTTGTACGGCGCCGCGCGCCCCGACTCGCGGTAGAAGCCGGTGGCCCCCTCGGTGAACGTCCGGATGCCCGCGTCGCGGACCCGCTCCACGGTCTGGGGCGCCCCGCCGCTGGCGACGAGCACCGCGCCCAGCGGCTGGACGACCCCGATGTCGGTGGCCCGTAGTGAGCGGACCGGCCCGACGTTCGACGGGACCTCGGTGTGGAAGAAGGCGGCGATCCGGGTCATGCCGCCCTCGACCAGCTCCTCCACGAGCATGTCGGCGCGGCCGAGCCCCACCTGCGGGGAGCTGCTCGCCGTGTTGTCGACCTTGACGCCGATCACCGGGGCGTCCGCGGCGCGCTTCTTGAGCTCCAGCCCCGTCAGCGGGGAGACCGGAGCCGGCGGCACCGCCCTCCCCCCGGCCCCGTGTGACTCCGCACCGGCGGGCGAGCGCGGCTCCTCGTCGCCGGTGCAGCCGGCGAGCAGCAGGGAGCCGGCGAGGAGCGTCGCCGCGACGCCACGGAAGGAGCGTGGACGGGGCGCACGGGTGCGTCGGAGGTGCATGGCGCTCAGCATGCCAGCGCGTCGTTCACCGACGGCGCAGGCTCATCGGCGGCGCAGCGTGCCGGGGAACCAGCTGTTGGTCCAGATCGCCTCGGTGCGCACCCGGGACCCGGGCGACGGGGCGTGCACGATGACCCGGCGGCCGGCACGGCGGCCGCCGTAGAATCCCACGTGGTAGACGCCGCTGCGGCCGGTGAAGAAGACGAAGTCGCCGGGGCGCATGTTCTTGCGCTTGATCCGATGCATGTACCTCGCCTGCTGCGAGGAGGTCCGCGGGACCCGGTCGAACCCGGCCCGGCGGGTGGCGAAGTAGACGAGCCCGGAGCAGTCGAAGGCGTTCGGGCCGGCGGCGCCGTACCGGTAGCGGTCGCCCCTCTGCCGCTTGGCGACGTGGAGCGCGCGGTCGACCTTGACCACGCGCGCGGACCGCTTCTCGACGGTGCTGACGGTTGCCGCCTCCGCCGAGGGCGCGCCCACCAGCGTCAGCAGGCCGACGAGCAGCGCGAGCAGCGCGGCGAGGGGCAGCAGGGGGGCACCCAGGGGGTGCCGGAGCGTCACAGGCATGACTCGGTCCCTTCTCACGCCTGTGAGGTGAGCTGTCGGGTTGGGACCAGAAGGTGGCCCCGCCGCTCCGGCTGACCGGAGGCGGCTTCACCCCGAGCGCCCGGCGACCAGGCCCGGGAGCCTGCCGCTGAGGGACGCGGAGAACGTGGGTCCCCCACTCCTACCCGTGGTGTCGTCGGCCCGCGGCCCGGGTGGGTAGGACTCGGCGTCCCGGCGCGGATGTTCGGTCGTGGCCGGTGACGGTCGTCACGCGGCCCGCAGCAGGGTACTCCGGTTCCGGGCGGCGCGCGTCAGATCTTGGCGCCGCCGTCGACGTACACCGTCTGGCCCGTGACGAACGACGCCTCGTCGCTGCAGAGGAACGCCGCGGCCGCCGCGATGTCCTCGGGGTAGCCGACCCGGCGGACCGGGGTCGCCGCGGCCGCCGCCTCCCGGTAGGCCTCGGGCTCGACGCCGACCCGCTTGGCGGTGGCGTCGGTCATGTCGGTGACGATGAACCCGGGCGCGACCGCGTTGACGTTGATGCCGAAGGGGCCGAGCTCGAGGGCGAGCGTCCGGGTGAACCCCTGGACGCCCATCTTCGCCGCGGAGTAGTTCGCCTGGCCCCGGTTGCCGAGGGCGGAGACGCTCGAGAGGTTGAGGATCTTGCCGTACTTCGCGGCGACCATGTGCTTCTGGGCCTCACGGCTCATGAGGAACGCGCCCTTGAGGTGGACACCCATCACCAGGTCCCAGTCGTCCTCGGTCATCTTGAAGAGCAGGTTGTCGCGGGTGATGCCGGCGTTGTTCACGAGCACGTCCACCTTGCCGAGCTCGTCCACGACGCGACCGACGGCCCGCTCGGCCGCGTCGGCGTCCGCCACGTCGCAGCCGACGCCGATCGCCTTCTCGGCACCCAGCGCAGCCGCGGTCTCGGTGGCCGCCCCCTCGTCGAGGTCGAGCAGCGCGACCGAGGCGCCCTCGCTCGCGAACCTCTTCGCCGTCGCCGCCCCGATGCCGCGCGCGGCCCCCGTCACGATCACGACACGTCCTGCGTAGCGGTTCATGGCAGCATCCATTGACTCGGCATCCTCTGTCTCGGCTGAGTGCGGCTCGGCCGAGTGTTACACGCATGCGCCGACGGGTCACCGCCGGTATCCTTGCCCGGTGCACAAGGGTGGGTGGGGCTTCGCCGTTTCCGTCGCGGCCGCGTTGGCCGTGGCGACGTTGTTGATGGCCTGGGTCTACGACCTGCCCGTGCGCGACCCGGACAGCGTCGCCGGGCCGACGTACCTCCGGCTCCCGGTGATCCTGCTCGCGGCGTTCCTCACCGACGTGCTCCCGCGTGCGCTCTGGCGGACGCGGAGCTCGCTCCACCTGCGGCGCCACTTCACCGACGTGGTGCGCGAGCGGTGGACGATGACCCACGTCCGGTTCGCGCTCGTGGGGCTGGGCGCGTGGTACGTCACCTACGCCGCCTTCCGGAACCTCAAGTCTTTCGTGCCGTTCGTCAACCGGCACCTGTGGGACGGCGTGCTCGAGGACGTCGACCGGGTGCTGTGGTTCGGCCACGACCCCGCCGAGGTGCTCCACTCCTGGCTGGGGACCGGGTTCGCCGCCCACTTCCTGTCCTTCATCTACATCGCCTGGATCGTCTTCGTGCCGGCGTCGCTCGTCGTCGCGCTCGTCTGGTCGCGTGACGCCCGCGCCGGCGTCTGGTACGTCACCGCGATCGCCGTCGACTGGGTCCTCGGGGTCGCCACCTACTTCGCGGTGCCGACGCTCGGGCCGATCTACGCCAACCAGCCGATGTTCTCCGACCTGGCGCGCACCGACGTCACCGGGTTGCAGGACACGATGATGATGGAGCGCCACGAGGTCCTGGTGAACCCGTTCACCACCGACGCGGTCCAGACGATCGCCGCCTTCGCCTCCCTCCACGTCGGCATCAGCGTCAGCATGTGCGTGATGGCCGAGCTGCTCCGGCTGCGCCGTGGGGTGCGACTCTTCCTCTGGGTCTTCCTGGCCCTCACCGTGGTGGCGACGGTCTACCTCGGGTGGCACTACTTCGTCGACGCGATCGGCGGGGCGGTCCTCGGCGTGGCGGGGGTCTGGATCGCGGCGAAGGGCACCGGCAACGCCTTCCGGCGCCGCTCGGCGCTCGATCAGCCGGCGCTCTCCAGCCCCTCGGCCAACCGCTCGGCGTAGCCCGCCATCTCGGCGTCGTCGGCATAACGGGTCCGCGGCCAGAAGAAGCCGCGCAGCCCGTCGCCCTTCGTGCGCGGGACGACGTGCAGGTGCAGGTGCGGCACGCTCTGGCTCACGGTGTTGTTCACCGCGACGAACGAGCCCTGGGCGCCGAGCACCGTCGTCATCGCCCTGCTGAGCCGCTGGCCGGCCTCGAGGAAGGGGTCCCGGAGCGCCGCCGGCAGGTCGGGGAGCGTCACGACGTGGGTGCGCGGCACGAGGAGCACGTGCCCCTTGAAGACCGGCCGGATGTCGAGGAACGCCACGAGGTGCTCCTCGTCCAGCACGGTCGCGGCGGACGTCTCCCCCGCGACGATCGAGCAGAAGAGACAGCCGTCGGCCCGGGTCATCGGGCCAGGATCGCACCCCATCCTCGGCGTGCGCGGACGGCCTTGGCCCGGCGCGCCGGGAGCCGCTCCACGATCGCCGGGGGCAGCTCGCGCTCGAGCGCGTCGTACGCCGCGGCGAGGTGCTGGTCGAGGGCGTCGAGCCGACGGCCGGTGGCGCCCCGCAGGCTCCGGGAGAGCGTCAGCGTGAGCAGCGCGTGCGCGGTGGCCGCGGTGAGCCGGCGCAGGTCGGCGGCGCCCGCCAGCACGGCGTGGCGGCGGGCGTCGGCCAGGTGGGGCCGGGCGGCCGGGACGAGCGTGAGGGCCCAGACCTCGAGCGCCTCCGGGGACCACTGCCCCCGGGAGCGCTGGGGGGTGGTGAGCAGCGCGAGGAGCGGGTCGGAGTGCCGGGGCCCGGCGCGGTGCGGCTTGGGGCCCGTAGCTGCCGGCAGCCGCTGTCCGGGCACCACACCGACGGGGGGACGCTGCGGCGGCGCAGGGGTCGGCGGCGCAGGGGCTCGCCGGCGGGCCGTGACGACGGCCCGGTCGTAGGCGGCGGTCAGGTCGCAGAACGCTTCGTGGACCGCGGCCGGGACCGTGCCGTCACCCTGCACGTGGCGGTCCGGGTGGAGCCTCCGGGCGCGGCTGCGGTAGGCGGCGCGGAGCTCCTCGACGGTGGCGCCGCGCGGCACGCCGAGCACCGCGAACGGGTCGCGCGCGGTCGGTACTGGTTCGGACATATCAGGTCAATCCTTCCCCCCGGAGGATGACCCCGAACCTATGCCTTGCGCGGCGGGGACCGGAACCAGGCTTTGGTCCCGATCCCCACCTTTTGCTCAAGCAGTACGACGCGTCAGCCGCAGCCTGGAGGGCGTGACCACCCAGCCGGCGACCGGAGCGGCCAGGAGGACGACGAGCAGCGTCCCGCTGGTGGCGAGCCACGGCACGTCGACCCCGGCCAGCCCGTCCACCTGGGTCAGCGCGGCCCCGGCCGGAACCCCCACGGCGGCCCCCAGCCCGGCGCCGACCAGCCCGAGGAACAGCCCGTGCATCGCGCCCATCGACCGGCGACGCCACGGCCCCGCCCCGACCGCCGCCAGGGTGGCCACGTCGTCGCGGCTCTCCGCAGCGGCCATCGCGACCGCGACGCCGACCACGACCAGGCTCAGCAGCCCGGCGATCCCGAGCCCGGCGAACTGCATCCGGTCGACGAGCAGCCGTTCGGGGTCGTCGGACCAGGCGTTGATCCCGTAGACCGACAGCCGGTCGAGCTGGCCGTCGGTGACCGGGTCGCTGGTGCGGAAGACGAGGGTCGTCCAGCTCGGCTCCATCCCGAGCTCCTCGGCGCGCTCGTAGGAGACGAACGCCTGGACGAGCCACTGCTGATCGGCATCGGCGTTGACGAAGACGGCCGGCAGCTGCCAGCGCGTCGCCTGCTCGGAGTCGGTGCGAGCGCCGGTGACCCGCGTCCGCACGGTCCCGTCCGCCTCGACCGCGCGGCGGGCGGGCTCTCCGCCGACCAGCACGACCGCGCCGTCGCGGAACGCCTGGAGAGCCGTCTCGTCCCCTCGCGCGAGGTCACGGATGGTCGCCTCGTCGGCCGCACGGAGCTCGCCACCGGCCCGCCCGGCGACCAGGACGACACCCTTGGTCCCCTCGACGGTGAGCCCGGCCGTCCGCTGGAGCTCGACCGGTCCGACGACGCCCTCGACCGTCTCGGTCACGGCGGCGACCCGCTGCGGCCGCAGGTCGCCGAAGTTGACCTCGAGGCTGTTGGCGGGGGCGTACCCTCGGTCCTTCGACGCCTCCGCGACCGATGCGAACGCGAACCCTGCCAAGACCGCACCGGCGACCGTGACCATCAGCGCCATCACCGCCGCGGTCGAGCGGAACCGGTGCCGTGCCGCGTCCCGGAAGGCGTACCGCCCGCTGAGCGACAGCGTCTGCCCGGTCGCGGCGACCCGGCGCACGACGTACGGCGTCGCCCAGACCGCTCCGACCAGCAGCAGCACGAGCCCCAGGCCGGCAGCCGCCGGCGCCAGCGACTCCTCTCGGCCGCCGGGCCCGAACGTGCGTGCGGTGGCCCAGCCGCCGGCCAGGAGGAGCAGCAGCCCGGTGGCGGCGAGGACGAACGCGCCGCGGTGCGCCTTCGCCTCCCCGGGCCGGACCGGGAACCGTCCCGACAGCGCCGCGACGGGGGTGAGCCGGGAGACGTTCCACCCGGGCAGGAGCGCCGCCACCACCGAGGTCAGCGCGCCGAGGACGAAGACGACGCCGAGCGCCCACCAGTCGAGCTCCTGGCGCCACATCTCCCGGCCGAGGACCCGTTCCCACAACGGGAGCAGCCCGCGGAAGGCGGCGACCCCGACCAGGACACCGACGAGCGAGGAACCCACTCCGAGCACGATTCCCTGGGCGAGCAGCACCCGGCGTACGTCCGGCGCGGCGCCTCCGTTCGCGGCGAGCAGCCCGAGGTCGCGGACCTGCCGGCGCGCGGCCACCGCGAACGCCGCCCCCACGAGGAGGACCACCTCGAGCAGCCCGACGAGGACCGCCATGGCGCCGACGACCACGGCGCCCGCGTCGAAGCTCTCCGAATCGTCCAGCCCCCACGCCCCCGGGTCGAGGATCGCGTCGCGGGGGCGCATCAGGACCCCGGCGGCGCTCGCGGCGGCGACGGCGTCCTTGAGCTCGGCACGGCTCACCGGCGGCAGGTCGACGAACCACCCGGCGCGGGGCCGCTCCTTCATGAGCGCACTGTCGGTCGAGGCAACGACGTACAGACCGCCCTCGTCGGCGTACTCCGCAGGGTCGACCACGCCGACGACCGGCAGCGTGCTGCCGTCGGCGAGCGTGAGCACCGCGTCGTCGGCGGGCTCGCCCTCCTCGAGCATCCCCAGCTCGTCCGCGACGACCTCCGTCACCGCCACCTCGTCAGGACCGGTCGGCGCCCGGCCGGCCACCAGCTCGGCGTACGGCTCGTTGAGCGGGAGCCCGAGCTCCATGAAGTTGACCGATGCCTGGCCGCCCGTCGCCAGGGGCACGAACCGGGTGGAGTACTGGGGCACGACCGTGCTGCCGGCCGGCAGCAGCGACGTCACGTCGACGTCGGAGCGGTCGCGGCGGACCGGCCGCCGCTCACCGTCGACGACCTCGAACTCCGCGGGCTTCGCCCCCATCCAGAGCGCCGGCTTGGGCTTCACCGCCGCGAACGGCGTGACGTGGAGCCGGGCGTCGGCGGAGCCCAGCTCGGAGCGGGCCTGCTGCTCGCGGTCCCACCGGGAGTTGTAGGAGCCGAGCGCCGCGACGGTGGCGACGACGACGGGAAGCGCGACGAGGAGGCAGGTGAGCGCGGCGCGCAGCTTGTGACGCCGCAGGTCGCGCCTCGCCATCCGGATCGCGGGACGCCAGGGGCTCATCGGGCGCCCGCCATGCCGTTGCCGGAGACGAACGCCTCGGGGGTGACGGCACTCCCCGCCTCGTCGACCACCGCGCCGTCGCGGAGGAACACGACGCGGTCGGCCCACCCGGCGTGGCGCGCCTCGTGGGTGACCAGGAGCGCGGCGGCGCCGGCGTCGCACCGCGCGCGGAGCAGGGCGAGGACTTGTTCGCCGGTCTCGGAGTCGAGCGCGCCCGTGGGCTCGTCGGCGAGGATCAGGCTGCGCTCGCCGACGACCGCGCGAGCGATCGCGATCCGCTGCTGCTGGCCGCCGGAGAGGTCGTCGGGGAACCGGTCGTAGAGCCCGTCGAGCCCCACCTCGTCGAGCGCGGTGCGCGCCTGCCGGACCGCCTCCTTGGTCCGCACCTTGTCGAGCTCGAGCGGGAGCGCGACGTTCTCGGCGGCGGTGAGGCTGGGGATGAGGTTGTAGTCCTGGAAGACGTAGCCGACCATCCGCCGGCGGACCTGCGCGAGCTCGCCCTTCGACAGCGACCCCAGCTCCTGTCCGTGGACCCGGACCCGGCCGGCGGTCGCCTGGTCCAACCCGCCCGCGACGTTGAGGAGGGTGGACTTGCCGGATCCGGAGGGGCCCATCACGGCGACCATCTCCCCCGGCGCGACCGTGAGGTGGAGCCCTCGGAGGGCGTGTACGGCGGCGTCGCCGCGGCCGTGGATGCGGCTGACGTCGATGATCTCGAGGGCGGGGGCGGTCATCGGCGTACTCCTGTCGTGGCGGGCTCCGACGAGGCCGCTGCCCCGTCGGTGATCTGGGTGCGCTCGCGGGCGGCGCGGGCGAGGGTGGCCTCGCAGTGGTCGAGCCACCGGACCTCGGCCTCGAGCTGGTAGCGCATCGACTCGAGCACGAGCGTCCAGGAGAGGTCGCCCGGACCGGCCTTCTTGAGCCGGGTGAGGTCCTGCATCGCGGTGATGGTGGCGGCTCGTTGGCGCTGGATGACGGCGCCGACGTCGACGCCGGGGACCGTCACGGCCAGGGCCAGCTTGATCGCCAGCTCGTCGCGAGGCCGGTCGGAGCTGGCGACCGGCGTGGCGAACCAACCGGTGAGCTCGTCCCTGCCGGCGGCGGTGATCGCGTAGCGCACCCGCCCCTCGTCGTCCTCCTCCCCCGGGGTGACGAGGCCGTCGCGCTCGAGGCGGGCCAGCGTCGTGTAGACCTGCCCCACGTTGAGCGGCCAGGTGGAGCCCGTCGTGGTGTCGAACTCGGTGCGGAGCTGGTAGCCGTACATCGGCTCCCGCTCGAGAAGGGCGAGGAGCCCGTGCTTGATGGACATGGACAGGAGTATGCATACTCCGTAGGCACATACCAAGTATGTGTTGACGGGCGTGTCGGCAGGTCTAGGGTGCTGTGACCCAGATCACGACGGAGGGATTGTCCATGACCATTGAACGCCGCACGCTCCTGAAGACAGGGACCGTCGCAGCACTCGCCGGCGGCCCGTTCGCCGGCTTCGCCGCCCTCCCCGCGGAGGCCCACCCGCACCATCCGCGGCACGTCGAGCTGGTTCCCGTGCCCGACCGGCGCGACGGCAAGGTCCGGCTCCACCTCCCCAAGGGGTTCGGCTACCGCTCCTTCCACGACACCGAGGAGACCGTCGTGCTCGACGACGGCACGGTCCTCCCGGGACGCCACGACGGCATGGGAGCCTTCTGGGGTCCCAAGGGGAACAGCCGCCTGGTCCGGAACCACGAGATCAACGTGACGCCCGGACAGGGCGCCTTCGGCGACCCCGAGGACGCCTACGACCCCATGGCGGGCGGCGGCACCACGTCGATCCAGATCACCCCGCACGGGCACGACGTGTGGTCACGGACCAGCCTCAACGGCACGCTCATGAACTGCAGCGGCGGCGTCATGCCGTGGGGCAGCTGGGTCACCTGCGAGGAGACGGTCAACGGCCCCGACGTCGCCGCCGACTTCACCGGCACGCCGAACACCGAGCTGCAGAAGCCGCACGGCTACATCTTCGAGGTGCCCGCCCGGGGGAGGTCGAACCGGAAGCCGATCAAGGCGGCCGGCAGGTTCGCGCACGAGGCGGTCGCGTTCGACCCGCGGGAGGGTCGGCTCTACCTCACCGAGGACAACTTCGGCTTCGCGTCGGGCTACTACCGCTACACCCCGCGCCGCCACCCGATGAAGTGCGGCCGGCTCGACGACCACGGGGTCCTGGAGATGCTCAAGATCAAGGGGCGGCGGGGGATGCACCTCGAGGGCCACCAGCACCGCGGCCGGACCTACGACGTCGAATGGGTGCGGATCGACGAGCCCGACTTCGAGTTCGACTACACCCCCGGCCAGGAGGCGCCCACGAGCAACAACGACGCGATCGTCTTCGTCGGCAACCAGGGTCGCGCCAAGGGCGCGGCGCTCTTCTCCCGGCTCGAGGGCCAGGTCTACGACCGCGGCGTCGTCTACTTCTGCTCCACCCAGGGCGGCGGGCCCCGGGAGACCGTGGAGCAGGACGACGCCGGAGGGTTCGGCAACGGCCACGGACAGGTGTGGGGCTACGACACCCGCCGTCAGACCCTGACCTGCGTCTACCAGTCCCCCGGCCCGGAGGTGCTCGACTTCCCCGACAACGTCACCGCGTCGCCGCGCGGGACTCTCGTCGTCTGCGAGGACAACGACGACGACAACTACCTGCGCGGGCTGAGCCGCCGGGGCAAGCTGTGGGACATCGCGCTCAACCGGCTGACGGGCGCTGACGGCGCGCCGAGGTACGACGACGAGTTCGCCGGGTCGACGTTCTCGCACAACGGGCGGACGCTGTTCGTCAACATCCAGGCGAGCCGCGGCATGAGCTTCGCGATCTGGGGACCCTGGCGCAGGATCGGCGTCTGACGGCCCGGCGCCGGGGTCAGGGCAGGTCGAACCGCGCCCAGACCGCCTTGCTCCTGCCCCCGGCGCGCACGCCCCAGTCGCGGCTCACCTGGTCGACGATGTCGAGCCCCCGGCCGCC
Source organism: Marmoricola sp. (assembly GCA_035699145.1). Taxonomy (GTDB): domain Bacteria; phylum Actinomycetota; class Actinomycetes; order Propionibacteriales; family Nocardioidaceae; genus Marmoricola_A. Next base: position 32,331 of record DASSBB010000032.1, read on the forward strand.
GAGGTCGAGGGGCTCGGCGGTCACCTGCTGAGGGACGCGCGCCGAGCCGTCCTCCACGCCGACGACGACCCACTGAGGAGCCCCCCGGAGGAAGACCGTGAACGGCGTTCCCGTGTGTCGGACCGCATTGGTGGCCAGCTCGCTCACGACGAGCCCGACATCCTCGACCAGGCCGTCCAGCCCGTGCTCGACGAGGTGCTCCCGCACGAACGCGCGCGCCTGGGAGGCACTGCGCGGGTCGTCGGCGAAGCGGTCCTCATGCGACCAGGGCGGGTGGAGCACCATGCGAATCCCTCGTGCTCGAGCTCGCGGATGGGTCAGCAACAGCAGCACGCCGGCATTCGGATGCGAGCCGTCCTCATCAGTGTTCCCGAGTCGGGCCCCGACAAACCGGACAAGGCGATCCTGACCCTCTGGCTCACCTCCGCCTCGCGATCCGTTTCCGTTACGGTCAGCTCCTGTCCGCAATCGGCAGTACCTTGAGCTCATGGCCGACTCACGCTCGCGGATGCTGCGGCTGCTGTCGCTCCTCCAGACCCACCGCTACTGGACCGGAGACGAGCTCGCGAACCGCCTCGAGGTGAGCCCCCGCACGGTGCGCCGCGACGTCGACCGGCTCCGTGAGCTCGGCTATCCGGTTCGCGCGAGCCGGGGCGTTGCCGGTGGCTACCAGCTGGAGGCGGGCGCCTCGCTGCCGCCGCTGCTCCTCGAGGACGAAGAGGCGGTGGCGATCGCGGCAGGACTGAGCACGGCGGCCGCGGGCTCTGCCGGCCACGAGGAGCCGGCGCTGCGGGCGCTGAGCAAGATCGTCCAGGTGATGCCGGCGCGGCTGCGCCGCCGGGTGGCCGCGATCCAGGAGTACACCGTGCCCGTCGTCCTCCCCGGTCCCGCCGTCGACGCGTCGGTGCTGGCGAGCCTGGCTCAGGCGTGCCGGGACGACGAGCGGCTGGAGTTCGGCTACACCGCGCGGGATGCAGCTCCGAGCCTACGGCGCGTCGAGCCGCACCGGCTGGTGACGCTGGGCCGGCGGTGGTACCTCGTCGGTTACGACCTCGACCGTCAGGACTGGCGCACCTTCCGCCTCGACCGGCTGACGGAACCGCGGCTCACCGGCGTGCCGTTCCGCCAGCGCACCCTGCCGGCGCCCGACGCGGCGGCGTACGTCCGGCAGAGCATCGACGCCGCTCGCACCCACATCCCGGTGGAGGTCAGGGTGCTGGCGCCCGCGGACGACGTCATCCCGCTGGTGGGGCGTTGGGCCTCGGTCTCCCCGATCGACGGCAGCTCCTGCAAGCTCTCGATGGACGTGGACACGCTGGACTGGCCGGTGCTGCTGCTCGGGTCCCTGGGGGCTGACTTCGAGGTGGTGGCACCCCCGGAGCTCGTCTCGCGGCTGCGGTCGGTCGGCGAACGGTTCGCCCGGTGCGCCGGCTAGGCGGCGTCGGGGTCGGGCTGGTGGATCCCGAAGGTGTTCCCCTCGGGGTCGAGGTAGTACCCCTGCCATGCCATCCCGGCCAGCGCCATCTTCGGCAGCGCGACCTGACCACCGGCCTCGAGGATCTTGCGCTCGGTGGCGTCGTAGTCGTCGACCGCCATCGTGCAGACGAACGCGTTGGTGCCCTGGCCGGCTCCGGGGACCGGAGCGGGCCGTTGCAGGAGCCCGCCGTTGATCCCAGGTTCGTCGCCGGGCCCGGTGATCACGCCCCAGTACGGCGACCCGGCGACCGCGCCGTAGTCCTGGTAAGCCCACCCGAAGACATCGGCGTAGAAAGCCTTGGCCCGCTCGATGTCGTCAGCCTGGATCTCGAAGTGCACCAGCCGTCCCATGGGACCTCCTTGCGTCGTCTTGTCTCCAGCAGTCTGGCACCGGCTTCCGACGGAATCTCCGTCATCATGGCGCGATGACCTTCACGCTGCACACCGCCGCGGAGCGACCGGACCTGTGGGAGCGTGGGCTCGACTCGGCGACGGTCTGGCCTGAGTACAACCTGCACGGCGACGTCCTCAACCAGTGGTGGGGCCACCTCGACGAGGAGCTCCCCGACTTCCAGTTCGTGCTCCACGACGAGGAGCACGACGTGGTCGTCGCCGAGGGCCACACCGGACCGCTCTGGTGGGACGGCGACGACGAGACGCTCCCCGACGGCATCGATGCAGCCATCGAGCAGGTCTTCGCGCTCGTGCAGAGCGGCGAGCCGGTGAACACCCTGTGCGCGCTTGCCGCCGAGAGCCCGCGCGCCGGGCGCCGCCGCGGGTTGGCGCAGCAGCTGCTCGCCGCCATGCGAACGATCGCCGAGCGGCAGGGGCTCACCCGTCTGGTCGCGCCGGTGCGCCCGTCGTTCAAGGAGCGCTATCCGCTCACGCCGATCGAGCGGTACGTCGCGTGGCGGCGGGAGGACGGCCAGCTGTTCGACCCGTGGATGCGGATCCATGAGCGGCTCGGCGCCCGGGTCGCCCGGCCGCTCCCCCGGTCGCTGCGGATCACCGGGACCGTCGAGGAGTGGGAGTCGTGGACGGGGATGGCGTTCCCCGAGTCGGGCGACTACGTGTTCCCCGAGGGGCTCGCCACCGTCCACATCGACCGGGCGGCGGACGCCGGGAGCTACTGGGAGCCCAATGTGTGGATGGTCCATCCGGAGCTGGCCTGACGGCTCAGGCGAACAGCGCCTCGCCGTACTTCAGCACCACAGCGAGGACCAGGAACAGCACCCAGGCGACGACCACCATCAGGTCGAGGTTCGCCCTGATCGCGGAGCTCAGCGCCGACTGGAGCCGGCGCGGCAGGAAGAGGTTGTCGTCGCGGATGTTGACGTAGGTCATCTCGAAGAAGACCAGCGTGGTCGCGAGCGTCACCAGCATGCACCAGGGGCAGAGCGCGCCGATGTCGAACATCGCCTGGTGGAACAGCCAGTACGCGAAGACCAGCCCCACGGTGTAGACGACCTGCGCGGAGAACATGAACCAGCGCGGGAACCGCACGCCACCGAGGCTCGCGACCGCGAGCGTGATGACCACCGGCTCGGTGATGAGCCCGAGGAACGCGTTCGGGAACCCGAGCAGCTGCGACTGCCATGCGCCCGCCACCGTTCCGCAGCTGATGACGGCGTTGATGTTGCAGCCGAGGTCGGTGGTCGGGTCCTCGGCGAGCCGGAGGGCGTCGACCGACAGGACGAACGAGGCGACCAGGCTGGCCGCCGACGCGACCAGCATCGTGATCCAGACGGTGGCGTTGTTGTGACGCAGCCGGCTCAGCCGGCCGGTGAGGGAGTCGGTCACTTCCCGGCTGCCGACTCGATCGCCTCGGTGAGCGGCCCGGGCTTGTAGACGTCGCCCTCGAAGCGCTCACCGTCGATCAGCACCGTGGGGGTCCCCTCGACGCCGGAGTCGAAGGCCGCTTCGGTGGCCGCCGCGATCCACCCCTCGTAGGTGTCCTCGGTGAACCGGGCCACGACCGCGGAGGGTACGCCGGCGTCGGTCGCGATCTCGGCGATCTGCTCGTCGGAAAGCCCTTCGGAGCCTTCCTCCGGCTGCTCGGCGTAGAGCGCCTGGTGGAGCTCCCACACGTGCTCGGGCGCCCCGTCGGCGACGGTCGCGATCGCGTTGCCGGCGCGGGTGGAGTACTCGGTGCCGCTGGACTGCTTGTCGAGGAAGGAGATCGGGCGGAGCTCGATCCGGGCGGTGCCGTCCTCGAGGAGCCGGTCGAGCTCGTCGCCGTTGGCGGCCTCCAAGGCGCCGCAGGCGGGGCACATGTAGTCGTAGTAGATCGCCACCGTGACCGGGGCGTCCTTGTCGCCGACGGGGATCGACCAGTCGGAGGCGTTCGCCGGCTGGACCACCTTCCCGGGGGCCGACGACGACGGGGAGTCGCCGCCCTGGGTCGCCTGGACCACCGCCACGATGATCGCCGCGACGAGCCCCACGATGACGAGCCCGCCGAGCGCGGTCAGCAGGCGCCGGCGCTTCGCCTCCTTGCGCGCCGCCTCCTGCTGGGCCTGGCGGAGCTCCTGGGTCCTGATCCGTGACTGCTTGCTCATGGCGCCTCATCGTCCGGGTGCGGGGGTCGTCCGGTCACACGTTACGAGGGGACGGGGCGCGCCCGCGGCCGATCCGGCCCAAGTGGGGAAGATCACCGCCCGCGTCCGGTCTGGATCGAACGGTTCGACGGCTGCCCCTGGGGTAGGAGCGGACCATGAACCTCGGAAGACTCGCCGCGCGCACCGTCATCGGCACCCTGTTCATCGGCCACGGCACGCAGAAGCTATTCGGCTGGTTCGGCGGCCCGGGGCTGGAGGGCACCGAGCAGATGATGGGCGCGCTCGAGATGCGGCCCACTCGAGCCAACGCGCTCGCCGCCGGCATCAGCGAGACAGCGGGCGGAGCGCTGCTCGTGGCCGGGGCAGCAACCCCACTGGCCGCGTCGAGCCTCATCGGCACGATGCTCACCGCGATCCGCAAGGTGCACAAGCCGCAGGGCGTCTGGGCAGCGCAGGGCGGCTGGGAGTACAACGCCGTCCTGGTCGCCGCTCTCTTCGCTCTCATCGACGCCGGGCCGGGCGAGCCGTCGGTCGACGCCGCTCTCGGCCGCGAGGCGTGGGGGCCGGGGTGGGCGCTCGGCGGTCTCGCGCTCGGCGCGGCGGCCTCGACGGCTGCCATCGCCATGGGCAAGAGGCCTCCGGCACCGGACGACGAGCCTCCGGTCGGCGACGAGGCCCAGGCAGCGGCCGGCGACACCCCCGGCGACCCGACCACCGTCGACTCCGACGGCTGACCTGCCGTGAGCGGCCCGGTCACCGAGCTCGACGCCCGGTCCGACGTGGCCGAGGCGAGCCACCCGGCACACGCCTGCATGGAGATCACCGACAGCCACGAGGCGGTCGTCGGTGAGATCGCCGTACGCCGGGCGCTCCCCCGCCGTGGGCGCCGGACCGTCGGGGCGTGGTGCTTCGCCGACCACATGGGTCCGGCGAACGTCACCGAGGACAGCGGTCTCGACGTGGGGCCGCACCCGCACATCGGGCTGCAGACGGTCACCTGGCTCACCGACGGCGACGTGCTGCACCGAGACAGCCTCGGGTCGGAACAGGTCATCAAGCCCGGACAGCTCAACCTCATGACGTCCGGAGGTGGGATCACCCACTCGGAGGAGGCGACCGGCCACTACCGCGGGACGCTCGAGGGCATCCAGCTGTGGGTGGCGCTGCCCGAGGGCACCCGCCACGGCGACGGCGGCTTCGAGCACCATGCCGAGCTGCCGCGAGGCGACCTCGACGGCGGCGTCGCCACGGTCCTGCTCGGGGAGCTCGCCGAGCTGAGCAGCCCGGCGCGGCACGACACCCCGCTGGTCGGGGCGGAGCTCGATCTCCACCGCTCCACGACGGTGCCGCTCCGACCGGAGTGGGAGTACGCCCTGGTGGTCCTCGAAGGAGCGCTCGCCGTCAACGGCCAGCCGCTGACGCCCGGCAAGCTCGGCTACCTCGGCGAGGACCGCGACGAGCTACGGATCGAGATCCGCGAGCCCACCCGCGCCGTGCTCCTCGGCGGCGAGCCGTTCGGCGAGCCGATCATCATGTGGTGGAACTTCGTGGCGCGTGACCGCGCGGAGATCGACGCCGCCTACCGCTCCTGGCAGGCCGAGGACGTGGACCGGTTCGGCCACGTGGACTCCGCGCTCGCCCGGATCCCGGCCAAGGCCCCCTGGTGGCACCCCGGCGTCGCTGACTGACCCGTCGAGCACGGCGGCGAGCCGCCCCTCAACTGCTCAGGCGCAGGCGGAACCATCGCGGGGCCACCCGGCGGAGCGGCGCCGGCAGGGCGCTGGCGTCCGCGGGCTCCTCGTCGACCACCGTCCAGGCGGGCAGTGCCCGCTGCAGGTCGCTCGGACCGGCGCCGCGGGGTATTCCCAACCGCCCGCGGCTCGGTGAGAAGGCCAGCAGCAGGAACGTTGCGGTCGGAGCTGCCAGGGCGGTGATCCCGTCGCCGTACGCACGGCGTTCGTCGTCCGACAGCCCGTGGAAGCACCCCACGTCGAGGAACAGGTCGATGCCGGGCTCGATGCCGACGTCGCCGAGGCGCGTCACGTCCGCGACCTCGAACCTGGCTCGGTCACCGGCGCGCGCGCGTGCCTTCCTGACCGCGAGCGGCACCGCGTCGACGCCGGTCGCGTCCCAGCCCCGCTCCGCGAGCTCAACGGTGTGGCTCCCGGTGCCGCAACCCAGGTCGAGTGCCCTGCCCGGCGGGTGTCGCCTCCCTGCCTCCTCACGTGCGAGCAGCTGCGTCAGCTGCTCCGCCCCGCCGACGCCGGCGCGCTCCCACGGCGTGATGCCCAGCCGGTAGGCGAGTGCGTATCCCGTGCCCATGTCGACCTCCTCGTTCAGGCCGGGATCGGTGGCCCGACGACCTCGAGCCCGTAGCGCGGTGCGACCTCGCCCCACTTGGGGATCTCGACCTCGGGCGGCTGGCCGTCGGGCCCCGGAAGCCGGTGCTCCGCCGCGGGCAGCCCCACCTCGTCGTACAACCCCAGCAGGCCGGCGGGGAGGGTGAGGGCGAGGATGCGCGCGGGCGCGTCGCCGCGGATCCGGAACGCGTGGGGAAGCCCGAGGGGCAGGTAGATGAAGCAGCCGTCGTAGAGCTCGAACAGCTCCTCACCCGCCTGGTAGCTCATCCGGCCCTCGATGAGGAAGAACGCCTCGGCCTCGCGCGTGTGCCGGTGGAGCGGCGTCGAGACCCCCGGCGGCTGGGTGACGAGGGCGGCCCCGAGGGTCCCCTCGGTGGCATCGCCCTCGACGAGGTGCTCGAACAGGGACGCCATGGCCCACGTGCCCCGACCGCTGCCCGGTTCGGTCATCACGGCGCGGCTCGGAGCGCGGGCCTCGGTATCCGTCATCGTCACCACATCCTCGACGGATTCATCCGAACGGACTTCGGATGAAGTTACGCTAGGGCTCGTGGACAACGAGGTCAAGACCCGTCGCTACACCGGGGATCGCCGCTTGGCGGAGGCGGCCCGCCGGCGACGGCGGATCATCGAGGCGGCTCTCGAGCTGTTCGCCGAGCGCGGCTACACCGGGACTTCGGTCCGGGACGTGGCCCGGCGTGCCGGCGTGGCGGTCGACACCGTCTACGCCTCGGTGGGTCGCAAGCCGCAGCTGCTCCTCGCGGCGCACGACCTGGTGCTCGGCGAGGGCGCCGTGGACGAGGCCGGCGCCCCGGTGGGCGCGCTGCGGCGCCACTACGTCGCCGAGGTCCGCGAGGCTCCCGACGCCCACACCAAGATCGCGACGTACGCCGAGTGGATGGGCCGGCTGCTGCCCGCCACCGCACCGCTGCTGGAGGCGCTGCGCGATGCCGGTGCTGCCGACGAGGAGTGCCGCGCGACCTGGGAAGCGGTGCAGGAACGACGAGCCGCCAACATGCGGCTGTTCGCCGCCGACCTGCGCTCCACCGGTGAGCTCCGCGAGGAGCTGGACGACGACCTCGTGGCCGACCTGATCTGGTCGATGAACAGCGCCGCGTACTACTCCGCGCTGGCCCGCCGCGGCTGGAGCGGACAGCGCTTCGCCGGACTCCTCCGGGACGTGTGGACCCGGACCCTCCTGGCCTGAGGGATCGCGAGAACCGCTGAAAAGGACGGACGGCCGAACCCACGTCTATTGGGTTCGGCCGTCCGCGATGTCCTGAGACATCACACAGTGGAGCTGGCGGGAATCGAACCCGCGTCCTTCGGCGCTGTTCCAGGTCTTCTCCGGGTGCAGTCTGTTGTGACGTTTTCTCAGCCCCGACACTCGAACAGACACGTCGTCGACAGGCTCAGCCGGAATTGAGTCCCGAGCCGCCCCTCCGACGAGAGCGACACAGCAAGCCTCCTAGATGAGGCCAGGATCTGAGGCGGAGGCGCCCTCAGTCTGACCCGTCACTGTCGCCGTCAGGCGGCGAGAGCGAACGAACTGCGCTTGGAGTCGGCAGTTATTGGTTTCCAGAGAGTGTTTACGAGATAACCCTGGATCCTCGACCCGCTTCCCCTGGAACATGACGTCCCAAGTCGAAACCGATCAGCCCCTCTTGAGTTGTTCCACTGCTGAGCAGTCTACAGACCTCAACGAGGAGCGCCCAACGGCTATTCCGCGGCGACGGGCTGGCGCGCCGGGGAGCGTACGGCGGGAGCGGTCTCCGCGGCACCCCGCTGGCCCGGCATCCCCAGCCCGGCGTCGAGAGCCGCGATGCTGGCGATCTTGAAGCCGCGCGACTCCACCTGGAGCACGAGGTCGACCAGGCCGATGTCGGCAGGCACCTTCGCCCGCAGGACGGTGTACAGCTCCGACAGCGCCACCGCATAGGGCTCGATGAGCCGCTTCAGCGCCGGCACCGGCTCCCCGGCGAGCGTGAGCTCGTAGGCCGACCCCTCGCCGGAGCTCCGCTCGGGCGTGACGGTCTCCCGCCCGAGGTGGTCGGCGACGACCTTGAACCCCGGGAGCCGCCGGACCTCGACGATCTCCAGTCCCCGGTCGCGGAGCTGCCGGAGGAAGGCGGCGAGTGCCGCCCGGTCGGCGAACCGGCCGATCAGCACCGTGCGGAGCCGGTGGGCGTCGACCTGGAACTCCTCGAGCTCCTCACGGAGCTCGTCCAGTGGGACCAGCCCCGCCACGCGGACCTTGTAGACGCGTTCTGTGCTCATCCACCGAACCTTCGTTCCGAGAGAAGAGGGGGTGGGCCGCGCGTAGGCAGCCCATCCCCACTACCTCAAAGTAAAGGAATCCGCCCGGTTGCGCCCGGGACTTTGGTCCCACATCTACTACCGCATGTCGTAGAGTTGGTCGTTTGACCAACATGCAGGTCAGAGGCGGTTTCCGTTCTCCCAGCAGACGGCGCGCAGCCACTCCTCCCCCAGCCCGAGCGCCTCGACCGCCTCGAGCTGGTGGGCGTACGGGTAGGGGATCGACGGAAAGTCCGTGCCGAGCAGCACCTTGTCGCCGATCGCCGCCAGCCTGGGGACCAACGAACGGGGGTACGGCGCCACGTCCTCGAAGAACGACGTGAACGCCATCGTGGTGTCGAGGTGGGTCCGCGGGAACTCCTCGGCCAGCTCGAGGAACTCCTCGTACTCCGGTGCCCCCAGGTGCGCGAGCACCGCGGTCAGCCGCGGGTGCCGCTCGAGGACCGCCCGCATCGGCCCTGGCCCGGTGAACTCGGTCGGCACCGGTCCCGATCCCGCGTGCACCACGACGGGGGCGCCGGCGTCCGAGAGCAGCCCCCACACCGGGTCGAGGAGCGGCTCGCGGAGGTCGAAGCCACCGACCTGGACGTGCACCTTGAACACCTCCACCCCGGACTCGAGTCGCTGCGCGACGTACTCCTCGACCCCGGGCTCGGGGAAGAAGGTGGCCGAGCGCAGGCACTCCGGCGTCCGGGCGGCGAAACCGGCGGCCCAGTCGTTGAGCGACTCCGCCATCCCCGGGACGTGCGCGTAGGACAGGGCCGAGAAGCGGCGTACGCCGAGCGTGCGCAGCTGCTCGACCCGCTCCGCCTCGCTCCCCCGGTAGCGGATCGGCCACGGGCGCCCGATCAGCGGCCCGGCCGCGTCGAACTGCGCCCAGACCTTCGCCTCCATCCGCGGCGGCAGAAAGTGGACGTGGACGTCGAAGAGCCCCGGGAGGCCGAGCGCCTGCCACCAGCCCGGTACGTCGTCGTCGGAGAGGGGCGGGGTCACCCCATGCCCTTCACCTTGCGGCCGAGCGCGACCTCGGCCTCCCGCTTCGCGGTGCGCTCGGCGATCGCGTGCCGCTTGTCGTACTGCTTCTTGCCGCGCGCCAGCGCGAGCTCGACCTTCGCGCGACCGTCCTTGAAGTAGAGCGCGAGGGGGATGAGCGTGAACCCCTTCTCCCGGATCTTCGCGTCGATCTTGTCGATCTCGTGCCGGTTGAGGAGCAGCTTGCGGCGGCGGCGCACCTCGTGGTTGGTCCAGGTGCCCTCGGTGTACGTCGGGATGTGGACCTGGTGGAGGAAGACCTCACCGTTGTCGACCTCGGCGAACCCGTCGACGAGGGAGGCCCGGCCCGCCCTCAGCGACTTCACCTCGGTGCCCTGGAGGACGATGCCGGCCTCGTAGGTGTCGTCGATGTGGTAGTCGTGACGCGCCTTCTTGTTCTGCGCGATCAGCTTGCGCCCCGTCTCCTTGGCCATGCCCGCGATTCTCTCAGGAGGGGCAACCGCGTTCCGGGTCAGAGCCAGTTCATCGGGTCCACGGGCTGGCCGGCCTGGAGCACGGTCCAGTGCAGGTGGCAGCCGGTCGACCAGCCGGTCGTGCCGACGTAGCCGATCACCTCCCCGCGGCTCACGTGCTCGCCCTCGGAGACGGCGTAGCCGCTCAGGTGGTTGGAGATCGTCGCCAGGCTCACGCCGTGCTTCACGCCGTGGTCGACGATGATCCGGTTCCCCCAGGCGGACTGGTAGTACGTCGACAGGACCGTGCCGGGCGCCGCGGCGCGGATCGGCGTGCCGCAGCCGGCGCCGAAGTCGATGCCGTCGTGCAGCGAGCGGTAGCCCCAGATCGGGTGGGTGCGCCAGCCGTACGGCGAGGTGATGCTGCCGTCCACCGGCATGGACAGGTAGCCGTTGCCACCGCTGGGACCCGCGTAGGTGCCGGTGCCCTGCGCCGCCTGGGCGGCGATCAGCGCGGCGATCCGGTCCCGCTCGGCCTGCAGCTTGGCGAGCGCGGCGACGTCGGCGTTCTTCGCCTTGACCGCCGTCGCCCGGGCCTCCGCCCGGAGCGTCACCATCTCCGAGACACGCGCGGCGGCCTCGCGGGCCGCGTCCTCGAGCGCCTGCTTCCGGACGAGGTTCTCCGCGGCGGCCTTCCGCTTCTTGGCGACGTCGGCCTTGGCGGCCTGCAGCTCGTCCTCACGGACCTGGAGCAACACCTCGGCGGCCTCGAGCTGGTCGAGGATCGTCGACTCCAGGTTGACCACCGTGCTGGAGGCGTTCATGTTGCCGGCGAGCTGGGCAGGGTCCTGGGTCGTGAAGACCATGGAGAGCCCCACGAGGGCCGGGTCGCCCTGCTCGTAGGCGGCGACGACCATCTGCTTGAGCCGGTCGGTCTGGACGGTCATCTCCTCGCGGCCCGCGTCGAGAGCGGCCTGCGCCCGCTCGAGCCGCGCGATGGCGGCGTCGAGGCGGCGCTGCATCTGCTCGTCGAGCGCCTTCGCGGCGGCGAGCTCACCCTGCGTCTGCGCGAGGTGCGACTGCGCCTGCTCGAGCTCCTCGCGGGCGGCGAGCCAGGCGGAGGTCGCCGCGTCGAGCTCGGCGCTGGACTCGTCGACGTGGTCGTGCTGCTCGTCGAGCTTCTTCTCGACCGTCTCCTGCTTGTCGTCGAGGTCGTCGGCCGCGGCTGGCAGCCCGGCGACCCCCACGACCAGCCCGATCGAGGCGAGGGCGGTGAGGGCGCGACGGCGTGTCTGGACACGCCGCGTGGCACGGGGGAAGTGACGAACCACGGGACACCTTCGAACGAGCCCGGTCAGGGCTGCGGGGGCAACGGCAGATTTCGACGGTAGCCGACGGACGTCATACTCTGAGGTATTTTCGGGTAAGAAGGAGGGTCGGGATCAGCGTCAGGGCGAGCCCGACCACCGAGATCGCCCCGATCGCGAGCAGCCCGTCCCCCCAGTCGACCCAGGCCACCAGGTTCGAGTTCGGTCTCAGCAGCCGGTAGACGACGACGTACAGGAAGAGCGCGATCGCGCCCGCCGCCAGGAGTACGCCGACCACGGCTGCGAAGAGCGCCTCCAGCAGGAACGGCAGCTGGATGTACATGCTCGAGGCGCCCACGAGCCGCATGATCCCGATCTCCTTGCGCCGGGCGAACGCCGCGAGCCGGATCGTGTTCCCGACCTGGAGGATCGCCGCGACGAGCAGGAAGCCGGCGATGACGATCGCGCCCCACTTGAACGCGCTGATCCAGAAGTAGATCGGCTGCAGCACCTGGCGGAGGTCACGGACCGACCCGACCCCGTCGAGACCGCTGACCTCGCTCTTGAGCCCCTCGAACTTGCGCGGGTCCTTGAGGGTCACCCAGTAGGACTCGGCGAGGTCGCTGGGGCGGATCGCGTCGACCACCTGCTGCTGGGTCTCGTCGTCGGCGGAGTAGACCTCGCGCCACTTGTCGTAGGCGACCTCGCTCGACTCGAAGTGGAACTTCTCCACCTCCGGGTTGGTCCTCAGCACCTCTTCGACGGCCTCACGCTGGGCCTTGGTGGCCTCGCCGTCGATGCAGTTGGCGCCGGGCGAGTTGTCCGTGCAGAGGAAGACGGTGATCTGGAGCCGGTCGCCCCAGAACTCCTCGGCCTTGTCGGCCTGCGCGTTGAGGAGCAACCCCAGCCCGACCAGGGTGAGGGAGACGAAGAGGGTGACGATGACCGCGATGGTCATCGACACGTTCCGGCGCAGGCCGGTGGTGAGCTCGGAGACGACGTAGGTCAGCTGCATGGGAGTCCTCGGGGCCGCGGCGGCCGGTCGGTGGTGGTCTCAGTGCTGGTATCCGTAGGCGCCGCGCGACTGGTCGCGCACCACGTGGCCCCCTGAGAGCTCGATGACGCGCTTGCGCATCTGGTCGACGATGCTGGAGTCGTGGGTCGCCATGACGACGGTGGTCCCGGTGCGGTTGATCCGGTCGAGGAGCTTCATGATCCCGACCGAGGTGTTGGGGTCGAGGTTGCCGGTGGGCTCGTCGCAGATGAGGATCATCGGCTTGTTGACGAAGGCCCGGGCAATCGCGACCCGCTGCTGCTCCCCGCCGGACAGCTCGTCGGGCATCCGCCCGCCCTTGCCCTCGAGACCGACCATCTCGAGGACCTCCGGGACGACCTGCCTGATCTCGTCGCGCGGCTTGCCGATCACCTGGAGGGCGAACGCGACGTTCTCGGTGACCGTCTTGCTCGGCAGCAGCCGGAAGTCCTGGAACACCGTGCCGATCTGACGGCGCAGCGCGGGAACCTTCCAGCTCGCGAGCTTGTTGAGCTCCTTGCCGGCGACGACGACCTTGCCGCCGGTCGGCCGGGTCTCCCGGAGCACCATGCGGAGGAACGTCGACTTCCCCGAGCCGGACGCGCCCACGAGGAAGACGAACTCGGCCTTCTCGATGTCGACGGAGACGTCGTCCAGGGCAGCGCGCTGCTGACCCGGGTACTGCATCGTGACGTTCTCGAACGTGATCACAGCTGTCCGACCTTGTCGGCGCCCATCCGCCACCGGATCCCCGCCTCGAGGAACCCGTCGATGTCGCCGTCGAAGACCGAGCTCGGGTTCCCGGTCTCGAACTCGGTCCGCAGGTCCTTGACCATCTGGTAGGGGTGCAGCACATAGCTGCGCATCTGGTCCCCCCACGACCCCTGGACGTCGCCGCGCAGCTCGTCGAGGTGCGCCTTCTCCTCCTCACGCTTCTTCGCGAGCAGCTTGGCCTTGAGGATCACCATCGCCGACGCCTTGTTCTGCAGCTGCGACTTCTCGTTCTGGCAGGAGACGACGATGCCGGTCGGGACGTGGGTGAGGCGTACGGCGGAGTCGGTCGTGTTGACCGACTGGCCACCCGGGCCGCTCGAGCGGTAGACGTCGACCCGCACCTCCTCCTCGGGGATCTCGATGTCGTCGGTCTGCTCGATGACCGGCACCACCTCGACGGCCGCGAAGCTGGTCTGCCTGCGGCCCTGGTTGTCGAAGGGGCTGATCCGCACGAGCCGGTGGGTTCCGGCCTCGACGGACAGGGTGCCGTAGGCGTAAGGAGCGTGCACCGCGAAGGTCGCGGACTTGATGCCGGCCTCCTCGGCGAAGGAGGTGTCGAACACCTGGACGTTGTACTTCTGCCGCTCCGCCCACCGCGTGTACATCCGCATCAGCATCTCGGCGAAGTCGGCCGCGTCGATGCCGCCGGCGCCGGAGCGGATCGTGATGAGCGCCTCGCGCGCGTCGTACTCACCGCTGAGGAGCGTGCGGACCTCGAGGGCGTCGACCGCCTTCGCGATCCGGCCGAGCTCCTTCTCCGACTCGGCCAGCGAGTCGGCGTCGTCCTCCTCGCGGGCCATCTCGATGAGCATCTCGACGTCGTCGAGCCGCTGCTTGAGCGAGGTGTAGCGGTCGAGGTCGCCCTGGAGTGCCGAGAGCCGGCCGGTCACGCGCTGGGCGTTGGCCTGGTCGTCCCAGAGGTCGGGGACGGCCACCTGCTCGCCGAGGTCGGCGATCTCGGCACGCATCTTGTCGAGGTCCAGGACCTGCTCGATGGTGTGCATGGTCGCCTGAAGGGCCTTGATGCGGGTTTCGAAGTCGGGGCCTGCCACAAGAGGCAACGTTACCGCGGCCCTCCGTGTCCGCTCGCCGGGGGAACTGCCTCAGCCGACGACCTGGACGAACGCCGCTGCGGTGCCGGTGACCCGGCTCTGCTCGGCCCATCCCGGGGGCGAGAACGGCAGCTCCAGGGGCGCCACGACGCTGACCTCCACCGAGTCGGGGGTCGTGCGGACGTGGTAGCGCAGCCCCGGGTACTCCCGGTGCGCCTCGATCGCCCGGAGGTGCTCGGCAACGTGCGCCCTCGCCAGCTCGGGGTCGATCTCCGCCCGCTGGTCCAGCCCGCCGACGTAGACCCGCTCCCCCGCGATCGCGTCCGCGGCGGCCAGCGCGGCGCCGTCCGCGAGCGCGTCGAGGTGCTGACGGCGCAGGTACGCCGCCGACGCGTCGACCACGACGACCACGAGGAGGGCCGCGACCAGGAAGAACCCGACCAGCAACAGGGTGGTCTGGCCCTCCTCCGCCGTACGCCGGCTCACCGGTCCTCCCGGTAGGTGCCGTAGGCGACCGTGCTGCTCGCCTCCACCCGGAACGACGGCGCGTTGCCGCCCAGCGCGGCCGGGGCGAGCGGCAGCCGGAGCTGGTGGCGCAGCTCGACGCGGATCACGCTGCCCGGCGCCAGGCAGTTCTCCGGCGCAGGACGGCAGCTGACCACCAGCTGGACCTCCTCCGCGTCGATCCGCTGGTCATGCAGCGCGACCGCAGCAGCAGCCCGGGCCCGGGCGGGCGCCGACCCCTCGTCGGGTGCCAGCGAGTACGCGCGCGCAGCGGCACGAGCCGCGCCACTCACGCCGTACGACGCCCGCTGTACGTCGAACACCGCGAGCAGGACGTAGACGAGTGGCACCAGAAGCAGGAGGGCGAGCCAGGTCGCCTCGACGAGGGCGGTCCCCTCGTCGCCCCGCCTCATGGCAGCACCTCCTCGATCGCGTGGCCGGAGAGCTCCAGCCGGACCGCCGGGCCCCACAGCCCCAACGGCGGCACCTCGGCGCGGACGTCGACCTGCACACCGGGGACCCCGTCGACCACGACGTCCCGGGCGGTGACCTCCCTCGCGAACCGGTCGGCGAGGGCGCCCCGGATCTGGGCACGGGCGCGTTCTGCGCCGGCGTCCGCAGGACGGTCGACCGTCGCGGCGTACCTCGCTCCCTCGGACGCCGCCGCGACCAGCGTGTTGCGCACGTGGAGGACGAGTCCCACCTGGAGCACGCCGAGGAACAACGGGACCATCACGAGGAGCACCAGCACGAAGTCGACGACGGCGGCGCCGCGGTCGTCCCGCACCGGACGCGCCACGGTCAGGCGACCGAGCCGAGCGCGTCGCGCAGCATCCGCTCCAGCTCGGGTCCCGCGACCGCCCACAGCGCAGCCACAAGCCCCGCGGTCATGACGGTCACCATCACCCAGCCGGGCACGTCGCCGCGCTCGCTGGAACGGTCACGAGCGCCGCTCCAGGTCAGGAACGCGGCCAGCGCCTGCTGCAAGGCCTCGACGGGATGTCTCATCAGGTCTCCTTCTCCGGGAAGCTTCACGGGGCCGTTCACGGCGCCACCAGGCGCAGGCCGACGACGCCGGGCCAGAACGCGAACAGGACTGTTGTCGGCAGGACAAGAAAGACGACGGGCACCATCATCGCCACCTCACGACGGGCACCGGACTCGATGAGCGAACGGCGCTGCGCCTCTCGTACGTCGGCCGCCTGCGCGTGGAGGACGTCGGCCAGGGGTGTGCCACGCTCGACCGCGACGGCGAGGCCGCTGGCGAAGCGGGAGACCACCGGCAGGCCGGTGCGGGCGGAGTAGTCGTCGAACGCCTGCGCCACCGGAGCGCCGGTCCTGATCTCGCCGAGGACCCGACCGAGCTCGCCGGCGAGTGCGCCGCGGCTCCGGGACACCACCCGCTCGAGCGCGGCGACCGGGCTCTCACCGGCGGCGACGGCCAGGGCGAGGAGCTCGGCAACCGCCGGCAGCTCAGCGAGGACGCGGGTCTCGTGCGCGCGCACCTGAGCGGTGAGCCGGTTCTCGCGGGCCATCACGCCCAGCGCGGCGGCGACCGCCGTGAGCACGAGCATCGGGACCAGCCGCTCCGGGCTGCGGAGCGCGACGAGGATCGTCAGGGCGGCCCCACCGGCCAGCGCCGCCGTGCCCCAGACGATCTGCTGCACCCGGAAGTCGTGGACCGAGATCTCGAGCCCGGCCCGCTCGAGGCGACGCCTGACCGAGGCCGTGCCACCGAGGATCCCCTCCAGCCGTTGAGCGGCGGCCTGCACGGTCGGCCCGAACAGCTGACGAAGCGGACCTGCGGTGGCGTCGACCATCGGCCGCGCCAGCTCCGGCATGTCGCGTAGGGGGTAGAGGACGCGCGCCTCGAACGCGCCGCGCCGTACCGCCGCCGCGCGGTGCAACGCGAGCCACGTGCCGGCCGCGGCGAGGCCGCCGAGGAGCCCACCCCAGGCGGCGGTCGTCACGAGAGCACCCTGGTGTCGACGGGCAGCCGGCCGATCCGCAGCATGAGCCGGTAGGCGACCGCGCAGAGCACGGCACCGAGGGCGAGCACCACGGTGCCGGCCGGTGAGGCGTATCGGGAGATCACCTCCGGCTGGAAGCACATGAGCAGCAGCACCAGCCAGGGTGCGGCCACCGCCAACCGAGCCGCGTTGACCGCCCAGCTCTGCCGCGCCTCCAGCTCCGCTCGCGTGCGGGCGTCGTCCCGGAGGTGGCCCGAGAGGTTGCGCAGCAGCCGCCCGAGGTCGCCGCCGCCGACCTCGCGGGCTACCCGCAGTCCCTCGATCACGCGGTCGCCGACCGGGTCGGCCAGCCGGGCCTTGAGCAGGTCGAGGGAGTCCTCGAACCGCCCGGACACCTGGTAGTCACGGGCGAACGCCCGGAACGGCTCCCGCAGCGGCTCGGGACCGCGCTCTCCGAGCCCACCCACCGCCTCGCCGAGCGACATCCCCGCGCGCACGGCGCTGGCCAGGTTGTCCACGGCGTCGGGCCACACCTCGGCCAGCTCGCGCTGCCGACGCCGGGCCCGGCCGGCGACGACGAGCAGCGGCAGGTAGCCGGCCATGAGACCGAACGCGAGCGCCACCGGCAGCGTGCGTGAGACCAGCTGGACGGCGAGGAGCACCGTGACGAGCAGCACCGCGGACAGTGCCAGCAGCGTGGCAACCG
Source organism: Marmoricola sp. (assembly GCA_035699145.1). GTDB lineage: Bacteria > Actinomycetota > Actinomycetes > Propionibacteriales > Nocardioidaceae > Marmoricola_A. Next base: position 49,832 of record DASSBB010000032.1, read on the forward strand.
TCATCGAGACCAACCCGGCCCGGTCGAGGAGCGCCCGGAGCTGTCCGGGCCCGGAACCCTTGCGGCCGACGCGCGGGACGGTGAACGCGGACCAGACGAGGAGCAGACCGATGCCCACCCCGAGACCGATGACGACACCCATCAGGCGACTCCGGCCAGCAGCTGCTGCACGTCGATCCCGGCCTGCTCGAACCTCGCCTGTCGCGGCGGCAGCCCGGAGCCCCGCACCAGCGCACCGCCACGGCGGTGGAACACCGGCTCGAGCTCGATCGCGTCCCCTTCGGCGCGTCCGGGGACCGCGACGATCTCCTGCACCCGGCGGGTGCCGTGCAGGTCGATGCCGAGGTGGACGACGAGGTCGACGGAGCTCGCGACCGTCGGGACCACGAACCGCGCCGAGATGTTCTCGCCCGCGAGCAGCGGGAGCGTGCACATCTTGACGAGCGTCTCCCGGGCGCTGTTGGCGTGCAACGACGCCATCCCGGGCAGCCCGGCGTTGAGCGCGAGCAGGAGGTCGAGGCACTCCTCGGCCCGCACCTCACCGACGATGATCCGCGACGGCCGCATCCGGAGGCTCTCCTTGACGAGGTCGCGGAGCCGCACCTCGCCGGTCCCCTCGAGCCCCTGCTGACGTGTCTGGAGTGCCACCCAGTCCGGGTGCCGGAAGTCGAGCTCGAAGACCTCCTCGGCGCTGATCACCCGCTGACCACCGGGGATGGACGCGGCGAGGGCGTTGAGCAGGGTGGTCTTCCCTGCCTGGGTTCCCCCCGCGACCACGATGTTGAGCCCGGCGACGACGCTCGCGTGGAGGAACCTCGCCGCCTCGGGCGTCAGGCTGCCGAGCGTGACGAGGTCGTCGAGCCGGGCCGCCTTGACGACGAACTTCCGGATGTTGACGGCGCTGTAGCCCCGCGAGATCCCTTCCAGCACCACGTGCAGCCGGTGCCCTCCGGGCAGCATCGCGTCGACGAACGGCTGGCTGATGTCGAGCCTTCGCCCGCTCGACTTGAGCATCCGCTCGACGAGCTCCATCACCTGGCCACGGGAGAGCACGACGGGAGTCAGCTCGTGCCGGCCGTTCCTCGCGACGAACACCCGGGACGGCTCGTTGACCCAGATCTCCTCGACCTCCGGGTCGTCGAGGTAGGGCTGGAGCGGCCCGAACCCGGCCACGTTGGCGACCAGGAGGTCGACGATCCCGTGCCGGTCGGCCACCGGCAGGACGGTCCCGGTCAGGCTGCGCTCGTCGTGCTCCACGACGACCCGCTCGGCGAGGCGCCGTACCTCTGCGGTCTCACGCTGCGGATCGACACCCTCGCGCTGCACGTGGGCGCGCAGCAGCGCGTCCAGTGACTGCACGATGTCGGCGCCGTGCGCCGGATGCGTCAGGCTCATGTCCCCCGTTGCCCTTCAATCCGCTGGGAACGAGTGTCCGGGTTTTTGCCTGTGGTTGCACCCGGTGCCCGGCAAAGGTGTGGACAAGTCGCCGGCGGGCTAGCGTCACCTGCGTGGCCAGAGCAGAGGGCGTCCCGGCGTTCACGATGAGCCAGCTGGCGGCGTTCGTGGCGGTGGCCGAGGCGGGCACGATCAGCGGCGCCGCCGAACGGCTGCACGTCTCGGCGTCGGCGCTCTCCGCGGCGGTCACCGAGCTCGAGCGCGCTCTGCAGACCCAGCTGCTGCACCGGCGCAAGGCGAAGGGCGTGAGCCTCAGCCCGGCCGGCGAGCTCGTCCTCCCGCGGGCCCGCTACCTGCTCCACCAGGCCCGCGAGCTCGAGGCCGATGCGCGTGGTGACGAGCGGGGCGTCGCCGGCGTCGTACGCCTGGGGTGCTATCCCTCGCTGGCGCCGACGGTGCTCCCGGCGCTGCTCAGCGAGTTCACCCGCGCGCACCCCGAGGCGCGCGTCGAGGTGGCCGAGAACACCCAGGACCAGCTCACCCGTGGCCTCGAGAACGGCGAGCTGGACCTGGCGATCATGTACGACCTCGACCTGGCGGACACCTGGCGTACGGCGACTCTTGCGCACCTCCGGCCCCGGGTCGTGCTGCCCGCCGGCCACCGCCTCGCCGACTCGGCGCGGCCTCTCGACCTGGCCCACCTCCGCAAGGACCCGATGGTGCTGCTGGACGCGCCGCCGAGCTCGAACCACGCCCACGAGTGCTGTGCCAAGGCCGGGTTCACGCCGAAGGTCGTCTACCGCGCCCGCACCTACGAGACGGCCCGCTCCTTCGTCGGCCGCGGGCTCGGCTGGACCCTTCTCCTGCAGCGGCCGAGCGCCGACGTGACCTACGAGGGACGTGCCGTCGTCGTCAAGGACATCGGTTCGCCCGTCCTGGCGCCCGTCGCCGTCGAGCTCGTGTGGCAGCCGGAGTCGTTGCTGAGCCGCGCCACCCGGACGTTCATCACCGAGGCGGTCCGGCTGGCGGAGGCCGGCGGCGTAACCCGGAATTCCTGAGGATCCAGCCGAGAAACCTCCGCTTTTCATCACAAGTGATGGCGCTCACCCTGGGTTCACGGCCAAAGCCGGCGAACACGAGGAGACCTCATGGCAACCGCAGTCGCACATCCGCGCACCACGCCCCAGCCACCGGGCACCACCCACGAGCAGCCGACCGGTGCCGCACGCGCCGTCCTGAGCAGCTTCGTCGGCACCGCGATCGAGTGGTACGACTTCTTCATCTACGGCACGGCGGCAGCGCTCGTGCTCGGCCCGCAGTTCTTCCCCGGCGGCTCCCCGCTCGCCGGCACCCTGGCCGCGTTCGCCACGCTGGCCGTCGGCTTCGTCGCCCGCCCCTTCGGCGGCGCGATCATGGGCCACTTCGGGGACCGCACCGGTCGCAAGTCGATGCTGGTGGTCTCCCTCATGCTGATGGGCGCCGCGACCGTCGGCATCGGCCTGCTGCCCAACTACGCCGCCATCGGCGTCTGGGCGCCGATCCTCCTGGTCGCCCTCCGGTTCGTCCAGGGGATCGGCGTCGGCGGCGAGTGGGGCGGCGCGGTGCTGATGGCCACGGAGCACGCCCCGAAGGGCAAGGCCGGGCTGTACGGCGCGGCGCCCCAGATGGGCGTGCCGGCCGGTGTCGTCCTCGCCAACGTCGTCTTCCTGCTCTGCACCCAGCTGATGAGCGACGAGCAGTTCACCTCGTGGGGGTGGCGCGTGCCGTTCCTGCTGAGCGCCACCCTGGTCATGGTCGCGCTGTGGATCCGTCTCGGCGTCATGGAGTCTCCCGCCTTCGAGGCCGTCGAGAAGGAGGACCGCATCACCAAGGTCCCGCTCCTCGAGGTCGTCACCAAGAGCTGGCGCACCGTGCTCCTCGCCGGCGGCACCTTCGTCGCCACCAACGGCATCGCCTACGTCTTCATGGTCTACGTGCTCAGCTACGGCACCACCGAGCTCGGCCACAGCCGCAGCACCATGCTCGCCCTGCTCATCGCCTCCTGCCCGATGTGGATGCTCGGCATGGGGCTCTCGGCGTACTTCTCCGACACCCTCGGCCGCCGCAAGGTCTACGTCAGCGCCGCCGTCGCACTGCTGGTCGTCGCCACCGTCTTCTTCACCCTGATCGACACCGGTTCCATCGCCGTGATGCTGGCCGGGATGCTGCTGATGGCCTTCGTCCTCGGCTGCACGGTCGGCCCGCAGTCGGCGCTCTTCGCCGAGCTGTTCCCGGCGCACGTCCGCTACAGCGGTGCGACGCTCGGCTACCAGGTCGGCGCGATCCTCGGCGGCGGCATCGCGCCCTTCGTCGCCACGGCGCTGTACGCCGAGTACGGCACGTCGTCGGCCATCACGGCGTACTTCGTCTTCCTCAGCCTGGTGAGCCTCACCTGCACGCTGGTGCTGCTGCGCCGCCCGCACGTCGCCGAGCCCGAGACCGAGCAGGCCGAGCTGACGGGAGCCGGCCGATGACCGCCTCCACCTACTACCAGCCGTGCAGCTACGACGCGTGCTCCCTCGACACCATGCCCGCCGGCGACCCCGCCCTCCCGGTCGTGGTCGTCGGGGCCGGACCGGTCGGCATGGCCGTCGCCCTGGGCCTGGCGCAGCGAGGCGTGTCGGTCGTCGTGCTGGAGGCCGCCACGCAGGTCTCCTTCGGCAGCCGCGCGATCTGCGTCTCCCGCCACAGCCTGGAGGTCGCCGACCGGCTGGGCTTCGGTGAGCGGCTCTCGGACCTCGCGGTCGAGTGGGCCGGCGGCCGCAGCTTCTACCGTGACCAGGAGGTGATGCGCTTCCAGATGCCCAACGAGCCGCACAGCGTGCGGGCACCCATGGTCAACGTGTCGCAGTCCGAGCTCGAGCAGATCATGGTCGACACCGTCGCCGCCCACCCGCTGGTCACCCTGCACTGGGGCGCCCGCGTCACCGGCGTCACCCAGTCCGAGGACGAGGTGGTCCTCGAGATCGCCACGGCCGACGGGCCTCGCACGATGCGCGCCGCCTGGGTCGTGGCTGCGGACGGCGGACGCAGCCCGGTGCGGGACGCCCTGGGGCTGCGGCTGCAGGGGCTGAGCTACGAGGGCCGCTACGTCATCGCCGACATCCACTGGGAGTCGGACCTCCCGGCCGAGCGGATGGTCTGGTTCGACCCGCCGAGCAACCCCGGCTCGACGGTGATCATGCACCAGCAGCCGGGGGACATCTGGCGGATCGACTACCAGCTCGACCCCACCGAGGACGCCGAGATCGAGACCCGGGAGGAGCGGATCCGCGCCCGGATCGCCAGCCACCTGGCGTGGCTCGGCGACGACCGGCCCTGGAGCCTGGAGTGGCACGGCTTCTACAAGGCCCACGCGTTGGCGCTGGACAGCTTCGTCCACGACCGCGTGGTCTTCGCCGGCGACGCCGCACACCTGGTGCCGATCTTCGGCGTCCGCGGCCTCAACTCCGGCATGGAGGACGCCGAAGCGCTCGCCTGGATGCTCGCCGCCGTCGTGAACGGCACCGCCGACCGTCGGCTGCTGGAGAGCTACTCGGCCGAGCGGCACCACGCCTGGGAGCAGAACGTGGCCAACGCCGGCAAGTCGACGCTCATCATGACGCCGGGCACCCACGGGCACCGCACCACCCGCGACGCCCTGCTCGCGCTGGCCACCGGACGACGCGAGTTCAGCCACCTGATCGACCCCCGCCAGAGCAGTGCCACCCACGCCCGCGCCTCGTCCCTCACGGTGCCCGCACGAGGCGCCGCCGGCGGTGAGGTGACCGGCATGCTGCCCGGCGACCCGCTGGAGGACCGCCGTGTCGTCCTCGCCGACGGCAAGGAGACCTCGGTCCACCAGCTGCGCGGCACCGGCTTCGGCATCTTCGGCATCGACCTCAGCCCCGAGCAGCTGGTCGAGACCGAGCGCCTGCGGCACGAGCTGGCCATGACGCTCCTCCGCGAGGACGTCTCTGTGGTCCTGGTGGGCGCCCGGTCCGGTGGGGACCACACGGCCGTGGTGCCCGACCCGGAGCGTGAGGTGGCCCAAGCATGGGGGGCGAGTGCCGGGGAGCTGTACGTCGTACGCCCGGACGGGCTGCTGCTGGCCCGAGGGCGGGCCGGGGACCTGGACGGCCTCGCCGCCCACCTCGCCGCCGGAGGCGCGACCTCGGCCGACACGACCGAGGAGACCGCCGACCGCACCGTGGACCCAGGCGTCACCCTGCCCGTCGGCGAGGCTCGCCGCGAGGCGGCCTGGCTCGGGCTGTCCGAGGGGATCGACGCGGTGCCCGCCGACGACCGCGAGCAGTTCCTCGCCCGCGTCGCCCTGCTGCTCGGCGACCGCGTCGATCCCGCCGACTTCCAGGAAGCCGTGTCCGTCGCGGCCTCCGTCCGCTGACCAGTCCGAGGAGGACCCGATGGCTTTCTACCGTTCCGTGGGCGACGTCCCGCACAAGCGCCACACCCAGCACCGCAGCCCCGACGGCGCGTTGTACTTCGAGGAGCTGATGGGCGAGGAGGGGTTCTCCTCGGACTCGTCGCTGCTCTACCACGTCAACATCCCGTCCGCGGTCGTCGACGTGCGCCCCTGGGAGCTGCCCGACCTGACGCTGAAGCCGAACCACCCGCTGACGCCGAGACACTTCTCCACCCACGCGCTCTTCCCCGACGACGCGTCCGCCGAAGGGGTCGACGCGGTGACCGGGCGGCGCCTGCTCATGGGCAACGGCGACGTGCGGCTGTCCTACGTCGTCGCCACCGCGCCGAGCCCCTACTACCGCAACGCGATCGGCGACGAGTGCCTCTACGTCGAATCGGGGAAGGCCGTCGTCGAGACCGTCTTCGGTGACCTCGCCGTCGGCGAGGGCGACTACGCCATCGTCCCGCGCGCCACGACGTTCCGGGTCGTGCCCGACGGGCCCGTGCGGATCTACGCGATCGACGGGAACTCCCACATCGGTCCCCCGAAGCGCTACCTCTCGCGCTTCGGGCAGCTGCTCGAGCACGCGCCGTACTGCGAGCGCGACCTGCGCGGACCGACCGCCCCGAAGGTCGTCACGGAGCCGACCGACCACGTCGAGGTGCACATCAAGCATCGCGGCCCCGGCCCGGGCGGCATCGCCGGGTCGATCCACACACTGCCCCACCATCCCTTCGACGTCGTCGGGTGGGACGGGTGCCTCTACCCCTACGCCTTCAACATCGCCGACTACGAGCCGATCACGGGTCGGGTGCACCAGCCGCCGCCGGTGCACCAGGTCTTCGAGGGGCACAACTTCGTGATCTGCAACTTCGTGCCGCGCAAGGTCGACTACCACCCCGAGTCGATCCCGGTGCCGTACTACCACTCGAACGTGGACTCCGACGAGGTGATGTTCTACTGCGGCGGCGACTACGAGGCCCGCAAGGGCTCCGGCATCGGGCCGGGCTCGATCAGCCTGCACCCCGGCGGCCACCCGCACGGCCCGCAGCCGGGAGCCTACGAGCGCTCCATCGGCGTGGAGTACTTCGACGAGCTCGCCGTCATGGTCGACACCTTCCGCCCCCTCGACCTGGGAGAGGGGGCGCTGGCCACCGACGACGGTGTCTACGCCTACTCCTGGAGCGGCGGTCGCAGGCTCGGACAGGAGGGGTCATGACGACCGCGACCCGCGAGCTGCTCGACGGGCTCTGTGACGACGCCGCGCTCTTCCCGCCCGGCAACCTTCCTCTGGTCGACGCCGTGCCGGCCCACGTCGGGCACCTGGCCAGCGACCACCGGGCACTGGTGGGCCCGTTCATCGTGTCCGCCGCCGACGTCGGGGCGCTCGGGCCGCTGCTCGCCGAGGTGGACCTCTTCGAGGTCGCGGTGACCGTGCCCTCGCCGGACCGTCTCCCGGCCGCGCTCGCGGACGCCGCGGGTGTGCCGGCGGTGCGGGTCGTCGCCGTCGAGGTCGCCGTGCCGGTCGGCGTCGACGCCTCTCAGGTGGTGCCGGTGCTCGACGCCGCTGTTGCGGAACATCCCGGCCTCGAGGTGTACGTCGAGCTGCCCCGTGACGAGCGCCGCCCGGCCCTGCTCGCGACGCTGGTCGGCACGCGCTACCACGCCAAGCTGCGCACCGGCGGCGTGCGGGCCGACCTCTACCCGGACGAGCACGAGCTCGCCGCGGCCGTGGTCGCCTGCGTGGCGGCGGGCGTGGCGTTCAAGGCCACCGCCGGGCTGCACCACGCGGTGCGCAACACCGACCCCTCGACCGGGTTCGAGCAGCACGGATTCCTCAACGTGCTCGCTGCCGTCGACGCAGCACGGGGAGGTGCGACCGTCGACGAGGTGGCCGAGCTCCTCGCCGAGCGGGATGCCCGGACGGTCGCGGCGTGGGTCGCCGACCTCGATGGCAGTGTGAGGGCGGCGTTCCGCTCGTTCGGCACCTGCAGCATCGACGATCCCCGCGACGAGCTGACGGCGCTCGGACTGCTCGACCGCATCCCCCACACGACCGACCAAGGAGCCCGCTCATGGTGACCCTGACCATCCCCGACGACTCGGCCTTCGGCCTCGACAACCTGCCGTACGGCGTCTTCAGCACGCCCGGCACCGACCGCCGCGTGGCCACCCGGCTCGGTGAGCACGTGATCGACCTGTCCGTGCTGCTGGGAGACGACGTCTTCTCCCGGCCGAGCATCAACGACTTCATGGCCCAGGGCTACGAGCGATGGGTCGAGGTGCGCGCACGGCTGCAGCAGCGGCTGGCCGGCGACGTGCCCGTCGAGGCGGTGCACGCGCTTGGCGACGTACGACTGCACCTGCCTGTCGAGGTCGCCGACTACGTCGACTTCTACGCCTCCGAGCACCACGCGGCCAACCTCGGCCGGCTCTTCCGGCCCGACAACCCGAACCCGCTGATGCCCAACTGGAAGCACCTCCCGGTCGGCTACCACGGGCGCGCCAGCTCGATCGTCGTCTCCGGCACCGACATCCCCAGGCCGTCCGGACAGCGCAAGGGCCCCCAGGACCGTGCCCCCGTCTTCGGGCCGTCGGTGCGCCTCGACATCGAGGCGGAGCTCGGGTTCGTCGTCGGCACCGGGACGGAGCTGGGCGACACCGTGCCCGTCGAGGAGGCCGACCGGCACATCTTCGGTGTCGTGATCTTCAACGACTGGTCGGCGCGCGACATCCAGGCCTGGGAGTACGTGCCCCTCGGACCGAACCTCGGCAAGTCGTTCGCCTCCACCGTGTCCGCCTGGGTGGTCCCGCTGCTCGCGCTCTCCGACGCCCGCGTGGACACCCCGGAGCAGGAGCCGGCGCCCCTGCCCTACCTCGCGATGAAGCAGGCCTGGGGGCTCGACGTCGACCTCTCGGTGCAGTGGAACGGGCACGAGGTGAGCCGGCCGCCCTACCGCGAGATGTACTGGTCACCGGCGCAGATGCTGGCCCACCTCACCGTCAACGGCGCCCCCTCGCGAACGGGCGACCTCTACGCCTCCGGAACGATCTCCGGGCCGGCGAAGGAGACCCGCGGGGCCTTCATCGAGCTGACCTGGGGCGGCGCTGAGCCTGTCACCGTCGGCGGTGAGCAGCGGACCTTCCTCGAGGACGGCGACGAAGTGGTCATCACCGCCTCTGCTCCCGGCCCGGGTGGGCGCAGGATCGGCTTCGGGGAGGCGGTGGGCCGGATCCTGCCGGCCCGCGACCAGGGATGAGGTCCGCCGGCTACCGACTGTGGTCCCGCTCGAGCGTGGCGTAGGTGAAGTCGACGGGCTCGAGGCCCCGACGGCTCAGAGAAGAGGATCTGACGCACCTGGTGCGTCAGATCCTCCACCATGTCGAGACCCCTCAGCCGATCCCGGCGGCGCGGTCGAGCTCCTGCAGCAACCCGTGGGCCGCGAGCTCGACCTGCTTGTGACGCCACTCGGCCGCCCGGTAGACGCAGGCGATCAGCCCCGACCGGTGCACCCGCCGGAAGTCGCCGTACACGAACGCGTAGCGCGCCTTCGTCCCGTCGTTCGCGCCGACCGTGAGCCCGAGGTGCCAGGCGGCGTACTCCTCCCACGAGTGCCGCTCGAGGAACGCGTTGCCGGCGTCGGCGTTCGGCTGCACGTCGCCCCAGTCGCTGTCGAGGACGTACTGCCGCCCGCCGATCAACCCACGCGCCTTGGCGACCGCAGGTTCGTTGACCTCGTAGCGCGCCACGCCGCCACGGTAGTCCCTACGTCGGCGGCAGCGCGCTGTGCGTCTGGACGTGAGAGCCGGGCACGGTGCCGAGGAACGGCTGCAGCCGCTGGAGCGCCTGGTCGGTGTACATGCCGGCCAGCGCCCCCATCGTCACCAGCACCGTGACGCCCGCCGACGAGGTGGTGGTGTCGCCGATGCTGATCAGCCCGGTGTTGACGGCGACCACGACGACCGAGCCGAGCAGGGCGGACCAGACGGGCCGCAGGACGTACCACCAGATCAGCCCGTGCTCGAGGGTGTCCTGGCCGGCCCGGGACGCGAAGACGATGGTCTGCTGGATGACGCTGCCGACCACGCCGGAGGCGGCGCCGACGAGCAGCAGGCTCATGCTCAGCGTCAGGTCGAAGTCCGGCCCCCACCACTGCGCGGTCACCGTCGCCAGCCGCTCCCCCGCGTCTTCCTGAGCGACCACGAGCCGCTCCGCGAGCCCGTACGACGCGAGCAGCCCGGCGAGGGCGAGCACCCCCTCGACGACGTTGACTGCACCGAGGATCCGGCGGGCGCGGGTGGACATCAGGTGCAGCGGCAGGGCGGGTCCTGCCTGGGCAGCCACGGTCATACAGGTCAGGAGTCCTCGGCTCGCCCGCAGATACACGAGGGCCCGACCGGGCTATTGCCTCCATGACGCAGGGGGGCGTGTGGTGGAAGCAGACCCAACCGCGAATCCCCTGAGAAGGAGGGGTCATGGACGCTGCCACCACCGCTGCCGAGATCGGCCTGCCCGACGGGTTCTCCGGAGCTGCGATCCGGCCGGGCGACGCCGAGTACGACGCCGCGCGTGCCGTCTACAACGGCATGATCGACCGACGCCCGGCGCTCATCGTCCGGCCTACCGGAGCCGCCGACATCCGGGACGCCGTCGCCTTCGCCCGCCAGCAGAAGCTGCCGCTCGGGGTCCGCTGCGGCGGCCACCAGGTCGGCGGGGTCAGCGCCGTCGAGGGCGGGGTGCAGATCGACCTGCGCAGCCTCAAAGGGGTCCACGTCGACCCCGAGCGTGGCACCGCGATCGCGAACGCGGGCGTCTTCTGGGGCGAGTACGACCGCGAGACCGAGATGTACGGCGTCGCCACACCGGGCGGACGCGTCACCACGACAGGCGTCGGCGGCTTCTGCCTCGGCGGCGGCTACGGGTGGCTGTCTCCCAAGTTCGGGCTCACCTGCGACAACCTCGTCGGGGCGCAGCTGCTCACCGCGAGCGGCCACCTGATCCACGTCACCGAGGACACCAACCCCGAGCTGCTCTGGGCGCTCCGCGGGGCGGGCGCCAACTTCGGCGTCGTCACGTCCTACGAGCTCCGGGTGCACCCGATCCCGCCGCTGCTCATGGCCGGGATGCTCGTGGTCCCCAACGACGACCGGACCAACGACGTCGTGCGCGCCTACCGTGAGCACATCGAGCAGGCGCCGGAGGAGCTCGTGACGGCTCTCGCGGCGATCCTCGCCCCGCCGGAGGAGTTCGTGCCCCCCGAGCTCGTCGGGTCGCCGGTCCTGGCGGTCATCGTGGCCTGGCTCGGCGACCCCTCGGAGGCGGAGGAGGCGGTCGCGCCGCTGCGCCGGATCATGGAGGGTGCGGTCGACCTCGTCCAGCCGATGCCCTACACCGCCCTGCAGGCGATGATCGACGGGTTCGCGCCGCCGGGATGGCTCAACTACCACCGCGGCCGCCACCTGGGGTCGCTCCCCGACCAGGTGATCGACGACTACCTCGAGGTCGGGCGGGAGATCGGGTCGCCGATGACCCAGGGGATCATGTTCCGCCACGGCGGGGCGGTCAGCCGCGTCGCCGAGGATGCCACCGCCGTGAGCGGTCGCGCCGCGCCGTACATGGCCCACCCGATCGCCTGCTGGAGCGACCCCGCCGACACCGAGCGGGAGCTCGCGTGGGTGGAGCGGTTCACCGCGGCCTGCCAGCCGGCCGCGACCGGCACGCTCTACCTCAACTTCGAGCCCGGCGACGGGAAGGGCGACGTCGTGGCCGGCTTCGGCGACGAGAAGTACCGCCGGCTCGCCGCGCTCAAGCAGGAGTACGACCCGGAGAACCTCTTCCGGGGCAACCACAACATCGCGCCCGAAGCCGGCTGACGCCGCTCGACGGGTCGGAGCGGGTCACGGCACCCGCTTCGACCTGCCGTCGGTCCACCGCGTCTTCGCGATCCCCATCTCGGTCAGGATCGTCGGCATGATGTCGACCGACCGCATGTCGGCCTCCGGCGTCGTACCCGGTCGCACCCCGGCGCCGGCGAAGACGATCGGGATCCGCTGCACCGACTCCTGCGCGCCGCCGTGGTCGCCGGCGACGCCATAGCTCGTGTCGTCCGCGAGCAGCCCGACGACGTCGGCCGCGTAGCCGGCGGCCATCGTGTTCACGATCTCGCGCGCGTGCTGACGGTGCCAGCGCCACTCCGCCCACTCCCACTCCGATCGCGGGGCCAGCGAGTGCAGGACGTACCTCCGACCGACGCGGTAGTAGGTCGCCTGCACGCCGCCGAGCGTCGCCATCACGCGGGCCGCCCTGCGCTTGTCGGCGCGAGACCGGTCGACCAGCCAGGCGCGGATCGCCGAGTCCTGCATGCTCATCTCGATGTTGTCGCCGGTCCCGTCGATGAGCCGCTGGATCTCGGGCGACGGGTCGAGGTACTCCTCGTCGGCGTCCGACCCGTAGTACCAGTTGAGATTCCCTCGTCCGGCCTCGTTCACGCCGTAGAAGTGCTTGCTGCGGAGCTGTCCGTGGTCGGTGGTGAGGACGACGAGCGTCTCGTCCAGGAGCCCGTCCGCCTCGAGGCGGTCCATGATCCGGCCGACCTGCTCGTCGGCGACCCGGGCCTGCGCCGCCATGTGCACGTCCTTGTCGCCGCCGGGGTAGGGCGGCACGTCGTTGAGCCCGCCCCACATGTGCCCCGCCTTGTCGATGCCGCTGAAGGTGAGCAGCAGGCCGCTCCACTCCTCGTGGTCCATCACCTCGAAGGCGGCGTCGGCCACCCAGACGTCCCCGCCGAGGTGCGCCGGGTCCTCACCGGGCACGTCGCGATGCCCTTCCGTCGGGTACATCCACGCCGGCGCGGTCGTCGCCGTGCCGTGGTCGTGCGCCTTGTCGCTCTCGATGTAGAACCGACCGCACTCCGGCTGGGTGAGGTACGACGGGGCGCCGGCGCTCGCGTCGGGCCCCCGCCAGTTGTCGGTGCCGTCGCCGTCGCAGTCGTAGTCGCGGCCGGTGTAGGTGATGCGGTAGTCCGCTCCGGGACCTCCGTAGGTGTTGACCGCGTAGGCCTTCTCCCCGATCGCGGCCACGACCTTGTCGGGGAACTCCGCCTTGAGGTAGTCCGCGAGCTTCGGGTAGCCCTTGTCGAGGATGAGCGTGTCGAACTGCTCCTGGCTCATCGAACCCGTCACGTAACGCCCACCGCGGGGGCCCAGCAGCCCCTTGCTGTCGCGGAACCACTCGTCGGCCCACCCCATGTGCTTGGGCAGGAGTCCGCTGGTCATGACGTTGTGGCTGACGACGGTCTCCGAGGCCATGTGGCCCAGGTAGGCGTTCTCGAAGCTGGCGCCGCCGGCCATCAGGGCCTGGACGTTCTCCATGTCGAACGCCTCGATGAACTCCGGGCGCAGCTGGTCGAGCACGATCTGCACGACCCGGGTCGGCTTGTCCGCCCGATCGCGGTCCGACGACCCGGAGCCGGGGTCCGCGACGGCGGTCGGGAGCGCCGTGCTCGCGACCGCGACGAGCGGGAGCACCGCCCCTGCCGCCACCGTGAGCCTCATCCGTGTGAGCGACCTCGACGCCATGCGCACCTCCACTCGTCCGGGGCACCGGGACAGGTGGCCCGCTCCGGACGCTAGTCCCCGGGACCACTCGTCGTGGAAGGGTCGATGGTCCGCATCGAGCCGGTCCGGGCCATCGGACGACCAAGGGCCCCCCACACGCACGCAGCCGTGTGACAACATCCGTCCCTGAGGGGTCGCTCGAGCGCGATGAACCGCCGGAGGCAACCCCCATGGAGATGTCCACGACAACGTCAGGGAGAGCCCTTGTTGACTACCAAGCTCGCGGTCGCCACGGCGCTGATGATGCTCGCCGGTTGCTTCGGTGACGCCGCGACCGTGCCGGAGGACGACGAACCGGTCGCCCCCCAGCGCGTCGCCGAGAGCGTCGCGGAGGCTCACGCCGGCACGGACGTGCGCGCCTCGAGCTCGCTGCGTCAGCGTCGGATCAGGCTCGCCGTCATCGGTGACATCAACCCGGGCGACAGCTCGACGCGTTACTCGATCGCGGGCAGGATCGCATCCAGCATCCGTGCGTGGCACCCCCGTGCGGTCGCCGTCGTCGGTGACTTCCAGTACCCCTTCGGAAGCTGCGAGGCCCTGGTGGACCAGTTCGACGCAGTGGGCTGGGGGAGGTTGATGGGCAAGGTGATCGGAGCGGCAGGGCCGACACACGACTACCAGCCGTCGACGACGGACGCCCTTCCCTACTCCAAGCACATGGAAGGTCGCTGCCCTGGCCAGACCTCGCCGGCAAGTCTGTCCGCCCGTCGTTGGAACCGCACGATCCGTCCGTACGAGCCGCACTTCGTCGACCTGGGAGCGTGGACGGTCATCTCGATGCCATCCGGACAGTGGCGCTCCGAGTACGCGGAGGCGTTCGGTCCTGCCTGGACCGGTGGAGCGTTGACCCGGTGGCTGAGCCGCGCGGTGAACCGCGCGAAGGCGAGGCGTGACCACGTCGTCGTCCTGGCGCACGAGCCCTACTGGACGAGCAGCACGGACGAGCACCCGGCGGACGAGGCCGACGCGATGAAGCCGTGGATCAGGGTGCTGGACCGGGAGAACGTCCGGCTCATCCTCAGCGGCCACCAGCACAACTACGAGCGGTTCCGACCGCAGACCGCATCCGGCAAGCTGAACAGGCGTCGAGGCACCCAGCAGCTCCAGGTCAGCACCGGCGGCGTCGGGCTGCGCGCCTTCACCGACAGGGCACCTCACTCCGCGGTCCAGCACGACACGGGATACGGATGGGCGAGGCTGACCCTCAAGCGGAGCGGCGCCTACAAGTGGCGGTACGTCTCGGTGCAAGGTGATCGGTTCGGCGACGCGAGCCTCCGCCGGGCACCCTGACCCCGGCCCGATGCTCGACCGACCCGGCTCGCCATCAGCTCTGGACCATGGTCCTGCCACGCCGCGTGGTAGAGGCGACACAATGAGCAGGTGCGCGTTCTGGTGGTCGAGGACGACGTCAAGCTTGCGCGCTCGCTCACGCGAGGGCTCGAGCAGGACGGCTACACCGTCGCGGTCGCTCGGGCCGGCGACGAGGGGCTCGCCTTGGCGATGTCGGACAAGTACGACGTCATCGTGCTCGACGTGATGCTGCCCAACCTCAACGGGTTCGCGGTCTGCGAGGCGTTGCGGGAACAGGACTGCTGGACACCGGTGCTGATGCTGACTGCCCGGACCGGGGTGCCCGACCGCATCCGCGGCCTCGACGGGGGCGCGGACGACTACCTGGTCAAACCCTTCGACTTCGAGGAGCTGCGGGCGCGACTCCGGGTGCTGGGCCGCCGAGGCCCCAGCCGTCGTCCGCGAGTCCTGCAGGTGGGCCAGCTGCGCCTCGACCCGTCCACTCGCGTCGCCACCCGTCAGGGACACCAGATCGAGCTGACCGCTCGGGAGTTCGACGTGCTGGCGGCTCTCGCCCGGAGCCCCGGCGTCCCGGTGTCACGGACGACGCTGCTGGCACAGGTGTGGTGGGAGGACCCCCATGTCTCGTCCAACATCGTCGACGTCTACATCGGCTACCTCCGCCGCAAGCTGGAGCGGCCTCGGGGTCCGCGACTGATCCGGACCATCCGCGGCAAGGGCTTCCTCCTGGAAGCGTCGTGAACCTCCCCATCCGCGTCCGTCTGACGGCCTGGTACGCCGCACTGCTCACCGTCATCCTCGTGGCCCTCGGCACCTTCATCGTGCTGCAGATGCGCACGGCCCTGGTGAAGGCGATCGACGACCGGACGATGATCAGCTCGATCGAGCTCGAGAAGTCCCTGATCGACGACGCCGACGACTCCGACGACCCCGTCGAGAGGCAGGAGGACTTCGAGGAGGATGCTCGGGCCATCCTCTCGCCGTCGGCCGGGGGGGCCCTGGTGCTGGATGCCGAAGGTCGGACTGTGATGCCCTACTGGTTCGACTCCTCCGACGGACCCGAGCTGCCCGACGCGGTGCGGTCCGGCGCCTTGGCAGGCGAGCCCCAGACGCTGACGCTGGCGTCGGAGAGAGCAGGGCATCGTTACCGCGCCAGGGTGTCCCCCCTGCACATCGGAGGCGACATCCGCCTCCTGCTCGTCGCGGAGAGCCTCCAGCCGGTCGAGCACGCAGTCGGGGAGGTGACGACCTTGCTGCTCGTGGCCGGGCCTGCCGCGCTGCTGATCACCGGGGTCGCTGCGTTCTGGATCGCTTCCAAGGCGGTCGAGCCGGTCGTGCGGATCACGAGCGACGCCAACGAGATCGGCATCGACCACCTCCACGACCGGGTCGCCGTGCCCAGCTCCCGCGACGAGACCCGGCGCCTCGCCGAGACGTTGAACGCCATGCTGGCGCGGATCGAGCGAGGGGTCGTGGAGAAGCACCGTCTTCTCGCTGACACCTCGCACGAGCTGCGGACACCTTTGGCCATCATGCGCAGCGAGATCGACGTGGCGCTCGCCGACGACGAGTGGTCCGAGCCGGGTCGGGCCGTCCTCGTCAGCGCCCGCGAGGAAGTGGACAGGATGTCCCGGATGACCGACAACATGCTCACCTCAGCGCAGGCGGATGAAGGTCGCCTGGAGCTGCTCACCTCGTGGGTCGACCTCCGCCGGCTCATCGACGACGCTGTGCGCGGGCTCGCGCCGTTGGCCGTCTCCAAGGGTGTCCGGCTGGTCGTCGAAGGAGAGCATCAGGAGGTGCAGGTCGACGCGCTCCGCATCCAGCTCGTGCTCACGAACCTGGTCGACAATGCCATCAAGTACTCGCCGGCCGAGGGAACCGTGCAGATCACGAGCTGGCGCCAGGACGAGGAGCTCGGAGTCACCGTGACCGATCAAGGCCCCGGGATCTCGGAATCAGATGTCGAGCACCTCTTCGAGCGGTACTACCGGAGCGAGGACCCGCGGACAACGCACCTGACGGGAAGCGGGCTGGGACTGGCGATCTGCCGGCAGGTCGTGGTTGCTCACGGAGGTCGGCTCTGGGCGGAGAGGCTCACCGGCGGCGGCAGCGCGTTCTCGTTCGCGCTGCCCTCACGGCGGGCGTCGGACCCGGCTGCAGCGTCCGCCGGGTCGCAGGTGGCGCCGAGGAACAACGGCCGCAGCCCACTGAGCACAACACCGCAGACAACCCGTCCCCCAAGCGTGACCTAGGCCCCCACGCACCTCCGGACTAGGTCCCTTGACGGCGCCGAGCTCCGGTGTGACTCTTCGAAAACGCATAGAAAAGTCAAGGGTGGGCGTTGGTCTCTCGACTTCGGGGCGGGGGAACGGAACGCGGATCGCGTTGATCCGCGCTGCGCGCTTCGATCTCATGAACGGACTTCTTGCATGCGCGCCTACCGCTTGTCGTGATCGACAGCCGCGTCACCGAGACCGGAGGTAGCCAGCGCCATGGTCCGTTGGATAGTGGAATCAAGCTTGAAGTTGCGCCGCCTCGTGGTGCTCGCTGCGGCAGGGACGATCGCCCTCGGCATCGCGATGGTGCCCGACACGGAGGTCGACGCCGTCCGGGAGTTCAGCCCTCCGATGGTCGAGGTCCAGACCGACGCGCTGGGGCTGTCCGCGGCCGAGGTCGAGCAGCTCATCACGGTGCCGCTGGAACAGGACCTTCTCGTCGGCATCCCCTTCCTCGACGAGATCCAGTCCGTCTCCTTGCCGGGACTGTCCTCGGTCGTGATGACCTTCGTGCCCGGAACGGACGTCCTGGATGCACGGCAGGTCGTGCAGGAGCGACTCACCCAGGCCGTCGGAATCGCTGGACTACCGCAGGTGTCACGGCCGCCGCAGATGATCCAGCCGCTTGCCTCCAACAGCCGGGTGTCGATGATCAAGCTGTCGTCCGACGAGCTGTCCCCCATCGAGATGTCGGTGTTGGCGCGCTGGGTGCTGGGCCCGCGGCTCCTCGGCGTCGAAGGGGTGGCCAACGTGGCCATCTGGGGCAACCGCGACCTCCAGCTGCAGGTACGCGTGGACCCCGACCGGCTCCAGCGGGAGGGGACCACCCTGGCCGAGGTCATCTCCACCGCGGGCAACGCGCTCGAGGTCTCACCGCTGTCGTACCTGGAGGCCTCGAAGCCCGGCACCGGCGGGTTCATCGACACCCCGAACCAGCGGCTCAACATCTTCCACGAGCAGACGATCACGACCGCGAGAGAGCTGGAGCAGGTGCCGTTGGAGAGCGACGGAGCTGCTCCGGCATCGGGGCGGACGCCCTCGCTCGGTGACGTCACCGACGTCGTCGAGGACCATCAGCCCTTGATCGGCGACGCCGTCTGCGGGGGCGGTGAGCAGTGCCTCCTCATGGTCGTCGAGAAGTTCCCCGGCGCCAACACTCCAGAGGTGGCGAGCGCAGTCGACCGGGCCCTGGACGCCATGGCTCCCGGGTTGACCGGTCTCCAGATGGACTCCTCGGTCTACCAGCCGGCGGAGTACGTCGAGTCGTCCGTCGCGACCATGACCTGGGTGCTGGCCGCCGGTGCCCTGCTCCTGGTCCTGCTCCTCGGAGTGATGCTGTGGAGCTGGCGTCTCCTCGTCGTGGTGACCGCCTCCATCGTCGTCGCGTCCACAGCTGCGCTGCTGGTCCTGAAGCTCACCGAGACCACACTGGACCTCTTCGTCCTCGTCGGGCTCGTCGTCGGCCTGACCGCGATCATCCACGACGCGGTGTGCGGCGGTGGCCACGTAGCCGACCGGATCCGCGAGCACCGACGGCTCCGGCCCGGGGCATCCCGGTGGCGCGTGGTCGTCGCCGCCACCACGGAGATGCGCAGCTCGATCGGCTACGCCGCCCTCATCGTGGCGGTCGCCAGCCTGCCCCTGGTCTTCGCCACCGGGGACGGCGCGGCCTTCGTGCCGACGGCGCCCCTCGCCTACCTCCTGGCGGTCGCGGTGTCGCTGGCCGTCGCGCTCACCTTCACCCCGGCGCTCACGTACTTCGTGAACCCCGGGCACGGGCCGAAGTCGCCGGTCGTGCGGCGGCTGCACCGCAGCTTCGACCGGGTGGCGCCCCGCGCGTTCGCCAGGACCGGTCTCGCGGTCGGCATGCTCGCCGTCCTTGCGGTCGCGGGTGTCGCAGCAACGCCCTTCCTCGAGACGGACACCCGACCCTCGTTGAAGGAGTCCGACGTCCTGGTCACCTTGGACGCCCCTTCGGGGACCTCGTTGACCCGCATGACGGCGATCGCCGAGGACGCCATCACCGAGCTGGAGACGGTGGCCGGCGTGGAGTCCGCCACCGCTCACGTCGGCCGGGCACAAATGTCCGACCGGTCGGTGGATGTCGACTCCGGCGACGTCTGGTTGCGGCTCGCTGACGACGCCGACTACGACGCGACGATGGATGCGGTCCGCTCGGTGGCGGAGAACCTCGAGGGGGCCAACGCCGAGGTGTCGACGTACACCGACTCACGCGTCAGAGATCTCCTCGACGGGGACGAGGGCGATCTCGTCGTACGGGTCTTCGGGGACGACCCCGACGCGCTCGACCGCGCAGCCGACGACGTTCGGTCACAGCTGACGACGGTCGACGGGGTGGTCGCCGCGGAGGTCGACCGCGCTCCGACCCAGGCCACCATGGAGGTCGAGGTAGACCTCGACCGGGCTCAGGCGCACGGGATCAAGCCTGGTGACGTCCGCCGGGTGGCCGCCAGTGTGCTGGGTGGCATCACGGTAGGGAACCTGTTCCAGGAGCAGAAGGTCTTCGACGTCGTCGTGTGGGGCTCACCGGAGGTCCGGGACACCCCCTCGGACGTCAGCCGGATGCTGATCGACACTCCGACCGGTGGCCACGTCCGGCTCGGTGAGGTCGCCGACGTCCGCAATGTCGACACGCCGTCGGTGATCAAGCACGCGGCTGTCTCCGGCTACCTGGACGTGGTCGCGAACGTGGCAGGGCGCAGCGAGGCCGACGTGGCCGAGGACGTGACCAGCGCCGTGGCGCAGGTCGACTTCCCCCGGGAGCACCACGCCGAGCTGCTCACGGGCTACGCCGAGGAGCGCGCGGACCTCGAGCGCCTGGCCGCCCTCGTCGCAGCAGCCGCGGTAGGAGTGCTGCTCCTGCTGCAGGCGGGGCTCCGCAGCTGGCGCATCGCGGGGCTCGCCCTGCTGCTGCTGCCCGTGTCGCTCTCGGGCGGCGCCGTGGCGGCGCTCGTGACCGGGGGCACCATCTCCCTGGGATCGATCGCCGGGCTCCTCGGCGTGCTGGGACTTGCGGCTCGGGCGATCGTGGTCCTGGTGCGCCGTTTCCACCACCTGGAGCGTGCCGAGGGCGGCAGCTTCGGGAGCGAGACCGTCCTGCACGGCACCAGGGACAGCCTCGTGCCGCTGCTGGCGACCGCCGCAGGAACGGCGCTGCTCCTGTTGCCGGTGCTCGTCCTGGGCCCGCGACCGGGTCTCGAGATCCTCCACCCCATGGCGGTCGTCATGGTCGGTGGTCTGGTCTCGACGCTCCTCGTGGCGCTCGTCGTGCTGCCCGCTCTGTACCTCCGGATCGGCTCGACGTCGAAGGACGACGAGTGGGCGGAGGAGCTCTTCGCCGGGGTCCCGCAACAGCGGTCCGTGCCGGTCGGCGTGCAGAGGAGCGCGATGCATCGGGTGCGGATCCCCGGCGTTCTCAGCGGCCTCTCCCTGCTCCTGCTGACCTCCTGCGGCGGTTCCGTCGCTGCTGACTCCTACGTGGTCGAGCACGAACCCGGCCACGTCGAGACCGTGGCGGGCGACAACAAGCCGCGGGTGGTCCTCACCTCCCGCGCCGTGGAGCGCCTGGCGCTCGAGACGAGCGTCGTGCGTCAACGGGGGGAGCACCGGGTGGTCCCCCAGGAGGCGCTCTTCGTGGATCCACACGGCGACTGGTGGCTGTACACGAACCCCGAGCCGCAGGTCTTCGTCCGCGAACGGGTCGAGCTCCTGCGCGAGCGGAGCGGGATCGGGGTGCTCGCCGAGGGACCCGCGGTCGGAACAGCGGTGGTCACGGTCGGCGTCGCTGAGCTGTACGGCGTCGAGGAGCAGGTCGGGCACTGAGGGCCGAGGACGAAGGAGTTCATCATGATGCGCTGGGTTGTCGGCTCGAGCCTCCGGTTCCGCTACATCGTGCTCGCCCTTGCTTCGGCCCTGATCTTCTTCGGGCTGCAGCGGGTCGACGACACGCCGGTGGACGTCTTCCCGGAGTTCGCTCCGCCGAAGGTCGAGGTGCACACGGTCGCCATCGGACTCGCCCCGACGGAGGTCGAGGAGCTCATCAGCATCCCGCTGGAGCAGGCGCTCAACGGCGTCCCCGGCGTCACGAACATCCGGTCGCGATCGGTGGAGCAGCTGTCACAGATCGTTCTGTTCTTCGAGCCGGGCACCGACCTGCTCGAAGCACGGCAGCTGGTGGCCGAGCGGGTGGCGACCGTCACGCCCACCCTGCCGACCTGGGCAGCACCGCCGGTGATGCTCCAGCCGATGTCGGCCACCAGCCGGGTCATGAAGATCGGGCTCACCACCGCCGAGGGCTCCGGGCTCGACCTGATGGACCTGTCCATGACCGCCTACTGGAAGATCCGCTCACGGCTGCTGCGGGTGCCTGGGGTCGCGAACGTGCCGATCTGGGGGGAACGGCTCGAGATGCTCCAGGTGCAGGCGGATCCCGAGCGGCTGGCCAGGCACGATGTGACGTTGAAAGAGGTCATGAACGTCACCGCGGACACGCTGGACGCGGGGCTGCTGTCCTACTCCCAAGGTCACTTCATCGGTCGGGGCGGGTGGGTCGAGGGCGGGGGCCAGCGGATTCCCATCCGGCACGAGCAGGCGGTGGTCAAGCCGAGCGACCTGGCGAAGGTGCCCATCGTCACGCCGGCTGGGAACCAGATCCGGCTCGAGGACGTGGCCGACCTCCGCCGCGACCACCAGCCGCTCATCGGCGACGCGGTGATCAACGACGGCGCCGGCCTGATGCTCATCGTGGAGAAGCTGCCGTGGGCCAACACGATGGACGTGACGCGGGGCATCGAGGAGGCGCTCGCGGAGCTCGAGCCGGGGCTGACCGGGATCACGGTGGACGCCGAGATCTTCCGGCCCGCCACGTTCATCGAGGAGGCCATCGACAACCTGACCAGCGCGATGGTCATCGGCGCGGTGCTCATGGTGCTGATGCTCTGCCTCTTCCTGTACTCCTGGCGCACCGCCCTGATCAGCGTGGTCGCGATCCCGTTGTCCCTGCTGGCCGCTGTCCTGGTGCTCGACGCGCAGGGCGCGACGATCAACACGATGGTCCTCGCCGGTTTCGTCATAGCCCTCGGCGACATCGTCGACGACGCCATCATCGACATCGAGAACGTGGTCAGGCGGTTGCGGCAGCACCGCAGGGCCGGCGCCACCGGGTCCACGGCGATGGTGATCCTCAAGGCCTCGCTCGAGGTCCGGGGTGCGATCGTCTACGCGACGCTCATCGAGATCGTGGCGATCCTGCCGATCTTCATGCTCAGCGGCCTGTCGGGGTCGTTCTTCCGACCCCTTGCCTTCGCGTACGCGATCGCGCTGCTTGCGTCCATGGTCGTCGCACTCACGGTGACTCCCGCGATGAGCCTGGTGCTCTTCCGTGGCGAGAAGTCACTGCAGCACCGCGAGTCGCCGGTCGTGCCCCCGATGAAGCGCGCCTACACGAGGCTGCTGTCGAGGACCGTCGCACGCCCCCGACGCGCCTACGCGGCGGTGGGGCTCACCACCGCGGTCGGCGTCGCGATCCTTCCCGTGCTGGGTCACTCGCTCCTGCCCAACTTCAAGGAGCGCGACTTCCTGATGCACTGGCTCACGAAGCCTGACACCTCCCTGCAGGAGGAGGTGCGCACCACGCGACTGGTGAACTCCGAGCTGCTCGAGATCCCGGGAGTTCGCAACGCGGGGTCGCACATCGGCAACGCGCTGCTCGGCGACGAGCCTTACGGCGTGTACTTCGGCGAGAACTGGATCAGCGTCGACCCCGCGGTCGACTACGACAAGACGCTCGACGAGGTCCAGGACGTGGTCGACGGGTATCCGGGCATCTACCGCGACGTGCTGACCTACCTGCGTGAGCGGATCCGCGAGGTCCTGACCGGCACCAGTGAGCCGATCACGATCAGGATCCACGGCCATGACCTCGCACTGCTGCGGGAGAAGGCCGAGGAAGTCAACGCCATCGTCGCTGCCGTGCCCGGCGTGAGCGAGAGCTACGTCGAGTTCCAGGACGAGATCCCTCAGGTGGAGGTCGAGGTCGACCTCGCGGCAGCGCGGAAGTACGGCATCAAGCCGGGTGACGTCCGGCGTACCGCCTCCTGGATGATCGGCGGAGAGGAAGCAGGTGACGTCTACCGCGGTGGCAGGGCCTACGACGTCCAGCTCTGGATCCCTCCCGAGATGCGGCAGAGCGTGACCGACGTCGAGAACCTGCCCATCGACACCCCGCGTGCGGGGCAGGTCCGGCTGGCCGACCTCGCCTCCGTGCGGGTCGTGTCGGCACCCAACGTGATCCACCACGAGGACCTCTTCCGGACCCTCGACGTCGGTGCGAACCTCGACGGCAGCCGGGACCTGGGGGCGGTGATGACCGACATCCAGACGGCGCTGGCCGAGGTCGAGTGGCCGCAGGAGTTCTATGCCGAGCCGCTCGGGGAGTACGCCGAGCGACAGGCTGCCCAGGAGCGGCTGCTGGTCTTCGCCGTCGCCGCTGCGCTGCTGATCTTCGTGCTGCTGCAGACCTCGTTCGGCAGCTGGCGGCTCGCCACGTTGTCGTTCCTCACGCTGCCGGTCGCCCTGGTCGGCGGGGTCCTGGCCGCCTACCTGAGCGACGGTGTCATCTCGCTCGGGTCGCTCGTCGGGTTCTTGACCGTGTTCGGGATCGTCGCCCGAAACGGCATCATGCTGATCAGCCACTGCCAGCACCTCGAACGTGAGGAGGGCCAGGCGTTCGGTCCCGAGCTCGTGCTCCGCGCCGCGAGCGAGCGGTTGGTGCCGATCCTGATGACCGTGCTGACCACCGGGCTCGCGCTGATTCCGCTGGTCGTCACCGGCTCGCTGCCGGGACAGGAGATCGAGCACCCGATGGCGGTGGTGATCCTGGGTGGTCTGGTGACAGCAACGCTGCTCAACCTCTTCGTGGTGCCGTCGCTCTACCTTCGCTTCGCCCACGGAGCCCGGAGACCGCCCAAGCACGCTGGTGCCCTTGCGTGACGAGCGACGCGACCACAGGAACGCCCCACCTCGAGATACGGGGGTGTGCTCGAGGCGGGGCGCGAGAGGAGACTACACGCCCACCCGGGTGGTGAGCGTGTAGTCCTTGGTGTCGCGGCTACTTGAGGATCGGGAAGCTCTGGACGAAGGGGAGCCGCTCCCACCTCGCACCGAGACCGAGCCAGCGACCGGCACTCATGAGGGCGAGCAGGATGCCGACGGCGGCGTAGACGAGGTGGTCGTCCATGAAGAGGTTGTTCTCCAGCGGCAGCGAGGCCATCCACATGAGGACCAGCATCACGGCGCCGGAAAGGGCAGCGAGGTTCATGAAGACGCCGAGCAGGAGCGCGACGCCGATGCCGAGCAGGCCCAGCATGAACAGCCAGTCCGCCCAGGCGTTGCCGGCCATGCCGTTGAAGAAGCCGGCGAACGTGCCGTCGATGCTGCTGAGGAAGCCGGTCGTGGGGCTGCCGCCCTCGATCCACGCGCCCTCTGCCGGGGTGGCGTGGCCGAGGCCGAAGGCCTTGTCGACGAAGGCCCAGAGGAACACCCAGCCGAGCGCCAGGCGGGTCACGCCGGCGACGACCTTGGTGGCCGCGGAGGGTTCGTAGCTGGTGCCGGCGGCCGTGTGGCCGCTGCGGGTGGTCGTGGTGGTCATGGTGACCCCTCCAGAGGTGGTGTGCTCCGGTGATGCGGCGGGCCCTGTACCCGCTGCTCGGGCACTTCTTCTTGCACCTCCAGAGTGCAACTACTACGTCCTGTAGTAAAGCGTTCTGCCTGTCTCGTCGGTCACACGCCGAGCAGTCCGGTGAACAGGTCGCCGTGCTGCTCAACCCGGTCGAGCACCTCGGTATGTGTCAGCTGGACAAGATCTCCCAGCTCCTCCGCACCCTCCTCGATCTCTTCCCAGGTCCGCGGTGCCGCGACGTTGGGCGCCGAGGTGCCCCGCAGGGAGTAGGGGCTGATGGTGGTCTTGGAGCCGGTGTTCTGGGACCAGTCGAGGAAGACCTTCCCTGGCCGCTTCGCCTTGGTCATCTGGGACAGCACCAGCTTGGGGTGCTCCTTCTCCAGCGCCTCGGCGATCTGCTTGGCTGCGTCGCGCACCTGGTCGGCGGTGAGGTCGCCCGGCATCGGCGCGTAGAGGTGGAGCCCCTTGCTGCCGCTGGTGACCGGCGCAGCCGGCAGCCCGAGCGCGGAGAGCCGGTCCCGGACCAGCAGCGCCACCTGGGCGCACTCGTGGAGCCCCGCGGGACGGCCCGGGTCGAGGTCGATCACCATCCGGTCGGGATTGAGCGGCTGTCCGTCCTCGTCGACCTTCCACTGGTGGACATGGAGCTCCAGCGCGGCGAGATTGCCGAGGTAGGTGAGGTCCGCCAAGGACTCGACGACCGGGAAGACGAGGCGGTCGCCGTACCGCGACTCGCCACGTGACCCGGAGGTGGGCACCTCGGCGGTGCGCAGCCACGAGGGTGCGCCCTGGGGCGCGTTCTTCTCGAAGAACGACTTGTCGGCGGTGCCGTGCGGCCAGCGGATCCGGGTCACGGCGCGGTCCCGAAGGAGCGGAAGGAGGACCGGCGCCACCTGGGCGTAGTAGTGGAGCACCTCCCCCTTGGTGGTCCCCGTCTCGGGGTAGAGCACCTTCTCGAGGTTGCTGATCGTCAGGGTCCGGCCGTCGACGTCGACCCGGACCTCCTGCCCGTCCGCGCGTTCAGCCATCGTCGCCACCTCCGAGGTCGACCAGGTCATCGGGGCGCAGGTCGCTGCGCGTGCCGAGGTACGACGGCTGCCGCAGCCGTCCTTGAGGGGTGAGCCCGAGGGACGCCACCTCCACCACGACCGACGGCCGCACCCACACCGTGCCCAGGGCGTCCTCGCGGGGAACCTCCCCGACGAACGGCGATCCCGTGACGTGCAACGGCTCGAGCGCCGCCAGGAGCCTGCTCGCGGTCCTGCCGGTCACCCCGCTCCCCACGCGGCCCCGGTAGACGAGCCCCTCCGACGTCGGCTCGCCCACGAGGAGCGCGCCGAGCCGGGCCGCCGAGCCGGTCTCGAACCGCCAGCCGCCCACGAGGTAGGAGCCGGACGGCCGGTGCGGGAACTTCAGCCACTCCTCGCGCCGCTGCCCCGGGTGGTAGCAGGAGGACAGCTTCTTGCTCACGACACCCTCGAGCCCCTGCGCCTCGGTCGCGGACAGGAGCAGCGCCCCGTCGTCGTACCACGGCGAGAGCTGCCAGTGGCGGTCGGCGAGGCCGAGCGACTCGAGAAGTCCGCGGCGGTCGCGGAGCGGCAGCGAGGTGGCGTCGAGCCCGTCGAACGAGAGCAGGTCGAAGAGCATCAGCGTCACCGGGTTGCGGGCCGCCGCCGTCTCCGCCTTGCGCGTGTTCCGCACGTGCATCCGGTCGGCGAGCGCGCCGAACACCGGGACCCCGTCGGTGAACGCGACGACCTCTCCGTCGAGCACGATGTCATGGCCGCCGACGGCCTTGGCGAGCCCGGCGAGCTCGGGGAACGAGACGGTCACGTCGTTCTCGTTGCGTGAGAGCAGCCGGAGCCGGCCGTCGCACACCTCGGCGAGGACCCGCATCCCGTCCCACTTCACCTCGTGCACCCACTCGTCCCCTTTCGGGAGGCGGGTGCCACGCGTGGCGAGCATCGGACGCATGCGGTCATCCTTCCCGATGAGTACCGTGATCCCTGGTGCCACCCCCGGCCGGACACAGGAGGACGCATGCGAGCGATCTGGAAGGGCGCGGTCTCGTTCGGGCTCGTCAGCGTGCCCGTCAAGCTCTACTCGGCGACCGAGAGCCACGACATCTCGTTCCGCCAGGTGCACGCCAAGGACGGCGGGCGGATCAAGTACCAGCGGGTCTGCTCGGTCGACGGTGAGGAGGTGCCCTACGCCGAGATCGCGAAGGGCTACGAGACCGACGACGGCGAGATGGTCATCCTCGACGACGACGACCTCGCCGAGCTCCCCGCGAACAGCAGCCGCGAGATCTCGGTCGAGAAGTTCGTGCCGAGCGGCCAGATCGACCCGATGATGTTCGAGAAGTCCTACTACCTCGAGCCGGAGAAGAGCGGGCTCAAGCCGTACGCACTGCTGCGGGACGCGCTCCGGGAGAGCGACCGGGTCGCGGTGGTGACCGTCGCGCTGCGAACCCGGATGACGCCCGCGCTGCTCCGGGTGCGCGACGACGTCCTGGTGATGCAGACGCTGATGTGGCCCGACGAGATCCGCACCCCGGACTTCGGCTCGCTCCAGGACGTCCAGCAGCCCAAGCCGCAGGAGCTCGAGATGGCGCGGCTGCTGCTCGACACCCTCGCCGGCGACTACGACCCCGACGAGTTCGAGGACGACTACGCCGAGGCCGTGCAGGCGCTGGTGCAGGCCAAGCTCGAGGGCGGGGAGGTCAAGCGCACCAAGGAGGCCGCACCGTCCGCCGGCGAGGTGGTCGACCTGCTCGCGGCCCTGCAGCGGTCGGTGGCCGCCGCCAAGAAGGGGCGCGGCGAGGACGCCGAGGACGAGCCGTCCGAGGAGGCCGGCGCGAGTGACGGCTCGACCGAGTCCACGGAGGAGAAGAGCTCGGCCAAGAAGAAGAGCGCCACGAAGAAGACCGCCGACAAGAAGGCCGGCTCGACGAAGAAGAAGGCGACGGCGAAGAAGACGACCAAGAAGGCCCAGGCGAAGAAGTCCGCCTGACCGACTCGACCTGCGCGGCGAGGCAGGCCGTCGTCGCCGGCTCCTAGGACCTCGCCCGGCGGAAGAGCAGGACAGCGGCTCCGCCGACGAGGAGCGCGAAGCCGAGGATGTACGCCGCCGGGGCGAGGATCGCCGAAAGCCCCTCGCCGCGGACCAGCACGTCGATCATCCCCTCGTTGAGGTGGCGCAGCGGCAGCAGCCACGAGATCGTGGAGATCCAGGACGGCACCGCGTCGAGCGGGAAGAACGACCCGCTGAGGAACGCCATCGGCATCACGATGAAGTTCGCCATGTTGACCGCGCCCTCGGCCGTCTTCGCCACCGCGCCGGAGAGGAGCCCGATCGACATGAACGAGAGGGTCCCGACGACGAGGAGCGGGACGGAGAGCCACCACGTCCCGG
This sequence comes from Marmoricola sp., assembly GCA_035699145.1. Lineage (GTDB taxonomy): Bacteria > Actinomycetota > Actinomycetes > Propionibacteriales > Nocardioidaceae > Marmoricola_A. Next base: position 77,991 of record DASSBB010000032.1, read on the forward strand.
TCAGCGTCAGCCCGAACGCGAGCGTCCCGAGTCCGAGGAAGATCGCCATCTGCACCAGCGCGATGCCCACCGTGACCACGACCCGCGCGGAGACGAACGTCGCCGACGGCGTCGGGGAGAGCTGGAGCCGGCGGAGGAGCTTGGTCTGGCGCCACCCCTGGATCGTCGCGGCGGCCCCGAAGGCGGCACTCATCGCGACCGCCCAGCCGAGCAGCCCCGGGGTGAAGAACTGGATCGGCTCCAGCGACTCGTCCTCGACCGACTCGGCGCGGAAGTCGTACGTCGGCGGGGTGCCGCTCAGGGCCTGGTTGGCGCCGTCGACGAACGCCGAGAGCGTTCCGCGGACCATCGCCGCCCGCACCTGGTCGGTCTGGGTGTAGTGGGCCACGAGGGTCTTGCCGTCCATCTCCACCGCCACGTCGGCGTCACCGTCGCGGACGTCGGCGAGCGCCGCGTCGCGGTCGTCGGTGTGAGACACGGCGAAGGAGCTCTCGAACGCGTCCTCCGCCCCGCCCTCCAGGTCGTCGAGGAGCTGCACCGACCCGACCTCGATCAGGTCGAGGCGGGGGCTGGCGTCGAAGTCGAGCAGCCCTCCGAAGAGCGTCAGGAACATCAGCGGGAAGATCAGCGTGAAGAAGACCGAGCTGCGGTCGCGGACGAACCCCTTCACGAGCGCGACGGCCACCCCGCCGAACGCCCTCATGGCCGGAACTCCCGTCCGGTGAGGTGGAGGAAGACGTCCTCCAGCGTGGCGCCCCGCACCTGCAGCCCCTCCAGCGCCTCGAGCTCCGCCAACCGCACGAGGAGCGCGGAGGGCGAGCGCGTGGTCAGGGTGAGCGCGGCCTCGCCGTCGTCGGCCCGCTCGACGCCGGGCAGCCCGGCGACCGTGGTCGGGTCGAGCCGGCCAGGAGCCACCAGGACGTGCACAGGGGCGTCGAGGTCGCGGACGAGCGCCTGAGGAGTGTCCTCCACGAGGATGCGGCCGTGATCCATGATCGCGACCCGGTCGCAGAGGATCTCGGCCTCGTCCATGTGGTGGGTGGTGAGCACCACGGTGCGGCCCGCCTCGCTGATGGAGCGGAGCAGGTCCCACAGGTTGCGGCGGGCCTGGGGATCCAGGGCGGCGGTCGGCTCGTCGAGGAAGACCAGCTCCGGCTCGTGGACGAGGGCGCAGGCGATCGCGAGCCGCTGCACCTGGCCGCCGGAGAGGTCCTCGGTGCGCGTCCCGGCCTTGGGGGTGAGCCCGACCCGCTCGAGCCAGGCGTCGGCCACCTCGGGCCCGAGGTCGTACAGCGAGGCGAAGGTGCGCAGCTGCTCGCGAGCGGTGAGCCGCTCGAAGAACGCCGAGGCCTGGAGCTGGACCCCGATCCGCCGCATCAACGCCGGCTCGCGTCCCCAGGGCGGCCGGCCGAGCAGCTCCGCCTCCCCGGCGTCCGGACGACGCAGCCCCTCGACGATCTCGAGCAGCGTCGTCTTCCCGGCGCCGTTCGGCCCGAGGATGCCGTAGAACTCCCCCTCGCGGACCTCGAACGAGACCCCGTCCACCGCGGTGACGTCGTCGTACGACTTCCTCAGCCCGGCGGCCCGGATCGCCGCCGTCACGCGGCTCCTTCCTGGCGTCGCGCCGGGCAGGTCATGCCTCCCCTGGCGTGGAGAGCAGCGTCCGGACCACGCGCAGCCCGACCGACATCCGGGCAAGGTCCGCACGCTCGTCGGTGCAGATCTCCTCCAGCGTGGCGACCGCGCGTCCGACGAGCCCCTCGTTGTGCGCCTCCCAGGCGGCGATCCGCTCGTCGACCGGCAGCTCGGCCGAGGTCCCGGCGAGCGCCTGAGCCGTCAGCGTGCTGTGCACGGAGTGCAGGTCGTCGCGGAGCGCCGCCCGGGCCATCGTCTGCCAGCGGTCGTCCCGCGGCAGCGCGAGGATCCGGTTGACCAGCGACGGCAGCCCGAGCCGCTCGCCGAGGGCGAAGTGCAGCCGCCCCACCTCGAGCGGCTCCACGTCGTGGCGTCGCGCGGTCTCGACGATCGTGAGGATCGCGTAGGCCGGTGGCAGGATCGCGACCCGCTCCGCGAGCCCCTCGGGCACATCCCGCGCCACCAGGTCCGTCTGCCGCTTCTTGTAGGCCGCCAGCTCGCGTCCCACCAGGAGCCCGGGCAGCTCGGTCATCAGCTCCTCGGCACAGTCGCGGAAGAACTCCACGGTCGCCGCGCTGTCGATCGGCGGCCGACGGTTGTTGATGAGCCACCGGGAGGCGCGCTCGACGAGCGTGCGCATCTCGATCCGCATCCGGACCTGGGTCTCGGCGTCGATCCGGTTGTCGAAGGAGTAGACGGTGTCGACGAGCTGGCGTGACCCGAAGATCTCGCGGGCCACGAAGTTCGCCCGGATCAGCTCCTCCACCGACGCACCGGTCTCCTCCGAGAGCCGGTGGAAGTAGGTGATCCCGGCGCCGTTGACCAGGAAGTTGACGACCTGGGTGATGACGATCTCGCGACGGAGCGGGTGCGCCTCGATCTGGTCGGCGTACCTCTCCCGCATCGCGGCGGGGAAGTACTCGTGCAGGTCGATGACGAGGAACGGGTCGTCCGGCAGCTCGGTCGCGATGAGCTCCTCGGCGAGCACGATCTTCGTGTAGGAGAGCAGGACCGCCAGCTCCGGGACGGTCAGCCCCTCGCCGCGCTCGTGCCGGGCAGCGACCTCCTCGCTGCTCGGCAGGAACTCCAGCTCGCGGTCGAGCAGCCCCCGGCGCTCGAGCCGCGCCATCCAGTCCTCGTGGACGTGCAGCAAGGGCGCCGCGAGCAGCTGGGCCGTGGCCAGTGCGACGTTCTGCTCGTAGTTGTCCTGGAGGACCAGCGTGCCCACCTCCTCGGTCATCGAGGCGAGGAGCTTGTTGCGCTGCTTCTCGGTCAGGTCGCCGTCGCGGACCACCCGGTCGAGGAGGATCTTGATGTTCACCTCGTGGTCGGAGGTGTCCACGCCGGCTGAGTTGTCGATGAAGTCGGTGTTGATCCGGCCGCCCTCACCACGGCGCCCGCGGCGGGCGTACTCGATCCGGCCGCGCTGGGTGAAGCCGAGGTTGCCGCCCTCGCCCACCGCCCGGCACCGGAGCTCGGCCCCGTTGACCCGGATGGCGTCGTTCGCCTTGTCGCCGACGTCGGCGTTCGACTCCTCGGTCGACTTGACGTAGGTGCCGATCCCGCCGTTCCACAGCAGGTCGACGTCGGCGAGCAGGATCGCGCGCATCAGCTCCTGCGGGGTCAGCTTGCTCGCGGTGCCCCCGATCCCGAGCGCGGCACGGGCCTCCTGGCTGATCGGCACCGACTTCGCCGTCCGCGGCCAGACACCGCCGCCCTTCGAGATCAGGCTCTGGTCGTAGTCCTCCCAGCTCGACCGCGGCAGGTCGAAGAGCCGCTTGCGCTCGGCGTACGACGCGGCGGCGTCCGGGTCGGGGTCGAGGAAGATGTGCCGGTGGTCGAACGCGGCGACCAGCCTGGTGTGCTCCGAGAGCAGCATCCCGTTGCCGAACACGTCACCGGACATGTCGCCGATGCCGACGCAGGTGAAGTCCTCGGTCTGGCAGTCGACACCCATCTCCCGGAAGTGGCGCTTGACCGACTCCCACGCCCCGCGGGCGGTGATCCCCATCGCCTTGTGGTCGTAGCCGACCGATCCGCCGGAGGCGAACGCGTCGCCGAGCCAGAACCCGTAGTCGAACGCCACCTGGTTGGCGATGTCGGAGAACGTGGCCGTCCCCTTGTCGGCGGCCACCACCAGGTAGGCGTCGGTGCCGTCGTGGCAGACGACGTCCTCGGGGGGGACGTTCTCGCCGTCGACGAGGTTGTCGGTGATGTCGAGCAGCCCGGAGATGAAGGTCTTGTAGCAGGCGACGCCCTCGGCCATCCACGCCTCGCGGTCCGACGCGTCCGGCAGCTGCTTGCAGAAGAAGCCGCCCTTCGCCCCCACCGGCACGATCACGGCGTTCTTCACCATCTGCGCCTTGACCAGGCCGAGGACCTCGGTCCGGAAGTCGTCGCGGCGGTCGCTCCACCGCAGCCCGCCGCGGGCCACGGAGCCGAACCGGAGGTGGACGCCCTCGACCCGCGGCGAGTAGACGAAGATCTCGAACCGCGGCCGTGGCTCGGGCAGCTCGGGGATCTCCGACGGCTCGAGCTTCAGCGAGATGTAGGACTTCGGGTCGCCGCTCTCGGCGGACTGGTAGTAGTTCGTCCTCAGCGTCGCCCGGACGACCGTCAGGTAGGAGCGGAGGATCCGGTCGTGGTCGAGGCTGACCACGTCGTCGAGTGCATGGCCGATCTTCTCCTCCAGCCGCTCGGTGAGGGCGGCGCGGTCGCCCCGGAGCGTGGGGTCGAACCTCGTCTCGAAGAGCTCGACGAGCATCCGGGTGATCTCGACGTTCCCCTTCAGCGCCTCCTCGATGTAGTCCTGCGCGAACGGGGTGCCGCCCTGGCGCATGTACTTCGCGTAGGCGCGGAGCAGCGTCGCCTGGCGCCAGGTGAGCCCGGCGCCCAGCACCAGCCCGTTGAACCCGTCGGCCTCGTTGCGCCCCTCCCAGACCGCGGCCACGGCGTCCTGGAACAGCTCGCGGGCGTGCTCGGGGATCGGCCGCCTGTCACGGAGCCCAAAGTCGTAGACGTAGGAGCGCCGAGGCAGCCCCTCCAGGCTGTAGGGGCGCTCGTCGACGACCTCGACACCCATCGTCGAGAGGATCGGCAGGACGTGGCTGAGCGAGAGCGGCGCGCCGATCCGGTAGACCTTGAGCCGCGCCTCGCCGGGCGCGCAGTCCACCGGCTGGTAGAACGACAGTGCGAACCCGTCGTCGCCCTCGATCGCCTCGAGCCGGCCGAGGTCGACGGCGCCGGTGCGGGCCGGGTAGTCCTCCTTGTAGGCCTCCGGGAAGGACTCGGCGTACTGCCGTGTGATCCGGACGCCGGCCGCCTCGCCGTACTCCTCCCGCACCGCGGCCATGAAGTCGTCCTGCCACGACCGCGCGGCCTCGCCGAGCTTGCGCTCGATGTCGGGCACGTCGACCGTGCCGGTCATCGTCTCGCCCTTCGGGGGGCGTACGACGAAGTGCAGCCGGGCCAGCATCGACTCGCTGACCTTGGCGGTGTACTCGACGGTCTCGCCGCGGAGCTCCCGCTTGAGGATCGCCGAGATGCGCTCGCGGACATGGGTGTTGTAGCGGTCGCGCGGCAGGTAGACGAGGCAGGAGAGGTAGCGCCGGTAGGCGTCCGGCCGCACGAAGAGGCGCAGCTGCCGCCGCTCCCTCGTGTGCAGGACGGCCTGCGCGATCGGGATCAGCTCGTCGAGGGGCGTCTGGAACAGCTCGTCGCGCGGGTAGGTCTCCATCACGTCCATGAGCGCCTTGCCGGTGTGGCTCAGCGGGTCCGCGCCGGAGGCCTCGATCACGGCGTAGGCCTTCTCCCGGACGACGGGGATCCGGGTGAGCGACTCGGTGTAGGCGGTGGAGCTGAAGAGCCCGAGGAACCGCCGCTCCCCCACGACCTCGCCCGACTCGTCGAACGTCTTGACGCCGACGTAGTCGAGGTAGGCCGGCCGGTGGACGGTCGCCTTGGAGTTCGCCTTCGCGAGGACGAGCAGGGTCTTCTCACGGGCCTTGGCCTTGACCAGCGGTGGCAGCTTGCCGAACGCCGTGGAGAGGTCCTGGTCGGCCCGGAGGATGCCGAAGCCGGTGCCGGGCATCGCCCGCAGCACCGTGTCGCCCTCGACCTCGTCGAGGTGGTACTCCCGGTAGCCGAGGAACGTGAAGTGGTCGTCGGCGAGCCAGGTCAGGAGCGCCTTGCCCTGCTCGATCTCGTCCTGCGGGAGCGGCGGCGGGTCCTTCTCGAGGTCCTCGACGACGACCTTCACCTGCTGCTGCATCTTCGACCAGTCCTCGACGGCCTCGCGCACGTCACTGAGCACCTTGCGGAGGGCGTTCTCGATGTGCGCGAGCTGCGCGGCGTCCGCCTCCCGGTCGATCTCGACGTGGATCCACGACTCCCGGCTGACGTCCGGCTCGGAGCCGACCACGTACCCCTCGTTGTCGATGATCTCCAGCAGCTTGCCGGTCACGTCGCGGCGGACCAGCAGCTGCGGGTGCACCACCATGTGGACGCTGCGCCCTTGCTCGTTGAGCTCCATCGTCACCGAGTCGACGAGGAACGACATGTCGTCGGTGACCACCTCGACGACGGAGTGCCCCTCGGCCGACCACCCGTGCTCGGCCACCGTCGGCGTGAACGCCCGGACGTTCGCGGTGCCCTGCGGCCGGTCGCCGGCGAGCCGGTAGTGGCTCAGCGCGGCGCCGTAGATGTCCATGTCGGCGCGCTCGGAGAGGTCCTCGACCTGGACGTGGCGGTAGTACTGGCGGATGAACTGGGCCGCGGCCTCGGCGGGAGGGCCCCCGCCGCCTCGTCGGGTGGCGGCCAAGGTGGCCGCCTTCGAGATCACGTCGTCCCGGTCGGGCTCGTGCGTCGACACCGTCCCAGCTCCAATCCCGGCACGCCGTTGTGCCGATGATCCCGACCCTAGGCCGTAGGAGATGATGACGCCATGAGGGGTCGCCGAACCCGAGGAGGAGGGTCATGAGGTTCGAGCACGTGAACCGCTACGCCGCCGGGTCGGACGCGGTCCTGACCATGCTGACCACGCCGGCGTTCCGCGAGGAGGTCTGTGTGCGGCAACGGGCGCTCGACCACGACGTCGACGTCACCGGGGCCGGACCGGGCGCCGTCGTCCTCATCGCACGGACCCAGTCGATGCAGGGCGCACCGGGTGTCGCCACGAAGGTCGTCGGCGACACGGTCCGGATCGTGCAGCGCGAGGAGTGGCGGACGGCGACCGAGGCCGACTTCGTGATGGAGATCCCCGGCAAGCCCGGCCGCCTCGACGGCGGCATCGTGCTGCGTGACAACGGGGACGGCACCACCGACGAGCTCTTCAGCGGCGAGGTGAAGGTGACCGTCCCGCTTCTCGGCAGGAAGCTCGAGCAGATGATCGCGTCGATCCTCGAGCGGGCACTGGTCAAGGAGGGTCAGGTCGGCGCGTCCTGGTTCGCCGACGGCCCCTCCTGACCCTGCCCCTGCTCGGCGGCGACGTCGCGACGGCGCAGCACGACCACGAGCACCCCGAGCACCACAAACGGGCCGAACGCGATGAGCAGCACCAGCAGCTGCTCGTAGGCGTGCAGCTGACCGAGGTGCGCGGCGACGTACATGCTCAGGCCATGTACGGGTAGGGGTACTCGGTCGGCGGGTCGAAGGTCTCCTTGATGCTGCGGGGCGAGGTCCACCGGAGCAGGTTCGCCGGCGAGCCGGCCTTGTCGTTGGTGCCCGAGGCCCGTCCCCCGCCGAACGGCTGCTGGCCGACGACCGCGCCGGTCGGCTTGTCGTTGACGTAGAAGTTCCCCGCCGCGAAGCGGAGCCGCTCGGTCGCCCACGCGATCGCCCGCCTGTCCTGCGCGATCACCGCCCCGGTCAGGGCGTACGGCGCGATCGACTCCATCTGGTCGACGACCCGTTCGAAGTCGCCGTCGTCGAAGACGTGCACGGCGAGGATCGGTCCGAAGTACTCCGTGGTGAACATCTCGTCGGTCGGGTCGCCGCCCTCGACGACCGTGGGCCGGACGAACCAGCCGGCCGAGTCGTCGAGCTTGCCGCCGGCGAGGACCGTGAGCTTGCGGGACCGCTTGGCCCGGTTGACCGCCTTCTTGTGCTTGGCGAACGAGCGGTCGTCGATCACGGCTCCCATGTAGTTGCCGAAGTCGGTGACGTCGCCCATCGCGATCGCCTCGGTCTCGGCGACCAGGTCGTCCTTCATCCGCTCCCAGACCGACCGTGCGACGTACGCCCGCGAGGCCGCGGAGCACTTCTGGCCCTGGAACTCGAAGGCGCCGCGCAGCAGCGCGACGCGGAGCACGTCGGGGTCGGCGGAGGCGTGCGCGACGACGAAGTCCTTCCCGCCGGTCTCGCCGACGATGCGGGGGTAGGAGCGGTACCCGGTGATGTTCTCGCCGACGGTGCGCCACAGGTGCTGGAAGGTCGGCGTCGAGCCGGTGAAGTGGATGCCGGCGAGGTCCGGGTGGGCGAGGGTGACGGCGGAGACGTCGATCCCGTCACCGGGGAGCATGTTGATCACACCAGGAGGCATTCCGGCCTCCTCGAGCAGCTCCATGGTGAGGTGGGCGGCGAGCTGCTGCGTGGGCGACGGCTTCCAGACCACCGTGTTGCCCATGAGCGCCGGCGCGGTCGGCAGGTTCCCGGCGATCGCCGTGAAGTTGAACGGCGTGATCGCGTAGACGAACCCCTCGAGCGGCCGGTGGTCGGTGCGGTTCCAGATGCCCCGGGTGTTCGCGATCGGCTGCTCGGCGAGGATCTGCCGCGCGAAGTGGACGTTGAACCGCCAGAAGTCGATCAGCTCGCAGGCGGCGTCGATCTCGGCCTGGAAGGCGGTCTTGGACTGGCCGAGCATGGTGGCCGCGTTGAGCCGCTGGCGCCACGGGCCGGCGAGCAGGTCGGCGGCCTTGAGGAGGACCGCGGCCCGGTCGTCGAAGTCCATGGCGGCCCAGCCGGGTGCCGCGTCCGCCGCGGCGGCGACCGCCGCCCGCGCGTCCGCCTTGGTCGAGCTGCGGAACCGGCCGAGCACGTGGTCGTGGTCGTGGGGTTGGACCACGGCGACCTCGGCGCCGCCGCCGAGGCGGCGCTCACCGCCGATCGCCGCGGTGAGCTCGACCTCGATCGCTTCCTGACGGGCGAGCTCCTTCTCGAGCTCCGCACGCTCAGGCGTGCCGGGCGCATAGCTGAGGTTGGGTTCGTTGACGGGAGCCGGGGGGTGAGTGATCGCGTCCATGACCTGATCGTGGCACGTCCCGCTCAGACGCCCAACCCGGCCAGGAGCGCGTCGACCTCCTGGACGGCGAACCAGCCGAGCTCGTGGTCGAGGCACGCCTCGAGGAACGCGTCGTCCTCCGCGTCGGCCTCGGCCCACGCTCGCGCGACCGCATCGGCGGCGTCGGGCGAGTCGGCGAGCACCGCCGCGAGCCGCTTCCACGGCACCTCGTGCGGCAGCCACACCACGGTCGGGTCGTCGCCCTGGTCGGCGTCCCACCCGGTCACGTCCACGGCGGCCACCAGCCGGAGCGGCGGGTCGTCGTCGGTCAGGTGCGCGACGGCCACGAGGGAGGCGGCCGTGAGCGCGGCGTACTCCCGCTCCTCGTCGTCGTCGAGGGCGGCGACGACCGCGGGCGTCACCGCGTGGCCGCGCAGCGGGGCCGGCCCGAAGGAGCCCCGCTCCAGCGCCTCCCGCAGCCGGGTCGCCGTCATCGGCAGGTAGACCCGCTCGCTCACCGGGGTCACCCCCGCTTCGTCGGCTTGCGTCCGCGAGGCGCCCGCACCCGGGTCCCGCTCGCGGTGTCGACGAGCTCGGCGATCGCCTCGGTCAGGCACTGGCCGATGACGTCGATGTCGGGGACGGCGTCGCGGTCGACGGTGATCCCGTAGTGCACGCCGCCGTCGTACGACGTCACGCCGATCGCCATCGTGTGCCCGGGCAGGAGCGGCTGGACCGGGTAGCTCTCGAGCATCCGGGCGCCGCTCGCGTAGAGCGGGAACTGGGGGCCGGGCACGTTGGTGACCACGAGGCTGAACCCACGCTGCGTCGTCGTGGCCGCCACCCGGGAACCGAGCGCGTGGAAGGTCGCCGGCGCGAAGCCGCCCACCCCGATGAGCCGCAGCGCCGACACGGCGCGCCCGGTCTCCTTGTGCGCCTTGAGCGCGTAGGAGACCTGGTGCAGCCGGACCACCGGGCTCTGCTCGCCGACCGGCAGGTTGAGCAGGTGGCCCACCACCTGGCTGCCCAGCGACGTCGGCTCGAGGTCCTTGTCGATGACTCCCATGGGGACCATCGCCCGTAGCTGCCGGCTGCTGTGCACGGACTCCGCGCGGGTCATCAGCCAGGAACGCAGGGCGCCGGTGACGGTGGCCAGGACGACGTCGTTGACGGTCCCTCCGTGGAACCGGCGGACCTGGCGGTAGTCCTCCAGGTTGGTCCGCACGGTGAGGAACCGGCGCTGCTGCGAGAGGGCCCCGCTCAGCGGCGACTCGGGAACCGTCCGCCGGTTGCCGAGCAGCGGGTTGGCCCGGGTGATCGACTTCGCCGCCGTGCGGGCCGCGCCGAGGGGGTTCCTCAGGCTCTCGTCCACAGCGTCGCGGAGCAGGGTGGTGGCGCTCGGCTCACGACGGGGCGTCCAGTCGTCGGGCACCCGCTCGCGGCTCACCGTGTCGACGTCGAGGACCACCTGGCCGAGGTCGATCGTCGAGATGCCGTCGACCAGGGTCTGGTGCGACTTCGAGAGGATCGCGAACCGGCCGCCTTCCAGCCCCTCGATGAGGTACATCTCCCACAGCGGCCGGCTCCGGTCCAGTGGCCGAGTGATGATCCGGGCGACCAGCTCCTGCACCTGCGCCATCGACCCCGGCCGCGGTACGGCGGACTGGCGGACGTGGTAGGTCAGGTCGAAGTCGTCGTCGTCGACCCAGACCGGAGGGGCGAGGCCGCCGGGGACGTTCATGAGCCGCTGGCGGTAGCGGGGGACGAACGCGAGCCGGTCGCCGACCAGCGCGACGAGGCGGGAGTAGTCGAACCCGTCCTCGGGCGGCTCGAAGACCTCGACGGTGGCCACGTGCATCGGGGTGGCGGGCGAGTCCAGCGTCAGCACCGCCATGTCCCCGGGACGAAGCCGGTCCACGTCGAACCCCTCTCAGCGTCGGCAGTTCCGACATGCGATTCTGTCAGAGGTCCGACGAGGGACGGTCGACGAGTCGTCACGAAGGGTTCAGCGCATGGTCTTCGCGCACGGGATCGGCGGCAGCCAGGACCTGCCGATCTCCCTGCCGTTCGCACTCGCCGGCGGCGCTGCCGCCCTCGCCGTCTCGTTCATCGTCCTGATCGTGGCGTGGCGCACCCCCCGGTTCGAGGCGGCCACGCATGGCCTGCCGCTTCCGGCCGGGTTCGCCCGCGCTGTCGACAGCGGCGCGCTCCCGGTCGCGCTCCGCGCGGCGGGGCTGCTCTTCACCGCCTACGTCACCTGGGCGGCGCTCGCGGGGCCGGACAACCTCGCCAACCCGACGTTCGGGGTCGTCTACGTGCTGCTCTGGGTCGGGATCGTCCCCGCCTCGCTGCTGTTCGGGCCGTTCTACGGCGCGGTCAACCCGGTCCGCACCCTCCACGCGCTCGTCTCCCGGCTCACGGGAGGCGACCCGGGCGAGGGCGTGCTGCGGCTTCCGTCCTGGGTGGGTGTGTGGCCGGCGGGCCTGGGGCTGCTGGCGTTCGTCTGGCTGGAGCTCGTCGCCCCCGACCAGGAGTTCCTCTGGACCATCCGGCTCTGGTTCGCCGGCTACTTCGCGGTCGTCTTCGTCGGGGCCACGGTCTTCGGTGACCGCTGGATCACGGCCGCGGACCCGTTCGAGGCCTACTCCACGCTGGTCGGTCACCTGTCCCCGTTCGGCCGGACCACGGACGGCACGCTGGTCGTGCGCAGCCCCCTGCAGAACCTCGACGGGGTCCCCGCCGTGCCGGGGCTGGTCGCGGTCGTCGCCGTGCTTGTGGGCAGCACCGCCTTCGACAGCTTCCAGGACTCGCTTCCCTGGGTGCGGTTCAGCCAGGACCTGCCGGTGGGCGACGTGCTGCTCGGGTCGCTCGCGCTCGTCGCCTTCTGCGTGGTCGTCGGGGCGCTCTTCGCCGTGGCCACCACCGCTGCCCCGCCGACCGACGGGATCCGCCGGAGTCACCTCCCGAGGCTCTACGCCCACTCGTTGGTGCCGATCGTCGTCGGCTACATGGTGGCGCACTACCTCAGCTACTTCGTCGAGGTCGGCCAGCAGACCCTGATCTACCTCAGCGACCCGATGGTCGACGGGTCGAACTACCTGGGCACCGCCGACCTCCAGGTGAGCTACTGGCTGAGCCTGCACCCCACCTTCCTGGCGACCTCGAAGGTCGTCGCGATCGTGGGCGGCCACGTCCTCGGGGTCATCGCCTCGCACGACCGCGCGATGCGGCTGCTCCCGCTCCGGCACCGGCTCACCGGGCAGCTGCCGCTGCTGGCGGTCATGGTGGTCTACACGATCAGCGGGCTCTACCTGCTGCTGACGGTCTGAGCGGTGGCTGCCGTGTCGCTCGTCGTACGTCCTGAGCGCCCCGGGGACGAAGGGGCGATCTTCGCCGTGACCCGCGACGCGTTCGCCATTGCCGAGCACTCCAGCGGCACCGAGCAGCTCATCGTCGATGCGCTCAGGGACACGGGCAGGCTCACCGTGTCGCTCACCGCGCTGAGGGGCGGGGTCCTCGTGGGTCACGTGGCCATCTCACCGGTCACCATCAGGCCGGTCGCGGTTCCGGCCAATGACGACACGAGCATCGAGGGCTGGTACGGGCTCGGGCCCGTGTCGGTGCTTCCGGACCACCAGGGGCAGGGCGTCGGCACCACCCTGGTCAAGCAAGCGCTGGCGGCGATCGCCGCCGAGCCTGGCTGTGTCGTGCTCGGGGACCCACGCTACTACCGCCGGTTCGGGTTCCGACCCGATCCACGACTCGTGCTCCCCGACGTGTCCCCCGAGTTCTTCCAGGTCCTACGGCTGGCAAGCCGCGAGCCCCCCCACGGCACGGTCAGCTTCGACCCGGCGTTCGACGTGCGGGGCGAGGAGTGACGGTCACTCATGAAGCACCGCTCGCAGCAGGAGCCCGCGGCTGCCCACGAGCTCGACGCCGGGGAAGCAGAAGTCGTGCGGGTGAACCTCGAAGCCGAACTCGTCATGGAGGGCCAGGGACGCTGCGTTCCTCTCGTTGACGAGCTACCAGACTTCGCTCGCCACGCCTTCGAGCGCCTCCAGGCGTGCGGCGGTCAGCCGGCGCCCGACGCCGGGTCGAGGGCAGCGCGGGTCCACCACGACGCCAGTGGGGTACCAGCCCCGTGGTGCCTCTACACCGGCAGCCTCCGGGTCCAGCAACGACGCGGTCACGTAGCCCACGACGTCCTTCCGGTGCTGCGCGACCAGGACGATCTTGTCCGACCGGCCGAGCCATCCGGCCACGCGTGCGGACGCCTGAGTTCCGTCCGTTCCCTGCCGCGCTGCATGCAGCCGGGCGATCGCCAGACGTCTGGCCGGCTGGCGGCGCGGGTCGTGACCGCCCACGGCTGTCCTCAGTCGTGGGCGCGGGTGCCTTGGTGGTCGACGATGTAGAAGCGGCCGAGTGGTGAGCTCCAGGCCAGGGACCCGTCGGGCTGTCGCTGGTAGTCCCAGTCGGAATGGGTTTTCACGCGGTGGTGAAAACGGCACAGCTTCCCGAGATTCGCCGTCGAGGTCTGGCCCGGCGGCCCGCCCTCGTCGGGGTCCACGTAGGGCTCGATGTGGTCCAGGTCGAACCGGCCTGCCGCCCGCACCACGGGAATTTGCAGCAATCGTCTCGTTCGTCGACCTGGTTCCGCAGCCGGTCCGGCGCCTCGTAGGTGTTGACGCTGATCTGCTCGGCCAGGTCCACCACCGGCGTGACCGTCACCGCCGCCCCGGGGGCGAGGTCGGCCAGCCACTGCTCCACCGCCTCCAACGCCCGGGCGCCGAGCCGCGGGACCCGGGCCACCAGCCCCGTCGCGCTTTCCGCCGCGCCGGCGGCTCCCGCTCCCGTTGACCCGGCGAAGGTCGAGATCGCGTCGGTGTGCAGGTGCACGTGAATGGTCGGCGCCCCCTTCCCGCGACCGGTGCCGGTGCTGCCGCCGCCGGTGCTGCGGCGGGGGCGCTCGGGCGGGATGCTGCCGTCCGCGGCGAGCTCCGCGGACGCGTGCAGGTCCAGGGCGTGCTGCGGGTCGGCGAGCACCCCGACCGCCTTCGCCCGCCGCACCTGGTCCGGGTCGTCGTCCCCCAACGCCTTCAACGAGCCGGCGACCTGGTTCAGCGCGGTGTCGAACGCGTGCGCGTCCGGGGTGCCGGTGACCGCGTGGATCTCACTGGTGCCGTCGATCCGGTCCTCGGTCCACACCCCCCGCTTCTCGGCCGCCTTCCGGGCCCGGTCGGCGGCAGCGGCGGGGTCGTGGCGCAGCTCTGCGGCCTCGACCGCCCGCATGATCCGCCCGTAGGACAGCTGGTGGGCGAACGGCGCCACCTGCACATCCACATACGCCGCCGCCTCCGCCGACAACGGGATCGTCTCGGCGGCGACCTGCCGGGCCTTCCACGCCGGCACCTGTCCGACCATCACCCGCCCCCACAGCCGGGGCAACCGGTCCCGCAGCTCGACCGCCTGCCCCACATAGGCCCGGCCCGCGGCCTCGGAGATCCCCAGCGCCGCGGCCAGCTCACAGAC
>DASSBB010000033.1:0-6140 GCA_035699145.1 Marmoricola sp.
TCGTCATGCGTCGAGGATGCGGCCGCGAGCGGTTGCGCCACATGGTGCAGCCGCACCAAATGTCAGCCGGACCGAAGGGCCGTCCAACGTGCAACCCCGCCCAGAAGGGCACGTTTCCGGCCCGTCGACGGCAAGGTTGCCCGTCCGAGCGGCCCCCGCCGCAGCGAGCCGACGGACAACAGTCTGCGCAACCCACTCCGAAGGTCTCTGTCCTCACGGCCCGGCTTCAGCTATGCACGACGAAGGGAAGCGCCTCCTCGCTCGCCAAGGGAGCAATCGATGGACGTCATGGACCGCGCCGGCATCCAGGCCGAGGCCATGTTTCGTGAGGTGCAGGAGCGAGGGTCGCTCGAGCCCGTGTACGCCTCGCTGGAGGATGCGCTGATGGAGCTCGAGGCGAGCGGAGGCTCGCTCGACGACGTCCTCCCGGGCGGTGACGAGGAGGCGCTCGGCGTCAAGGCGATGTGCGGTGGCACCGGGTCCGAGGAGCCGACGGAGTCGGACGCGCGGTGACGAGGAGGTTGCTCACGAGCAGGAGGAGCTGACCACGATCGAGGACGTGTCATGACACCGACTCAGTCGGTGGGCCACGGTCGTCCAGGGCCGCGTCCCGGCGACCTCGCGGTCGTCGGCGCGACCGGACGCCAGGGATCGGCCGTGGTCCGCCACGCCCTCGCGGACGGGTGGCGCGTGCGAGCGCTCACCCGAGACCCGTCCGGCGCCGCCGCTCGAACGGCCGAGAGGCTCGGAGCGGAGCTCCACAGCGTCGACCTCGAGAACCAGGACTCGTTGCGGAGCGCCTTCGAAGGTGCCTACGGCGTCTTCAACGTCCAGAACCCGATGACGAGCAGCCTCGAGGCGGAGGTGCGCCACGGCTGCAACGTCGCAGCCGCTGCGGCCGCGGCCGGAGTGCGCCACGTCGTGTACGGCGCTGCCGGAGTCGCGAACCAGCCGACCGGGGTTCCCTCCTGGGACTCGAAGCTCGAGGTTGCCCGCTGCTTCCGTGACCTCGGACTGAGTCTCACGGTGCTGCGGCCGATGGCCTTCATGGAGCTCATGACGGACAAGGCCTTCTACCCCAACGTCGCTGTCTGGCAGCTCATGCCCAAGCTGATGGGCTCACGGCGACCCGTGGGTTGGCTGTGCACCGACGACCTCGGCGCGATCGCGGCCCGCGTCTTCGCAGACCCGGACCGGTGGGCCGAGTCGGAGCTGAGCCTGCTCGCGGACGTGCAGTCGATCGACGAGTGCCGCGAGATCTGGCGCACGGTGGTGGGCCGTCGGCCGAGGGGGTTCCCGATGCCGGCCCGCCTCTTCGAGCGTTTCGTGGGCACCGACCTGACCACGATGTGGCGGTGGCTGAGCACGGCGGAGCTCGAGCTGTCGACGGAGACGACTCGTGAGCTGCTCCCTCGGGCGCTCACCGTGCGCGACTGGCTCGTGAGGCAACGTCAGCGACGTTGACAAGCACCTGCCCGTTGGGAGGGTCGCTTCCACCTGCGGTCCGGCTGGTGGGCCGGTCCGACGGGCAACCCTCGCCGAAACAGGCCCTTCTTGGCCCGGAATGGGGGAGGTTGCACGTCCGAACGGTCAGTCGGCCCAGGTGCCTTCCTCGACGGCCCGCCGAAAGCTGCTGAGCCAGGGCGCGAGATCCAGCCCTTGGCCGGCGACCCAGTCGTCGTCGAAGTACGAGTCGGCGTATCGCCCGCCCTCGTCGCACAGCAGCGTGACGACGCTGCCGGCGACTCCCGAGGCACGCATTTCGCAGGCGAGCTTGAGCGCGCCGTACAGGTTCGTGCCGGTGGACGCGCCGGCGCGCCGCCCGGTCAGCTCGAGCAGGACCCGCGCCCCGGCGACCGAGGCCGCGTCGGGCACCCGCATCATCCGGTCGACCACGGTCGGGACGAAGCTCGGCTCCATCCGCGGTCGGCCGATCCCCTCGACGCGGGAGCCCCGCCCCGTCTCGAAGGAGAGATCCGCCCGCTGCCAGCCGTCGAAGAAGGCCGACCCCTCGGGGTCGACCACGCAGACGCCGGTGGGGAACCCGCGGTAGCGCAGGTAGCGGCCGATCGTCGCACTCGTCCCGCCGGTGCCGGCGCCGAGGACGACCCAGGCCGGCACCGGGTGCGGCTCGAGCGACATCTGCGCGAAGATCGACTCGGCGATGTTGTTGTTGCCCCGCCAGTCCGTGGCGCGCTCGGCGTAGGTGAACTGGTCGAGGTAGTGACCTCCGGTCGACAGGGCCACCCGCCGCGCCTCGTCGTACACCTCCCCGGCATGCTCGACCAGGTGGCACCGGCCGCCCTGCTGCTCGATCAGCCGGAGCTTCTCCGGGCTCGTCCCGCGCGGCACCACGGCGACGAACGGCAGCCCCAGGAGGCGGGCGAAGTACGCCTCGCTGATAGCCGTCGACCCGCTCGAGGCCTCGACGACCGTGGATCCCTCGCACAGCCAGCCGTTGCAGAGCGCGAAGAGGAACAGCGACCGGGCGAGCCGGTGCTTGAGGCTGCCCGACGTGTGCGTCGACTCGTCCTTGAGGTAGACGTCGACGTCCCAGTCCGCCGGCATCGGCAGCTTCAGCAGGTGGGTGTCGGCGGTACGACGCGCCTCCGCCTCGACCACCGAGACAGCCCAGGCCACCCAGGCCCGGTCGGAGGGTGACGAGCGGTCGACGTCGTCGTCGAGGGTGCTGCTCGAGGCGAGGTGCGGGTTGTCCATGCGGCCATCTTGTCGTGTCGGCAAGGCGGGCGCCGACGGAGAGCTACTCGGCGGCCTTGACGGCCAGCACCGGGCACGGAGCGTCGAGGAGGATCCGCTGCGCGTTGCTGCCGAGGATCAGCTTGCCGACCGCCGAGCGACGACGCAGGCCGATGACGATGAGCTCGGCGTCGACCTCGGTGGCTACGTCGACCATGTCGTCGGCCGGGTCGAGCCCACGCACCAGCTGACGAACCTCGTGCTCCACCCCGGCGTCGCGGAGAGTCGAGCGGATCTCCTCGAGCTGCGCCTCCGACTCGATGGCGTCCGACTCGTCGAAGGCGCGGCCGCCCCGGTGGGAGTTGACGACGATGAGGCGCATGTCGCGAAGCTTCGCCTCATCGGCGGCCCGCCGCAGCGCGGCCCGGCCCTCCGGCTTCGGCACGTAGCCCACCACGATCGTCCCCATGACGTCCTCCCTAGCGGCGACTCCTGCTCGCGCAGGCTTGGTGTGACCGTAGCCACCCGAGCAGGCCACTGCCACCCTTATCGTGTGCGGGTGCGGCAGCGTGGTCTCGAGCTGGTTGACCGGCGCTTGTCGTCGGCCGACCTCTCCGGGGTTACCCCGGGGATCACCGGTACGTCCGGGCACTGCACCACGCGCGGGCCGCTGCGCTCCGCTGCAGGTGATCGCGCGCACGACGAGGCAGGTCGAGCCATGCTGCCGCACGCTCCGGGCTCGCGCGAAGGATGAGGCCCGACCTGGCCCGTGCCCTGGCGGCCGGCTTCCTGGGCGGGGAGTGGAGCAGGCCGGGGCTCGTGGACAGCGGCGCCCTGGTGCTGGGTCGACGGAGGCGCTGGCTGCCGGCCCTGTCGAAACAGGTGCTGGAGCACTACCCGCGCCCGCCGCTGGACCGCCCCCGCGAGCTCACCGCCGTCATCGCGCTCTGCCCGGCGGCCGAGAAGGCGGGTACGACGAAACCGTTGCTGCGCCCGGTGACACCGACCCGGATGGTGACCAACCCGTGGCGGCTGCCCGAGCTGCACGACCTCGCCGACGTCAGGTCGTTCCTGCGGTTGAGCGAGGGCGAGCTGGCGTGGTTCTCCGACCCACGGCGCTGGGCGCGGACCACCGACCAGCGGCCGTTGCAGCACTACCGGGTCAGCACGCGGACCGCTCCGAGCGGCGCGATCCGGGTGCTGGAGGCGCCGAAGCCCGAGCTCCGGCTTCTCCAACGTCGGCTGCTCGACCGCGTGGTCGGCCGGATCCCGGCGCACGAGGCCGCCCATGGCTTCCGGGTCGGCCGCTCGGTGGCCAGCTATGTGGCGCCCCACGTCGGCCGAGCGGTGGTCGTCCGGCTGGACCTCGAGGGGTTCTTCGCCAGTGTGACGGTCGGACGCGTGTACGGCGTACTCCGGACTGCGGGGTATCCCGAACCTGTGGCGCACTGTCTCGCCGGCCTGACGACGACGGTCCTGCCGTTGCGCAGCTGGCAGGACGTTCCGCGCCCGCGGGATCCCGCGCTGCATGACGCCCACTGGCGGCTGGGTCGGCGGCTCGCCGCGCCGCACCTGCCGCAGGGGGCGCCGACGTCGCCGGCGCTGGCCAACCTCGCTGCCCACCGGTTGGACGTCCGACTCACTGCGCTCGCGGACGCGTGGGGAGCCCGCTACACCCGGTACGCCGACGACATCGCGATCTCCAGTGCCCGTGACTGGCGCGACGGAACGTCACGGCTCGTCGACCTCGTCGACGAGATCGCGCGCACCGAGGGGTTCCGGCTCAACGCTCGCAAGACGTCGGTACGACGCCCGCACGACCGTCAGGCGCTCGGCGGGCTCGTCGTCAACGAGGCCGCCCGGGTGTCGCGGGCCGAGGTCGACCGGTTGCGCGCCGTGCTGCACAACTGCGCCCGGCACGGACCGAGCACCCAGAACCGGCACGACCTGCCGCACTTCGAGGAGCACCTCCGGGGACGGATCGCCTGGGTGGCCCAGCACGACGCGGTCCGCGGGGCCCGGCTGCGCGCCCAGTTCGAGGCCATCGACTGGGACCGGTGACCGCTCGCCCTCAAGAGGATCAGCTCGATGAGAGCAGGCGCGCTGCCGGTGGGGCGGCCGTCAGCCCCGATGTCAGAAGGACCGCTGGACCCTGCCGACCGGTCAGCCGTTCGGCACGAAGATCGCCCGGGCGCTGCCCCAGCTCCCGTCGTTGCTGACCATGACCGGGGTCCCCGTCACGCCACCGGCCCCGAACGCGACGGAGCGCAGGGCGCGGTCGCTCGACGAGCCGTAGAGGATGCGGCCACCCGCGAGGGTCATCCCGGCCACGGTCCGGAAGTCCACGCCGTTGGCGTTCGCGCGGAACTCCTGCGCCCCGACGACCTCGCTCTCGGGCGTGAAGTAGCGGTAGAAGAGAGCGCTGTTCCCCGCCACGGTGTAGTAGAGCCGGTGCAGCGCCGGGTCGTAGAACATCCCGGTCAGGTTCGCGACGTTGAGGGACAGCCCGTAGAGGTTCACGGTCCGCTGGGTGTCGACGGTGCCGGTGGCGGGGTCGAAGCTGCGTGCAGAGAGGCCGCTGCCGGACCCGTAGTAGAGCGTGCCGTTGAGATAGAAGGCGCCGCGCACGGTTCCCCAGTCGAACGCCGTGTTGACCACGGTTGCGCCGCCCGTCGGGGCACCGGACGCGTTGACGGACCGGCTGCGAAGCCCTCCGGACTGGGCGATGAACAGGTTGTTGGGCAGCGCGGCCGGAGCGACGGCCGGCAGCGTCGTGCCGTCCGAGAGCGGGACGAAGGCGATGCGCCCGCGGGTCAGGTTCTTGAACCTGGTGGTGTCGCTGCCGACCCACAGCCCGTCCGGCGTGGCGTACAGAGCCTGCGCGCCGACCCCTCGGGTGCGGCCGGGGTTCCACGACAGCGGGAGCCCGTTGGCGGCGTCCAGGGCGGCGATGCCGGAGCGCGGTACGGCGCCGGGGCCGGCCTGGTCGCCCTTGAACGGGTTGTTCTGCCACCGGAAGTGTCCCCCGGTGTAGACGACGTCACCGGTGACGGCGACCCCGTGGGAGGTGTCGCCGCCGGTGTAGTCGACCCACGTCGGGTCGTTTCCGGTGCTGTTGGTCTCCCACCGCGAGGAGCTGTCGCACATGGTCCCGCTGCCTGCGCCCCCGGCGAAGGCGCCGGTGGTGGTGACGGCGAAGAACGAGCCGTCGGGCGAGAAGTCGATGTCGCGGGTGAACGTGTCGAAGCCGGCGGCGCAGGAGTTGTGCGCGCGGTCGAACCGGTTGGTGGCCCACGAGCTGACGGTGGCGACGCCGGAGGTGCTGACGTTGGTGTCGATCATCGCGAGCTGGACCCGCGTCTGGCCGTTGACCTTGGCGAAGTTCCCGACCGCGGCCAGCTTGCGCCCGTCGGGCGTCACGTCGAACCGCGCGACGTGGGTGA
>DASSBB010000034.1:0-56314 GCA_035699145.1 Marmoricola sp.
CCGGTGCGCCACCTCCGCGAGGTCGACGTCCTCGAGGTGCAGGACGGCCGCGCCCGCGTCGAACCGGCTGATCTCGAGCAGGTCGGTGAGGAGCAGCTCGAACCGGTCGAGCTCGTTCTGGAGCAGCTCGGCGGACCGCGCGGTCACCGGGTCGAACCGCTCCCGGGCGTCGTGGAGGACGTCCCCGGCCATCCGGACCGTCGTCAAGGGGGTGCGCAGCTCGTGTGAGACGTCGCTGACGAACCGTCGCTGAGCGGCCGACATGTCCTCGAGCTTCCGGATCTGCTTCTGCAGGCTCGTGGCCATCTGGTTGAACGAGACCGCGAGCCGGGCGATGTCGTCGTCGCCGCGGACCTGCATGCGCTCCTCCAGCCGGCCGGACGCGAGCCGCTCCGCGACCCGGCGGGCGAGCCGCACCGGCGACACCACCTGACGGGTCACCAGCCACGACAGGCCGGCGACGAGGACGACGAGGAGCGCGCCGCTGGTGAACAGCGCCCGCGTGACCAGGTCGACGGTCCGCTGCTCCGCGGTCATCGGGAAGAGGTGGTACAGCGCGTACGTCGCCCCGTCGGCCGGCACCACCAGCCGGGTGCCGACGGCGACCCCCGGCACCTGGGAGGCGGTGCCGCCTTCCGCGCCGCTCCGCTCGATCCGGGTGAAGGTCCAGGAGGTGGCCGCGCCCTCCGGCTCCTCAACGACGGCGCGGAGCCGCTCCGGGACGCTGCTCAGCAGCAGGCCGGGGGTGGAGAACTCACCGCCGCCGACCGGCGCCGTGTCGGAGCCGGACAGCGGGCCGATCAGCGCGACGTCGTACCCCCGGACCGCCCCGCGTGAGACCACGGTGGAGACGAGCGCGGGCAGCTGCGAGCCCACGTCGACGTCGTACGCCGCGGCGCTGAGGGTGGACTGGACGTCGTTGCTGCTCCGGGCCGCCTCGGCGACGGCTGCGTCGACGCGGTCACGGACCAGCCCGTCGGTGATCTGCTGCATGAGCGTCCACCCGACGAGGGAGACCACCACCGCCGAGAGCAGCACCGTGCTGATGACCACCCGGGCCTGGATGGAGCGCCGCCACACGGTGACGGCTCCGCGGAGCGAGCCGGCGGCCATCTCAGCCGGCCTTGTAGCCCACGCCCCGCACGGTCACCACGATCTCGGGGTTCTCCGGGTCGTGCTCGATCTTCGAACGGAGGCGCTGCACGTGCACGTTGACCAGCCGCGTGTCCGCGGCGTGCCGGTAGCCCCACACCTGCTCGAGGAGGACCTCCCGGGTGAACACCTGCCACGGCTTGCGCGCCAGGCAGACGAGCAGGTCGAACTCGAGCGGGGTGAGCGAGATGGCCTGGTCGCCGCGCATCACCTGGTGGCCGGCCACGTCGATGTCGAGGTCCCCGATCTGCAGGGACTCCGGGGGCACCGCGTCGTACTTGCGGACCCTCGCCCGGATCCGCGCGACGAGCTCCTTGGGCTTGAACGGCTTCGCGACGTAGTCGTCGGCCCCCGACTCGAGGCCGACGACCACGTCGACGGTGTCGCTCTTCGCGGTGAGCATGACGATGGGCACGCCGGACTCCGCGCGGATCTCCTTGCAGACGTCGATGCCGTCCTTGCCGGGCAGCATCAGGTCGAGCAGCACCACGTCGGGGCGGTAGTCGCGGAACGCCGCGAGCGCGCCGTCGCCCGAGGGACAGACCCGTGAGTCGAACCCCTCCTGGCGCAGGACGATCCCGAGCATCTCGGCGAGCGCCGCGTCGTCGTCGACGACCAGCACCCGCCCCCGGGTGCCCGGGACGCCCTGCTCACCCTGGGACATCGGCTCGTCCTGTCTCAGCCTCGACGTGCGCCGTCAGTACCGGTAGTGGTCGGACTTGTAGGGGCCGCTCTTGTCGATGCCGAGGTAGGAGGCCTGCTCGTCGGTCAGCTCGGTGAGCGAGACGCCGAGGGCGGAGAGGTGCAGCCGGGCGACCTCCTCGTCGAGGTGCTTCGGCAGCGTGTAGACGCCGA
This sequence comes from Marmoricola sp., assembly GCA_035699145.1. Classification (GTDB taxonomy): domain Bacteria; phylum Actinomycetota; class Actinomycetes; order Propionibacteriales; family Nocardioidaceae; genus Marmoricola_A. The sequence goes on from DASSBB010000034.1 coordinate 2,008, forward strand.
CGGGGTACTCCTCGCTGCGCGTGAACAGCTCGATCTGCGCCAGCACCTGGTTGGTGAACGAGTTCGACATCACGAACGACGGGTGGCCGGTCGCGTTGCCGAGGTTCATCAGCCGGCCCTCGGAGAGCACGATCACCGCGTTGCCGCCGGGGAACGTCCAGAGGTCGACCTGCGGCTTGACGTTCTTGCGCACGACGCCGGGGAACGCCTCGAGGCCGGCGATGTCGATCTCGTTGTCGAAGTGACCGATGTTGCCGACGATCGCCTGGTGCTTCATCCGGCTCATCTGGTCGGCGGTCACGACGTTCTTGTTGCCGGTCGCGGTGATGATGATGTCCGCGGTGGGAAGGACCTCCTCCAAGGTCGCGACCTGGTAGCCGTCCATCGCCGCCTGGAGCGCACAGATCGGGTCGATCTCGGTCACGACCACCCGGGCGCCCTGGCCGCGCAGCGACTCCGCACACCCCTTGCCGACGTCGCCGTAGCCGCAGACCACGGCGACCTTGCCGCCGATGAGGACGTCGGTGGCCCGGTTGATCCCGTCGATCAGCGAGTGGCGGCAGCCGTACTTGTTGTCGAACTTGCTCTTCGTCACCGAGTCGTTGACGTTGATGCCGGGGAAGAGCAGCGAGCCCTCCCGCATCATCTCGTACATCCGGTGGACGCCGGTGGTGGTCTCCTCGGTGACGCCCCTGATCTCGTTGGCGATCGCGGTCCAGCGTCCCGCGTCCTCGGCGAGCGCGGCGTTGAGCACGTCGAAGACGACCTTCTGCTCGGCGCTCTCCGCGGTGCCCGGGTCCGGCGCCTTGCCGTTCTTCTCGCTCTGCACACCGAGGTGGACGAGGAGGGTGGCGTCACCGCCGTCGTCCAGGATCATGTTGGCGAACTCGCCGCCGGGCCAACGAAGGATCTGCTGGGTGCACCACCAGTACTCCTCCAGCGTCTCGCCCTTCCAGGCGAAGACCGGGACCCCGGCGGGCGCGTCGACCGTGCCCTCCGGGCCGACCGCGACGGCGGCCGCCGCGTGGTCCTGGGTGGAGAAGATGTTGCAGGAGGCCCAGCGCACCTCGGCGCCGAGGGCGACCAGGGTCTCGATGAGCACGGCGGTCTGCACGGTCATGTGCAGCGACCCCGCGATCCGGGCGCCCGACAGCGGCTTGCTGTCGCCGTAGCGCTCCCGCATCGCCGTCAGTCCGGGCATCTCGTGCTCCGCGAGCCCGATCTCGGTGCGGCCGAAGTCCGCCAGGCTCAGATCGGCAACCTTGAAGTCCATGCGTTTCCTTACGTCACTGCGTCGTCACTGGGTCGTCGCTGGTGGTCTGTGCGTGCGCATCTGCGCTCTTCGGGATCTCCCGCGCATCCGGGTCCAGCGTACCGGTCAGCCGGTCAGTGACCGGCCTTCCCGCCCGGCTTCGGCACGACGTGCCACACCGCGACCACGACCGCGCCCCAGACGAGCCCCAGGACGGCCGAGGCGGCGGTGTTCACGAGCCACCCCACCACCCCGCCGACCGCCGAGACCGCGTCGTGCGCCGCCTCCTCGACGTGGTGGACCAGGTCGTACGGCGCGTGCCACCCGACGTCGTCGAGCCCGACGAGCAGGATGTGCCCGCCGACCCAGAGCATGGCGGCGACCCCCACGACCGAGATGACCTTGAGGAGCATCGGCATCCCGCGCACCAGCCCCACCCCGATCCGCTGGGCAGCGGTCGACGCCCGCTGGCTGAGCGCCAGCCCCGCGTCGTCCATCTTCACGATGAGCGCCACGACGCCGTACACGAGGACGGTGATGCCCAGCGCCACCGCCACGAGGATCACCGCCCGGGAGAGGAACGCCTCGTGCTCGACCTCGTTGAGTGCGATCACCATGATCTCGGTCGAGAGGATGAAGTCGGTGCGGACGGCGCCGGAGACCACCTCGTTCTCGGCGTTCGGCCCGTTGACCGCGGCCGGTGCGTGCGCCTCGCCGTGCCCCCGCACCGCGGACCAGATCTTCTCGGCGCCCTCGAAGCAGAGGTACGTCGCGCCGACCATGAGCAGCGGCGTGATGAGCCACGGGAGGAACTGGCTGAGCAGCAGCACCGCCGGAAGGATGATGAGCAGCTTGTTCCGGAGGGAGCCCATCGCGATCCGCCGGATGATCGGCAGCTCCCGGTCCGCGGTGACGCCGTGGACGTACTGCGGGGTCACCGCGGTGTCGTCGACGACGACCCCGGCGGCCTTCACGCTCGCGCGCCCGGCGGCGGCGCCGACGTCGTCGACGGAGGCGGCGGCCAGCCTCGCCAGGGCGGCGACGTCGTCGAGGAGCCCGAAGAGCCCCCCGCTCATCGCGCGCCGCCGGGGAGGACGGGAGAGCCAGGAAGCAGGCAGTGGTGCGTCACGTGCTCAGGCTACCGGCGGGGGCGATGCGCCTGGAGCCTCTCAGCCGCCGAGGCGTCCCAGGCCGAGCCCGAGGTAGGCGGCCGCATAGCGCCCCTGGCTCATCAGCGACGCGTAGCGCGCCACCTCGCCGGACGCCGAGCCGGTGAGCGCCTCGACCCGGACGCCACGCCGGTCGGCCTCCTCGGTGAGCCGCCGGCGCTGCTCGTGGACGGCCGGCTCGTCGGTGCCGTCGTCGAGCACGACGAGGGCGGGCCTCAGCTCCACGGGCTCACCCGGATCGCCGGTCTGGTCGGCGAAGGGATCCTCGAAGACGTCGTGGACCGGGGCCGCGGCGACCACCGGCAGCAGGTGCTCGGCGTCGCCGGCCAGCGCGGTGCGGCCGCTCGAGCGGCGTACCGACTCCGCGACCCGGCGCGCGGCCCGCGCGGCGAGGACCGACCCGCCCCAGAAGAGCGGAGTGACGTCCGCGATCGCGATGGCGAGCATCTTCGCCGGGTTGACCGCGAGGTCCCGGTGCGGCGAGCAGCTGACCGCCACGTCGTCGAGCGCGACGGCGACCTGCTCCGGGTCGGTCTCCGGGCCGAGGTCGACCCGGGAGAGGAGCTGCAGGGCGACCACCGCGGTGGCGAGCTGGTCGCCGGAGGTCGCCGGCAGGAGGGAGACGTGGCGCCCCGCGGCGTGCCGGGCGACGAGCGAGTCGGGCGGGCAGGCGACGACGACCTGGCTCCCCCGGCGGACCGCCTCGGCCACCGCCGCAGCGCTGACGGGGTCCGATCCGTCCGGTGCCAGCACGACCACCAGGTCGAGCGTGCCGGCCCAGCCGGGGAGTCCGGGATGCGGCCACGCCACGAAGGGCACCGGGCACGAGGGCTCGAGGACCGCCCGCAGCAGCCGCGAGTCCGGGCCGGCGGCGATGACGGTGCGGGGCCGGTCGTCCTTCAGGGACGCCACGGCCGCCTCGACGGACTCGGCCGACTCCACCGCCTCCCGGCGCACCCGCGCCCCGGCCTCCGCGAGCTGCCGGAGGACGCCGTCGCCGCGGGCGAGCGCGTCCGGGTCGTCCAGCAGGGACTCGTCGAACCACTCGGCCACCGCCGGCTCCCCTCGCTCAGCCCTGCACTGCCGGGCCCGGGGTGGACCCGTCGGGACGACGCGCCTCGTCCACCAGCAGCACCGGCACCTCGTTGCGGACGGGGTAGACGAGCCCGCACGAGCGGCACGTCATCTCGTCGTTCGCCGGCGCGTCGAGCTCGCCACGGCAGGCGGGGCACCGGAGGATCCGGAGGAGGTCGCTGTCCACGTCAGCTCTCGTTTCTGATCAGGGCGAGCACCCGGTCGCGCAGGCTCGTCATCTGCTGCTCGTCTGCGGCCTCGGCGTTGAGCCGGAGGAGCGGCTCGGTGTTGGAGGCACGGACATTGAACCACCAGTCGGCGTGGGTGACGGTGAGCCCGTCGAGGTCGTCGACGGTCGTCCCCGGCTCGTCCGCCACAGCTGCGCGGACCCGCTCGGTCGCGGCCTGCTGGTCGGCCACGGTGGAGTTGATCTCCCCGCTGGCGACGAACCGGCTGTAGTCGGCGAGCAGCGCGCTCAGCGGCCGCTCCTGCTCGGCGAGCGCGGCCAGGAGGTGGAGGGCGGCGAGCATCCCGGAGTCCGCCCGCCAGAAGTCGCGGAAGTAGAAGTGCCCCGAGTGCTCGCCGCCGAAGATCGCGCCGGTCTCGGCCATCGCCGCCTTGATGAAGCTGTGGCCGACGCGTGTCCGCACCGGCACGCCGCCGCGCTCGGTCACGACCTCGGGCACCGCCCGGCTCGTGATCAGGTTGTGGATCACGGTCGCGCCCGGCTCCTTGACGAGCTCGCGGGCGGCGATCAGCGCCGTGAGGACGCTCGGGCTCACCGGCTCTCCGCGCTCGTCGACGACGAAGCAGCGGTCGGCGTCCCCGTCGAACGCGAGACCCACGTCCGCGCCGTGCTCGAGGACCGCCCGCCGGAGGTCCCGCAGGTTCTCCGGCTCGATCGGGTTCGCCTCGTGGTTCGGGAACGTGCCGTCGAGCTCGTAGAAGAGGGGGACCACGTCGAGGTCGAGCGGGTCCAGGACGGCGGGGGCGGTGTGCCCGGCCATCCCGTTCCCCGCGTCGACCACGACCTTGAGCCGCCGGCCCACGACCGGCGCGAGGTCACGGAGGTACGCCGCGTAGTCCGCCAGGACGTCGAGGTGGTCGATCGTGCCCGGCCGGTCGGCGGTCGCGTCACGCCCCTCGGCGACGAGGTCGCGGATCTCCCGGAGACCGCTCTCCTGCCCCACCGGGGCGGCGAGCGCCCGGCACAGCTTGATGCCGTTGTACCGGGCCGGGTTGTGGCTGGCGGTGAACATGGCACCCGGCACGGCGAGCCGGCCCGAGGCGAAGTAGAGCTGGTCGGTCGACGCCAGCCCGATCATCGTCACGTCGGCGCCGGTCGCCGACACCCCGGCGGCGAACGCGGCCGCCATCCCGGGGCTGGAGGGCCGCATGTCGTGGCCGACCACCACCCGCCCGGAGCCGGTGCCGTCGTCGACGACCTGGGCGAAGGCGTTGCCGATGGCCCGGGCCAGCTCGTCGTCGACCTGGTCCGGGACGGTGCCGCGCACGTCGTACGCCTTGAAGACCTGGTCGAGCCGGGCGGTGCGGGTGGACGGCGCGCTCGGTGGCATGCCGCGAAATCTACTCGTCGCTGTTGCGCAGCACCCTCAGGTGGCCTCGTCGGCCGAGCTCCCGGGTGCCCGTGGCGGCGCCGGCACCGGCGTGCGCCGCCGCGCCGGCGTCGGGGTCGGCCGGGGGCAGCGGACGGGCCGCCTCCCGGACCGCGTCGGCGAGCGCCAGCAGGTCGTCGCTCGACGGCCCGAGGGCGTCCGGGTCCGGCGCGAGCCGCATGACCTCCCACCCCCGCGGGGCGGAGAGCCGCTCGGAGTGCTCGTCGCAGAGGTCGTAGGCGTGGGGCTCGGCGAACGTCGCGAGCGGCCCGAGGACCGCGGTCTGGTCGCCGTACACGTAGGTGAGCGTGGCGACCGCCGGCCGCCGGCAGGCGGTCCGGGAGCAACGACGGACGGGACTCACGAGGCAGACCGTACCCCGGTCGGGGCGGCGGCGCGGCTAGGCTCGCGGACGTGGACCATCGCCGTGAGGAGTCGCTGGGCTCGACCGGCCCGACCGGCCCGACCGGTCGTCGTGGCGGCTCGACCCGCGACCGTCGCGGGCGAGGGATGCGAGGGCAGCCGGTGCTGCCGGGGCCGCTGACCCCCCACGGCGTGCCACGGGCCGGGAGCCGCCGGGACCGGTTCGACGCGATCGCCCTCGACGTCGTCGGCGCCCTCGAGTCGCGGTGGAGCGACGAGCTCGGTCTCGTCGAGTTCGTGGTGGAGGAGACCCCGGTCCTCCCCGACGACTGGGCGGCCGCGACGGTGCCGCTCTCCTCGGTCGTCCGCCGCGGCGGGTCCGAGCCGACCCGGCTGGTGCTCTTCCGCCGCCCGATCGAGCTCCGCTGCGAGACGGCGTCCGACCTCCACGCGCTCATCCACACGGTGCTCGTCGAGCAGGTCTCGGAGCTGCTCGGGCGTCCACCGGAGGAGATCGACCCGCGCTACGACGTCGGCTGACCCCCTTGCCCGCCGGGTCCGGGCGGTCGGCTCACCGCGCCGGAGCGCGTACGACGGGGCGCACGACCGTCCACGGCACCGGCGGTGCCGGCTGGACGGCGACCCCGGGGCCGGCGTGCACCGCGGCGGCGTAGAGCACGCCGCCCTTCGAGGTGACGGTGACCGACGCCGTGCGAGGGCCGAGCACCCGCTGGAGCGAGCCGCCGGCCGGCAGCCTCACCTCGCCCTGGGACCGCAGCCGGCCACCGGCCGTCCGCTCCACGAGGTGGACGGTGGCCGCCTCGTCGCCCGCCGCGAGCCGGAGCGCCGTACGCCGGCCCGCCGCGACGAGCACGACCGGCGTGCCTTCCTCGAGCGGCCGGCCACCGGCCGCCACGGCGTGGTCCCCCCGCCGCCTCGTGCCCCTGACCGTCGTGCCCCTGACCGTCGTGCCCCTGACCGTCGTGCCCCTGACCGTCGTGCGCAGCGCCGCGACCACCGGCACCTCGGAGAGGACCCGGACCGCGGCCGCGCGCCCGAGCGCCCCGCCGAGGTCGACGGCAGCGACCGCGCCCGGCTCGACGGTGACCGGCTCCTGGTCGACGGGGACGAACGCGCCGTTCCGGCCGAGCACCTGAAGGTCCACGACCGCCTGGGTGTCACCCGGGTTGGTGACCAGCAGCGTCGCCCTGCCGGCCGCCGCCGCCGCACCGCCCGGGACCACGACCCTCCGCCCGGGCGGCGCGGTCGGTGGGAGCCACTCGCGGCCGGCGTCGACGGTGTCGGCCACCGCGGCGGCGACCCGGCCGCGGGAGGCGGCCACCTCGACGGTGAGCTCCGGCGAGCCCGGCGCCAGCTCCGCGAGGCGCAGGCGGAGCGACCTCCCGGGCGCCAGCGTGAGCCCCTGGGTGCCCGAGACGTCGACGCTCTGGGTGGCGCCGTGGAGCCGCACGTCGACGACGGCCGGCCCGTCGTCCACGTTGGCGAGGTGGAGGACGCTCGAGTGGTCGAGGTTCCCGCCGGCGCCCGCGAACCACCAGTGCGCGGCCGGCTGCTCGCAGCGGAGCACGGCGAGGGTCCGGTCGTCCCGGTCGACTCGTGCCGCGAACGTGCCTCGAGCCGCGTCCCCGACTCCGCGCAGCACCGCTCCTTCGGCGGCCGGCGCCGGGAGCTCGACGACCGCGCCGGGTCCGCCCGGAAGCGTCCTGGCCGGTTCGCCCACCCCGCCGGCGTCCGGCCGGGCGGCCCTGGCGGTCTCACCCGGCACGGCGCCGCCCACCACGGAGGCGGTCGCCCCTCGGGGCACCGGAGCCGGTGGACAGGCGACGGCGCTGCGCGGGACCGTCTCGATCACGGCGCCGGCCGGGGAGGTCGGCGCCGGGCCGTCCGGGACGGTCGCGACGACGGCGAGCGCGACGAGCGGCGCGAGAACGGCCAGCCCGAGCGGGACGCTGCGCGAGGCGGTGGCGTCGCGGGTGCTCACGGGCCGCTTCCCCGTGTCGGTGCGGCGAGCGCGACGACCGTCACGATCGCCAACGCCTGCAGCACGAGCAGCAGCGGCCGCAGCCGGGAGAGCTCCCCGGGCTCGGGCACCTCGAGCCTCGCCGGCGTCTCCAGCCGCCAGGCACGGCCACCGGTGTCGCCGGCCGAGGAGGGCGCGAGGCCGGGAAGGGCGTCCACCGCGCCGGCGAGCGCCGGATCGACCGGCGGCGCCGCGAAGACGTAGGCCACCCCGCCACCGGCGAGCTCGTCGAGCGTCGACGCGCCGGGGGCGGCGAGGAGGTCGGAGACGGTCCGGGTGAGCGGCTCGGCTGCCGACAGCAGCGCCTCGTCGCCGAGGGCGCGCGGCTCGCCACGCCGTAGCGCGACGTCGTAGCCGCTCCGGACGTCCCCGGCCAGCACCAGGGTGCCCTGCGTCGGATCGCGGTCCGCCGCGTCGTCGAGGTAGACCGGCACCGGTGACGGCTCGGCACGGTGGAGCGGCCTCTCGTCCGGGCCCGAGACGGCCCACCAGGCCAGGCCGGCGACCGGGACCGCCAGGGCGGCGGCTCCCGCGACCGTCACCGCGACCAGCGCCGCCGCCCCGCGGCGACCGGACCAGGACCCACTCCGTCGGGCCGGTAGTCCGGCGCCGGCTGTCGCGACCGCCGTGATCCAGGCGCCGTGGGCGACGAGCAGCGGCAGTCCCAGCCACTGCCGCCCGTCCACGGCGAGGAGCCACAGCCAGCCGAGGGCGAGGACCGCGACACTCCAGGCCACGAGGGTCCGCGCTCTCGACGCCGGCCGGACCAGTGCGAGCGCGGCAACCACCGGCAGCGCGATCGCCACCCACACGGGTGCGGCGCCGGTGGTCACGGTGCGCCCGCCGAGCAGGTCGAGGGCCGACACGTCGACGAGCACCCCCGTCGCGGCCAGCCCCGCCTCGTCGAACAGGGCTCCGGCTCCGCGGTCCACCAGGACCGGCAGCCACCACGGCAGCAGCAGCACCGCGGCGGCCGGGACCGGCACCAGCCAGGAGACCAGGTCGCCGCCCCGTCGTCGGACCAGGAGGTGAGCGACGGCCGCGGCGGTGAGGACGAGGGCGGCCCACCAGAGCTGGGGCGCGAACGCGGTGGCGAGCGCCAGCCAGAGCGAGGTCCGCCAGGCGGCACGGCGGCGACGGTCCTGGTCCGGGCCGGTGAGGCTCAGCGCCGAGGCGGCGAGCCACGGCAGCACCACGACGGCCACCAGGGTGCCGAACCGCCCCTGGGCCAGGGCGCCCCCGGTGACCGGGAGAACGGCGTACGCCGCCGCGCCCCAGACCGCGACCGGACGCGCACCGGTGAGCCGACGGAGGAACCGGTAGCCGCCGAGGGCGGCCAGCGGGACGACTCCGACGACGAGCAGGTCGACCGTCGCGGACGCGCTGCCGAGCAGGAGGGTGCCGGCCACCGCCAGCGGCAGGAGGTACGCCGGCGCAGCGGCCGTCGACCCCGTGCCGAGGTCGTGCGTGGTCGCCCCGTAGGCGCGCCACCACTCCCAGGCCGACTCCGGAGCCGGCAGGAGAGCGCCGCCGAGGAGCCGGCCGTCACCGAGGAGCTCCCCCACCGCGACGACAGACACCACGACGAGGAGGAGCAGCGTCCAGGCGAACGGGCTGGTGCGGACCCGCCGCCACCGCGGGCCGCCCTCGGGGGCGAGCCCGCGAGCGACCCCGGAGCCGAGGTGGCCGAGCTCGTCGAGGGCGTGCCGGAGCGGCAGCCACCGCGGCGGGAGGAGCGGCCGGAGCCGGCTGCGCGGCTCGGTCGCCTCCCGGCCCCGCTGCGCCCGAGCCCGGCGCAGTCGACCCGGGCGCGCGAGCGTGGTGGCGAGGGCCGCGAGCTCCGCCCCCGCCTCGCGCGGCGCTCGGACCAGGAGGAGTCCGAGAGCGCGGAGCAGGGCGCCGACGACGAGGCGGGCCACGAGGAAGGGCAGTGCGGCCGGCGCCGCGTGCGCGAGGACGGTGTAGAGGGCGGCCTCGCGGTCACGCCGCCGGTCGCCCGGACGATGCGGCGGTCCGGTCCGCGACGGCTCCCCGTGGAAGACGACCGCGCCCGGAGCCACTCGCACCCGGTGCCCGGCCCGGGCGGCCCGGATCCCGAGGTCGAGGTCGGCGTGGGTCGCCGGGAGCTCGGGGTCGAGCGGCAGCGCCTCGAGGAGCGAGCGGCGGGCGAGCATGCCCGCGGTGGTGACCGCGAGGACGTCGCGGGCGGTGTCGTGCTGGCCCTGGTCGTGCTCCCCGCGCTCGAGACCGGTCTCCCGGCGCCCGGTCGCCGTCATCGTGACGCCGACCTCGAGGAGCCGCTTCCGGGAGGGCCACGCACGCACCTTGGCGCCGAGGACTGCGACCTCGGGGTCGGCGGAGGCGGCGGCCAGCAGCTCCTCGAGGGCGTCGGGAGCCGGGGCGCTGTCGTCGTGGAGGAGCCACACCCACTCTCCTGCCGGACCGGGTGTCAGGGCCGCCAGCGCCGCGTCGACGGCCTCGGGGAAGGTCGCGCCGGGACGGTCGAGGTGGTCGGCGTCGGGGAGCGCGCCGCGGACCAGCTCGCGGCTGCGGTCGGTCGAGCCGGTGTCGACCGTGACGACCCGGTCGGGGGCCACGGTCTGGGCCGCGAGCCCCTCGAGCACGACGGGCAGCCACCGCTCCCCCTCATGGCTCACGAGGAGCGCGGTCACCGTCAGTCCCACGGCGACCCACCCTACGGGTGCGTCGCCGTGCGGCCGGCTGCGGTCAGACGGCCCGCTTCTTCAGCTTGCGGCGTTCCCGTTCCGACATGCCGCCCCAGATGCCGAAGCGTTCGTCGTTCTGCAGTGCATACTCCAGGCAGTCACCGCGGACGTCGCAGGTGAGACACACCCGCTTGGCCTCCCGCGTGGAGCCGCCCTTCTCCGGGAAGAACGCCTCGGGGTCGGTCTGCGCGCACAGCGCACGCTCCTGCCAACCGAGCTCTTCCTCGCCGTCCACCAGCACGAACAGTTCTCGCATGGTCCTCGCCCTTTCGACCCGTGAGACCCTGACGGATCCCCATCTGCTGCGGTGTTGCATCCTTGGTGCCGGTCGTCGGTGGCGGCCCTGCGGACCACCCGTCGCGGAGGAGCTGGGGGAAAGCGACGGTTGGCGGATCAAGTCCGACACACCTGAATGACACTGTGGGAATTACACGCTTGTCGTACCGCCAAAGTCAAGCCCGCATCTGGTATATGCCGCACTTCGGCGGCACCCGTTTCGACCGTGAGGAGGTCGGGTATGAAGCCGGAATTGCGGCGCATCACCGTGCTGTCGGGCGGAGTCGGCGGCGCCCGCTTCCTCCAGGGAGTCCTGCGCCTGCTCGCCCGGGACAGCCGCGAGGCCGAGGTGACCGTGGTCGCGAACACCGCGGACGACCTCTGGCTGCACGGGCTCAAGGTGTGCCCTGACCTGGACACCCTCATGTACACCCTCGGCGGCGGCATCGACACCGAGCGTGGCTGGGGACGGCGCGACGAGTCCTGGCGGGCGAAGGAGGAGCTCGAGGCGTACGGCGTCGAGCCGACCTGGTTCGGGCTGGGCGACCGGGACCTGGCGACCCACCTGGTCCGCACGCAGATGCTCGAGGCCGGCTACCCGCTCTCGGCGGTGACCAGGGCGCTCTGCGACCGGTGGCAGCCGGGCGTGCGGCTGCTGCCGATGACGGACGACCGGGTGGAGACCCATGTGGTGGTCGACGACGACGGCGAGCCGTCGGGGCGCCGCGCAGTCCACTTCCAGGAGTACTGGGTGCGGATGCGGGCGGCCGTGCCCGCGCGAGCCGTCGTCCCCGTCGGGCTCGACAAGGCCGCTCCCGCACCCGGCGTGCTGGAGGCGATCGCCGAGGCGGACGTGGTGCTGCTCTCACCCTCGAACCCGGTCGTCTCGCTCGGGACGGTCCTCGGGGTGCCCGGCGTCCGCGAGGCGCTGCGGGCGACCGCCGCGCCGGTCGTCGGCCTCTCTCCGATCATCGCCGGCAAGCACGTGCGCGGCATGGCCGAGCAGCTCCTCACGGCCGTCGGCGTGGAGGTGTCGGCCGCCGGGGTCGCGGAGCACTACGGAGCCCGATCGGGACCACGGGGGGCCGGGGTGCTGGACGGGTGGCTGGTCGACAACGCCGACGCGTCCGCCGTACCCCGCCTGGAGGCGGCGGGGGTGCGGGCCGCAGCCGTGCCGCTGCTCATGACCGACCACGACGCCACCGCCGAGATGGTGGCGCAGGCGCTCCGGCTGGCCGCCGGATGACCCGCTCCCCCGCCTCGTTCCAGGTCACGGCGGTGCCGGGCATCGGCGAGGTGGCCACCGGCGCCGACCTCGCCGCTCTCGTCGCCGAGCACGCCGACCTCCGCGACGGCGACGTGGTCGTCGTCACCAGCAAGGTGGTGAGCAAGGCGGAGGGGCGGGTCGTCCGGGTCACCAGGGACGAGGCGGTCGCCGCGGAGACCGACCGCGTCGTCGCGCGCCGCGGCGCCACGTCGATCGTGCGCACCCGTCACGGCTTCGTGATGGCCGCGGCGGGGGTCGACGCCTCGAACACCCCGCCTGGCACGGTCGTGCTGCTCCCCGAGGACCCCGACGGCTCGGCGCGGCGGTTGCGCTCGCGGCTGCGGGAGGTCGCCGGCGTCACCGTCGGGGTCGTCGTCACCGACACCAGCGGGCGCGCCTGGCGCAACGGCCAGACCGATATCGCCGTCGGCGCCGCGGGGCTGCTCGTCCTCGACGACCACGCCGGACGGGTGGACGGCTACGGCAACCAGCTCGCCGTCACCGCGCCGGCGCTAGCCGACGAGGTCGCGGGCGCCGCCGACTTGGCCAAGGGCAAGCTCGGCGGCACCCCGGTGGCCGTGGTCCGCGGCCTGGAGGCCCTCGTCCTCGACGCCGAGGACGACGGCCCGGGCGCCTCGGCACTGGTCCGTGACGAGGCCGGTGACATGTTCGGGCTCGGCGCCCGGGAGGCCGTGCTCGCGGCGGTCGACGCCGGAGCCGACCTCCGGGGGTTCGGCGCGCCGGCCGCCGCCGACGTCGTCGTCGCCGCCCTGGTCACCGTCGTCGGAGCCGCGGCCGGCGTGGCCGCCGACGGCGGCGGTGTGGCGGTGCGCTTCGCCCCCGGCCTCGACCCTCGGGCCGCCGGCCGCCTCGAGGCGCGGGTGGAGGCGGTGCTGAAGGCCCACGCGTGGGACACGCGCACGACCGCACGCGGCATCTCCGCGCGACCCGGCACTCCGTAGACTCCGCGTACCCCCCGGCAAGGAGAGAACGAGACGTGGCCAAAGGCAAGAAGGACGCCGACCGACGCGCCGTCGTCGAGCAGATGCGGCGCGAGCAGAAGCGGAAGGAACGTCGCAAGAGCCTCATGATCGTGGGGGCGGCGGTCACCGTCGGCGCGATCATCATCGGCTACGCCGTGTGGGCGGCGGTCCAGGAGAGCGAGAAGGACGGCCGCGACCTGGCCTCGATCGGCGTGCCCGCCTCCGAGGCAGGGTGCCAGGAGGTCACCACCGCGAAGGCCGAGGGGAACAACGACCACCGGCCGGAGGGCGAGGAGATCGAGTACGAGAAGTCGCCGCCGGCGACCGGACCGCACTGGGGGCAGTTCCTCACCGGGAACCAGATCCGCAAGTTCTGGACGGTGGACGACCGTCCGCCGCTCGAGCGGCTCGTGCACAGCCTGGAGCACGGCCACACCATCCTCTGGTACGACGAGACGATCGCCGACGACGAGCAGGCCGTCGAGGAGCTCCGGTCGATCGCGGGCAAGTTCCCGAGCAACACCGACTTCAACGACAAGTTCATGGCGGCCCCGTGGACCAGCGAGGACGGTGACCCGTTCCCGGACGGGAAGCACGTGGCGCTGACCCACTGGTCGATGGGCGGCACCAACGGCAACCCCGACGGCCAGCTCGGCGTCTGGCAGTACTGCTCCCAGGTGAGCGGCGAGGTCGTCGAGCAGTTCATGGAGGACTACCCCTACAGCGACTCCCCCGAGCCCGGCGCAGCCTGACCCGTGGGCCAGTCGCTGGCCCTCCTGGGGGTCTCGTTCGCCTCGGCGCTGATCCCCCTGATCAACCTCGAGCTGATCATCGTGGGGCTCGCGGAACGGGTGCCCCGCGAGCAGTTCCTCCTGCTGGCTTGCATCGCCGGTGGCGGGCAGACGCTCGGCAAGCTCGTCTGGTACTACCTCGGCGCCAATGCACTGCGCTGGGGGTGGATCCGCAAGAAGGTCGAGACCCCCAAGGCCCAGGCGAAGCTCGAGCACTGGCGTAGCCGAACGCACGACCGGCCCTGGTTCGCGGCGGCACTCGTGGCCGTCTCGGGGTTCTCGGGGTTCCCGCCCTTCGCCATCATCGCGGTGCTCGCCGGCCAGCTGCGGATGCAGCTCTCGGTCTTCACCGTGGTGACCTTCGCGTCCCGGTCGGTGCGTTTCGGTGTGTTCTTCTACCTGGGCAAGGAGGCGTTCGACCGGCTGCCGCACCTCGGCTTCTGAGCCGTGGACCGGACCCGGGCGGTGGAGTCACGTGTCGCCGACCGGCACCCGTGTGCCCGGCTCGGGGCGCGCTCCTTCGGGAAGCCGTCCACCGTCGCCCACGGTGACCTCGACCAGCTCGGCGCCGGCGCCGACGACTGCACCGGGCCCCACGACGGAGTCCACCACGAGGGCCCCGCGACCGACGACCGCACCGGCCATGACCACCGAGCCGCGGACCTCGGCGCCCTTCTCGACCACGGCACCGGCCACCACGAGCGACCCGCCGGACACCGTGCCGGCGACCCTCGCCCCCTCCTCCACCCGGACGCCGCCGGGCCCGGGGCTGATGGCGGGCGTGGGCGCAGCTCCGGTCACCACGTCGCGGGAAGCGGCGACGAGCGCCTGCGGCGACCCGACGTCACGCCAGTAGGCAGTCTCGACGTAGCCGACGACCACAGCGCCGGAGGCGACGAGCCCGGGAAAGGTCTCCCGCTCGACCGAGACGACCCGGCCGGGTGGGACCAGGTCGACGACACGGCGCCGGAACACGTAGCACCCTGCGTTCACCTGGTTGCTCACCGGGTCGTCGGACTTCTCGACGAACGCCAGGACCCGGCCGCGCCCGTCGGTCGGGACGCAGCCGAACGCCCGCGCGTCCGGCACCTCGACGAGGTGGAGCGACACGTCGACGGGAAGCCCGTCCCGCGGACGCTCGAAGTCGGCGAGCTGGGCGACGAGGTCGTGGCCGGAGAGGACGTCGCCGTTGAGGATGACGACCGCCCCCTCAGGGTCGTCGGAGAGGGCGCCGGAGACGTTGCGGATCGCCCCCGCGGTCCCGAGCGGTTGGTCCTCGGTCACGTAGGTGAGCCGGACGCCGAACCGGTCGCCGTCGCCGAGGACGGGGCGGAACAGCTCGGCCCGGTACGACGTGGCGAGCACGACGTGCTGCACCCCGGCGGCGGCCAGCTTGGTGATCTGGTGCTCGAGGAAGGGGACCCCGCCCACCTCCAGCAGGTGCTTCGGCCGCCGTGCGGTGAGCGGAAGCATCCGGGTGCCGAAGCCCCCGGCCACGATCACCGCCTCCGGCGGCGAGGTGCGGGACGAGCGGGCAAGGGGGGCCACGACCCGCATCCTGTCATCTCCGTAGGCTGGTCGGATGCCCCCCTCGACGGACGCCCCGACGTTCTCCGCCGCGCTCGCCGAACAGCTCCGGCGCGACGCCTCCCGCCCGCTGGTCACCTTCTACGACGACGCCACCGCTGAGCGGGTGGAGCTCTCCGTGGCCACCTACGCCAACTGGGTGGCCAAGACGGCCGGGCTGCTCCAGGACGAGCTGGGGCTCGAGCGTGGCGGAACGGTGCTGGTCGACCTTCCCACCCACTGGCTCGGTCCGGCGTGGCTCGGCGCCGCCTGGACCGTGGGGCTCTCGGTCACGACTGACCCCGCCGACGCGGCCACCGCCGACCTCGTGGTCTGCGGTCCCGACGGCGTGGGCCGTCGAGCAACCGGCGACGTGCCCGTCGTGGCGCTGTCCCTCCTGCCGATGGCCGCTCGCTTCGCGACCCCGTTGCCGGACGGGGTGCTCGACTACGGGGTGGTGGTCTGGGGGCAGCCGGACGGCTTCGTCCCGCTCGACGCGCCCACCGGCGACGACCTCGCGTGGCACGAGGGGCCGAGGGGCGCCACCCAGTCGGAGCTGCTGGTGGCGGCACGGGCGGCTACCACCGGCACGCCGGGCACCCGGCTCCTCACCGACGCCAATCCCTGCTCCGCCGCCGGCGTGGAGTCGCTGCTCGGGCCGCTGCTCGCGGGGGGTGGCACGGTGTGGGTGGCCCACCCCGACCCCGCGCAGTGGGAGCACCACGCGAGGACCGAGCAGGCGACGGCGCAGCTGCTGGTGTGAGTGCTCAGCCGCCGAGGTCGTAGGCGTCGAAGCCGCTGGCGATGAGCCGCCGGGCGCCGTACCCGCCCTTGATGCCGGGCACCAACCAGAGGTGACCGTTGGACGCCTGCCGGGCGATGAGGTCGCCGCGCTCGTCGCCGTCGACGTCGATCAGCCCCAGGACCCAGTCGTAGCCGTCCGCGCCGGTCAGCCGCTTCGCCAGCGGCTGGCCGCCCGCGACGTTGCCGGCGAACCCGTCCTTGCCGTCGCCGAGGTAGACCCGGAGCCCGCGTTCGCTCCGCCCCATGAGGTCGGGGTGGCCGTCGCCGGTCATGTCGCCGACCGCCGTCACCTCGGAGACGCCGTCCCAGCCTCGGCCGGCGAGGACCGGGTCGGCCAGCCGGTTGCGGCCGCGGTTGGCGTGGAAGTAGAGCCGTCCGGTCCCGGCCTGCCGCGTCATCACGTCCGCGCGACCGTCCCCGTTCCAGTCACCGACGTTGAGCACCAGGTCCCGGTCGGAGAGGTCGACGCCGGTGTCGATGATCCTGCCGAGGTTGCGCTGCCCGGTGTTGGGGTTGATCCGGAGTCGCCCGGCAGGGCTGAGCCCGACCAGGTCCGGCCGCTTGTTCTCCGCCAGCTGCCCGCCGATGGCCAGCCACTGCAGCCCTGCGTACTGGGTGAACCGGCCGAGGCGGTGCCCGAGGTCGCCCTCCCCGTCGCCGGGGTACAGGTAGGTCTCTCCGGTGACGGAGGACCGGGCCAGCAGGTCCGGGACACCGTCGCCGGTGGCGTCACCGCGGCCGGCCAGGACGTTGAACCGGCCCCAGCGTCCGCCGAGCTGCTCGGGGGCACCGATCCGGCTCCCGTGCCCGGGGACCAGGTAGAGGTGCCGTCCCGAGTGGGCGACGAGGTCGACCGAGCCGTCACCGTCCAGGTCGTCCACACCGATGGTCGACCCGTACTCCGACCAGTCGGCAGCAAGCTGAACGGGTGACCGGTAGAAGGCTCCGTCGCCGCGCCCCCGGTGGAGGAGCAGCTCGGCTGACCCCTTCTCGCGGCCGACGAGGTCTGCGTGCCCGTCGCCGTCGAAGTCGCCGACCCCGGTCAGCTGGTCGACGTCTGCGAACCGGGAGTAGCCCCGGGCAGCCTCGGAGACGGTGCCGTCCCCGGCGCCGGGGTGGAGCGTGGTGCGGCCCGTCCCCCGGTTGCGGGCGAGCAGGTCGCCGATGCCGTCGCCGTCGAGGTCACCGGGGGCGACCATCAGGTCGGCACCGCTCCAGTCCTCGGTTCCGCGGACCGCCTTGCCGAAGGCGAGCTGTCCCGCGGTGCGGACGAAGAGCAGGTGCTTGGAGACCGCGTCGCGGACCGCCAGGTCCGGCCAGGGCGTCCCGGAGAGGTTCGCCGTGCGCTGACGCTGCTTGAGCGTCGGCGCCGGGGTGCTGGGCGCCGCCTTGCCGTCCTGGATCTTCGCCGCGCGGGCGCGGATGTCGGGGATGCGCTCGTAGAGGTACCTGCCGGGGCAGGCCGTCGAGCCGGCGTCCCGGTGGCCGTTGATCGCCTGGAAGTACCGGCTGGTGACGTACTGGCGGGTGTCGTCCGCGGCGACGCCGTGGAGCGACAGCTTCCAGGCCATGAGGGCGGCGTAGGCGTCGATGACGGCCTCGCTGGGGCGGACCTCCTCGAAGTTGCCGATCGCCGACATCGCGAAGGAGTCGTCGTTGAAGCCGAGGGTGTGTGCGCCGACGACCGGACGGTCGATCCCGCCGGCCCTGCCCTCCCAGATCCGGCCGAACCGGTCGACGAGGAAGTTGTAGCCGACGTCGCTCCACCCCCGGCTCAGCGTGTGGTAGGCGTAGATGCCGCGGATGATCCCGGGGACGTCGTCACGGCTGTAGTCGTTGGCGTTGACGGTGTGGTGGACGAAGCCGGCGTGGATCTCGCCGTACCGGGGGGAACCGTCGCGGAGCCGTTCGTCGGCGCCCCAGTCGCTGCGCGTGAAGATCTGTGGCCTCGGGACCCTGCCTGCCGCGGCCAGCTCGGCGGCCTGCGCGGCGCCGGACGTGACCTGGGCGGTTCCGGCGGCGTCCGATGCGGCGCGCGTGGCGGTGGGAGGCGCCTTCGCGGTCTCGGCCTCCTTGCCGGGGTCGACGATCGCCAGCGACAGCTCCTGCGGGGGCTGGCCCGCGGCGACGACCGCACGGACCTGGACCTCGTCCACGTCGCCCACGACGACCGCGTCGGTGCCCTCACGGAGGACCCGTTCGCCCTCGGCGTCCGGGGTGCCCGGGTCCGGCGCGTGGTCGGCGTCGACGTGCATCTCCTGCCACTCCGACCAGGCGCCCTCCTGGCGGGTCCGCACCTCGATCTGCACGTCCTCCTCGCCGAGGTGGGCACCGTTCCTCCAGGTGACCCCGACGGTGGCAAAACCATCGACGGGCTGCGGTTCGCCGACCACTCGAATTCCCTGCGCGGACCGTGCCTCGGTGGGAGACTTGGAGCGCACCTCGGAGCGCCCGGTCGACGTGCCGCCTGCGAGCGGCACCATGCGAACCGTGGGCTCCACCGGAGCCGTCGCGACGAGCGAGGTCTCGGGAGAGGCCGGCACCGAGCTCTGCTGGGTCGGCGCGACGATCTCGAGCTCCACCACTCCGACCGCCGAGACCGCCACGGTCGCCACCACCGCGAAGGCGAAGGCCTGCTGGCCGACCCACACGAGACGGCTTCGGTTCTCAGGCATAGACAGGCGCTCCCAGCACTCCACATCGGTCTCAGGCTCACCAAATGTCACACCTGTAACAGGTGCGTGCAACGGTTTCGGCTGAACTACACGAGTGTAATTTTGTCAGGGCGACAGAAATGACAACGGTGTAGTTGTGGGCCGGGCCGGGCAGGTTCAGATGTCGGCGCCGAGCTCGCCGTCCTCGTCGCCGCTCTCGTCCTCGTTCTCCGAGGAGACGTCGTCGGGGTCGTTGTCGTACTTGAGGTAGCGGATCCCTTCCTTCGTGGGGCCGTCGTACCCCAGGACGCCCTTCTCGAGGACGAGGACCCGCTCACACATCCGCTTCACCGAAGGCGCGGAGTGGCTGACGTAGAAGAGGGTCCGGCCCTCCTTCTTGATCTCCTCCATCCGCGCGATGCACTTGCGCTTGAACGGCTTGTCGCCGACGGCCAGCACCTCGTCGACCAGGAAGATGTCGGAGTCGGTGTGCACGGCGACCGCGAACCCGAGGCGGGAGAACATGCCGGAGGAGTAGTGGCCGACCGGGGTGTCGAGGAACCTGCCGACGTCGGCGAACTCGATGATGTCGTCGAACTTGCGCCGGGTCTCCGCGTCGCTCATCCCGAGGATCGCCGCGTTCAGGTAGATGTTCTCGCGGCCCGTGAGCTGGGGGTGGAACCCGGCGCCGGTGGCGATCAGCCCGGCGATGCGACCCCGCGTCCGCACCTCTCCCCTGTCCGGCCTCATGACCCCGTTGATGATCTTGAGCAGGGTGGACTTCCCCGAGCCGTTCAGCCCCATCAAGCCGATCGCCTCGCCCTGCTGGACGGTGAACGAGACGTCCTGGAGGGCGAGGAAGGTGTCGCTGATCTCCTGGCGCCGGACCATCGCCACCGTCATCTGCTTGATGGAGCGGTGGTAGCGCATCGTGAACTGCTTGGACACCTCGCGCACGATGATGGACTCCGTCACAGGCGCTCCGCGAACTTGTTCTCGAGCCGGCTGAAGACGAGCTGGGCCACCGCGAGGACGACGAACGCTGCAGCCAGGTGGGCGAACCCGTAGCTCCAGAGGTGCTCCGGCAGGTCGGTCCGGATCGTCTTCTCCGGATCGGGGGTTGCCCCGACCCAGAACGCCCGCTGCACGAGGAGGACGGCCTCCGCGATGGGGTTGAGCAGGTACCACTCCGCCAGCCGGCCGAACCGCTCGTCGACGAAGCTGTAGGGGTAGATCATCGGGACCGAGAAGGTGACGAAGGCCGTGAGGGTGCTGACCACGTTGGCGAAGTCGCGGAAGAAGACGTTGGCCGCACTGAACAGCAGCGCCAGTGCGGTGCCGAGGACCATGATGATGCTGAAACCGAGGAGCCCGGCAGCGACCCCGGCCGGGTCCGGGACCCAGCCGACGCCGATGCAGGCCACGGTGAGGATCACCAGGCCGGGGATCACGTGGAACGCGGAGACCAGCATCGAGGCCACCGGGAACATCTCCCGCGGCATCGCCATCTTCCTCAGGATCGCCTTGTTCCGCACGATCGAGCGGGTCCCCGACCCGAAGGTCTCGGTGAAGTAGTGGACGACGACGATCCCGGCGAACATGTGGATCCCGAAGTAGTCGACGTTCGTGTGGAGGTTGAGCACCAGCCCGATGACGAAGAAGTACATGCCGAACCGGACCGCGGGCTGCACGTAGGACCAGAAGACTCCCAGGAACGAACCGCTGTAGCGGGCCTGGATCTCCTTGCGGACCAGCAGCCGCAGCAGGTAGGACCGCCGGAAGACCTCCAGCAACCCGCTGCTGGCGCTCGGCTGCGCCAGCGGCGCGTCCGGGACCCAGGACGGATCGACGTGGTGCTCGACGGGGATCCGGATCATTCCGCCTCGGGTCCCTCGAACGTCTGCTTCCAGCGCTCCGGGGAGGCGAGCTCGGGAAGCGCCTGGCGGTAGCGGGCGGCGAGCTCCGGCCAGCTCTGGTAGAGCTGCGCGTGCAGCCGTGCCGACCGTGCCATCTGGTCGCGGAACTGCTCCGGGTCGCGCCGGTACCACGAGGCCGCCAGCCCGTCCGCGGACGAGACGATCGCGGAGTCGAAGTGAGCCAGCCGCCACCAACGCTGGTCCACGTGCGGCACGGTGCTCTCGGGGTAGGACGAGGCCAGCGGTCGGGTCGGGGTGACCTGCCGCAGGAGCCCGACGGCGGCCATCTTCACCTTGCCGACGGTGCTCGACGGCAAGGGCACGCCCTTGCCCCGACGCGGGGGCTTCTTGAGCCGCGGCGGGGGGAACTGGTCGAGCGACGGCTTGGAGCGGCCGTCGGTGTACTCCTCGCGCAGCGCCCGCACCTCACCCAGCCGGTGGACGATGTCGCGGTGCATCCGCTCCGGACCCTCGAGGACGTCCGTGAGAGCCATGAGGATGATCTCCCCGGTGCTGTACTGCATCGAGACCATGCGCTTGGCGTGGTTCTCCAGGCTCTCCAGCACCAGCCGGCCACCCCGCTCGTACGGCGAGTGCAGCAACCCGGAGACGAGGCGGTTCCGCTCGTGGAAGTAGGCCTGCCAGTCGAGGGTGTCGTCCTTCTCGGTCCACGGCACGTGCCACACCGCGACGCCCGGGAGGGTCACGGTGGGATAGCCGGCCTCGCCGGCCCGCAGGCCGAACTCGGCGTCGTCCCACTTGATGAACATCGGCAGGGAGAGACCGATCTCCTTGATGACCTGCGTGGGGATCAGGCACATCCACCAGCCGTTGTAGTCGACGTCGATCCGTCGGTGCAGCCAGCTCGTCGACCGGAGGGGGCGACGGGCGAAGTCGTGGCCGTGGACGGTGGAGGGGGCAGGGCCCCAGAACCACTTCCACTTCGCGATCGTCTCGCCGTAGGCATGCATGACGGAGCGGTCGTAGAGGCTGAACATCTGGCCGCCGACCAGGGTAGGGCTCTTCGCGAGGTCGGCGAAGGCCACTGCCCGGAGGACGCCCTCGAGCTCGCACACCACGTCGTCGTCGAGCAGCAGCACGTAGTCCGACGCGCCCATGGAGACCGCTTCGGCCATGGCCCGGGAGAAGCCACCCGACCCTCCCAGGTTCGCCTGCTCGATGACCCGCAGCTTCGGACCGAGCTGGGCCGCCGCACGTTCGAAGTCGCGGTTGTCCCGCACCTTCTGCGTGCCTTGGTCGACGACCACGATCTCGTCGAGGATCTCCAGCACGTCGGGGCTGTTGCCGAGGTTGAGGAGCTGGGCGACGCAGAAGTCCGGCCGGTTGAACGTCGTGATCCCGATCGTCACCCGACCTTGTCCGGTCCGCTCCGTGTCGACGCTCCAGCTGGCCGCCTCGAGAACGACCTCTCCCTCCCCGGCCTCGATGTCGAACCAGTACCACCCGCCGTCGATGAACGGCTTCAGGGTCAGGTCGAACTCGACGGTCTGCACCTCGTCGCTCTCGACCGGCGCCGAGCTGGCGCGCAGCACGTGCCCCTTCGACGTCGACCGGTAGACGATGATCGAGCCGTGCCCGCGCAGGCGCACCACGAGCCGCACCGAGGAGAAGTCGGTCCACCGCCGCCAGTAGCTGGCGGGGAACGCGTTGAAGTAGGTGCCGAAGGTGACCCGGCGAGCGCGGTCCACGACCACCGCGCCGGTCTCCGTGACCCGGCCGAAGCCGGTCATCCCACCCTCCGACTCGTCCGACTTGTCCTCGGTCTCCTTCGCCCTGTCGCTGCGGTCCTCGTGCTCGCCCCCGGACTGGCGTGACGAGGCGCCGCCGCCGCCGGCGAACTGGGACACGCCGTCCATGTAGAGGGACCGCACGTCGAGCTCCTGGTCGGCCCGCATGACGGTGCGCTGCACCACGCGTGTCGCGGTGTCCTCGGGCTGCCGGGGCAGGGTTTCGCTGAGGTCGCTCACGGTTGTCTTCCTCGAGATCTCGGGGGCAATGGAGACGGGAGCAACGTATCAGCGGAGGGGAGCCGCGGACTCAGCCGACATGGGCCACGAACTCCGCGACACGCTCGCGTGTCCGGCGGTGACCCAGGTCGAGGTGCTCGAGCACGGTGTAGCGGTCCGGCCGGGTGCCGGGGGCGGCCAGCACGGCCGCCGTGAACTCTTCCTCGGTCAGCCCGATCTCGGACGGCGTGCGCGCCAGCTGGTGCTGCTGGAGGCAGGAGGCGATCTGCTCGAACGTCGTGAGGTCGCCACGGAGGAAGGTGGCGAAGAGCGCTCCGATCCCCGCCAGCTCGCCGTGGTTCGACACCCCCGGGTAGAGCTGGTCGACCGCGTGCACGATCTCGTGACAGGCACCGCTGCACGGGCGCGAGGTGCCGGCGACCGACATGGCCATCCCGGAGAGGACGAGGGACTCCGCCAGCGCGACCAGGAAGCCGTCGTCGGCGACCGAGCCGGAGCGGTGCAGCATCGCCTCTCCGGCGGTGCGGGCGAAGGCGATGGCCAGGCCGTCGACGGGCTCCTGCCGCTCCCGGTGCGCGAGCAGCCAGTCCTCGATGGCCGAGAGGTTGCTCAGCACGTCACCGACACCGGCCCGGACCAGCGCGGGAGGCGCGTCCTTGACGTAGTCCAGGTCCACCACGACCGCCAGCGGCAGGGCGACGCCGAAGGAGCCCTTGCCGTGCGGGTGCTCCAGCGAGGCCACCGGCGAGCAGATCCCGTCATGGGCGAGGTTGGTCGCGACGGCGACCATGGGCAGCGCCGCTCGCGTGGCGGCGTACTTGGCCACGTCGAGGGTGCGCCCGCCGCCGATGCCGACCACCGCGTCGTACCCGCGCTGCCCCAACGCCGCCTGCAGCTCGCCGGCCGACGTGAGGCTGGCGTCCTGGACCTCGAAGACCGTTGCGTCCGGCAGAGAGCCCTCGATGCGGCGCCAGATCTCCTTGCCCTGGGTCCGTCCGACGGCGACCAGCACGTTGCCCGTCGACGAGATGTACCTCTCGTGCAGCAGCCGGGAGAGCCCCTGGACGGCGCCCGCGCGGACGTCCACGAACAGAGGGCTCGCGAGCATCCGGGCTAGTACCGGCACGCGATCTCCCGCGCCCGCGCCAGGTCACGCTCGTCGTCGACCTCGACCCACGACGTCCCGGCAGGGATGACCGCCGTCGACACCCGCTGGCCCCGGTCGACCATCTCCTGGTAGCCGTCCTCGTAGTAGAGGTCGGGATCGCGCTCGAAGGTGGCCCGGAGCGCGTCCGCCAGGCGCGGGACCGCCGCACCCTCGATCAGGGTCGCTCCGATGTACTCCCCGTAGGCGGTCGCCGGGTCCATCTGCTTGGTGATCCGCACGAGCTCCCCGTCGGCGCCGACGCGGACCTTCATCTCCTCGTCGGCGAGCTCCTTCGACGTGTCGACTGCGAGCAGCACGTCAGGGCCACGTGCGGCGAGCAGCGTCTCCTCCACCGAGACAGGATGGACCGTGTCGCCGTTGACCATGAGCACGCCGTCGCTCATGTGGTCGCGGGCGATCCACATGGAGTAGGCGTTGTTCCAGATCTCTGCCTTGTCGTTGTGGACGAGGGTCAGCCGGACCCCGTGGCGCCGCTCGAGGTCGGCGCGTCGCTCCGCCACCGCGTCGGCGGCGTAGCCGACGACCACCACGACGTCGTGCAGCTCCACTGCCGCGAGGTTGCCGAGCGCGATGTCCAGGATGGTGGTCTCCCCGTCGACCGGCACCAAGGCCTTCGGCAGCGTGTCGGTGTAGGGGCGGAGCCGTCGACCGGCTCCGGCTGCGAGCACCATGCCTCTCATCGGTTCTTCCTCTCCTTCGAGCTGCGGCGGCGCTGCACACGGCGCAGGAGTCGCTCCCAGCGCCGCGCCACCTCGCGCTGGTCCAGCACCTCGACGCGCTCCAGTCCGGCCGCTCCCAGGGCGCGACGGGCTTCCGGCCCGCTCCGGATCATGTCACTGAGGGCGGCCGCCAACGCCTGTGGGTCCTGGTTCGGCACGAGGACGCCGTCGACTCCCGAGGTGATCATCTCCCGCGGACCGGACGGACAGTCGGTGCTCACCACCGGCAGGCCGCACGCCATGGCTTCGAGGATCACCCTCGGGTAGCCCTCGGCGCGCGAGCTGAGGACGAACACCGACGCCTCGGCCATCTCGGCCTGGAGGCTCGGGCTCCAGCCCATGAGGCGGACCTGCCGCGACAACCCCGACTTCTCGATCTGACGGCTCAGCTCGTCCTCGAGGTGTCCCTCCCCCCAGATCTGCAGGCACCAGTCCGGGTGCGACTTCGCCACCTCGGCCCACGCGTCGACGAGGACGTCGAACCCCTTCGAGCGTGACAGCCGGCCGGCCGCGACGACGACCTGGTTCTCGCAGGTCGAGCGGGCCCCCTCGTAGGGCGGGGTGCCGTTGGGGACCGCCTGGACGAGCACCTGGTCCCCGAGGAGGCTGCGGTACTTCCTCGCGTCGGCCCTGGTCAGGGTCAGGAGCGCGTCGAGCCGTCCGGCATGCTGCTGGTAGGCGCCCCGGATCCCGGCGTCCCTGCTCCGGTACGGCCGATGGTCCTGCGCGACCAGGAGGCACTGTCGCGGAGCGACCCGGGCGGCTGCGATGTTCAGGGCGGGCTGCATGGTCACCACCACGCCGTCCCGCAACGATCGCAGGTAGAGGCGCAGCACGAGGTCCGACCACGCGCTGTAGTCGGTGAAGCGTGACTCCGTGGGAGGGACGAGCCGGCTCGGACGGTCGGCCAGCCACGAGCGAAGCATCCGGGGAACCCTGCGGTCCCATCGCGCCACCAGCGGCGCCACCTTGACCCCGTCGGGGAGCTCGTGGATCGCCGGCGGCTCGCCGAAGACACTGACGAGCTCGACGTCGTGACGCACCGCCAGCTCCTCCGCGAGCGCGAGGGTGACCGTGACGACCCCGCCACCCTTGGCGTAGACGTTGTGCAGCAGGAACCGGATCTTCACGGCTGAAGCGTAGTCGCCGCCGTCGTCGCGACCCGGCCGTACGACACGGTGGGCGTGCGCGGCGGCTGTGCTACCTTCCCGGCGTGTCCATGAGCAGTCGGCTGCGGCGCGCATCGCTGCGGCGTCGACCGCGGAAGGTCTTCCTGCACATCGGCGCCATGAAGACCGGGACCACCTACCTGCAGCACCTCATGGACGAGAACCGGCAGAACCTCGCGAAGGCCGGTTTCCTGTTCCCTGGTGAGAGCTGGCGCGACCAGTGGCTCGCCGTGCTCGACGTGCTGGCGTCGACCGCGGGCACCGTCTCCCGCACGCCGGAGTCGCAGGGGATGTGGCAGAAGGTGACCGCAGAGATGCTCGCCCACCGCGGGCGGGCGTCGGTCCTCTCGATGGAGTTCCTCAGCTACGCCGATCCGGAGCAGGCAGCGCAGGTCCTCGCGGCGTTCCCCGACCGCGAGGTGCATGTGGTCATCACGGTCCGCGACGCGCGGAGCGCCGTGCCGGCGCAGTGGCAGACCAGCTGCCGGATGGCGGGGACCGTCCCGCTGCCGAGGCTGATCACCGCCATGGGCAAGCCGGTGGACGACCCCGGCGAGGGGCGCGCGGCGAAGCTGCTGCAGCGGACACAGGGGATCCGGCGGATGCTCGACGTGTGGACCCCGCTCGTCGGGGCGGAACGGGTGCACGTCGTCACGGTTCCGCCGAAAGGGTCGGACCCGACGCTTCTGTGGACCCGGTTCGCCGGGGTGCTGGGGCTCCGGCCCTCGCTGTGCAGACCGCCCACGACGTACATCCACACGTCGTTGGGGTACACCTCGAGCGAGCTGCTGCGCCTCCTCAACGTCGCCCTCGGCCCGGACGCGAAGTCGCCGGAGACGCGGCGCGTCAAGCGGGAGCTGGTCGGCCACCTCCTCCACCACACCGACGAGGAGCCGCCGATCCGGTTGAACCGGCGCGGGCTGCGGCTCGCCGCCAGGTGGAACCAAGCGGTTCGTGGCGCCATCACCGACAGCGGCGTCCACCTCGTCGGCGACCTCGACGACCTCACCGTCGGTCCGCCACCGCCCGACGCACCGGCGGAGCTGACCACGCCGAGCACGCAAGAGCTGCTGGAGGTCGCCCTCGTCTCGCGCGCTTTCCTCGAGTCGCTCCGCGAGCGGCTGGCCGCGGACGTCTCCGGGACCACGACAGCGCACCCGGGAGCCGGCCCGACGGCGCCGGCCCGGGTGCCCGAGGGCGAGCCGGAGACGGTCCTGGAGGAGACGGTCGACGCGCTCGCCGGACTCGTCCGCGAGTGCATCGACCTGAACCGGAAGGTCGCCGCGCCGCTCCCCTGAACAGGTCTGGGCCGGGGCTAGACTACGCGGGACGCCGACGCACGAGACAGGTGAACCAGAGATGCCCAACGGGTTGCAGGAGCGTGGCCAGCGGGCCCGCGCCGGGCTGAAGAAGCTCCAGCTCGGAGCTCCGGCAACCAGGCGCGAGGTGAACCGACTGCGTCGACGGGTCGCCGACCTGGAGAACGAGATCCAGGAGACCAGGCGGCTGAACCGGCGCGTCGCCGAGATCACCGACATCGTCCAGGAGCTGCTGGTCCCGATCGCGCAACGCGACGAGGCGAAGCTCCGCGAGCAGCTGGATCGGTACTCTGCGTCGCTCTGACCCTGTCGCTGCGACCAAGGAGAAGCATGGCTCGTCGGGTGTTCCTCCACGTGGGTGTGCCCAAGTCCGGAACGACCTACCTCCAGACGGCCATGTGGCACAACCGGAAGGCCCTGGTCGCCCAGGGTTTCCTCTACCCCGGCGCACGGAGGATGGAGCACTTCCACGCCTCGCAGGACATCCGGTCACGCCCGGAGGTCTCCACCGGGGCGTGGGAGCGGCTCCGGAGCGAGGCCGGCAGCTGGAGCGGGAACGCGCTGATCAGCCACGAGTTCTTCAGCATGGCGGGCGCCAACCGGGCTCGGGCCGCCGTGCGCCAGCTGGAGCCGGCGGAGGTCCATGTCGTCCTGACCGCGCGTGACTACGTGCGCCAGTTCCCCGCCGTCTGGCAGGAAGCGCTCAAGATGACCTCCGAGCTCTCCTTGGACGAGTTCATGCAGAAGGCGTTCGCCGGCGGGCTCCGCGGTGCCTGGAGCTGGAGGAGCCAGGACGTGCCCGCGATCCTCGCCCGGTGGGCGAAAGCGGTCCCTCCCGAGCGGCTGCACGTGATCACCGTCCCGCCCCGCTCGGCACCGAAGGAGCTGCTCTGGCAACGCTGGTGCCAGGTGCTCGAGATCGACGACACCGGGTTCAACCTCGAGCGGAGCTTCAGCAACGAGTCCCTCGGTGCACCGCAGGCGGCGCTCCTCTGGCGCATCAAGCCGTTCTTCTCCGGTCCCCTCAAGGGCAAGGCGGTCCAGCACCGTTGGGTGCGTCAGTACCTCGCTCACGAGCTCCTCGGGCCGCAGCGGGGACCTCGTTTCGGTCTTCGTCCCGCTGACGCGGCCGAGCTGCGGAGGCGGTCGCTCGAGGCGGTCGCCGCGATCCGCGCCGCGGGCTACGAGGTCGCCGGTGACCTCGCGGAGCTCGTGCCCGACGAGGAGCAGCCGGCCCGCCCGCACCCGGACGACGTCACCGAGAGCGAGATGCTCGACGTCGCGGCCCGGGCGATCGACCAGATGGTGCAGGACGTACGCCGCCTCACGACCGAACGCGACCACTGGGAGTCGGTCGCGCGGCAGGCGCGAACGGAACGGAGTCCCGGCCGGGCACTCGTCCGTGCGGCGCGGTCACTCAGAAAGCGAGCCGGTGCATGACGAACGACGGGGTTCCCTCACGAGCGGCCACCGAGGGTTGGCGGGTCGACGACGAGGGCATCCACCCCCCTGCGTCGGTCGACCGGGCCACCACCTACGACGTGCTCCTCAACGGCCGGCACGCCTGGTCCCTGGTCCCGAGTCGTGACGTCGTCGTCGACGGCGGCCGCGCGACCGGCGCCTGGCCGTCCGCGCTGCGGAAGCACCTCCGCGGACGGGCGATCGTGGTCGTGCGCGACCACCTCACCGACGAGGTCGTCTCGACGACCGACCACGTCTTCGCCGGCGACGACTCGACCGACGTCGAGCTCACCGACCGCGCCGGGCGGCCGCTCATCGTGGACAAGTGGGGACGGCTCACCCGACCGCTGTCCCAGCAGGACCCCGACACCGTCGAGGAGCTGCTCGACGCCGCGGTCCGGGTCCTCGACGTGCTGCGCGAGGACGCCGGCGTCCCTGCGTTCGTGGCCTACGGCACCCTCCTGGGAGCCGTGCGCGACGGCCGGCTGATCGGCCACGACAACGACCTCGACCTGGCCTACGTGAGCGAGCACGCCCACCCGGTCGACGTCGTCCGCGAGGCCTACCGCGTCGAGCGGGCCCTCCGGGACGCCGGCTTCGTCGTGAGACGCGGCTCCGGGACCCGGCTGAACGTGCGGCTGTGGCTGGGTGACGGCTCGATGCGCGCCATCGACGTGTTCACCGCGCACTGGGTCGAGGGCGTGCTCTACATCCCCTCCGACACGGGGTTCCGGCTGCCTCGCGGGACGATCCTTCCCCTCGGCACGGTCACGCTGCACGGACGGGCCGTCCCTGCGCCGGCGGATCCGGAGCCGCTTCTGGCGGCGACGTACGGCGAGGGGTGGCGGAAGCCGGACCCCGCTTTCAAGTACGAGACGCCGCGCTGGCTCGCCCGGCGCCTCAACGGCTGGTTCGGCGGCCTGATCAGCCACCGCAAGCACTGGGACAGCTTCTACGCCCAGCACCGGCAGGAGCTTCCTCGTGGAGCGAGCTCCTTCGCCCACTGGGTGGCGGAGGAGTACCCGACCTCCCGTCCTCTGGTCGACCTCGGGTGCGGCACCGGGCGGGATGCTCTGTGGTTCGCGCGGAACGGTCGCCGCGTCGAGGCGATGGACTACAACATCAGCGTCGTGAGGCGCGGCAACAACCGCAGCAGCCGCCGGGAGCTCGACGCCCGGTTCCACCTCGTGAACTTCTACGACAGCAGGGCCGCCCTGGCGTGGGGTGCCCGTCTGGCCCGGGACGACGAACCCGTCGACCTGTACGCACGGTTCCTCTGGCACGCGCTCGACGACCCCGGACGGGAGAACGTCCTTCGTCTCGCCTCGATGGCGCTGCGCCGCGGAGGACACCTCTTCCTCGAGTTCCGGACCGACGACGACGCAGGTCGCCCGCACGCGTTCAGCGGGGAGAGTCGCGACTACTGCTCTCCGGGCACGGTGCGGGCCGACGTCGAGGCCGCCGGAGGCCGCGTGGTCCATCAGGAGGCGGGCACCGGCCTGGCGGCCATGGGCGACGAGGACCCGCACGTGTGCCGGATGGTGGCGACGTGGAGCGAGGGCGTGTGAGCCGGACCGTCTACCTGCACGTCGGGTTGCCGAAGAGCGGCACGTCGTACCTCCAGCGGCTCCTCTCGGCGAACAAGGAGCGGTTGGAGCAGGAGGCTGCACTGCTCTTCCCGGGCAAGGCGTGGAACGAGCAGGTCCTTGCGGTCAAGGACGTCCGGGGGATCCGGGACGGCCGACCGCGACGCTTCGTCGACGGGGCCTGGGACAGGCTGGTGGCCGAGATCCACGGCTGGCCGGGCGACGCGATCGTGTCGATGGAGTGGCTCTGCGCAGCCAGCGACCCGCAGATCAGCCGCATCCTCGAGTCGCTCGCTCCGTCGGACGTCCAGGTCCTGTTCACGGCGCGCGACCTCGGACGCACCTTGCCGGCTGCCTGGCAGGAGTTCATGCAGAACCAGCACACGTGGTCGTGGGACGAGTTCCTCTCGGCCGTCGCGACCGAGGACCGTCACGACACGGCGCCCGGCCGAACGTTCTGGGCGCAGCAGGACCTACCCGTCCTCGTCGCCCGCTGGTCCGCGCACGTCGGCACGGACCGGACCCACGTCATCACCCTCCCCCAGCCCGGGGCGCCGCGGGACGTGCTGTGGCGCCGGCTCGCGTCCGTCCTGGAGGTCGACCCTGCCGGCTACGTCACCGAGGACCTCGGCGGGAACGAGTCGCTGGGGCTGGAGTCGGCGGAGCTCATGCGGCGGGTCAACCGGGCGCTCCGGGAGACCGGTGCCGGTCGGCGCTCCTACAACCGCGTCTTCAAGCACCAGCTGGCCAAGCAGGTGCTCTCCCGGCGTCGCGGGCAGGAGTCGGTCCTGACGGTTCCTGAGTCGTACCGCGACTGGATCGACGCGACCGCCGGCCGACAGGTCGATGCGATCGCCGCGGCCGGCGTCCACGTGGTCGGTGACCTGGACGAGCTGCGGCCCACCCACGGCGCGACAGCGCTGCAGCCGTCGGAGCTTCCGGACGGCGCTCTCCTGGACGCGGCGGTCGCCGGCCTGGTCGGGCTGGGGACGATCCGCGACAGCAGTCGGCCCACCGGCCCCGGCGAGGGCCAGCCCCCCGCTCCCCGGCGGGCACCGGGAGGTGCGACGCCGAGCCGGCGTCAGGCAGCGATGGCGAAGGCCCGTCGCCTGGCCGGCAGGGCACTGCGCCGCGTGCGAGCCAGGAGGGCACAGTCATGAGACGCGTGTTCGTCCATGTGGGCAGCCCCAAGACGGGGACGACCTTCCTCCAGGGCGTGCTGTGGTCACAGCGTCGCCTGGCCGCAGAGCAGGGGCTGCTGCTACCGCTGGACTCCTTCTTCGACCACTACCTGGCGACGCTGGACGTGCGCGGCCTCGCGGGCCGGGAAGACCATCCCGAGCGCGCCGTCGGTGCCTGGGAGCGGCTCGCAACGGCCGCCCTCGAGGGCGAGGGCACGTCGCTCGTCTCGCACGAGCTGTTCGCTGCCGCGACCGACGAGCAGGCAGCCGCAGCACTGGCCGTGTTCGGGGAGGCGGAGGTGCATGTGGTGCTCACCGCCCGGGACCTGGTCCGGCAGGTCCCTGCGGAGTGGCAGGAGCACGTGAAGCACCGCCTCACGAAGGCGCTGCCGGAGTTCGTCGACGACCTGCGCAAGGACACGGCGAGACGCCGCTGGTTCTGGCAGGTCCAGGACTTCGCCGACGTCCTGGGCCGCTGGGGGCGGACGCTGCCTCCGGGACGGGTGCACGTCGTCACCGTGCCGCCGTCGGGGTCGCCCCCCGAGGTGCTGTGGGGCCGCTTCGCCTCGTTGCTGGGGCTGGAGCCTGGGGCGTTCGACCTCCACGTCCCGCGCACCAACACCTCGCTCGGCTTCGAGCAGGCGGAGCTCCTCCGCCGGCTCAACGTGGAGCTCGGCTCACGGCTGCCGTTGCCCGGTCCCTACACGGGCGTGGTGAAGAACGTGCTGGCGCAACAGGTCCTCGCGGGCCGGAGCGGAACGCCCCTCGCCCTCGACCGCGAGGACACCGAGTTCGCCCTCGAGCGGTCACGAGACATCGCCAGACGTCTGTCGGAGGCGGCTGTCCAGGTGGTCGGAGAGCTCGACGAGCTGGTGCCGGACGCTGCCGGCCTGCCGTTCGAACCGTGGTCGGCCTACCCCGAGACCGGCGACGCGGTGCTCGCGCAGGAAGGGCTCGCGGCCCTGGCGTCGGTGCTCCCCGTCCTCGCCGAGCAGCGTGCCGAGAACCGTCGGCTGCGCGAACGGATCCGCGAGATTCGCGAGGCGCCGTACCGCTTCGCGATGATCCGGAGCAGCGAGCGGCGGCCACTCGTGGGCCGCGCCCGGAAGGTCTACCAGCGGCGGCCGCACCTCCGGTCGCTGGTCCAGCGAAGCTCCCGGGGTCGTGCCGCGGAGGAGTGACGACACCGCGCCGCAGAAATTCCCTTCCGCGTGTCGCGCCTGTGGTGCTTTGTCCTAGGTCGCGTCGTCCCTACAGTTGCCGGGCGTGATCGTGCGGGGGCACGGTCCCGCGATTGGACTTCCCCACTACCCCCTGATTGGACCTCATCTCGTGAGCAGAGTGCGCACGCTGTCTATCGTCGCGGCCTTTTTCGTGTCGCTCCTGGTGGCGCTTCCCAGCACGGCAGCCGCCTACGAACCCCCTGCGGGAGCAGTCTTCAACAACCCCAAGGGAAACCGGGACGCCAAGTACCGCATCATCCAGACGGTCAACCGGGCCGTCAAGGGCGCACCGAAGGGCTCCCGGATCCTCATGTCCATGTTCCTGATGGACAACAAGGCGTCCGTCGACCTCCTCCTCCGCGCCCGCCGACGCGGGGTCGAGGTCCGGATGGTGATCGACGGCAATGCGCGCAACGGCCAGACCCGGCGCCTGGCCAAGGGGCTGAACCGGGACAACCGGAAGAAGGTCCGGGGCAAGCGCGTCGTCGGAGGGCCGGACGGCAGCTTCGTCGTCTTCTGCAAGGGTTCCTGTCGCGACGGCGGCAAGCCCAACCACACGAAGTTCTTCACCTTCACCCGCACGGGGAGGGCGAAGGACGTGGTCATGGTCAGCTCCTCGAACCTGAACAAGGGAAGCGCGGTCAAGGGGTACAACGACCTCTACGTCGTCAAGGGGCGCAAGCAGCTCCGGAAGGACTTCGCCCGGGTCCACACCGAGATGGCCGAGGACTCGTCCCGCGACAAGGACGGCTTCCTGGAGTTCGACCGTGGCAACCTCACCGCGCGGTTCTACCCCAAGAAGTCCAAGGGCGACCCGGTCATGAGCGACTTCAACAAGATCAGGTGCCGTGGCGCCAGGGGCGGAGCCGGCCGCCACGGCCACACCCGGATCCACATCTCGATGTTCCGCTGGAACAGCGAGCGGGGGATCAGGCTGGCCAAGAAGGTCGTCGCCCTCGACCGGCACGGCTGCGACGTGTCGGTGATCTACGGCGCACCGGGCTCCACGATCGTCGACATCCTCAAGAGGTCCGCGCGCCGCGGCGGGGTCAAGCTGTGGGACAGCCGCACCTTCAGCCCCGACCGCCGGGTCACGCTCCGGGTGCACGAGAAGTACCTGCTCATCAGCGGGCGGTACGGCGCCGACCGGTCCGCCTGGCGCGTCCACACCGGCAGCGCCAACTGGGGGCGCTCGCTGCACGCGGGCGACGAGAACACCCTCAACGTGGCCGGCAAGGGCGCCTGGAGGCAGTACCTCAGGAACTGGAACTACGTGAGGAGGCACGGGGCGTACCGGGTCCGCTGAGCCGGGCTCCGAGCACGACCTCTTCGGAACGGCGGTTCCGGGGGATTCGGGACTTTCGTCATTCTCCTGACCCTCAAGGTCCTTCAAGGTTAGCCTGACGCAGACAAATCAGGCATCCCGCTGCACCCCCGGGTAGCGGGCCACCGAAGGACATCTCTCATGCGACCGACCCGTTGGAGCGCGCTTGCGGGCGTGCTGGCCATCGCCGCTCTGGTTCCCACCCACGCTGTGGCAGCCCCCAAGCCCGACTCGCCGCGACCCACCGCTGTCGCGCGTGTCAAGACCACCAGCGCCACGTTCAGCATCGCCACGTACAACATCCGCAACGCGCTGTCGGCCGACGTGGCCGTCGCGGACATCGAGAAGCTCGCCGCGGCGGGCGCCGACGTCATCGCCACGCAGGAGATGGGCA
This sequence comes from Marmoricola sp., assembly GCA_035699145.1. GTDB lineage: Bacteria > Actinomycetota > Actinomycetes > Propionibacteriales > Nocardioidaceae > Marmoricola_A. Next base: position 36,038 of record DASSBB010000034.1, read on the forward strand.
GCCGCATGCGTCGCGACGCCGTCCGGGCAGCGATGGTCGACTGCGAGGGCTGCGCCTTCGACGCGCACATGACGAACCCCTCCGAGGTCGGCGCGACGCCGATCCTCTTCCGCACCGACCGGTTCGACCTCGAGGAGACCGGCAGCCGCCTCGCCGCCGACCGCACCTTCGTCGGACGCAAGGGTGCCGGTCCCGCGACGATCGCCGCGAAGTACGTCAACTACGTCAAGCTGCGCGAGAAGACGACGGGGCGCTACCTCTACGTCCTCAACAGCCACGCGGTCGCCAGCGTCCAGGGCCCGGACGGCCGCTCCAACGGCAACGCCCGTCGCATGGCGATGTACCGCCAGCACATGGAGACGCTCAAGAGCATGGTCAGCGAGTTCACGTCGCGCGGCGTGAGCGTCTTCGTCGTCGGTGACCTCAACGTGAACTACCGCCGCGACGTGCGGGTCCAGGACCCGGCGTTCCCCTACGCCAACCTGTCCCAGGTCCGGGTCGAGACGAGCTACGCCTCACTGGGGCTCCCCCAGATCGGCACCCACGAGGCCGGCACGCGGCTCATCGACTACATCTCCTACCTGCAGCGCAGGACGCTCAAGCCGCTCTCGCAGGAGATCCTCTTCGGCTACGCATCCGACCACCGGCCGGTGCTCGTCGAGTTCCGGCTGGCCGGGTTCCGCCGCCGCTAGACACGCCCACGCTCGACGTACCCGAGGCGCCGTCGCGACACCCGTCGCGGCGGCGCCTTCTGCGTTTCCCGGTCGAGCCGGGGCCACCCCGCCAGGGCCCTTCCGCCGGGGCACACCGGCCCGGCGGCCGTCGACCACGCCGGCGTACCTCTGCGGCGCTCTCCGACGGAAGGCTCCGTCCCTGCGCCAGAACCGGAGCCTTCCGTCTGACAGCTCAGCCGGCCGGGGCGGCGAGGACCGCCCGGGCGCCGGTTCAGCGGGGGGCGGGGATCCGCCGGGAGTGCTTCCTGATGGCGTGCCAGTTGGCGAGGTACTCGGCGTAGGCGGATCGGCGCGCGATGTTCAGCGAGGTCTCGTCACTGCGGGTGAGCGAGCCGTTGCCCCAGTTCATCGAGCCGGTCATCACCTGGAACGAGCTGCGGTCACCGCCGTAGGCGCCCTTGACCAGGACGTACTTGCAGTGCGTGCGCAGCTCACGGTCGCCGTCTCCGTTGACGTCGGTGCGGCTGTCCCACAGCACGATCCGGCCCTCCCGCGCCGCGGCGCGCAGCCGCTGCGCGATGGCGATGGACGGGGCTCCGAGGATGATGGAGACCTTGCAGCCGTCGCGAGCTAGTCCGAGCACCTTGTCGGCCAGGTACTCGCCGCGGACGCCCTCCCAGAAGAACATCGAGATGAAGATCTTCGTGCGTCCGAAGTCGCTCCGGCACCTGATGCGGTTGAGGTCCTTCAGCGTCGGGTCGTTGGCCATGCCGCCTCGGCGGATCGGGAAGAACCGGCTGGTGAACGGGCCGTCGACGATCTCGGTGAGGGTGCCGTCGGTGCGCCGGTCAGCCGTCATCTCCCGGTGGACCTGACGGTAGACCTGGTAGCTCGCCGGCCGGTTCACCATCGTGTAGGAGTCGTTCCAGCCGTTCAGCGCGCCGCCCCGGTTGAGGTTCGAGGAGCTGACGGTGATCACGTTGCTCGCCCTGCCGGTCCGGGAGAACGCGAAGAACTTGCTGTGCATGTTGCCCTTGCCGCCGCGGCACGTGCCCGTGCAGACCGTCACGTAGCTGCGGTCGCCGCCCCAGGTGACCGACTCCCCCGACGGCACATCCACGCTGCGGCGTGCCTGTCGGTCGCTGAGTCGGGTGGGCTGCTGCGTCGCCCGCCTCTGCCGGCTCCCCGGAAGCGGCGCACCGCAGGGGCCAGACGTCGGCTCTGCATCCGCAACACCGTCACCATCAGCGTCGTCGACGTTGTCGGAGTTCAACGCCTGGATCAGCCGCTTGGAGATCCCCGTCCCGATGCCTTCGTCCATGATGACCCGGACCGACACCCCGCGCTCGCAGGCCGCGATCAGCGCCGCGACGCTCGCCCGCCGGTCGAGCAGGTAGGTCGAGATGAGGATCTCCGGCCGGGGCTGGCCTTCGACCGCGCGCGGGGTCGCCTCGATCGCTCGCTCGATCCGGCGGATGATCTCGTACCGCTGGGTCTGGGTTCCGTACGGGCGGGGATCGTTGAAGGCACCGCCTTCGACGGGAGCAAAGGCGTACGCCGAAGGCGTCGAGACCAGGCTCGTCACCATGAAGACGGCAAGCAGCCACGACAACTTACGCACAACAGACCCCCCGAGGCGCCACGGATTTCAGTCGCAAAGGCCCGGGACACACCCCGGGCGGCCGAGTCAGAATACCTCAGGAGGACGGCCGGTTCGGGCATTCCGCGCAGCGGGTACCCTCCTCCGTGAGGTCGCGCGGCGGCCCGTGGACCGTCGGCAGGATGAGCAGGGGGCACGAGGTGGTCAGTGGCCGTTTCCCTCGCTGGGCTGTGGTCCGCCCGGTCGTCGGGATCGTGCTCAGCCTGGTCCTCGTCACGTTCGTCGTCGGGCACGCCACCGGGCTCATCGGTGACGCATCCGGTGAGGGCGCCCGCGCGTTCGACGTCGCGGACCCTCTGCCGGCCACGCGGCCACCTGTCCCGACACCCGCCGCGGCGGTCTCGGAGAGCCAAGGCGCCGACGAGGACGGCGACCGCGACCGCGATCGCCACCGTGACCGTGACCCCGCCAGCTGGGCCGACGACTCGACGCGCGACCCGGAGCTGCTGCGACGCGTCGAGGAGCTGCTCCAGGCCGGCCAGGCCGCACCACCCGCACGGTTCCGGGTCAGCACCCTCAACGTGCTCGGCGCCTCCCACACCACGAACCAGGGCAACAAGCCGTCCTACGCGTCAGGCCCCACGAGGATCGGGTGGATCGCCCAGCTGCTCCACCAGCTCGACGTCGACGTCGTCGGCCTCCAGGAGTACGAGCTGGTCCAGCACCACGCGTTCAAGAGGAGGACCGGCGACAGCTACGGTGTCTACCCGGGACCCGCGCTGGGCCGCAACGCGATCCGCAACTCGATCGCCTGGGAACGCGCCACCTGGGACGTGGTGAGAACCCACACCGTCCCGATCCCCTACTTCCGCGGCAACCGGGTGCCGATGCCCTACGTCCTCCTGGAGCACCTCGAGTCCGGCCGCCGGGTGTGGTTCATCAACACCCACAACCCGGTGACCAACCGCAAGCGCGGCGACAACGAGCGGTGGCGCGACCTGGCGACCAGCATCCAGATCGGGTTGGTGCAGCGGCTCCGCGAGCAGACCGGTCACCCCGTGGTCCTGATGGGTGACTTCAACGAGCGGGAGGAGGCGTTCTGCACCGTCACGCAGCGGACGCCCGCCGTCGCTGCCAACGGCGGCACCGCAGGTCCGCCGTGCGTTCCTCCGGAGAGCACCGGGATCGACTGGATCTTCGGCACGAGGAACATCGCGTTCTCCGACTTCCGCCGGTTGCGCGGCGGGCTCGCGGCGCGGGCGACGGACCACCCGGTGATCGTGGCCGACGCAGAGCTGCGAGACACCCCGGGCCCCTGACGGGGCTACCTGCTACTCGTCGACGCCCCCACTGGTCAGCGCCTCGCCGGACTCGAAGTGCGGCCTCAGCTTGTTGTCGAACATCGACAGGGCGGAGCCGATGGCCATGTGCATGTCGAGGTACTTGTAGGTGCCGAGCCGGCCCCCGAAGAGGACCATCGGCTCCTTCTTCGCCAGCTCGCGGTAGCGGAGCAGCTTCTCGCGGTCCTCCGCCGTGTTGATCGGGTAGTACGGCTCGTCACCCTCCTCGGCGGAGCGGCTGTACTCGTGCACGATCACGGTCTTGCCCGGGAGGTAGGTGCGCTCGGGGTGGAAGTGCTTGAACTCGTGGATCCGCGTGTACGGCACGTCCTGGTCGTTGTAGTTCATCACCGAGGTGCCCTGGAAGTCGTCGACGTCCACCACCTCGGCCTCGAGGTCGACGGTCCGCCAGGAGAGCCGCCCCTCGGAGTTCCCGAAGTACTCGTCGACCGGGCCGGTGTAGACGACCGGGACCTTGCCGACGTACTCGTCGCGCACGTCGAAGAAGTCGGTGTCGAGCCGGACCTCGATGTTCGGGTGGGCGGCCATCCGCTCGAGCCACGCGGTGTAGCCGTCGACCGGGAGCCCCTCGTACTTGTCGTTGAAGTAGCGGTTGTCGAAGTTGTAGCGGACCGGGAGCCTCGTGATGATGTCCGGGCTCAGGTCCTGGGGGTCGGTCTGCCACTGCTTGGCGGTGTAACCCTTGACGAACGCCTCGTAGAGCGGGCGGCCGATGAGCGAGATCGCCTTCTCCTCCAGGTTCGTCGCCGCCGAGGTCTCGATCTCGCTGGCCTGCTCTGCGATCAGCGCCCGTGCCTCGTCCGGCGTGTGGGACTTGCCGAAGAACTGGTTGATGAGCATCAGGTTCATCGGGAACGAGTAGACCTGGCCCTGGTACTTCGCGAACACCCGGTGCTGGTACGACGTGAAGTCGGTGAACCGGTTGACGTACTCCCAGACCTTGTCGTTGGAGGTGTGGAACAGGTGCGCACCGTAGACGTGCACCTCGATCCCGGTCTCGGGCTCCGGCTCGCTGTAGGCGTTGCCACCGATGTGGTGCCGTCTCTCCAGCACGAGCACCTTGAGACCGAGCTCGTTCGCGCAGCGTTCGGCGATCGTCAGCCCGAAGAAGCCGGAACCGACGACGACCAGATCAGCGTTCACGTGGGATGTGCTCCTCTTGTTCGGTGGTGGCCGGCAGCCGTTGCTGTCGGTCAGGCGCCTGTCGAGTCTATCGACGCAGCTGCGTCCGGCGGCCCAGGCGGAGCCGTGCGCGCCAGGACGGGGGCCGAGCGGATGGCCCGGAGGACGTTGCCGGCCTCGTCGCGACGCCCTCGCGCCAGCGCGACCACGAGTACGACGAGCGCGATGAGGTAGGGCTTCTTCCGGACCAGCACGTTCTCGCCGTACCGCAGGTGGACGACGAAGAGGTTGCGGTACATGAAGAACCCCTTCCACGAGCGCATGTCGTGCTGCTGGTCGAAGTCGAGCTGGCGCACGAGCACCGCGTCGCGCACCGCGACGACGCTGAACCCCGCCCGCCGGGCCCGGACCGCGTAGTCGACGTCGTCGTAGAAGATGAAGAACCCGGGGTCGGGCAGGCCGATCCTCTCGACCACCCGCCGGTGCACCATGAACCCCTCGAAGGCGACGTTCTCGATCGGCACCTCGGCCGGCATCGCGTCGCGAGTGCGGTAGCGCTCCTCGACGCTCTCGCGCTTCGGCCTGATCGCCAGCGGGTTGCGCAGGTCGAAGACGGTGGCCGCCTTCTCGCAGAGCTCGCCGCCCAGGTCCTCGCGGACCGCCATGAGAGCCGGCCCCGAGTGGTCCAGGAGCACACCGAGGCAGCCGGGGGCGGGCACGACGTCGTCGTCCATCAGCCAGATCCGGTCGAACCCTCCCGCGTAGGCCGCCTGCACCCCGAGGTGGAATCCACCTGCTCCGCCGAGGTTCTTCTCCGAGCGGATCGGACGGAGGGGCAGCCCGGTGCGGGCCGCGAGCACCTCGCCGGTGTGGTCGCTGCTCGCGTTGTCCACGACGTAGACGGCGTCGGCCGGTCGCTCGAGCGCGGCCAGCCCGTCGAGGCAGCGCGCGAGCAGGTCGGCGCGGTTGTAGGTCACGATGACGACCGCGACGGTCTCGGTCACGACAGGAACCTCGCGTGCCCGGTGAAGTCACCTCGGCGCGCGGCGCGCCAGGCGTCGATGCTCAGCCGGAGCCGGTCGAGCCGCGGACGCGTGAACAGGTAGAACCACAGGGTCTTCACGAGGAAGGCCACGACGCCGAGCACGCCGACGTACTCCCGCAGGTTGGTCACGTTGTTGCGGACCATGCAGTAGTGCTTGAGCTCGGACGGCGAGTGGTTGTACGTCGTGCGGCCGAACATCATCGGCGTGCCGAGGTCGTCGGTGGCGGGGTGCAGGAAGAGGCTACCCACGACCGTGGCCACCCGGGCGCCGGCATTGCGGGCCCGCCACAGGTACTCGACGTCGTCTCCCCAGATGAAGAACTCCTCACGTGGCAGCCCGATCCGGGAGACCAGCTCCCGGGTCAGCAGCACACCGTTGAAGGGGATCACGATCCCCTCGAGGATCCCGTCCGTCGCCGCCCGCTCGACGTCAGCGAGGTCGTGCACGACGCGGGTGGTGCCGGGGACGCGGATCGGGAAGCAGAGCCGGCGGGGCTCGTCCTCCGCGACGACCGCGGGACCGACGAAGTCGTAGGCGGTCGTGTGCGGGAGCAGTGCGGCGAGGCAGTCCGGTGGCGGCTGCCCGTCGTCGTCCATCAGCCAGAACAGGTCGGCGCCGGTCTCGAGCGCCGCCGAGAGCCCGGCCTTGAAGCCGCCGGCTCCGCCGGTGTTGCGAGGCAGTCGTACGACGCGCAGCGGCGTGTCGAGCTCACCGGCGAGCCGCTCCAGGACGGCCGGGGTGCCGTCGGTCGACGCGTTGTCCACCACGACGACCTCGTCCGGCCGCACCTGCCCGTGGTCGACCGCCCGGAGGATCCGCTCCACGAGGACGGCACGGTTCCAGGTGACGACGACAGCGACGACCGATGGATCCACCCCGTGACCCTAACGACCGTCCCGGACGCCGGCTCAGCAGACCTTGGACAGGTCGCGCGCCTGGTTGGCGGCGTACCCGCCGGAGAGGCTGCCGATGGACCCACCGGTGGTGGCCCCGCCGCGGTTGGCCGAGAACCCCTTGCCGGTCCGCACCGGCTTCTTCTTCGCCGGCGACTCGGAGCGCTCGATCGCGGTGTCGATCATCGCCCGGATCTTGTCGATGTCCGGGTCGGACGTGTTCACCTGCGGCGGCACGAACGACACGGTGCCGACCTGCTGGGCGCGAGCCTTCAGGGCGAGCTGGGCGAAGGCGTCGAGCTCGGAGGCGGGCAGGTTCGTGTGCACGAGCTGCTCGCCGGCCTTGGCCAGCGCCTCGAACTTCGTCAGCACGGTCTGAGGGCTCAGCTGCTGGAGCATCGCGCTCATCACGCACTTCTGCCGGGCCATCCGCGAGTAGTCGTCGGCCGACTCGCGCGACCGGGCGAACCAGAGCGTCTCGTAGCCGTCGAGCTTCTGCACGCCCGGCTCGATGTAGCCGGTGACCGGGACCTCGATCGGGATCCGGTCGCGGACGTTGAGGGTCAGGCCGCCCATCGCGTCGACCATTCCTCGGAAGCCGCCCATGTTCACCAGCGCGTAGTAGTTGATCTTGAGCCCCGTGATCCCTTCGACCCCCATGATCGTGGCGTCGATCCCCGGCGCCTTGGAGTGCTCGAAGAGCGCCTTGTGGTCGGCCGCCCAGGTGGCGAGGCTGTTCAGCGTGCAGGTCTCGCAGTCGTAGCCGTTCGGGAACTCCTGGTCGAGCACCGACCCCTCGGGGAAGGGGAAGTTCGTCATGTTGCGCGGCAGCCCGAAGAGGATCGTCTTCCCGGTCTCCTCGTCGATGCTCGCGACCGTCATGCTGTCGGTCCGCAGCCCCCACCGCCCGACGCCCTTGTCACCGCCGACCAACAGGACGTTGTAACGGCCGTGCTCGGCAGCTGACGCCACCCCGTCGCCGAACATCGCGAGGATGAACCCCCGCTGGACGGCCACGATGTGCGAGGCGAAGAGCAGGGAGCCGGCGACCGCGAAGACGAGCAGCCCGTTGACCCCGACCACCACCAGCCGTTGCCGCTGGGCGAGCCCCAGCGGGTCGCCGAGCCGCCAGGCGTCGATCAGCAGCAACGCCCACCCGACAGCCAGGGCGGCGAGCCCGAACCGGATGAGAGCGAGGACGACGGTGTTGGAGCCGAACCAGAAGAGGAAGGACTGCGAGAGGAAGCCGAGCAGCGCCACCGTTGCCACGAGGGCAAGCACCCCCAGCCAGACCCTGATGGCGGCCCTGCCCACCTGCTTGCGACCTGCGACGAGCTGGGCGGAGCCCGGCAGCAGCAGGGTCATTCCCATCAGCACCAGGGCTCGGCGCAGCCGGATCCGGGAGAGCTCCGCCGCGCGGTCGGAGCTCCGCCGGGTCGGGATCTCCTGCTGGGTCACCCCGGGGGAAGTGACGGACGCCATGCGGGGCCTTTCGCGACGGTCGGACGGGCCTCGCCAGTATCTCCAGTCACAAGGGTCCCTTGCGTCACGGCGCGCCGACGCGGTACAAGCCGGCTCGCTCGACGGGCAGGAGGTTGGGCCGCGCACGGTACCGTCCCCCTCATGGCTGACCGACGGGGACGAGGAGACGGCTCCGACGACTACGACTGGCTCTACGGCCAGGACGGGCCCCGGCGCCCCGCCGAGGACGACGACTCCACGCGGGTCGTCCCGACCTCTCCCCGTCCGGGCCGCTCCGGCCGGTCGGGCGACGACGGGCCACCGACCCACATCGCCCCCACCCCGGGTGGACGCCCCGGGTCGCCGCCCCCGCCGAGCGCGCGCCGTCCCGGAACGACCGGCCGGCGGCGACCCCGGTTCCGGTTACGCTGGCTCCTCTGGCTCCTCCTGGCGTACGTCGTCTTCCTCGTCGCCGTGCCGGTCTACGCCTGGACCACCGTGAGCAAGGTGAACGCCGATCCCGAGGGCGACCGGCCCGAGGAGCAGCCGGGGACGACCTACCTCGTCGTCGGCAGCGACGCCCGCGCCGGGCTGTCGGGACGCCGCACGGACACGATCATGCTGCTCCACACCGGCAGCGGGCCGAACCTGCTCATGTCGATCCCGCGCGACTCGATCGTCGAGGTCCCCGGCCACGGCACCACGAAGATCAACGCCGCGTTCGCGTTCGGGGGTCCGCGACTGCTGACCCGGACCATCGAGAACGAGACCGGCATCCGCATCGACCACTACGTCGAGATCGGCTTCCGGGGCTTCGTCGAGCTGGTGGACGCCGTGGGTGGCATCGAGATCTGCCCGGAGACCGCGATGAACGACCCGCAGGCCGAGCTCAAGATCCCCCAGGGTTGCCAGGAGGTGGACGGCGTCACCGCGCTGGGCTACGCCCGCTCCCGCAAGACCCAGTCCCTCGGCGACATCGACCGTGCCCGGCACCAGCGGGAGGTCGTCTCGGCGATCGCGTCCGAGGTCGTCTCCTGGAAGACCGTGGTGAACCCGCTGCGCTACTGGAACGTGGTCACCTCCGGCGCCGACTCGGTCCGGGTCAGCAAGGGGACCGGCCCGGTCGCCGCGGCGAAGTTCGCTCTCGGGATGACGCGCGTCGACGGGAAGTCCGGGCTGACCTGTGGCGTGCCGATCGCCGACCTCGCGGTCAACTGGGACCGCGAGCGGGCTGACCAGCTCTTCGGCCTCATCGCCGAGGACCGCACCGAGGACGTCGGCAAGGACCTCTGCCGGCCGACCGGCATCGCCGACTGAACGCCTTCACGGTCACCACCGCGACGTACCCGCCGTCGTGGCTCCACGACCGGCTCGACGACCCGGCGATCGCCGACGGCGTCCGGGACCCGGGTGGTGACCTCGGAAGGACCCTTGCACCCGCGGACCCATCGGCCTAGCGTCAGGCGCAATCGATTTGCATCGACGCGGCAGAGCACCGGCTGCAAGACCTGAGGAGCCCGCATGCACGAACTGTCTCGACGTTCCCTTCTCGCCGGCGCCGCAGGAGCCACCGCGGCGACCGCCGCCGGCGGGCTCACCGCCGGGGCCGCCGCCCACGGCTGGCACCGACCGCCGCCGCTGTGGAAGCAGGCCGCCCGGAACGGCATCGTCTTCGGGTCCTCGATCGCCACGTGGCAGCTCGACGGCGAGTACAACGAGGTCCACGCCCGCGAGGCCGCACTGATGTTCACCGAGGACGACCTGCTCTGGTACCAGCTCAAGCCCACCCCGGACTCTCCGCTCAACTTCGGCCCCGGCAACCGGATGGTGAGGTTCGCCGAGCGGAACAACCAGCTGACCATCGGTGCCCACCTCGCCTGGGACGAGGGGTTCGGCGAGGGATGGACCGATGACGACCTCTGGGGGCTGAGCCGCCGGGACGCCGAGAGGCTGCTCTACCGCACGGTCCGCAGGGAGGTCGCCCACTACAAGGGCCGGATGAACGGGTGGATCGTCGCCAACGAGGTGACGGACCCGGAGGAGCGGGACCGCCATGGCCTGCGCACCAACGTGCCGTGGTACCAGACGATCGGCCCCGAGTACGTCGGCCGCGTCTTCCACATCGCCGAGCAGGAGGACCCCCACGCCCTGCGGATCATCAACGAGTTCGGCTTCGAGACCGTCAACGAGTTCGGTGACCAGCCGGGCGTCCGCCGGCGCACGTTCCTGAGGGCGCTCGACTGGCTCCTCGACAGGAAGGTGCCGATCCAGGCGGTCGGCATCCAGGGCCACCTGCTCGCGGACCGCTTCGCGGAGCGGTTCCACGAGAGGGGCTACCGGGCCTTCCTGCAGGAGATCGCCGACCGCGACCTGCCGATCCTCATCACCGAGATGGACGTCCTCGACGACGGGCTGCCGGCCGACATCAGCGTGCGCGACCGCAGGATCGCCGACGTGTACCGCCGCTACCTCGACGTGACCTTGGACGTGAGGGCGGTCAAGGCCGTCATCGCGTTCGGGCTGAGCGACCGGTACACCTGGCTGCAGGAGGACCGGCCACGCGAGGACGGAGCGGCCCGCCGACCCCTGGCGTTCGACGAGGAGCTGCGGAAGAAGCCCGCCTACTGGGCGATCGCTCGGTCGCTGCGCTGTGCTCCCTCACGGCGGCCGCTGTGGCGGCTCGAGAAGGGTCACTGAGCGCTGGTCGACCCCGCCTCGTCCGATTGGCCGCGCGCTATGCGCCGCGGCCAGTCGGACGGGGCGCTGTCGTGAGGGCCACCGCCTCCCCGGACGCTGCTGACTCGTACGCCGCGAGCGCCACCCGCAGCGCCGCGACTCCGTCCTCGCCGCTCGCGCAGGGATCGACCATCGTCCCTTCCAGCACGGAGGCCACGAACGCGTCCAGCATCGCCGCGTCGGCGTCCGCGGCGAACGACTCCCGTCGCAGGCCGGACGCGTCGTTGCCGACCAGCTCCAGCGACTCCGCGGTGTCGGTGATGTCGAGCGACCCCTCGGTGCCGAGGATCCGCAGGTAGAAGTCGTAGTCCCACGGATTCCCCTCCGGGAGCGACCAGCTCGGGTCGACGCTGCCCACCGCCCCGGTGTCGAACCGGAGGAGCAGGACCCCGGTGTCGTCGACCCCGCAGCGCCACAGCAGCGAGCCGGCCTCGGCCGAGACCGACGCCACCTCGAGGCCGGTCACGTGGCGCATCACGTCGGTGACGTGGACCGAGTGGTCGATGACCGCGCCGCCGCCCGCCTCGGCCGCCGTCGTGATCCACGCCGGGTACGCCGGAGGCAACGGGGGTCGCCCGCGGTTGCCACCCACCATCCCGACGACCGCACCCAGACGACCTGAGCGGACCGCCTCCCGGGCCCGGGCCACCAGCGGGAGGAACCGCGACACGAAGGCGACGTGGAGCTGCACCCCGGCTGTCCGGCAGGCGAGCGCCATCGCCTCCGCGTCGGCGACCGTGGTCGCCAGGGGCTTCTCGCAGAGCACGTGCCGGCCATGAGCGGCCGCCAGCTCCACCGTCGCACGGTGCCGGACCGTCTCGGTGCAGACCACCACGGCGTCGACGTCGGAAGAGGCGGCGAGCTCCTCGGCGCTCGCGTAGAAGGGGACGTCGAAGTCGCGGCAGATCCAGCGGGCGTGCTCACGCTCCTGGTCGTGGACACCGACCACCCTCGTGGCCGGAGCGGCCGCCAATGCACGCGCGTAGGCCCAGGCGTGGGTGGTGTGCGCGGCGCCGAGCAGGGCGATGCCGACCTTCTCCGTCACGATCCCTCCCAGGTGGTCAGGTCGACCGTCCTGCCGGTGCGAGCGGACTCGAGCGCGGCCGACGCGGTCCGCAGCGACTCCATCCCGTCCCGAGCCGGGACCGGGGAGGGACCGCCACGACCCACGGCGTCGGTGAACGCCCTCAGCTCGGCGGTGAACCCACGGTCACCGAGCACGTCGAACCACTCGACCGGTCCGCTGGAGGGGTGCAGCACGCCGCCCATCATCCGGTCGTAGCTCCACGTGATCCGGCCGTCCGTGCCGACGACCTCCGCGGCGAGCTTGAACCCCCGGCTCGCCGGGTGACCCCACCCTGCCTCGACGTGGGCGATCGCCCCGTTGGCGTAGCGGACCGTCGACAGCGTGTACGTCGCCGGCCCGGCCGGGGTGTCCGCAGCCAGGCAGTGCACCCGCACCGCGGGGGACCCGATCACCCAACGGGCGAAGTCGAAGCTGTGCACGGCCTGGTCGACCAGAGGGCCGCCGGACCGCACCGGGTCCGCGACCCAGCCGTCCTCGCTCCACGTGGGCATGGCGCAGGTGGTGGTGTGGGTGACCATCCGGACCTCGCCGATCCGTCCGGCGTCGACGAGCGCCTTCGCGCCACTGTGGTCCGGCTCGAACCGGGAGACGTGGCCGACCATGAAGAGGCCCGCCGCCCGTCCAGCCGCGTCCACGATGCGGCGTGCGTCCCCGAGCGTGCGCGCCAGAGGCTTCTCGCACAGCACGTGGCGGCCGGCGTCCAGGGCGGTGACGGCGACGTCAGCGTGGGAGAGCGGCGGGGTGCAGACGTCGACCACGTCCACCGGCAGGTCGAGCAGCTCCTCGACCGTGCCGACCGCCACGGCGCCGTACCGCTCGGCGAGCCGTTCGGCCTTGGCGCGGACCGGGTCGGCGACCGCGACGACGCGGACTCCCGGGGAGGCGCGGTAGGCGTGCGCGTGCACCCCGGCGATGAGTCCGGCGCCGACCAGGCCCACGCGGAGCTCGCTCACCGGCACCGCACGCTCAGCCCTGGATCCTCGGCGCCCCGACGTGGAGATCGGGACCGAAGAAGGTGAACACGACCAGCTCCTCCGTGCCCCTGTTGAGGATCTCGTGGTCGTGGACGGCGGCGTCGTGGGTGACGACCAGCTCGTCGAGCCCGGGTTCGCCGGCGCGCACCTCCATGCCGGCGTAGGTGCCGGTGCCGGCCCACACGAAACAGCTGTAGACACCGGGCTCCCGCAGCCGGTGCGTCCCGCCCGCGGGTACGACGATGCGCTTCCCGGCGTACTTGTCGGTGTTGTAGAAAACCCATGACTCGGGTCCGACCGCCTCCACGGGCTGCGGCGACAGGTGCCGGTTCTCGTAGAAGTACGGGTCGCCGTTGAGCTCCCAGTCCACGAAGCGCAGGGGGAACCGCTCGCCGTGCTCCTCGCGGTCCTCGGGACGGACGTCCTTGAAGAGCAGCTCCTTGGAGATGATCCGACCCGCGTTGAGCGCCTGGAACATGGCCAGCACGTCGGAGTCCTCCTGGAGCTCCAGGGTGAGGGCGGTCCCCGGGGCGTGCAGCACGCCGGAAGGCACGTGGAACCCCTCCCCGGCCACCTGGAGCTCGGCGCGCGCGTGCCGGAGGATCAGGTCGCTGTCCCAGTCCACGAGGTAGGGAAGCAGCGTGTCGTGCGCCCGCCGCTCGGCGATCCACGGATGGACACCGAAGAACGTCTCGGGATGCTTCCCCATGTCCACGCCCGGCAGGAAGTGGTACGACTCGTCCTTCGCGTGGGCGCCGACGAGCGCGGCGTACTCCTGCGGCGGGTGGACGTGGTACGGGAGCCGGTCGGCGTAGTCGAACAGCTTGGCCAGCCTGCCGAGGCCGGCCGGGTGGGCCGCGGTGTACTCCTCCCCCATCACGGCGGCCGGGGCAGCCGCCACGGCGTCGCGCAGCAGGAGCCGCTCGCCGTGCTCCCCCACCAGGTGGCTCAGCCCCTCGTCGTCGGGGCCGACCCGGTTGTCCGCCCTGGTGGTGGAGGCGAGCCAGCGCTCGCAGATCGCGCCACGCTCCCCCACGTCGTAGGCGTCCTCCGGGAGGCCGAGCCGCCGCCCGGGCGGAAGGAAGTCACGCGCCACCCAGGCGGGCTCGCAGCGCAGCACCCCGTTGCCCTGCTCGAGCAGCCGGTCGAGGGTCGCGGTCACCACGGCGGGCTACCCCTTGACCCCGGTCAGCGCGATGCCCTGGATGAAGTGACGTTGGAAGACCATGAACACCAGGATCATCGGCAGGGTCATGATCACCGACCCGGCGAAGAGCAGGTTCCACGACGTGCGGTTCTGGATGACGAAGAGAGCGAGGCCGACCGGAGCGGTGTACTTGTCCGGGTCCGACACGACGATCAGCGGCCAGAAGAAGTCCTCCCACGCGCCCTGGAAGGTGAAGATCGCGTTCGCCGCGAGCGCGGGCGTGCACAGCGGCAGGACGACGGTCCAGAAGATCCGGAACTCGCCGGCGCCGTCGATCCGCGCCGCGTCCAGCAGCTGGTCAGGGATCGACAGCATGTACTGGCGGAGCAGGAAGATGCCGAACGCGCTCACGACCCCCGGCAGGATCAGCCCCCAGTAGGAGTCGAGCCACCCGTGACCGCCCATCCCCATCCAGTCGTTGCCGCCGAAGAAGGGGACGTGCTGGATGATGATGTAGTTCGGGATGATCAGGACCTGGCCCGGCACCATCATCGTCGCCAGGAAGAGCACGAAGATCACGTCCCGGCCGGGGAACTGGCGCTTCGCGAACGTGTAGGCGCACAGCGCGTTGAAGAAGGTCTGCAGCACGGTGATCGAGATCGCGACGAAGGCGCTGTTGGCGAACCACCGCCAGTCTCCACTGCCGCGACTCCGCTGCGCCTTGGTCAGGTCGCCGACGTTGAGAAACCCCTTGTAGCCCTCGAGCGTGGGGTCGTCCGGGAGCCAGGTCGGCGGGTTGGCGAAGATCGTGCCGATCTGCTGGAACGAGGCGCTGATGAGCCACGCGAACGGCGCCACGAACAGGATCGCGACGGGGGCCAGCACCAGGTAGGTCAGGAGCTTGGCACGCAGCGTGGTCTTGCGCTTCTGCTTCGGGGCGGTGGTGCCGGGCGACCGCCGCCGGCGCCCGAGGCGCCGCGGTGCGGTGAGGGCGGCCGGTGCGTCCTCGTCGCGGGTCGGCAACGCAGCGTGGGTCATGCGTCCGCCTGCCTGAAGAGCCGGAGCTGGAAGATGGTGAAGACCAGGAGCATCGCGAACAGCGCGAAGGCCAGCGTGCTCGCGTAGCCCATGTCGTAGTACTTGAAGGCCCAGAGGTACATGTAGTACGCCATCGTCGTGGTCTTGTTGACCGGTCCCCCGCTCGTCATGACGAAGATCTGCGTGAAGATCTGGAAGGAGCCGATGATGCCCAGCACGAGCAGGAACAGCGTCGTGGGGCGGAGCAGCGGGATCGTGACGTACCGGATCCTCGCCAGGGTGCCCGCTCCGTCGATCTTCGCCGACTCGTAGAGCTCCTCGGGAATCGCCTGGAGCCCCGCGAGGTAGATCACCATGGAGAAGCCCACACCGCTCCAGATGCTCATCAGGATGACCGCCGGCATGGCGAGGTTCTTGTCCGAGAGCCACAGAAGTGGCTGGTCGATGAGGTGGGCCTGCATCAGGTAGAAGTTGAAGAGCCCGAAGTCACCGTTGTAGAGCCACTTCCACAGGATCGCCGCGACCACGAAGGGGGTGATCACCGGCAGGAAGTAGGCGGTTCGGAACACGGCCCGGAACCGGATCGGCTGGTTGAGCAGCAGCGCGAGCCCGAGCCCGATGATCATCGTCAAGGGCACCGAGGCGCCTGTGAAGTAGGCGGTGTTGAGCACCGACTGGAGGAACCGCTCGTCGTGGATCATGTCGTCGTAGTTGGTGAGACCGACGAACGGCTTATCCGGCTCGATGATGCTCCACCGGTGGAAGGTCAGGTAGAAGGCGAAGATCATCGCGGCCAGGATGAAGACCGAGAAGATCAGGATCCCGGGGAAGAGAAAGACGTAGGCGGAGCGCTCTCGCCACAACCGCCTCCCCAGGCGTCGGACCCTGCTCTCTCGGTCTTCCTCCTCGGCGACGACTGCGGTGCTCATCCGCGAGCCAGGATCGCCTCTGCCTGCTGGGCGGCGTTCTCGAGGGCGTCCCCGGCGGACTGGTCGCCGTACATCGCCTTGCCCAGCTCCTCGTTGAGGATCGTCTCGATGCGCGGGAACTTCGGGTTCGCCACGGTGCTCGAGACACCGCAGTCCATGAGCTCGATGAACCCCTCCAGGACAGGCTTCTCCTCCACGATCTCGTCACCCTCCAGCAGCGACTTCAGAGGCGGCAGCAGCGTGCCTTCGGTGCGGTAGGTCCAGTTCGCCAGCACGTCCGGCTGGGAGAGGTACTCCATCCAGAGCCAGGCGGCGTCGGAGACGTCGGTCTGCTCCATCATGATGAGCGCGTCCCCGGCGATCGTGGTCTTGCAACCCGCGTCGCCCTCCGGGAGGCGCGCGGTGGCCCACTTCCCGTCGATCTTCGGGAACTCGTCGGAGAGCACCCCGGCGAACCAGGCGCCGGCCATGTACATGCCGACCTGCCCGTTGGCGAAGGCCACCCGGCCGTCGTAGGAGTTGGAGTTGAGGTAGTCCGCCGGCGAGTACTCCCTCAGCCCGACGTAGAACTCCGCAGCCTCCTTGGCCTCGTCACTGGTGAAGGCGACCTCGGTGCCGTCCTCGCTGAGGAGGTCGCCGCCGGCCTGGTAGAGCCAGGGGTACCAGTAGTACGCCGCCTCGGTGGCGAACAGCTCGTATCCGTACTGGTCCTTCGACTCGTCGGTGAGCGCCGCCGCCGTCTCCTCGAACTCCTCCCAGGTCTCGGGAGGTCCGTCGATGCCCGCCTCCTCGAACATGTCAGTGCGGTAGAACAGCCCGGTCGACTCACCGTCGATCGGAAGCCCCCACATGTCGCCCTCGTAGGTGACGAACGACTTGAACCCCTCGACGTAGTCGTCGGGGTTCACCACGTCGCTGCGGCCGATGTAGTTCTGGAGGTTGACCAAGGCCCCGCGCGAGGCGTAGTCCGCGGTGTCGCTGGCGTTGACGAAGGCGACGTCCGGAGCGTTGTTGCCGGCGATCCGGGTGGTGAGGACCTGCGCGGCCTGCTCGGCGGGGACGTTCTCGAACTTGATGGTGATGTTCGGGTGCTCCTTGTGGAACTGCCGCGCCATCTTCTTCATGTTCGGCTGGTTCCCGACCCATGAGAAGAAGGTGACCTCCGTGGGCTCGGTCGGCTCCTCCACCGGGCCCTGCTCGGCACCTCGGTTCTCGCTGCCCTCGCCGGACGGATCGTCGTCACCACCGCAGGCCGCGAGCCCGGTGGACGCGACCGCCAGCGCGACGAAGACGGCCGGGGTCCTCCATGACTTCAGAATGTTCACCGAACCCGCTCCCTTGCTCAGGACGCAAATCGTTTGGCCAATGTCGGAACAATCGTCGCGCCAGCCGACCGTTGTCAATAGACCTGCTCCGCTCGTAGCGGGACCGTGTCCTCTTCGTTGCGTGGGAGGCCGCGATAAGCACGCAAACCGGTTTGCGTCCGCTGCGGTACCATTCCGTCGGCCCGAGGAGGTCGAGGCGTTGAAGAGTGGTCAGGTCGAGACGGCGAGCCCGGTCTCCCGCGTGACGATCGCCGAGGTCGCCTCCCGGGCCGGCGTGAGTCCCACGACCGTGTCGCACGTCCTGTCCGGCAAGCGGGCGGTCGGTGCCCGGACCCGGGTCACGGTGCTCGAGGCGATCGACGAGCTCGGCTACCGCCCCAACCACGTCGCTCGCAACCTGCGGACGCGCCGTTCGCACATGATCGCGGTCGTCGTGCCGGACATCACCAACCCCTTCTACGGCACCCTGACCCGCGGGCTGGCCGATGCCCTCGACCCGGCCGGCTACGGGGTCTACGTCTGCAACACCGACGGCCAGCACGAACGGGAGCGGAGGTTCTTCGACGACGCGCTCGACCGCGGCGTCGACGGCATCGTGTTCGCCTCCGGCGAGACGGCCTCCCAGGTCACGTTCGGCCCAGCTGACATGTCCACCCCCATCGTCTGCGTCGGCGAGCGGCTCGACCACCCCCGCTGCGACACGGTGCGCTCCGACGACGAGGCCGGCTCCCGCGCCGCCGTCGCGCACCTGATCGACCAGGGCTACCAGCGGATCGCGATGATCCAGGGCCCGCTCCGCTCCGCGGCCGCGCGGACCCAGGGTTTCCGCTCGGCGCTGCAGGCCGGCGGTCGGAAGGTGTCCCCCAAGCTGTTGGTGCGGGGCGACTGGACCAGGGCCGGCGGCGCCGGGGCCATGCGGACGCTGATGAAGCTGCCGCACCGTCCGGACGCCGTCTTCTGTGCCAACGACCTCATGGCGCTGGGGGCCATCGACGTGGTCCACGAGCTCGGTCTCGCCGTGCCCGCGGACGTGGCGATCATGGGGTTCGACGACGTGGATGCGGCGACGATCGTCCATCCACCGCTCTCGACGGTGCGCAACCCGCCGTACGAAGCGGGCAGCGCCGCCGGTGATCTGCTGATGAGCCGGATGTCCGGCCGGTACGACGGAGCTGGACGGACCGTCGTGCTCCCGTGTGCTGTCGTGGTCCGCGGGTCGGCCTGACGCTGCCGCTCGCTGCTCCACCTGAGGGCGCCGGGGAGGCCGACGCGCTCTCACGCCGGTTGAGGCGCCGTTCCGCGGCCGTGGACGACGGCTAGTGTTGCGAAGTCATTGGGCGCGCGTAGTCCGTTCGAGCGCTGGCCTCACGGTCGCGGGCGGAGGTCATCGTGGTTGGTCCGGGGCTCGCACTGGCCTCAGCGGTGGTCTACGGCTTCGTCGATTACGCGGGTGGGATTCTTTCACGGCGGGTCCACTTCGCGGTGGTCTCCCTCATCGGCCAGCTGGGCGGTTTGGGCGCCGCAGTCCTCGCGGCAACCGTCTACCCTGCCGACGCCGTCCGGCCTGTCGATTTGCTCTGGGGTTGCCTGTCGGGGATCGGCAGCGGCGTCACCATGTTGTACCTCAACCGGGGGCTCAGCCATGGCGCCTTCAGCGTCGTACTTCCTGTCAGCGCCGTCACCGGTGTCGCGCTGTCGGTGGTGTTCGGGGTCGCGCTGCTCGGAGAACGCCCTGGTGTGCTCGCGTGGGCGGGCATCGGGGTCGTACTGCCCGCGCTGTGGTGTATCGCGGGGCGACGCATCATCGGTGCATCAGGTGCGGTCGGTGACGGCTTGCTCGCCAGCTGCGGGGTGGCAGTCCAGTACGTCGCACTCGGCCTCGTAAGTGTCGGCAGCGGTTTGTGGGCCGTCGCTTCCGGGCGCGTGGCGGCCGTCCTGGTGCTGAGCGCGGTGGTGCTGCGCACCGCCCCGCGAGCGGCGTCTCTTGCCGACGACGTGCGGGCCGCCCTTATCGGTGCCGGTGCGGCGGCCGCGTTGGTGCTGTACCTGCTGGCCGCCCAGGAGCAGCTGCTGGCCATCGCAGTCGCGCTGGCCTCGCTGTATCCGGCCATCCCGGTGCTGCTCGGGCTGACCGTGCACCACGAGAAGGTGACGTCACTCCAGACGCTTGGGCTTCTGGCAGCCGGCGTCGCCGTCGTACTCCTCAGCATCAGCTGAGATCAACGGACCGACGACGCAGCTGGTTCCATCGCGGTGCTCGCACGCGGTTGCTTCCGGCCAGCGCTACGCGCACAAGGCGGGGGTAAGCGACGGAGTCGCGTGACCGCTGGACATTGCGGTTGGTAGGGACGGTTCGCCCAGGCGTGAACTCTGGATGTGACGATCATGCACACGCCTTTCTCGAACGTCCTCATCTGCCGCGCACCGCTCGGTCGCACGGGCATGCCGCCGCCGCGTCGCGCGGAGGAACGACCGCGCCTCGTCTTCCCCCACGAAGGTTCCATCCGGGGTGATGATGAAGGACGCGGTCAGTCGTGAGAAGCCCCCCATCCGCCTCCCTCGTCGATCGAAGCGACCGGCCGCAGGTGTTCCTTGTCGGCCGTCGTCTCAGAGCGCTTCGATCTCGACTTGACCCTCGGTGCCGCTGAGCCCTTCGATCTGTTCGCAGTCGGGTTGGCGGGACTCGCGAACTGCTCCGCTACCGGGATCAGGTCGACGGGGTCGGTGTCCTGCCGTCCCCTGTCCGAGCGCGGCACTTCTTCGAGCTGAGCGGTCAGCTCCGCGATCCGGCCGCGCAACTGCACGACCGATCGCCGACCCGCGGCCAGATGTCCACGGCGTTACGGACTACGTCGGTGCACCATGACACGGGCGTCATCGCCGT
>DASSBB010000035.1:0-38150 GCA_035699145.1 Marmoricola sp.
GGGCTGCTGAAGATGAGGAAGGCGAGATGGACGACGACGTCCGCCCCGTCGACGAGCCGGTCGACGGCTGGCCGGTCGAGGACGTCACCCTGCACGGAGCGGGTCCTCGTCCAGCCATGCTCGGTCGGGTGAACGGCCGGCGGGCCATCCCCCGGATCTCCGCGACGTCCCGGCTCTTCTCGACAGCGCGCACGAACGGGATGCCGATCTCCCCGGTCGGCCCGGTGACGGCGACGACCAGCCCCTGCTGCTTCGCCACGCTCGCGCCTTCCCGCCCGCCGATGTCGTCCGTGGCTGGGCTACCCGGGGCGACGCTCGGTCAACCCGTCTGGACAGGCGCGTGAAGGCACGGGCGGTGGGTACATCACGTCCAACCGAACCGTCCTATGACGCAGCCAGCTCTGGGACGGCTCGAAGCACCCAGCGGGAGCAACACCGCAGTGGCGACGGGCCGGCCCCCGGTACATCCGGGAGGCCGGCCTGTTCGTCGCTGTTCCAGCCGGTCAGTCAGCAGCCGTCGGCGTGTAGGAGAACTTCACGTTGCTGATGCCGTAGTGCTTGCCTGGGCCGACGAACGGGTGGAAGTAGCCGTCGGCTTCCCCGATCGGGACGTAGCGTTGACGGTCAGCGCCGCCAAGGGCCGGAGGGCACCCCTCCACGCGGTCAGGGGTCGGTCAACGGAACGGACGTGGACGACACTGCCGATGCCGATCGCCCTGCCGTCTGTCACCCGTTCTCGGCTGAGGACCGACGATCGGCTGCGTCACATGCCGGCGGCGCCGCCGCTGGCCGGCCAGTCCGCCGAGTGCTTGGACTTCGCCGCCCGGGCCTCGGTGACCGATCGGCGGTCGGCTGGGACGCCGTTGTCCTTGGTCTTGCCGCACTTGGCGCAGCGGCGCCGCGGCTCGTCGCCGGGACCACCGTCGATGACCCATGTGTGTCGCAGATGTGGAACCTTCATGAGACCCGCCTCCGACGGCCGTGCCACGACGGCCTTTCCTCATCAGAGTAGATCGCCTGACGCGGGGACCTCACCCAGGCTTCGAGACGAACTAGACCAGCGATCGGCTACCAGCTTGCGCCACTGCGTGGCCACCCCGTGCCGGTGCGCTTGTGACACAGGGCGCACTGCTTGACCTCACGTTCGATTCTGTGGTCCCAGCTCTTGCGCCATTGGTGGAAGCCGAGACGACACCGCCAAGGCCGCTTCATGCGGTCGAGTGTCGACCCGGCCGTCGAGCCGGTCCAGGGACGACCGTCACACTTCGTGCTGGCCGTCGGCCGCCCCGACCCCCGACTACCTTCGGCTGGGAGGTCAGCCAGACTCCCAGTTCGCGGGGTTCTTCTTGCTCGGCTGGACCCGCGGCGGCTCCCCGGGCATCTTCGGGTAGTCCGGCGGGTACGGCATGTCGGTCAGCCCACCGGCGATGTCGCCGTCGTACATCTGGAGCAGCGTCTCCAGCGAACCGGCGCTGTCGTCGATGGCGGCCATCGGGTCCCCCCGCTCGGCGAGCCGCTGCGGCACCGTGTGCAGGTTGTGCGACCGCGGGTCGAGCCCCTCCAGCTCCTCCCACTCCAGCGGCGTGGACACCGGGGCTCCCGCGATCGGCCGCAGCGAGTAGGCGCTCGCGATTGTCCGGTCGCGGGAGTTCTGGTTGAAGTCGACGAAGATGTTCTCGCCGCGCTCCTCCTTCCACCAGCTGGTGGTCACCCCGGGAGTACGCCGCTCCAGCTCGCGTCCGAAGGCGATCGCGGCATGCCGGACGTCGACGAACTCCCACCGGGGCTCGAGGCGGGCGTAGATGTGGACCCCCCGGTTGCCGCTGGTCTTCGGGAAGCCGACCAGCCCGACCTCGGTCATCAGGTCTCGGGCCACCAGCGCCACGCGCGCCGCGTCCGCGAACGCGGTGCCGGGCTGCGGGTCGAGATCGATCCGCAGCTCGTCGGGGTGGTCGACAGCGCCTCGCCGGACCGGCCACGGATGGAACGTGATCGTCCCCATCTGCGCCGCCCACGCCACCGTGGCGACCTCGGTCGGGCAGATCTCGTCGGCGGTCCGACCGGAGGGGAACGTGATGCCGACGGTCTCCACGAAGTCGGGCGCACCCTTGGGCACCCGCTTGGAGTAGAACGCGTCGGCCTTGTCACCCCGGCCGGTGGCGAGCTTGATGTCGTCCCGGACGCCCTTGGGCCACCGCTCCAGCGCGGTCGGCCGGTCCCGGAGGGCCCGCATGATCGCGTCCTCGACCGCGAGGTAGTACTGCACGACCTCGAGCTTGGTGACGGCCGGCGTGGAGGAGGTCTCCTCGTAGATCACCCGGTCCGGGCTGGTGACCCGGACCGCCCTTCCGCTTGCTTCGACCTCGGTGGCTGCAGTCGGCATGGCGTCACCCTGCCACGTCCTGGCCGCCCGGGCGTGTTGCCCGGCTGCGTAGGCTCGACACCATGGGTTACCAGGTCGAGAAGACGGACGAGGAGTGGCGGCAGCTGCTCAAGCCGGACGAGTACCAAGTGCTCCGGCGGGCGGGGACCGAGCGTCCCTTCGTGGGTGAGTACACCGACACCGAGACCGAGGGCGTCTACCGCTGCCGGGCCTGCCAGGCCGAGCTGTTCCGCTCCGACCACAAGTTCCACTCGCACTGCGGCTGGCCGTCGTTCTACGCGCCGCTCGCCGAGGACCGGGTGGAGTACATCGAGGACCGCTCCATGGGGATGAAGCGCGTCGAGGTCCGCTGCGCCAGCTGCGGCTCGCACCTGGGCCACCTCTTCGAGGGCGAGGGCTACGACACCCCCACCGACCAGCGGTTCTGCATCAACTCGATCAGCATGACGCTGGAGCCGGCCGACGGCTGAGCCCGCCCCACCCCGAGGAGCCGACGACTCGGCTCAGGGGAGGTCGGCGAGCAGCTCGGCGACCGTCCGCCGGCGACCGGTGTAGAACGGGACCTCCTCGCGCACGTGCCGCCGGGTCTCCGAGCCGCGCAGGTGCCGCATCAGGTCGACGATCCGGTGCAGCTCGTCGGCCTCGAACGCCAGCATCCACTCGTAGTCTCCGAGCGCGAACGACGCGACCGTGTTCGCCCGCACGTCGGGGTAGTCGCGGGCCATCTTGCCGTGCTCGGCGAGCAGCGCACGCCGCTCGTCGTCAGGCAGCAGGTACCACTCGTACGACCGGACGAAGGGGTACACGCAGACGTACTGCCGCCCCTCCTCCTCCGCAAGGAACGCCGGGATGTGGCTGCGGTTGAACTCCGCCGGCCGGTGCAGCGCCATCTGCGACCAGACCGGCTCGAGCCGCGCACCGAGAGCGGTCCGCCGGAGCCGGTGGTAGAGCTGCTGGAGGTCGTCGGACGACTCAGCGTGCGACCAGACCATCACCTCGGCGTCCGCCCGCAGCGCCGAGACGTCGTAGACACCGCGGATCGTGACCTGGCCGCTCATCTCGTCGAAGAGCTTCTCGACCTCCCGCGCCTCGGCGTCCCGGTCGGCGTCCCCGAGGACGTCACGCAGGTGGAAGACCGACCACATCGTGTAGCGGATCGTGTCGTTCAGGTCCTTGGCCAGCTTGCCCCGGTTCGCGACGCTCATGGGTCCATTCTCCCGTGGCTCCCAAGCGACGCGGTCCCGGGGTGGGTCGGCAGCTGGTCGAGCACCTGCCGGGCAGCGCGCTCGGCGGAGGCGATGCAGGCCGGGATCCCGAGCCCGTCGTACGCCGCGCCGCAGACGGCGAGCCCGCGCACCTCCGCGACGGCCGACCGGATGCGGCGGACCCGGTCGAGGTGGCCGACGGCGTACTGCGGCAGCCCGCCGCCCCACCGCTGCACGTGCTGGTCGACCGGCGGCACGTCGAGCCCGACCGCCTCACGCAGGTCGGCCAGCGAGCGGGCGACGAGCTCCTCGTCGGGGACCTGGAGCGCGCGTTCCTCGCGGTGCCGGCCGATGGACGTGCGCAGCACGACGAGGTCGTCGGCGGCGTCGCGGACCCACTGCCACTTGGCGAAGGAGTACGTCGCGGCCTTGACCGTCCTGCCGTCGACCGGCGGCACGAGGAACCCGGACCCCTCGACAGCGGGGAACCGGTCGGCAGGGAAGGCCAACGTGATGACGGCCATCGAGGCGTACTCGATCCCCGCGAGCTCGAGAGCGGCCGCCGGGACCGCGCCGGCGAGCATCCGCGAGGCCGGCGTCGCGGGCACCGCGACGACGACCGCGTCGGCCGCGACCAGCGAGGGCGCCACGGCCGGTCCGGTGACGACGTGCCACCCTCCCTCCGGGGAACGGACGAGGTCCCGGACGGTCGTGGTGGTTCGCAGGTCGAGCCCGGCCGCGACTGCCACCGGGAGCTGTCCGACCCCGCCGACGAGCCCGGCGAAGAGCGGCACGTCGCTCGGCTCCCCCACGGCCTCGCCGGCCGCGCGCACCAGCGACCTGTCGCGGGCGAGGAGGGCCACGAGCTGGGGGGTGGCGGCCCGGGCGGAGAGCTCGCGGGCGTGACCGGCGTACACCCCGCCGAGCAGCGGCTCGACCAGCCGGTCCACCACCTCCGGCCCGAGGCGCTGCTCGACGAGCCACCCGACGCTGACGTCCTCCTCCCCGATCTCGGTCGCCGGGAGGACGGCGTCCAGCTCAGCCCGGGCGACCCCCTCCGCCGAGAGGAGTCCCGAGGCCGACCGGAGGTCGACCGGCACGCCCAGGATCGAGCGCGGCATCGAGTGCAGCCTGCCGCGGGACCAGATCCGCGCGGCCGTCGTGGCGGGGTGGACGACCCGGTCACCCAGGCCGCTCGCCCGCGCCAGCGCAACGCCCTCAGGACGGCGGTTGAGGATCGACTCGGCGCCGACGTCGACGGCGACGCCGCCCACCTCGGCGAGCCGGAGCTTGCCGCCGACCCGGCCGGTCGCCTCCAGGACGAGCACCTCCACGTCGGGTCGCTCGCGACGTACCGCCGTGGCGGCGGAGAGCCCCGCGATGCCCGCGCCGACGACGACGACGCGGGCGGGGCGGGTCGAGGAGGCGGTCACCCGCCCACTCTCGCAAACGCCACGGAACCGCCGCTGCGCCGGCTGCGTCACACATCCGTCAGGTGTCCGAGGGAAGCGGGTGGTGGTCGTGCGTGGACGGGTCACGGCAAGGGTGGGGATCGCGGGCGCGCTGGCCGCGCTGCTGGTCGGCTGCAGCGGCGGCGGTGACTCCGAGAGCGACGCCGGCGGGGGCTCCGCGGACTCGATGTCCGTCAGCAGCGGCGGGTCGGCCAACGGGGTGTCGGACAGCGCGGAGTCGGACCGGGAGGCGCCCCGCACGGCAGGGCGGACCGCCGTCCAGACCCGCGCGGTGATCTCGACCGGGCGGATCGAGCTCGTCGCCGACGACCTCGAGACCGCGCGCGACGAGCTGGACCGGCTGCTCGGGAGGTACGGCGGCCGCGTCGCCAAGGAGCACACGTCCAAGGACGCCGACGGGGGTGCCGACCGCTCGGAGCTCGAGCTCCGGGTTCCCTCCAGCCACTTCGCCCAGCTGATGTCGGACCTCGAGGAGGTCGGCACGGTCACCGACCGCGGGACCAAGACCGTCGACGTCACGACCGAGGTCATCGACGTGGACTCCCGGATCCGCACCCAGGAGGTGAGCCTCGACCGGCTGCGGGGCTTCCTCGGCGAGGCCACCGACGTCAACGCGATGATCCGGCTCGAGTCCGAGATCGCCCAGAGGGAGGCCGACCTCGCGTCCTTGCGCGCGCAGCAGGAGTACCTCTCCGACCAGACCTCGCTCGCGACCATCTCGCTCACGATGACGCGTGACCAGGGACAGGTCGCGGCGGCCGACGACCCGCTCGACCACGCCGGCTTCGTGACCGGGCTCCGGAACGGCTGGGAGGCTCTGGTCTCCGTCCTCGTGGTCGGCGCGACGGTCGTCGGCGCCGTGATCCCGTTCGGGTTCGTCCTCGCGGTGCTCGGCGTCCCGCTCTGGCTGTGGCTCCGCTCCGTACGCCGGAGGCGTCCGGTCGCACCCTCGGAGACGCCGGCCGGCTGACGCCGGCCACGACGGCGCCCTCCCGCGTCAAGAACCGCGCACGAGCGCGAGAATGTCGAGGAGATGAGCCGAACCCGCGGAGCTCGGAGGCACATGCGCAGAATTGGACGCCGCGGGGTCGCTCCCGTCAGCGAGCCCCGCTGATCACCGAGCAGAGCGCTCGTGGACGAAGTCGGTGAGCCGCGCCAGCTGGTCCGGGTCGGTCGACGGCAGCACGCCGTGGCCGAGGTTGAAGATGTGCCCCGGCGCGGCCCGACCGGCATCCAGCACCTCGGCGGCCCGGCTGAGCATCACCTGGGTCGGCGCGAACACCAGCGACGGGTCGAGGTTCCCCTGGACGACCCGGCCGCCCACGCGGCGTACCCCCTCCTCGAGCGGGACCCGCCAGTCGACCCCGACCACGTCCGCCCCCGCGGACCCCATCAACCCGAGGAGCTCGCCGGTCCCCACCCCGAAGTGGATCCGCGGCACGCCGAGCTCCCCCGCCGCGGCGAGCACCGACGCCGAGTAGGGCATGACGTGCCGGCGGTAGTCCTGCGGCGAGGTCGCGCCGGCCCACGAGTCGAAGAGCTGGACCGCCGAGGCGCCTGCCGAGACCTGCACCTTCAGATAGGCCGCCGCGATCCCGGCGATCTTGCGCATCAGCGCGTCCCAGACGTCGGGGGCGCCGTACATCATCGCCTTGGTGCGGGCGTGCTCCTTCGAGGGCCCGCCCTCCACCAGGTACGACGCGACGGTGAACGGCGCTCCGGCGAACCCGATGAGCGGGGTGGCCCCGAGCTCGGCGACGAGCTGCCGGACCGCCTCGGTGATGTAGGGGACGTGCTCGGGCGTGAGGTCAGGGATCGCCTCGACGTCCGCGAGGGTCGCCACCGGGCGCTCGACGACCGGCCCGACCCCGGGCTTGATGTCGAGGTCCACCCCGACCGCCTTGAGCGGGAGCACGATGTCGGAGAAGAAGATCGCGGCGTCGACCCCGTAGCGGCGCACCGGCTGGAGGGTGATCTCGGTGATCAGGTCGGGCCGCATGCAGGAGTCGAGCATCGCGACGCCCTCGCGCACCTTGCGGTACTCCGGCAGCGAGCGGCCCGCCTGGCGCATGAACCAGACCGGCGTGTGCGGCACCGGCTCTCCACGAGCGGCCTTGAGGAACGGAGAGTCGGAGAGGTTTCGGAAGTCGGGCACCGGCTCATCCTTCCAGAGCGCCGCAGCGTGTCGGGACACGCCCGGGGCGAGCCGCGCCTACGCTGGCGTCATGGCCACACGTCAGCAGCCCCGTGTGGACGTGCCGCCCGTGACTCCTCCGGAGTTCCAGGAGGCCGTCGCCCAGATGCAGGCTGCCCGGATGCGACCCGAGGTCCTCTGCGAGTCGATGCCGGCCCCGCAGCGGATCGCCCCCTTCGCCGCGGCGCTCTCCGCCGACGTCACCGTGGACGGGGAGGACACCGGCACCGGCCGGATCGTCCTTCTCCACGACCCGGCCGGCAACGACACGTGGGGCGGCACGTTCCGGTGCGTCGCCTACGCCCGGGCGGAGCTGACCCAGGAGTTCGCCGCCGACCCGTTCCTCGCCGAGGTGGCGTGGACCTGGCTCGTCGAGGCCCTCCACTCCCACGGCGCCGTCTTCGCGGCCCCGTCGGGCA
Source organism: Marmoricola sp. (assembly GCA_035699145.1). Taxonomy (GTDB): domain Bacteria; phylum Actinomycetota; class Actinomycetes; order Propionibacteriales; family Nocardioidaceae; genus Marmoricola_A. The sequence continues at coordinate 7,674 of DASSBB010000035.1, forward strand.
CGGTCACCAAGGTGACCTCGGAGAGCTTCGGAGGGATGGCCGAGGACGGCGGCAGCGCCCAGCTCGAGATCCGGGCGTCCTGGACGCCCACCGGGGACGTCGGCCCGCACGTCGAGGCGTGGGGAGAGCTGCTCTGCACGGCGGTGGGGCTCGAGCCGGTCCCGGAGGGGGTTGTCGCGCTTCCCGGCCGGCGCGGTCAGCGCGGAGACCGGTGACCGAGAACCCGGAGGTGGAGGAGCCACCTCCCCCGGCACCGCTGCTCGAGCTCGAGGACGGGCTGACGGAGGTCGTCGTCACCCGCGAGGGGCTCGAGGAGGTCGCTGCGGCGATCGCGGCGGGCACGGGTCCGGTCGCCATCGACGCCGAGCGCGCCTCCGGCTACCGCTACTCCGCCCGCGCCTACCTGGTCCAGCTGCGGCGGCAGGGGTCGGGCACCGCCCTCGTCGACCCGATCGCCTTCGACGACCTCGCGCCTCTCGTGGCGGCGCTCCGGGGCGCCGAGTGGATCCTGCACGCCGCCTCGCAGGACCTGCCCTGCCTCGGCGAGCTGGGGCTGCACCCGGCCGCCCTCTTCGACACCGAGCTCGCCGGCCGGCTCCTCGGCTACCCCCGGGTCGGGCTCGCCACGCTCGTGGAGGAGCTTCTCGGCCGGCGGCTCCGCAAGGAGCACTCGGCGGTGGACTGGTCGACCCGGCCGCTCCCGGAGCCGTGGCTGGAGTACGCCGCGCTGGACGTGGAGCCGCTCGTCGAGCTGCGCGAGGCGCTCCACACCGAGCTGGTGGAGACGGGCAAGTGGGAGTGGGCCCAGCAGGAGTTCGCCCACCTGGTGGCGATGCCGGCGGCCGAGCCGCGCCCCGAGCCGTGGCGGCGTACCTCCGGGTTGCACCGGGTCCGCGGCCGGCGCTCGCTCGCCGCGGTCCGCGCGCTCTGGCACGCCCGGGACGACATCGCCGCCGAGCGGGACGTGTCGCCGGGGCGGATCGTCCCGGACTCCGCGATCATCGAGGCCGCGACCGCGCTGCCCCGGGACAAGGCCGCGCTCCTCGGGCTCAAGGGGTTCCACGGTCGGGGGGCCCAGCGGTACGCCGCCACCTGGGTGGCCGCCCTCCGCGAGGCCCGCGAGATGCCCGAGGCGGAGCTGCCGACCGCGTCGGCGCGCTACGACGGACCGCCGCCCCCACGAGCGTGGTCCGAGAAGGACCCGGCAGCGGCTGCGCGGCTGGCCCAGGCCCGGAGTGCGCTGTCGGAGCTCACCGCGGAGCTGAACGTCCCGGTGGAGAACCTGCTCACCCCCGACTTCGTCCGCCGGGTCCTGTGGATCCCGCCGTCGCCCGCCGGTGTGGAAGAGGTCGCCGAGGTGCTGCGCGACCTCGGCGCCCGGCCGTGGCAGGTGGAGCTGACGGCGGAGCTGCTGGCGACCGCGATCGCCGAGCACCCCTCCTGACCTCACTCCTCGACGACGGTCTCCGCGTCGGCGAAGAGCTCGACCGACCGTTGGTCGAGCCGTGCGAGCCGCGCCTCCAGCTCGTCCTCGTCGAGGTTGAGCCCCGGTCGCCGGTACAGACCCGTCAGCACCTCGTCGGCCGCCTCCTCGACCTCGACCCAGGCCGCCGAGTAGGGCAGCGGGTCCGAGCGGCGCACCCCCGCCGCGAACGCCTCGGCGCTGCGGGGCTGCTTGCTCGGCTGGGTGAACGCCTCGTCGTGGATCACGTCGAGCTTCGCCGGGACGATCGCCCCGGACCGGGCCGCGATCCGTGACCCCTCCGGGCCGACCGCGAAGGCGACCAGGTCGGCTGCTGCGTCCACCGAGTCGCTGCGCGCAGCGATGCAGAGGCCGCTCATCCGGGAGACCGACCGCGAACGGCCCAGCGAGGGGAGCGAGACGGCGTCGAAGCGGAGCCCGTCGACCTTCCTCAACCTCGGCAGGTCCTCGCGGGTGCCGATGAACATCCCGAGCTGCCCGTCGGTGAACCAGTCGATGGCCGGTCGCTTCTCCACGTCCTCGACGGAGAGCGCGATCTTGTCGTCCCGCGCGAGCTGGACGACCTCCGCGATCGCCGTCAGCGCGTCGTCGGAGGTGAGCGTCAGGCTGGTCGGCTCGAGGAGGTCGTCGACCACCTCCCCGCCCGCCGAGCGGATGAACGCGGTGAGCGTCTCGAGGTCGGCGGGCAGGTGGACCCCCTTGACGGGACCGAACCCGTCGGTGAGCGCGGCCTGGCGGGCGGCGACGACGAACTCCTCCCAGGTCCACGTCTCCTCGCCGCGCGGGAGGACGATCTCCTCGGCGGCGAGCTGCTGCCGGGAGATGAGGTCGCGGTTGTAGTAGACGACGAGCGGGGACATCTCCGCCGGCATGCACTGGAGCCGGGAGCTCGCGGAGAAGGCGGTGAGCGCCGCCCTCTGGTAGTCGTCGCCGAACTGCAGTCCCCGGTCCTCGAGCAGCGTGTCGAGCGGCTGGAGCCGCTCGTCCTGCACGAACGACGGGAGGTAGGTGGGGTCGAGCAGGAAGACGTCGGGGCCACTCTCGTTCGCGAGCAGCACCTCGATCGACTCCGCCGCGGCCTCGGCGTCGGGGTACGACGTGAGCTCCACCTCGACCTCGGGGTGCTCGTCGGTGAAGGCGGCCACGATCCTCTCGTAGACCGCGACCCTGCGCGGTCCGCCGTAGACCGCCAGCTCCAGCGCGACCGGCTCGGTGGACGACTCCGACGCCGACGGTGTGGTCGCCGACGGAGTGGGCTCCGGCGTCGCCCCGGGCTCGTCGCTCGTGCAGCCGGCAAGCGAGGCGCCGAGGGTGGCCGCCGCGATCACGCCGACGAGCTTCCGCACCGCAGCCACCCGTGCCTCCGCTCCGCCTCGCGCCGCCCGGTTCGGGATGGCGGCTCCGTGCCGCCCGGCGTCGCCGACCACCGTATCGGCATACCCTGGGGCGATGGCCGAGCCTCCCCGCCCCCACCGACCGGCGTTGCCCGGCGACGCCGCGTTCGCCAAGGTGGTCGGCGACCTCGATCCGGCGGCACGGAGCGAGGCAGCCGACCGGTGCGCGACGCTGCTGGTGCGCGGTCCGCGCGACGCCGTCGACGCCGCGGTCGTCGAGCGCGTCGTCCACTTGGCGGACAACGAGGGGCTCGACGCGATCGCCGAGCTCTGGTCGACCGCGCCGCCGAGCTCGCTGGCCGGGTGCCTGTGGCGGCTCTACCTGTTGCGCTCGTGGGTGTACGCCGACCCGGTCGCCGCGGCGCACGAGTTCGACCTGGGCCGCCGGCACCTTCCCGTGCACGAGGCGGTCGCCGGGGTCACCGAGCCCCCTGGCCCCCAGGACGTCCAGCGGCTGGCCGACACGGTGCTCCGCGGGGTGCGGGTCGGCGACTTCGCGGACGCGCTGTTCCGCGCCGCCGCCTTCGCCCGGGTCGCTGCGGTGGGCCGGGCGCACCGGGACCACGCCGAGGCCAGCTACGACCGCGACGTCTCCGCGGCTCGCCTGATGACGATGGCCGAGCAGCTGGAGGCGGCGGGCCGGCTCGAGCTCGCCGGGCGGCTTGCCTGAAACAGCGAGTCGCCTGACGGTCGACCACGACGGTCGTACACTGGGGAACGCGTCGGGCCGCGGCAGCCCCGGGTCCCACAAGAAGCCGCTCCGAGCGGCCACGCGCCGTGAGGCGCTCCCGGTCCGGCGCACCAGCTCTGCTCGGCGAACCTTCTCAGACGGCCGCGGCCACCAGGCTGGCCAGCAGCACCAGCGGCAGTGAGACGACGGCCCCGAGCGAGGTCGCCAACGTCAGCGTCTTCAGGCTCCCCTTGGTCGAGAGGTCGAGCAGGGTGCTGAACATCCAGAAGAAGTTGCTGTTCACGTGGAGCGCGAACATGGCGCCCGACCCGATCGCCAGCGCGATGACGACGGGGTCGATGCCCAGCGAGCCGACGACCGGCGAGATGATGCCTGCCGCGGTGATCGCCCCGACCGAGACCGACCCGATCGCGAAGTGGAGCACCGCGGCGATGCACCAGGCGAGCAGGATGCTGAGGAACACCGGCGCGTTCTCGTCAGCGGAGAACAGCTCCTTGAGCGTCTGGTCCATGCCACTCTCGGCGATGACGGCGCCGAGGGACCCGCCGACGCCGGTGACGAGCAGGATCTCGCCGGTGGTGTGGAAGCCGGCTGTCAGGACGGTGCCGACCCCGTCCGCGCCGAGCGAAGGCCGGACCATGCCGAAGGCGATCAGCAGCCCGAGGAAGAGAGCGATGTTGGCGTCGCCGAGGAAGGCGAGCACCGGGTTGGAGAACTCCGCCACGCCGGCGATCGCTCCCGTGGCGATCAGGACGAGCGGCACCAGGATGGGCAGCAGGCGCACCCACAGAGGCAGCCGCGCCGCGCCCTCGGCCGACGGCACGTCCTCCGTCTCGTCATGAGGACGGCCCTCCTCGACGACCACGTCCGGGTCGAAGTCGGTCTCGTCGTTCCAGAATCCGCGCCCCAGCAACAGTCGGAACAGGAACGTCGTGACCAGCGCGGTCGTCAGCCCGATCGGCAGTCCGTAGAGCAGGTAGGTCCCCAGCGGCACCTCCATCAACCCGGCGATGGCGACGGCTGCGAGACCTGGCACGACGAAGACGTAGCCGGCGAAGATGCCGATGGCCATGGCCCCGGCGAGCCACGGCAGGCCGTGGCGGCGGTCGACGGCCGGCGCGGACTCCTTGGCCATCGGCGCCGCCAGGACGACCTGCACGTCGACGTAGATGGACGGGAAGATCGTGGAGAGCGTGCCGGCCATCGCGTACGGCAGGCGGCGACCCACGCGGCGCGCGAGGATCTCCACCAGGTCCCGGAACGTGCCCATCGAGTGCAGCAGCGCTCCGATCAGCACGCCGAAGCCGATGAGCAGCCCGACCTCGGCCATGATCTCGCCGAACCCCCCGGTGATCTGGGCCACGGTGCCCTCGGCGCCCTGTCCGGTGGCGAGCCCGAGGTAGACGCAGGCGAGCAGCAGGGAGATCACCGGGTCGACCTTGAACCTGATGATGAGCAGGATCGCAGCCAGGATCGCGATGGCGGAGTGCAGGATCTCCATGGGTGGCTCCGATCGGCTGCCGGCGGGAACACCACGCTATTGCACGCGACCCGGAGCCGCACGAATCAGCCGGGCAGCTCCAGCTCCGCCACCACGCCGGCGTGGTCGGAGGGCCAGAGCCCCTCAGCGAAGCGCATCTCCGGGCTCGCGCCGACCCGGGTCGCCGAGACGACCCTCGCCCCGCGCACCCACACGTAGTCGATCCGGTCGGTGAGCGTCGGCTCCTCGTTGCGCAGGTCTCCCGCCTGACAGCAGGTCGCCGCCTCCGGGCCCGCCGAGGGGTGCCCGGCCGCGACCCAGGCGTCGACGAACCCGGCGGGCATCCCGACGTGCTCGGGCACCGCGTTGAAGTCGCCGACGACGACCGCGGGCTCCGCCTCGTCGGTCAGGCTGCCGAGCAGCTCGTCGCGCTGGGTGTCGCGGGAGGCGGCGTCGTAGGCCTCCGTGTGGGTGTTCACGAAGGTGAACGGCTTCCCGGCCACGCTGCACCGCACCGAGCACCAGCCCCGTTCCAGCGTCGCCTCGAGCCCGAGGGCGCCGGTGGGCACCGTGAACGCGCTTCCGTAGAGGCCGGTGGCGGCGCCCGCCGTCTCGACGCGCGAGCCACGCCGGCGCAGGACCGTGTTGGAGCCGGCCGCCTCGAGGTCGACCGTCCGCCCGTCGACCACGACCGCCCCCGCACCGCGGAACGTCGGCTGGGAGACGACCGGCTCGTAGGGGCAGCCCTGACGCGTGAGCGCGGCGAGCAGCTCCGCCTGGTAGTCCCAGAGCACCGCCCCACCGGCGCGCCAGAGGCACACCTCCTGGAGCCCGACGAGGTCGGCGGGCTCCTGGAGCAGCGCCGCGGCCAGCGCGTCCACCCGTCGGGGGAAGGCGGTCGCCTGCAGCTGGCGCCGCACCTCGTCGAAGGCGGCCTGCGGGTCGGCGCCGGCGGGAGCGCCGAGCAGGAGCGGCGCGAGGTCGGCTCCGAGGTAGAGGTTGTACGTCGCCACCCGCACCCGCTCACCCATGGGGGCACGCTACTTCTTGACCGGGTGCGGGTCAGGCCGCGGCCAGCGCCTTGCGGACCCGCGCGTCGGAGACCGGTTCGGGGGTGCCGAGCTGCTGGGCCCAGAGGCTGACCCGCAGCTCCTCGAGCAGCCACCGGACCCGGACCAGCCCGAGCGGCTCGACGTGGCCCTCCGGGAGCGCCTCGACCCGGTGCAGGTACGCCTGCTGGAGCGGTGACACCTGGTCCATCAGCATCCGGTCGCGGTCCACCCCACCGGCCAGCTTCTCGTGCCGCACCCGCACCCCGGCGAGGTAGCGCGGCAGCTGCCGGAGCCGTTCGGCCCCCACGTCGGCGACGAACCCGCGCCGGACCAGCCGGCCGACCTGGTCGCGCATGTCGGTCATGGCCGGCAAGAGCATCAGGTCGACCGAGCCGCTCAGCAGCCGGTCGGTCTGCCGCCACGCGTCGAGCGCGCGGACGGCGTCCGCCAGCACGTCGCCGGCCGCGACCGGCAGCCCGGCGCCGACCGTGGCCCGCAGCTCGTCGAACGACTCCTCGTCCCACACCGGGCCGCCGTGCCGGTCCATCAGCGCCTCCGCCGCGGCGAGCACGCAGTCGTCGAGCAGCGCCGCCACCGTCGGGTACGGCGAGCCGGCGAGGGCCAGCTTCTGGCGGTTGTCCCACCCGTCGGTGAGCCGCGCCGCCGGGGACGGCAGGGTCAGGACCAGGAGCCGGCGTACCCCCTGGCGGTGCGCGGCCTCCTGGTCCCGCTCGGCGCCGAAGACCCGCAGCCCGACGGTGGCGCCCTCGTCGACGAGGGCCGGGTAGCCCTTCACCTGGTGGCCCGCCCGCAGCTGCTCGAACGACCGCGTGACCGTCCCGAACGTCCAGCTCCGCTGCCCGGTGCGGGACTGCTCGGCGGCCGCGTCCTCCAGCGCATCGGCGAACCGGCCCGCGAGAGGCACCTTGAGCTCGGCGAGCTCCTTCCCGGAGGAGACGACCTCGCCCCCGTCGGTGACGACGCGGTACGTCGGCCGCAGGTGCGCCGGCACCTTGGACCAGTCCCACGCCTCGCGGGGCACATGGACCCCGGTGCGGGAGCGCAGGTGCCGTTCGAGGGCGTCGAGCAGCGGCTCCTCGCCGGGCGACACCGCGGCGAGGAACTCCTTGGCGTGGTTGGGCGCGGGCACGAAGCTGACCCGCAGCTGCTTCGGCAGTGACCGGAGCAGCGCGACGACGAGCTGCTCCCGGAACCCGGGCACCTGCCACGACAGGGCGTCGTCGGTGAGCTGGTTGAGCGTCGCCAGCGGCAGGTCGACGGTGACGCCGTCGTCCTCGGCGCCGGGCGCGAAGTGGTAGGAGAGCGGGAGGGTCAGCCCGCCCTCGTGCCAGGTGTCCGGGTAGTCCTGCTGCGAGATCTCGCGGGCCGCCTCGTTGACGAGCATCTCGGGATCGAACGTGAGCAGGTCCGGCCTCTTCTGCCTTGCGCGCTTCCACCACGAGTCGAAGTGGGCGCCGGAGACGACGTCGGGGCCGACCCGGGCGTCGTAGAAGTCGAAGAGGGTCTGCTCGTCCACCACGATGTCGCGGCGGCGCGCCCGGTGCTCGAGCTCCTCGGCCTCCTCCAGCAGCGCCCGGTTGTCGTGGAAGAACCGGTGCCGGGTCTGCCACTCCCCCTGCACGAGCGCGTGCCGGACGAACAGCTCCCGGGCGACCTCGGGGTCGACCTTGCCGTAGGAGACCAGCCGGTCCGCGACGAGCGGGACGCCGTACAGGGTGACGCGCTCGTAGGCCAGGACCGCGACGCGCTTGCGGGACCAGTGCGGCTCGCTGTAGCTGCGCTTCACCAGGTGAGCCCCGAGCCGCTCGGCCCACTCGGGCTCGATCGCGGCATTCACCCGGGCGAAGAGCCGTGAGGTCTCGACGAGCTCGGCGGCCATGACCAGCTGCGGCTGCTTCCGGGAGAGCCCGGACCCCGGGAAGATCGAGAACCGGGTGCCGCGCGCGCCGAGGTAGTCGCGGCGCTCCGGGTCGCGCAGCCCGATGTGGGACAGCAGCCCGGAGAGCAGAGCCTGGTGGACGCCGTCCTCGTCGACCGCCTCGCCGTCGCGGTGCTCCCGGTGCTTGGTGGTCAGCCCGATCTGCTTGGCGGCCTGCCGCAGCTGGGACTCGAGGTCCTGCCACTCCCGGATCCGCAGGTAGTTGAGGTGCTCGTTGCGGCACATCCGCCGGAACGCGCTGGAGCCCATCTCCCGCTGGTGCTTGCGGACGTGGCGCCACAGGTTGAGCAGGGTGAGGAAGTCGGAGCGCTCGTGCTTGAACCGGGCGTGGAGCTGGTCGGCGTGGGCCCGCTGCTCGACCGGCCGCTCCCGGGGGTCCTGGACCGACAGCGCCGCGGTGAGCACCAGGACCTCGCGCAGGACGCCGAGCCGCTCCGCCTCGAGGATCATCCGGGCCAACCGGGGGTCGACCGGCAGGGCGGCGAGCTGACGGCCGACCCTGGTGAGGCCGCGTTCCGGGGTGATCGCGTGGAGCTCCTCGAGCAGCTGCACGCCCGCCGTCACCTGACGCCGGTCCGGCGGGTCGACGAAGGGGAACCGCGCGACGTCGCCGAGCCCGAGCGCGGTCATCTGGAGGATGACGGAGGCGAGGTTGGTCCGGAGGATCTCCGGGTCGGTGAACTCCGGGCGGCTCAGGTAGTCCTCCTCCGAGTACAGCCGGATCGCGATCCCGGCCTCGACCCGCCCACAGCGGCCGGAGCGCTGGTTCGCCGACGCCTGGCTGACCGGCTCGATCGGGAGCCGCTGCACCTTGGTCCGGTAGGAGTACCGCGAGATCCGCGCGACGCCGGCGTCGACGACGTACCTGATCCCCGGCACGGTCAGCGACGTCTCGGCGACGTTGGTGGCCAGCACGATCCGCCGCCGGGTGTGGCGCTCGAAGACGCGGTGCTGCTCCGCGGACGACAGCCGCGCATAGAGCGGTACGACGTCCACGCCGTCGCGTCCCCAGGTGATCGCCTCCAGCACGTCCGCGGTGTCGCGGATCTCCCGCTCCCCGGGCAGGAAGACCAGGATGTCCCCCGGCCCTTCGGCGACGAGCTCCTGGCAGGCGGCGACGATCGCCTCGGTCTGGTCGCGGACGACCGGCTCGCCCTCCTCGTCGTCGTACTGCTCCTCGACGAGTGGCCGGTAGCGCACCTCGACCGGGTACGTCCTTCCGGAGACCTCGATGATCGGCGCCGGCTGCCCCTGCCGGTCGGCGAAGTGCGCGGCGAACCGCTCGGGGTCGATGGTGGCCGAGGTGATGACGACCTTCAGGTCCGGCCGGCGCGGCAGCAGCTGCTTGAGGTAGCCGAGGAGGAAGTCGATGTTGAGGCTGCGCTCATGGGCCTCGTCGATGATGAGGGTGTCGTAGGCGGTGAGCAGCCGGTCGTGCTGGAGCTCGGCGAGCAGGATGCCGTCGGTCATCACCTTGACCAGCGTGTCCGGGCCGGCGCGGTCGTTGAACCGCACCTGGTAGCCGACCGGTCCCCCCAGCTCGGCCCCGAGCTCCTCGGCGATCCGCTCGGAGACACTCCGGGCGGCGATCCGGCGGGGCTGGGTGTGGCCGATCATGCCGCGCACGCCACGGCCGAGCTCGAGACAGATCTTGGGGAGCTGCGTGGTCTTCCCCGACCCCGTCTCGCCCGCGACGACGACCACCTGGTGGTCCCGGATCGCGGCTGCGATGTCGTCGCGGCGAGCGCTGACCGGCAGCTCCTCGGGGTAGCTGACCGTCGGGACCAACGCGGCGCGGCGGGCCACCTCGGCCTCGGATCGCGGCGGGCGCCGCCGGGGACGGCGGGTCACTGATCGCGGGCCCGCGACATCGGCGGCCAGATCTCCCGCTCCGGTCCTGCCCGGTAGATCGTCGCCGGCCGCCCCCGGCCTCCGTCGGAGCGACGTCCGGTCTCCTCGAGGAGCCCGGGGATCCTGGTGACCTTGCGCTGGAAGTTGCCCGGGTCGAGCACGCGGTCCCAGACCGCCTCGTAGACCTCCCGGAGCTCACCGATCGTGAACTCGGGAGGCAGCAGGTCGGTGGCGAGCGCCGTGGTCTCCAGCCGCCCCCGGAGCCGTTCGACGCCGTCCGCGAGGATCCTGGCGTGGTCGAACGCGAGCCGTCTCGACCCGAGCTGTTCGTCGACGGCGAGCCACTCGGCGTGCGACGCGTCGTCGCCCGCCTTCGGGGAGAGGTCGGCCGGGACCGCGGCGAGCCACGCGACGGAGACCACCCGATGGCGTGGGTCGCGGCGCGGGGCGGTGTAGGCGCCGAGCTGCTCGAGCCGCAGGCGGCGGCCGGCGATCCCGGTCTCCTCCTTGAGCTCGCGCCGGGCGGCCCGCTCGACGTCCTCACCCTCGTCGACGAACCCGCCCGGGAACGCCCAGCGCCCCTTGTACGGCGGGCTGCCCCGCCGGACCATCAGCACCGACAACCCGGTGTCGGGACGCACGCTGAAGGCGACCACATCGGCCGTGAGGTAGACGAACGGGTAGTCGGAGGTGTACACCACGCCTCGAGGTTATCTTGTCCTGGTGACAACACTGCTGCCCCACCTCTTGAGCCAGGCAAGGGTGAGCGCATGAGGACGCTGGAGGACAAGGTCGTCGTCATCACCGGAGCGGCTTCCGGCATCGGCCGGGCGCTCGCGCTCGAGACCGCACGGCGCGGCGCGGTCCTCGCCCTGTCCGACGTCGACTTCCCCGGCCTCCAGGAGACCGCCCGCCGGGTCGAGCAGGCCACCGGCCGGACCCCGCGCGTCGACCAGCTCGACGTCCGCGACCGTGAGGCGTGGCAGCTCGCCTTCGTCATGGACGTCGACTTCTGGGGCGTCGTCCACGGCACCCGGTCGCCGTCACCTGCGTGCACCCCGGCGGCATCAGGACCGCCATCGCCCGCAACGCGGACGCCGGCGGCGGCGTCGTCCTCGTCGACGCCGACGCGAAGCTCCTGGACCTCTTCTTCCGGCTCACCGGCTCGGGCTACCAGCGCGTAGTGGCCCGGAGAGCCGCTGGGCGAGCCAGATCGGGACGATCGAGACGACGACGAGCACGGCTGCCACCACGTTGACCACCGGCGCCTGGTTCGGCCGGAAGAGGTTGTTGAAGATCCAGATCGGCAGGGTCTGCTGCCGGCTGCCAGCGGTGAACGTCGTCACGATGATCTCGTCGAACGACAGGGCGAACGCGAGCAGCCCACCCGCCAGCAGCGCCGAGCGGAGCATCGGGAGCGTGACCAGCCGGAAGGTCGTGAACGTCCCTGCCCCGAGATCCATCGACGCCTCCTCGAGGTTGCCGCCCATCCGGCGCAGCCGCGCCTGGACGTTGTTGAACACCGTCACGATGCAGAAGGTCGCGTGCGCGACGACGATCGTGAAGAACCCGAGGCCGACGTCGAGGATCGACCGGAACGCGTTGTTGAGGGCCAGCCCTGTCACGATCCCCGGCAGGGCGATCGGCAGGAGAATGAGCAGCGAGACGGTGTTGCGGCCGAAGAACCGGCTCCGCTGCAGGGCGAGCGCCGCCATCGTGCCGAGCACCAGGGAGACCAGGGTCGCGAGCAGTGCCACCTGCACACTCACCCACAGCGCCTCACGGGCACCGGTCGACTGCGCCGCCACCGACCACCAGTGGAGCGTGAGCTCCTTCGGTGGCCAGGAGAACGACGGGCTGACGTTGAACGAGTTGACGACCACCAGGGCGAGCGGCGTGTAGATCACGACCAGTGCGACCGCGGTGAACGCGAGCAGGAGGACCCGGAGCCCCTTCGACAGTGTCATAGGTTCTCCAGCGCCCCGGTCCGTCGTACGACGGCGAGGTAGACGAGCATGACCACGACCGGCACCGTGGCGACTGCTGCCCCGAACGGGAGGTTGTTCGCCGCCCCGACGCTGTCGTAGACGACGTTGCCGAGCATCTGGTTGGTGCCGCCGACGATGCGGACCGCGATGTAGTCGCCCATGCTCAGCGAGAAGGTGAAGATCGACCCGGCCACGATCGCCGGGAACGCCATCGGCAGCACCACCCGCCGGATCGTCATCCAGTGGGACCCGCCGAGGTCCGCGGAGGCTTCGAGCAGCGAACCGGGCAGCCGCTCCAGCCCAGCGTAGATCGGCAGGATCATGTAGGGCAGCCACAGGTAGGCCAGGGTGATCACCACGGCCGGGAGGCCGTAGCCGGGCGAGCCGAGGCCGACGAACCCCAGCGTCGAGTCGATGAGGCCGCCCTCGGAGAGCATCCCGCGCCAGGCGTACGCCTTGACGAGGTACGACGCCCACAGCGGCATCAGCACCGCGACCACCAGCAGCCGCTGCAGCCGCGGGGAGGCGACCTTCGCCATGTAGAAGGCGATCGGCAGGGCGAGCAGCGCGTCGACCACCGTCACCAGCGCCGCGATCCCCAGCGTGCGCAGGGTGATCGTGCGGTAGACGTCGAGCGTGACGAGGTCCCGGAAGTTGTCGAGGGTCCACGTCCGCACGACCTCACCGGTGAAGGCGTTCTGCCCCCAGAAGGCGGTGAGGAACAACGCCCCCAGGGCTCCGAGGTAGGCGACTCCCAGCCACAGCATCGGTGGCGTGAGGAGCAGCGAGAGCCGGAGCCCCGGGTGGCGTTGCAGCGTGCCGGGCGACCGCCCCACCCTCAGCCCTTGACCTCGGTCCACGCCTGGGTCCAGCGACCGTAGTCGGTGCAGGCGACATCGGTCCGGCCGTCGAGGCACTCCTCGATCGGCGTGCTCCAGAACCAGATGTTGTCGGCGTACGACGCGTCGCCGGCGTGGTACTTGTCGCAGTGGCCCTTGTCCTGGGTGAACCCGCACGACTTGCTGTTGGCGGGCGCCTCACCGAAGTACTCCGCCACCGCGGCGTTCGCCTCGGGGCTGATGATGTGGTCCAGCCATGCGTAGGCGCAGTTGGAGTTCGGCGAGTCGGCCGCGACCATCCAGGTGTCGGACCAGCCGGTCGACCCCTCCTCGGGCAGGACCGCGTCGACCGCCACCTTCTCCCCGTCGAGGACGTTGAGGATCACCTGCCACGTGGTGCCGATGACGGTGTCACCGGTCGTGAACGACTGGATCTCCTTGAGGTAGTCCGACCAGTACTCGTTGACCGCCTCGTTCTGCTTCTTCAGCACGTCGACGGCCGCCTGCAGCTGCTCCTCGGTCAGCGCGTAGGGGTTCTCGATCCCGAGGTCGGGCTGGGTGTTCATGAGGTAGAGCGCGGCGTCGGCGATGTAGATCGGGGAGTCGTACGCCGTGACCTTGCCGGCCACCTCGGGTGACGGCTCGAACACCGCCGACCAGCTCGTCGGGGCCTCCTTCACCACGTCGGTGCGCCACATGAGCAGGTTGGCCCCCCACCCGTGCGGGGCGCCGTACATCTGCCCGTCGACGCTGTTCCAGTCGCGGTCCTTGAGGAACTCCACGATGTCGCCGTAGTTCTCCAGCAGGTCGGTGTTGACCGGCGCGACGTCGCCGGCGGCGATCAGCCGGAGGGAGGCGTCGCCGGACGCCGAGACGACGTCGTACTCCCCGGTCTTCATGAGGTTGACCGCCTCGTCCGACGTGCCGAAGTACTTGACGTTGGCCTCGCAGCCGGTGTCCTGCTCGAACGGCGTGACCCAGTCGACGGACTTGTCGGTGCTGCCGTCCTCGGCGTAGCCGGGCCAGGCCAGGATGTTGACCTGGCCCTCGAAGTCGCCGAGCTCCTCCTTCATCGGCACGTCGGGGGCGGTGAAGCCGCTCCCCTGCGCGCCCGTGTCCGAGCCGTCCTCGCCGCCCCCGTCGTCGCCGCAGCCGGCGAGCCCCAGAGCCAGGACACACGCGGCCGCGGTCCATGACGCACTGCGCTTGATCATCGTCACTCCTCACTGGTGGTCCGGGGACCACCTCCGACGGATGTCGTCCGTGCGGCCGTCCTCTCGCCCGGGGGCGCAGGGGTGAGGGCGACCAGGTGCGCACGCTGCCAGGTGAGCAGCACGCGCTGCCCCCGCCGCGCCAGCGCGTGGTCGAGGGAGCTCTCGAGGTTCTGCTGCATGACGCTCAGCCGCCCTCCGGCGGCGAGCTCCACGACGGAGTGGGTGGCGGAGCCGAGGTAGACGACGTCGGAGACGGTGCCGGGGACGGCGACCTCGTCGTCGCCGGCGCGGCTGCCGTCGGCGTGGAGCCGGATCTTCTCCGGCCGGATGGAGAACATCCCCGGCTCGCCGACCACCTGCTCGGCCACCTCGCCGTCGAGGATGTTGCTGGTGCCGACGAACCCGGCGACGAAGGGGGTGGCCGGCTGCTCGTAGAGCTCGACCGGGGTGGCCACCTGCTCGACGTGACCCTCGCTGAAGACCGCGATCCGGTCGCTGAGGGTGAGCGCCTCCTCCTGGTCGTGGGTGACGAACACGAAGGTGATGCCGACGTCGCGCTGGATCTGCTTCAGCTCGATCTGCATCTCGCGACGGAGCTTGAGGTCGAGGGCGCCGAGCGGCTCGTCGAGGAGGAGCACCTTGGGCCGGTTGACCAGCGCGCGGGCGAGAGCGACGCGCTGCCGCTGGCCACCGGAGAGCTGGTGCGGACGCCGGTCGCCGAAGCCGTGCAGGCGCACGGTGCGCAGCGCCTCGTCGGCCCGGCGCCGGCGCTCCTCGCGGCCCACCCGCTTGACCCGGAGGCCGTACTCGACGTTCTGCTGCACGCTCATGTGCGGGAAGAGCGCGTAGTCCTGGAAGACCGTGTTGACGTCCCGGTTGAACGGGGGCTCACCGGTGACGTCGCGGCCGTCGAGGTGCACCCGGCCGGCGGTGGGCCGCTCGAACCCCGCCACCATCCGGAGCACGGTGGTCTTTCCGGAGCCCGACGGGCCGAGCATGGAGAAGAACTCCCCGTCGACGATGTCGAGGTCGACGTCGTCGACGGCGACCACCTCGTCGAACTCCTTGCGAAGACCCGTCAGCCGGATCGCCACTGTCATGGACGGCAGTATGGCAGCGGCTACGCCACCGGATCCATCACGAAACGGCCTCGGACGCGCTGTTTCCGTCGTCGGGCGGTGCCATCTCCGCCCGGACCCCCAGCAACCGGACCTTGCGCTCATGGTCGAGCCGCCCGACCAGCTCGACCGCGGCCTCCGCGATGACGGCGGGGTCGGACGTCGGCGCCGGCAGCGTGAGGCTGCGCTGGTGGGTCTCGAAGGGCACGTAGCGCACCTTCACCCCGACCCGGACCGCCGGCCGCCCCTCGGCGGCGACGTCCTCGGTGACCTGCGCCGCCAGCCGCCGTGCCTCCTCGGCGACCTCGACCCAGTCGGTGAGGTCGACCTGGAACGTCGTCTCCCGCCCGTGGCCGCGCGGCACCCACGGGGCCGGGTCCACCGGCGAGGAGTCCACTCCGCGGCCCAGCCGGCGGAACCACGGCCCCATCGTGGGGCCGATCGTGTCGGCGAGCAGCTGCACCTCGGTGCCCGCGAGATCACGGACCGTCCGGATGCCCAGCCCCTCCAGCCGACGGGCGGTCCGGCTGCCGATCCCCCACAGCGCCGTCACCGGCCGGTCCCCCATCACCTCGTCCCACTGCTCGCTGGTCAGCCGGCCGACGCCGCGGGGCTTGCCGAACCCCGTGGCGATCTTGGCCTGCAGCTTGTTGTCGCCGATGCCGACCGAGCAGTGCAGGTCGGTCCGCTCGAGCACGGCCCGCTGCACCTCGCGGGCGAGCGTGTCGGGGTCGTCGGTGTCGGAGCCGAGGAACGCCTCGTCCCACCCGAGCACCTCCACCCGGACCGGGAAGGAGCGGAGCACCGCCATGACCCGCTCGCTCGCCTCGTCGTACGCCGGCTTGTCGACGGGCAGGAAGACCGCGTCGGGGATCCGCCGGGCCGCAGTGCGCAGCGGCATCCCGGAGCCGACGCCGAGCTCGCGGGCGGCGTACGACGCGGTCGCGACGACACCCCGCTCGGTCGGGTCGCCCCGGCCCCCGACGACCACCGGGAGGCCGGCCAGCTCCGGCCGGCGGAGCACCTCGACCGCGGCGAGAAACTCGTCGAGGTCGACGTGGAGCACCCACCTGGTCGGCTCAGCCATGCCCCATCTTCCCTAGAGTGGCTCCATGAGCAACCCGTCCCTCCTCGTCGTCGGCGCCGGACCCGGGATCAGCGGCGCGGTGGCCCGCCGGTTCGCCACGGAGGGGTACGACGTCGCCCTCATCGGTCTTCTCCCGGACCAGCTCGCTCCGCTCGCCGTGGAGCTGGCCGGGACGGGCGTCGAAGCAGTGTGGGCGGAGGCCGACGTCACCGACGCGGGCGCGCTGACGACCGCGGTCCGCGAGCTCGCGGAGCAGCTCGGCCAGGTCGACGTCCTCCACTTCAACCCCAGCGCGTTCCGGCAGCGGACGCCGCTCACGCTGAGCGTCGCCGAGCTGCTCGACGACGTCGCGCTCGGTGTCGGCGCGCTGCTCACCTCCGTCCAGGCGGCCCGGCCGTACATGGCCACCGGGAGCCGGGTCACCGCGACCGGCAGCATGGCGGCCGACAAGCCCTGGCACGAGGCCGCCTCGCTGGGCGTCCAGAAGGCCGCGCTCCGCAACCTGGTCCGCTCGCTCGACCGCACGGTGCAGCCCGACGGGATCCGCGCGGTCTCCGTGACCGTCCAGGGGACCCTCGAGCGCGACGACGAGAGCTCTCCGTTCCACCCGCGGCAGGTCGCCGAGGCGATCTACGCCGCCGCCGTCCGCCCCGACGCCGACTGGACCGACGAGGTGAGCCACCCGTCCTGAACGCTGCTACAGCTGGGCCACGGTGAAGGCGACGACGGCGACGACGAGAACGACCGCCAGCAGGTAGATCCACCAGGTCGGGAAGTGCTCCGGGGGCGTGCTGTGCCCCTCGAGCGACGCGACCGCGTCTCCCCCGTGGCGCTCCCGCAGGACGGCCCGCGCCTGGTCGAGGTAGTCGTCCACCGGCCGGAGCGCATAGCCGCGGCCCCGCCGACGTACCGGGAACCGCTGGTCGGCGACCTCGTAGGGCGCCATCCTCGGCGGGTCGTGGCGCAGGGAGCGGCGGAGCTCGTCGACGAAGGAGTCGACCTCGTCGGCGGCGTACCCCTCGCGGCCCCAGCCGGCGGACGGGAAGTCGGGCTCGGGCAGCTCGGCGGGGTCGCTCACGCAGCGATTGTGCCCTAGATCAGCCCTGGATCAGCCCTAGATCAGCGCAGCGGCGGGATCGCGTCAGTCGCCTCGAGCGACCCCATCCCGGTGATCCGGAGCAGGTCGGCGACGACCGACCGCAGCTGGGCGAGGATCACCTCGCCGGAGAGGTCGCCGGTCCGGTCGACCTGGGAGGAGGCGGCTGCGATCCGCACGAGCCGGGGCTGGACCGAGGTCGGGATGCGCTCGGCGCGCAGCTCGGCGGCCACCTCGTCGACGGCGTCGGCGAGGTCCCGGCAGAGCCGCGCGTAGGCCTGCGGCACGGGGTCACGGCGGTACGCCGCCACCGCGACCCGGCGGACGAGCACCCGCGTGTTGCGGATCGCCAGGTCGAGCGGCTCGACCAGCTCGGCGACCTTCCGCACCCCCGCCTTGTGCCGGACCCGGAACGGCGACGAACGGATCACCGAGAGCCCCTCGCTCGCCGCCTGCCGCAGCTCGAGGACGAGCACGTCGGTGGAGCGCGCGTCGGCGAGGAGGTCGAGCGTCGAGTCGACGTCGCCGCCCTCGATCCCGTCCGCCGCGCCCGCCAGCAGGAAGCTGATCTTGTCGAGGACGACCGCCGCCTGCTCACGGGGGCGACGAAGGGGGGCGCCCGGCACCACGGTGGCGGCCACGAGCGCGACGCCGCCCCCGATCAGCGCGTCGGTCCACCGGAGCAGCGCCTGCCCGGGCTCGGGGACGAAGGTCGCGACGACGATCGACTGCACGGCCGCCTGGGTCACGAAGAGCCCGCCGGCGTCGAGGAGCAGCGCCACCGACATGGAGAGCACGACGATCACCGTGAGCTGCCACCAGCCGCTGCCGAGAGCGAGGACGAGCAGGTCGGCGACGAACACCCCGATCGCCACCCCGAGGGTCACCTCGAGGACCCGACGCCACCGCTGGCCGTAGGACGTGCCCAGGCTGACCACCGCGGCCACCGGCGCGAAGAACGGGGTCGGGTGGCCGAACACCTCACTGGCGAGGAACCACGCGACGCCGGCGGCCACGGACGCCTGCCCGATGTGCCACCCCTTGGCCCTGAGCCGGTCCAGCCGGGCGCGGCCGGACATGCGGCCGCGCGACCACATCTGGTCCCAGGGTGCCGGTTCGCTCACCGGGGCATCGTCTCGCACCGCGCCGGGTTTGCACCCGGCTCCGCCGAGGTGAAGGATCACCACGACGAAAGGGACGCCTGTGATCGCACCGATGGACGTGACCGCCCAGGGCTTCATGATCGCGGAGTCGCGCAACACCCCGATGCATGTCGGCGGGCTCCAGCTCTTCGACCTGCCCGACGGCGCCGGCCCGGACTGGTCGCGCGAGACCTTCGAGAGCTTTCTGGAGCACGACGACGTCGCGCCGCTCTACCTCAAGCGGCCGACCCGGTCGCTGGCCCTCGGCGGGGCCTGGGGGTGGAAGCCGGACGAGCAGTTCGACCTCGAGTACCACGTCCGGCACAGCGCCCTCCCGGCTCCCGGCCGGATCCGGGAGCTCCTGGAGCTCTGCGGCCGGCTGCACGGCACCCGGCTCGCGCGGGAGCGGCCGCTGTGGGAGATGCACTTCATCGAGGGGCTCGAGGACGGCCGGTTCGCGGTCTACTCCAAGCTCCACCACGCGCTCGTCGACGGCGTCGCGGCGATGCGGCTCCTCCAGGCCACCCTCTCCTTCGACCCCGACGACCATGACGCCCCGCCGCCGTGGGCTTCTCGCCAGGCTTCCCGCAAGATCGAGAAGGAGCAGGCGGCTTTCGCCGAGCGGCTCCTCGAGCTGCCACTGGGGGCGGTGCGGTCGGCGATGGCGATCAGCGCCGAGGCGGCCGGGCTTCCCGGCGCGCTGGTCAGGACGCTGAACCGCGGGCTCCGCAACGAGACCGCCCCCATCGCGCTCTACGCTCCCAAGACGATCCTCAACCGCCAGATCACCGGCGCCCGGCGGTTCGCCGCCCAGGACTGGCCGATCGACCGCATCAAGCGGATCGGGAGGTCCACTGGCACGACGATCAACGACGTGGTCCTGGCGATGTGCAGCGGGGCGCTCCGCCACTACCTGCTCGAGCTGGACGCGCTGCCCGGCCCGTCGCTGGTCGCGATGGTCCCGGTCAGCCTCAAGCTGAGGGACGCCGCCGTGGCCTCCGCGGCCGGGGGCAACGCGGTCGGCACGATCATGGTCCGGCTCGGCACCGACCTCGCCGACCCCGGCGACCGGCTCCAGTCGATCCACGACTCCGTCACCGGCGGCAAGCGGGCGCTCGCCGGGATGACGCAGACGCAGTTCGTCGCGATGAGCGGCCTCGGCATGGCGCCGGTGGTCCTGGCACCGATGCTGCGGGTGCAGGGCGTCACCCGCCCGCCGTTCAACCTCGTGATCTCCAACGTCCCGGGGCCGAGGAAGCCCCTCTACATGAACGGTGCCCGGCTCAGCGGGATGTACCCGCTGTCGGTGCCCTACCACGGGCAGGCGGTCAACATCACCTGCACGTCGTACGACGGCAACCTGAACTTCGGGATCACCGGCTGCCGTCGCACCGCTCCGCGGCTGCAGCGCCTCCTCGCCCACCTCGACGACGAGCTGACCGCTCTGGAGAAGGCCGCCGACCTCCCCTGAGCCCTCACTCCTCCAACAGGGCGCGCACGTCGTCGGGACCGATCGGAGT
Organism: Marmoricola sp.; assembly: GCA_035699145.1. Lineage (GTDB taxonomy): Bacteria > Actinomycetota > Actinomycetes > Propionibacteriales > Nocardioidaceae > Marmoricola_A. The sequence continues at coordinate 27,589 of DASSBB010000035.1, forward strand.
GCCCATCCCCCCGCCGCCGTCGACGACCTTGGCGAACAGCGCGGCCTTGCGCGCCTTGAGCTCCATGACCTTCTCCTCGATGGTGCCCGCTGCGACGAGGCGGTAGACGATGACCGGCCGCTCCTGCCCGATCCGGTGCGCCCGGTCGACCGCCTGCGCCTCGACCGCGGGGTTCCACCACGGGTCGAGGACGAAGACGTAGTCCGCCTCGGTGAGGGTCAGCCCCACCCCGCCGGCCTTGAGGCTGATCAGGAACACCGCCCCCGCGCCTGCCTTGAAGGCGCCGACCTCCTCGGCGCGCCGACGGGTCCGGCCGTCGAGGTACCGCGACTCGATCCCCTCGGCGTCGAGCCGCTTTCTGACTCGAGTCAGGAACGACGTGAACTGGCTGAAGACCAGGGCCCGGTGGCCCTCGGCGACCACCTCGAGCAGGTGGTCGACGAGCGCGTCGACCTTCGCCGAGCCGACGCCGTCGTACTCGCTGTCGACGAGCGCTGCGTCCAGGCTCAGCTGCCGCAGCCTCGTCAGCGAGCGGAAGATCGCCATCCGCTGCTTGTCGAAGTCGCCGAGCAGCCCCAGGACGTTCTGCCGCTCCCTCTGGAGGTGGGTCTCGTAGATCCTCCGGTGCCTGGGGTTCAGCTGCACCTCGAGCACCTGCTCCTGCTTGGGCGGCAGGTCCGAGGCGACGAGCTCCTTGGTACGACGGAGCAGGAACGGCCGGATCCGGCGGCGGAACCGCGCGAGCACTTCGGCGTCGCCCTCGCGCTCGACCGGGTTGGCGACCGCCTCCGTGAACCGCTGGGGGTAGGGGTAGAGCCCGGGCGCGACGATCGAGAGCAGCGACCAGAGCTCCATGAGCCGGTTCTCCATCGGGGTGCCGGTGAGCGCGAGCCGGAACGGTACGTCGAGCCGGCGGACGCTCTGGTGGGTCTTCCCGGTGTGGTTCTTCACCATCTGCGCCTCGTCGAGCACCAGCCCGCCCCAGTCGAGGGCGGCGTACTCGTCGGTCTCGAGGCGGTAGAGCGTGTAGGAGGTGACGACCACGTCGGCGCCCTGGTGGACGTCGGCGAGCGGAGCCCCGCGCCGTGCCCGCGACTCGGTGACGGCCCGGACGGTGAGCCCGGGGGTGAACGTCGCCGCCTCGTGGACCCAGGTGGCCACCACGCTGGTGGGCGCGACGACGAGGAACGGCCCCGAGCCGTGCGCCCGCGCGTGCGCGAACAGCGCGAGCGTCTGCATCGTCTTGCCGAGCCCCATGTCGTCGGCGAGGATCCCGCCGAGCCGCGACTGCCACAGCATGACCAGCCACCGGAACCCCTCGAGCTGGTAGGAGCGCAGCTCCGCGTCGAGCCCCACCGGGTGCACGTCGGGGAGCCCCTCCAGCTCGGTCAGCGCCCGCGCGGCCCGGACCCACTGGGAGGCCTGGGCGGCGACGAGGCCGATCTCGTCGAGCTCCTCCCAGATGCCGAGGTCGTGCTTGGCGACCCGGACGCCGTCCCGCGGCTGCTCCTCGAGCTCCCGGGCGGCGTGGACCAGCTCGGCGAGCTGGGCGAACTCGGGCCGGTCGATCCGCAGGTGGGCGCCGTCGCGGAGGATGATCCGCTCCGCCCCGAGGGTGAGCGCCTCGAGCAGCTGGGCAAGCCCGACGTGCCGGTCGCCGATCGTGATGACGACCTCGAGGTCGAGCCAGTCGGTGCGCTGGTCACCGTCCTCGCGGGGGGCGAACCGGATCACCGGCGCCTCGGTGACCTCGGTGTACGACGGCCGCGCGCCGATCTCCTCGATCTCGACCTGTCCGGAGGCCTCGAGCGGCAGGAGGGTCTCCTCGAGGAACGCGATGACCACCGGCCCGGTGAGCGTCTGCTCGGGGATCGGGCCGTGGACGGTCCGGTGTGCGCCGAACAGCCGGTGCAGCTGCTCCTCGTCGAGCTCGAGGGCGTCCAGGAGCGCCTGCTCGGCGTCGGCACGTCGGATCCCCCGGAGCCCACGCGTCTCGTCGAGGGCGTAGATGCGGTCGTCGCCGGCGACCCGGTAGCGCCACGACCAGGCGAGGTGGACCTCGTCGACGGCCTTCCAAGTGACGGTCAGGGCGAGCCGCGGCTCGACGAGCTCGGGGACCGGGACGGTCTCGTCGGAGGAGACGACGGGCAGGTGGCGACGGAGCCGGGGAAGGTACTCCGCGACGAGGTCGGGCACGTCCTCCTTCGGCACCGGGACCGCGTGCCCGGCCGCGACCAGCCGCCTGGTCTGCGTCCCGGCCGGCTTCGCCAGCGGCGCGAGGACCACCTCCCACCCGTCTCCTGCCGGCGTCCACAGCGCGACGCCGTGCCCGCTGTCGCCGAGGACCTCGAGCCGGGCGCCGGTGTACCACTCCTCTTCGTGCGTCACCCCGACCTCGAGCTGGGCGACCTCGCGGTCGGCGCCGTTGACGTCGAACCGCAGCACGGCCGGCTCGGTGGCGACCCGGATCCCGCGGAGGAGGCCGGCCGGCACGAGCGGAAGGCCGACCCGCTCGGCCTCACGCAGCAGCGGCCACACCGACGGGCCGTAGGTGGCGAACGTCAGGTGTGACTCGTTGCCGAAGTACGCCTGCCGGTTCGCGGCCCGGTGCGCTGCCAGCAGCTCCACGAGGACGGCCGCCTGCGCCTGGTCGACGTCGGTGCGGTGCCCGAGGTTGGGGACGTCCAGCCAGGAGACCTGTGTCTTCACCCACTTGTCGCGCGCCCCGCGCTGCAGCGGCCGCACCCGCAGCTGACCGCGGTGCGTCCGGTCCTCCTCCTGCCAGGCGCTCCACCGCGACGCCGGCCGCCCGGTTGCGAGCTCGACCTGGAGGCCCAGGGGGCGCTTGGGGAGCCGCTCCTCCTCGACGGTCCGGTCGAGCTCCTCGAGCACCAGCCCCAACCGCCGCTCCCAGTCCCGCGCCGGTGTGTCGAGGGCCGCCCGCCGCTCGGTCGCGGCGATCACGAGGGCCGCGGCGTGCTTGCACATCCGCACGACCGGGCAGGTGCAGCGCGCGTCGAGCCACGGCCCCGAAGGGTCGTCCACGAGGGTCACACTCGTCCCGTAGACCCGCCCACCGGAGCCGTTCACCCGGCCGTTCAGAACGGTGATCCTCGGGTTGGCGTCGCTGATCTCCAACGTCAGGATGTGGCGCCGCTCGACGTACTCCCGCCCCCGCGCCACGGTGCCCGAGCCGAAGCTCCTGACGAGCTCGTCGTCGTCGTACAGGTCGAAGATGCCCATCACCCCCGACCCTAACGTCGGCGGCGGCGGATAGCCTGACGGACATGGCGAGCGTCTACGTGGCCTCCGCGGAGGGTTTCACCGGGAAGTCGACCGTGGCGCTCGGCGTCCTCGAGCAGCTCAGCCGCTGCGTGGAGCGCGTCGGCGTCTTCCGGCCGATCGTGCGGGGAGACCTGGAGGCCACCGGCGGCCGCGACTACGTCCTCGACCTGCTCACGTCGCACGAGGCGAGCGTCACGTCGTACGACGAGGCGGCCGGGGTCACCTACGACGACATGCACGACGACCCCGACGCCGCGCTCGACGTCATCGTCGAGCGCTACCACGCCGTCGCGGAGACGTGCGACGCCGTGGTCGTCGTGGGCAGCGACTACACCGACGTGGCGACCCCCACCGAGTTCTCCACCAACGCCCGGATCGCGGCGAACCTCGCGGTCCCCGTGCTGCTCGTCGTCAACGGGCACGACCGCGGCACGGACGAGCTGGGGACCGCCGTCGAGCTCCTCGAGCACGAGCTCCGGGCCCACCACGCCACGCTCTTCGCGGTGATCGCCAACCGTTGCCACCCCGACCGCCTCGACGAGGCAGCCCGGACGGTCGCCCGGGGCGACGTGCCCGGCTACGCGATCCCCGACGAGCCGCTCCTCAACGCTCCCAGCGTCGCCGAGCTGATGCAGGCGTGCGACGGGACGCTGCTCAGCGGCGACGAGGCGCTGCTCCACGGCGAGGCGACCGGCCTCATGGTGGCCGCGATGACGCTGCCCCACGTGCTCGACCGGCTCGAGGACGGGATGGCGGTGATCACCCCGGGCGACCGGCCGGAGATCGTTCTCGGCGTCCTCTTCGCCCACGTCTCCCCGAACTTCCCGCAGATCTCCGCGATCGTGCTCAACGGCGGGCTGCGGCTCCCCGAGCAGGTCACGCGGCTGATCGAAGGGCTCAACGTCTCCACGCCGATCATCTCGACCGGCCTCGGGACGCACGCCACCGCGAGCGCGCTGTCGAACCGGCGCGGGCGCCTCAGCAAGGACTCCCCGCGCAAGGTGGCCACCGCGCTCGCGCTCTTCGCCGAGCACGTCGACGGCAGGGCCCTCGTGGACCGGCTCGAGGTCGCGCGCTCGGACACGGTGACGCCGCTGATGTTCGAGCACCGGCTGATCGACCGGGCGGTCGAGCTCCGCAAGCACATCGTCCTTCCCGAGGGCGAGGAGGACCGGATCCTCCGCGCCGCCGACATCCTGCTCCGTCGCGGCGCCGCGGAGCTGACGCTGCTCGGCGACCCGGTCCTCATCACCCGCCGGGCGGCCGAGCTCGGCGTGGACGTCTCCCGCGCCCAGCTGCTCAGCCCGTACGACGACGAGCTGGTGGACGAGTTCGCCGAGGTCTACCAGGAGCGCCGCAAGCACAAGGGGGTCGACCTCGACGAGGCGCGCACGACCGTCACCGACGTGTCCTACTTCGGCACGCTCATGGTCGAGCTGGGCAAGGCCGACGGCATGGTCTCCGGCGCCGCGCACACCACCGCGCACACGATCCGGCCGGCGCTCGAGGTCGTGAAGACCGTCCCCGGAGTCTCGGTCGTCTCCTCGGTCTTCTTCATGTGCCTCGCGCACCAGGTGCTCGTCTACGGCGACTGTGCGGTGGTCCCCGATCCCACCTCCGAGCAGCTCGCGGACATCGCGGTCGCCTCGGCCGCCACCGCCGCGGCGTTCGGCGTCGAGCCGCGGGTGGCGATGCTCTCCTACTCGACCGGCTCCTCCGGGTCGGGCACCGACGTCGAGAAGGTCTCCGCCGCCACCCGGCTGGTCCGGGAGCGCGCCCCCCAGCTGCCGGTGGAGGGCCCGATCCAGTACGACGCCGCGATCGACTCGGCGGTCGCCCAGACCAAGCTTCCGGGCTCCGCGGTGGCCGGCCAGGCGACGGTCTTCGTCTTTCCCGACCTCAACACCGGGAACAACACCTACAAGGCGGTGCAGCGCTCCGCCGGCGCGGTGGCGATCGGGCCGGTCCTCCAGGGGCTCCGCAAGCCGGTCAACGACCTGTCCCGGGGGGCGACCGTCCGCGACATCGTCAACACGGTCGCGATCACGGCGATCCAGGCGCAGACCCCGCTGCAGACCCCGTCGGAGGAGCCATGAGCCGTTACGTCCTCGTCCTGAACTCCGGGTCGTCGTCGCTGAAGTACAGCCTCGTGGACACCGACCACGGCTCGGCAGTGGGCTCCGGGCTGGTGGAACGGATCGGCGAGCCTCGCGGGAGGCTCCACCACCAGGGACCCTCCGGCTCGCTGGACGAGGAGAAGGAGGTCCGGACCCACGAGGACGCCCTCCGCCTGGCTCTCCACGCCTTCGCCTCCGAAGGTCCGTCGCTCGACGACATCGAGCTCGGCGCGGTCGGTCACCGGGTCGTCCACGGCGGTGACCGGTTCTCCGAGCCGGCGCTCGTCGACGACGACCTGCTGCGGACCGTCGAGGAGCTCGTCCCGCTCGCGCCGCTCCACAACCCGGCCAACCTGGAGGGCATGACCGTCGCCCTGCGCCTCTTCCCCGACGTACCTCACGTGGCGGTCTTCGACACCGCCTTCCACCACACGCTGCCACCGAGCGCCTACACCTACGCGCTCCCGCGGGAGCTCCTCGAGGAGCACCACATCCGTCGCTACGGGTTCCACGGCACCTCCGTCGCGTTCGTCACCCGAGGCGCCGCCGAGCTGCTCGGCAAGCCGGTCGAGGAGTGCCGCCTCGTCGTGCTCCACCTCGGCAACGGCGCCTCCGCCACCGCGGTCGACGGGGGCCGGTCGGTCGACACCTCGATGGGGTTCACACCGCTGGAGGGGCTCGTCATGGGCACCCGCTCCGGCGACGTCGACCCCGCCCTCCCCGCTCACCTGAACCGCAACCTCGGCTGGTCGATCGATGACGTCGACCGGATGCTCAACCGGGCGTCCGGGCTCAAGGGGCTCGTCGGCCACAACGACTTCCGCGAGGTGGTGCGGCTCCGGGAGGAGGGCGACCCCGACGCCGAGCTCGCCTTCGACGTCTACTGCCACCGGTTGCGGAAGTACGTCGGCGCCTACTACGCCGTGCTCGGCGAGCTCGATGCGGTGGTCTTCACCGGCGGCATCGGGGAGCGCGCCCCGTCCGTCCGCGAGAGCGCCCTGAGCGGCCTCTCGTCGCTCGGCATCGCCGTGGACCCCGAACGCAACGGCTCCCCGGGGGAGGGCCCGGCGGACGTCGGGGCCGACGGCAGCCGGGTGCGGGTGCTCGTGGTGCCCACCAACGAGGAGTGGGAGATCGCCCGGCAGTCGCTGGAGGTGGCCGACTCAGCCGGTTGAGCCGTCCGACTCCACGGGCGGCTCCACGGGCGTCTCCACGGTCGGGGTCTCCGACGGCGACACCGTCTCGGTGGGTTCCTCTGTCGACGTCGTCGGCTCGAGGGTCGGGGTCGGCTCCACCTCGTCGCTCGGCTCCACCTCGTCGCTCGGCTCCACCGACGGCGACTCGCTCGGCGACTCCTCGGGTGCCTGCTCATCGGGCTTCTCCTCCGGCGCCTCCTGGATCCCCGGCACCGTCGACCCGGTGTTCTTGTCCGACCCGCCGGTGTAGGTGGAGACCGCCCGTCCCGTGACGAGCTCGAAGACCGTGATCGCCACCATGACCGCGACGAAGAGCCCTGCTGCGATCAGGGCGATCCTCTTCCAGGGCAGCTTGCGGCCGGCCTCGGCGCCGTACAACGGGTCGTGCGGCACCGGCTCGACGGGGCCTTCCTCCTCGGTGGCCGCTGCCTCTCCTTCCGCGAGGTCGGTCGCCTGCTCCAGGGCTTCCTCAGCCTCGCCGAGGGCCTCGTCGGCGCGCCTCACGCCGGTCTGGGCGCCGGTCTCGCCGCGGTCCATCGCCGAGACCGCGTCATCGAGCCGGCCCCGGGCCGCCCCCACGCGCCTCAGGGCGGCTGCCTGGGCGGCCACCTGCTGCCGGCTCGCGTCGAGCCCGCGGCTGTACCACGCGCTGCCCACCGAGGCGAAGACGCTGCCCATCGCCGCGCCGATGATGGTGCCGGCGACGCCCAGGGTGGAGAGCACGACCGCCGACGACACAGCCGCCAGCGCCCCGGCGACGACCTGGATCCAGTTGATGCCGGGTCGCTCCTCCACCTCCGCTTCGCTCATTCGACCGAGTATGGCAACCCGTTCCGCCTCGCCATGACCTGCCCCGTCGACGGGCTCCTCAGTCCGGGTGTCCCACGATGTTGATGACGTTGCCGTCCGGCGCGCGGACGAAGAACCGGTGGACACCCCACGCCTCTGTCGTCAAGGGGTGCACGATCTCGTAGCCGAGGCTACGAGCCTCGTCGTAGGCACTCTCGACGTCGCGGGTGTGGACGGAGATGACCGAGTCCTCGGGTGCCGTCGCATCGCCGGTCACGAGCTGGACGTGCGCCTTCGTCTCGGGAGAGGTGTAGCGGGCCACCCATCCCAGATTGAACTCCTCGTCGCTCAGCCCGAGGAAGTCGGCGTAGAACCCCTTCGCTGCCTCGAGGTCAGCCACCCGAAGGTTCGCCGTGACGCGGGTCGCCTGCATGCGCTTCTCCTGCCCATAGCGGATGTTCACGATGATCGACCGAACCCTGCGGCGTGTCCACCTGCGGCCCCGGGGAGCGCTCAGGCGACACGGAGGATTCGCGTGAAGTGCGCCTCCATCGGGCTGAGCGGCGCGGGCTCCGGCCCGGGTCCTGGGTCGGGTCCTGGTTCGAATCCTGGTTCGCCTGCCTGCTGCCTGAGGATCGCCGGTGTTTCGCGGCCGAGGGGATGGGTGCCTTGGTTGTCGACCTGGTACCAGTGTCCGGTCGGGGTCCTCCACAAGAACATTCCCGGCAGCAGTTGGTGGCAGGTGAACGCGCCCTCGGTCTTGGCGTTGTGATGGCCCCTGCCGAGCGGGCCGAGATTGTCGAGCCTGGTCTGGCCCGGTGGCCCGCCCTCGTCGGGCGGCACGTAGGGGATGGTGTGGTCCTTGTCGGCCTTCCGCGACACCAGGGTGCCCCAGGGGAAGATCTCGAACGGGTGGGTCAGCTGCACCGCTTCGCGGAGGTCGCCCCGGACCTCGTAGGAGTCCAACGCCGGTTGACCCAGCGGGTCGAGGACCCCGCGGACGGTCACCTTGTCGGTGCCCAACCACTCCCGGAGCTGCTCGACCCCGATCGGACCGATCCCCTCGACCCGGGCGACCTGGGTGCCGGCGATCCCCTGGACCGCCTCCTGGGCCAGGTGCAGGTACAGCACCGACGTCGGCCGGAGCCGGTCCACCGCCTTGGTGCCCAGCGACTGCAACGCCTGCCCGAACAGCACCGCCAGCTCCACCGCCGACGGCTCAGCCGGCTCCTCCGGCTCCGGCTCGGGTTCGGCGTCCGGCTCGGGCTCAGCTGCGGGCCCGGTCTGCGCCTCGGTCTGCGCCTCGGTGTGGGATGGCGGCTGGGAGGGGTGGGCGTGGGCGAGGAAGACGCACGCCAACGCGGGGTTGGCCAGGATCCCGAACGCCTTGGCGCGTCGGACCTGGACGGGGTCGGTGTCGCCGGCGGCCTCGAGCAGTCCGGCGAGGTGGGCGACCATCGCGTTCATCCGGGTGATGGTGCCGGGGTCGGTGCGGGCGATCATGGTGCGCAGCCCGTACCGGTCCGACGGGCGACCCATCGACACGTAGCGTCGTTCGGCCTCCAGGGTCCGCCGCTCCTCATAGTCGACGGGGTCGACGGCAATCACCGCCGCCTCGACCGCCGCGGCGGCCCGGCCGAACGGCAGCCCGATCGTCTTGGTCACGGTGACCCGGTCAACCTCCAGGCACGCCTGCAGGGGCAGCTCGGTGGTGAGCCGGGCGATCTTGCGGGCCTTCCACGGCTCGATCCGTCCCGTCATCACCCCGACCCAGTGGCCGGGCAGCCGGTGCCGCACGTCGAGCACGTCACGCAGCAGCAGCGCGGCACTGGCCGTGGTGGTCCGCAGCAGACAGCCGAGCTCCATCGCGGCGTACTCCGAGACCGCCGGGGTGCCCTCGGCGCCGTAGGAGGCGGTGACGGTCGAGGTCCGCCGCCGGTGCCGGGTCCACGACGGGTCGACCTCCGCCTCGTCCAGCACCGGGTGGTGGTCGGCCCACGCCGCGACCAGCGCCCACTGCTCGGCCCCGCGGCGCCGCTCCTCCTCCACCGAGGCGTCCAGCCGGTCGGCCAGCACCACGGTGTCAGAAACGTCGACAACCGGTGGTTCGAACATGTGTTCGATGATACTGGATTCCGCCCGCCGCCGGAAGACGGGCGCGCGGCCTGTGGAAAGAAGAAATGGGCGAGGACCCCGGCCGGAGCCGGGGTCCTCGGGATTGGCCTGCGGTCAGACGCGGGTCTTGGTGGTGTTCTTCCCGGTCACGGTCGAGGCGATGATCACGAGGACCGCGGCGATGACGATCGAGATGACCCAACGGATCCAGTCGATGCCCTCGGTTGACTTCACGTCCAGCATCTCGGAGACGGCGTAGCCGATGAGGACGCCGCCGACGCCGCAGAGCAGGGTGAGCCAGATCGGGACGTTGTCCTTGTCGCCGGGGGCGACGAGCTTGCCGAGCAGGCCGATGATGATGCCCGCGATGATGAGGCCGATGATTTCCATGGTGGTACTCCCTCTGTGCGCGACGCGGAGCGTCGCTGACGGCGGGTAGCCGTCCGTTGTCGGTGGGACGGGTGTTGTACACCCGTCTCCTGCAACCATGTCCCACCGCTTCAAGGTTCAAACCACAACCATGCGGCCTCCCACGGGAAAAGGTCAGAGCGAGCCGGCGACGTGCTGGGCGAGCAGCGCCTGCACGGCGTACACGTCGACGCTCGGGGCGAACTGCTTCTCGATCGGCACCGAACGCCCTGCGACCCACAGCTTGAGGTCGGCGTCACCGCCGAAGGGGCCGCTCGCGTCGACGGAGAAGTGGGTGATGCTGCGGTACGGGATCGACACGTACTCCACCTTCCGCCCCGTCATCCCCTCCTCGACGAGCACCAGGCGGCGGTTCGTGAACAGGAGCGTGGTGCGGCCCAGCCGGTGAACCGTGCTCACCTGCTCCCCCGCGCCCAGCAGCCTCGCCCAGGTGCTGTGCTCCTTGCGCAGGAGGGCGCGCTCGGGGTCGTCCTTGGCGCCGCTCATGAAACCCATGGCTCTCCTGCTGCTCGTCGGTGGCGCGCCCAGTATCCGTGGTCTCCAGGCCGCCTGTCCGGTAAAAGTTCTCCACAGCCGGGGGTCCTCGGCTCGGCACGCCGCCGCGGTCACAGGTACATTCGCCGGGCCTGCC
>DASSBB010000036.1:0-2757 GCA_035699145.1 Marmoricola sp.
CTTGCGGGCGGCGATCCGGGCGGACGCCGCCGCCTGTGCCTTCCGGACGATGTCCCGGCCTTCGGCGGGGTTCTTCTCCAGCCAGTCGCCGAGCTGGTCGTTGACGACCCGCTGCACGAACCCCTTGGCCTCGGTGTTGCCGAGCTTGGTCTTGGTCTGCCCCTCGAACTGCGGCTCGGCGAGCTTGATCGAGATGATCGCGGTCAGACCTTCCCGGACGTCGTCGCCGGAGACCCGGTCCTCCTTCTTCTTGATCAGCCCCCACTCCTCGCCCCAGCCGTTGACCAGCGAGGTGAGCGCGGCGCGGAAGCCTTCCTCGTGGAAGCCGCCCTCGTGAGTGTTGATGTTGTTGGCGAAGGTGTGCACCGACTCGGTGAACGAGGTGTTCCACTGCATGGCCAGCTCGAGGCTCATGTGGTTCTCGACCTTCGCCGGCGTCTCGGCGTCGAACGAGATGATCGTCGGGTTCGCCTTGTCCTTGCGTCGGTTGAGGTGCTCGACGTAGTCGATCAGGCCGCGGTCGTAGCGGAACCGCTGCTCCAGCCCCTCCCGGGAGCCATGGATGTCGTCGGGGCCGTCCTGGTCGAGGCTGTTGCTCACCGTCCCGTCGGCGACCGCGTCGGCGATGTCCTCCGCCCGCTCGCGCTCGTCACGGACGATGATCTCCAGGCCCTTGTTGAGGAAGGCCATCTCCCGGATCCGGTTGGTGATCGTCTCCAGGGAGTACACCGTGGTCTCGAAGATCTCCGGACTGGCCCAGAACGTGACCGTGGTGCCGGTCTCGTCGGTCTCCTCCAGCTGCTCCAGCGGGCCGTCCGGCTCGCCGAGCCGGAAGGTCTGCCGCCAGTGGTGCCCGCGGTTGCACACGTCGACCTGCAGGCGCGCGCTGAGCGCGTTGACCACCGAGACGCCGACGCCGTGCAGGCCGCCGGAGCCCTTGTAGCCGCCGCCGCCGAACTTGCCACCGGCGTGCAGCATGGTCAGCGCCATGGTGACCGCGGGGATGCCCTCGGTGGGGTGCAGGTCGGTCGGGATCCCGCGCCCGTTGTCCTCGACCCGGATGCCGCCGTCGTCGAGGAGGGTGAGCCGGATCCGGTCGCAGTGGCCGGCCAACGCCTCGTCGACCGAGTTGTCCACGACCTCCCAGATCAGGTGGTGCAGGCCGCGCTCGCCGGTGGAGCCGATGTACATGCCGGGCCGCTTCCGGACCGCCTCGAGCCCCTCGAGCACCTGGATCGCGGAGGCGTTGTACTGCCCGTCCTCGACCGCGTGCGAGGAGCCGGCCGGCGCCAGGGCGGCGGCGGTCTCGGCGACCGCGTCCGCGGGAAGGTCGGTGGCGGCGTCGGGGGAGGGGTCTGCGGTCTGGTCAGGGCTGGTCGCGGAGGTGGACTGGTCGGCCACGGGCCATCCTTTGCACTGGTCAGACGACGGCACGCGTAGGGGCTACGCATGACGAAGGTCGACCCCGGCGAGGGATACGACCTTGCTTTCGAGTATACCCCGTCAGAGGCCCGGAACGCGGTTGTGCATCCACAGAAATCCGCCTCGCCGGCGCCAGGAGCACCGATTGTGGGCGTCACAAGGCGGGTAGGACGCCTTGACAGGGGGTCGATCTAGTCCCCATACGCGAGCCGGCCCGGCAGATCGCCTGTTCCGGCACTCAGCCGCGACCTAGCCGTAGGTGTCCCGCGGCCCACGGCCGTCCCGCATGGAGCGCAGTCCCCGCTTCCAGCTCGGCCCGGTGGGACCGAGCACGTCGATGACGGTGACGGTGCCCTCACCCAGCTCCTGGTTGAGCCGGCGTACCACGGTCGGCGCCAGCAGGCGCATCTGCGTGGCCCACGCGGTGGAGTCGGTGCGCACCACGAGCTTTCCTCCGCCGTCCGGTCCGGCATCGGTGCCGAACGACTCCGGCGTGCAGTGCTGCGCGACCTCGGTGCCGACCAGCTGGTCCCAGCGGGTGAACACGCCGTGCACCCGCACGTCGGTGCCCCAGCCCTGGTCGTCGATCAGCCGGCCGATCGTGGCGTCGAGCAGCTGCGGGTCGCGGTCGTCCGGGTGCGCCCCGGAGGCCTTCGGATCGGTGCGGCGCGGCCGCCCGCCCCGTCGGGTCGCGCGCCGCTTCGCCGTACGTCCGGCGCCGGCCAGCCCGCGAGCAACGCTCCGGGCCAGGTCGAGACCGGTGTCGTCGTGCGCCTCGGCCGACTTGTCAGCGCCACGGGGCGTCCCGGCGCTCTCACGCGCTGACAAGTCTGGGCGCTCCTCAGGCATGAGCCCGCACCTCGCCGCCGACCACGTCGATCCGGGTGCCGGCGAGGGCCGCGGGCACGTCCTCGGGGACGGCGGCGGTGACCAGCACCTGTTCGGCGTCGGCGACCAGCTCGGCGAGCCGGGACCGGCGTTCGCTGTCCAGCTCGGCGAACACGTCGTCGAGGATGAGGATCGGGTCGTCCCCATCGGCGCGGAGCAGGTCGTACGACGCGAGCCGCAGGGCCAGCGCGAACGACCAGGACTCGCCGTGGCTGGCGTACCCCTTCGCCGGCAGGCCGCCGAGCGCCAGCGCGAGCTCGTCGCGGTGCGGACCGGCGAGGGTGACGCCGCGCTCCACCTCCTCGTCGCGCCGCCGGTCCAGCTCCGTGGAGAGCGCCGCCGCCAGCAGCTCCCGGGTCTGCACCGGCTCGGAGCTGACCGGCGGGACCTCGAAAGAGGTCCGGTACTCCAACGTCGCGTCGTCCCGGCTCGCTCCGCGCGCGACCG
>DASSBB010000037.1:0-173269 GCA_035699145.1 Marmoricola sp.
GGCCACCGCCTGCTCGTTGGGGGTGACCTTGCTGCGCCCGATGTTGGCGCCCACCACGGTGCGACGTGGCCGCGCAAGCCGCCGGGCTGCGGCACTGGCGCCGTGGTTGTTGAAGCCCATGCGGTTGAGCAGCGCGCGATCGGCCGGCAAACGGAACAGGCGCGGTCGCGGATTGCCGGGTTGCGCCAGCGCCGTCACGGTGCCGACCTCCACGAACCCGAAGCCGATCGAGCCGAAGCCTTCGAACACTTCGGCGTCTTTGTCGAGGCCTGCTGCCAGGCCGATGGGCGACGCGAAATCGAGCCCGAGCGCCCGCACGCGCAAGCGAGCGTCGTCGACACCGTACGAGCGTCGCAGCAACCAGAGCGCGCCGGGCAAGAAGGAGAAGAGGCGGAGCGAGCCGAGCGTGAGGCGATGCGCGGTCTCGGCGCTGAGTAAGAAGAGGAGGCTGCGGAAGAGTCGGTACAAGACGTGTAGGTGAAGAAACCACAGGTGCGGTTTTGCGCGAACCTAAGTGAGTCGCGCGATCGCTGCAATCGATGGGATGAAAAAATAACGCCCTGAGCATCCACGGGGCATGGCGTTTTCAGCCCCGCATCGCGCTTCGCTTCGCCGCCTTCGCGGCGCGCGTCTCCTGATCCTTCCGGCCATCGCCGCGTTACTCGTTGCTGCTTGCAGCGACAGCGGTACGAGCGACAACTTGGGCGGGGCGGGCGGCGCGGGGGCGAGCGCGGGTAGCGGCGGTGCAGCAGGCTCCAGCAACGGAACGTCTGGCTCGGCGACCGGCGGGATGAATACTGCGGGCACGACGCCGAACACTGCCGGCACTGCTCCGCAGGCTGGTACGGGTGGCGCAGGCGGCGCCGCGGGCTCGGGTGGCGCCGCCGGTTCCGCCGGGTCGGCTGGGTCGGCTGGGTCGGCTGGGTCGGCTGGGTCGGCTCGGTCGGGCCGTTCGGCTTCGTGTCGGGCTTGGTGTCGGGCTTGGTGCCCGGCTTCGTGTCCGGCTTGGTGTCCGGCTTCGTGTCCGGCTTGGTGTCCGGCTTGGCGGGCTCGTCGTCCCGGCCGTCCGCCAGGTTCTTGTCCGGCCGGTCCTGGGCGGCGGGCCGCTCGGGCCGGTCGGCGTCGCCGGCAGGCACAGGTTCGGTCAGGGTCGGCTCGAGCGCCGCGGTGGTCACCGGGGTGGACGTCGCGACCGAGGTGTACCTGCCGGCCGCGTAGGCGTCCGCCAGCCGGATCACGGAGTCGGCGTAGGAGCCGGAGTGGTTGTAGCGGAGCACCGCCTCGCGGAGCCCCTCGTCGGTGTCGAGGCCGCCGGCGCCGGAGCAGAGATAGACGCCCGCCGCGAGCGCCGCGTCGTCGAGGTCGTCGGGAGAGCGGACGCCGTCGCCGTCGGCGTCGACGCCGCTGTAGACCCACGTCGACGGAAGGAACTGCATCGGACCCACCGCACGGTCCCACCGGCGGTCGCCGTCGAGCCGGCCGGCGTCGGTGTCGCTGATCGCCTTGACCTGGCCCTTGCCGTTGAGCGCCACGCCGCGGATCAGCGGAGCCGAGACGCCGTCGTCGCCGAGCTCCGCGCCGGCGTACCGCCCGTGGTCCGACTCGATCCGGCCGATCGCGGCGAGCAGGCTCCAGTCGAGCCCGCAGCCGGGGTCCGCCTTCGCGAGCGCGGCAGCCGCCGTCTCGTAGGCGGAGAGCGCAGGGAACGGGATGTCCTGGGCGTCAGCAGCGGGGAGCGACACGGAGCGCGTGGCGCTGGCGACCTGGCGCCGGTCCTGTGTCTGGGCCCGCGCCGTGGTGAGGGCGTCGCCGGCGACGTCGACGTCGACGTCGACGGAGCGAGGCTCCTCGAACGTGGCCGAGGCGGTCGAGGCGACGACGGCGCGCTCGGGTGCCGCAGGGTCGGGGTCCGACCAGGTCGAGCTCGCTGCTGATGCCGTCGAGACCGACAGCACGAGGGCTCCGACGGCAGCGGACAGCCCGTTGCGACGATTGACCACGACCTTCACGAAACGACTCCCCGTTGCAAGCTCTTCTCCCGGCGCTCAGCCTACCCCGGTTCACGTGGCGGGCGTCACGAGGCACGGCATCGATCTGAGGGGCAGAGACCTTGTGCACGGGAGATCCGCCGGAGGTCCCGGCGATACAGTGACCTGACGCCAGACCTGTCCCCGGGAGGTGCCCATGACCGCGCCCGATGCCGACCGCGACCTCCTCGAGGAGCTCGCCCGCACCGTCCTGGAGCACTCCGCGCCGGAGGAGCTGGTGATCTTCGAGGAGACCTCGGAGGAGTACTTCCGAGATCCCGACGGTGTGCTCAACCCGGCCCGTCGTGACGAGGCCCTCGGGTTCGGTCTCGACCTCGCCCTCCTCACGCCGTACGTCCTCGCGGTGGCCGCACCGGTGGTCACCTTCCTGCTGCAGACCGTCGCCGCGGCCGCGAAGGAGGAGGCGACCCCGCGGGTGAAGGAGCTGGTCAGGCGGCTGTTCAACCGTGCCGGTGACAGGTCGCCGGGTGCGGCTCCGGATGCCGGCGAGAAGGAGCCCCTGGCGCTCACCGGTGAGCAGGCTCGTGAGGTGCGCGAGGTGGCGCTCGCCCGTGCGAAGGACCTCGGGCTGCCCGCGGAGCAGGCCAGGCTGCTCGCCGACTCCGTCGTCGGCGGGCTCGTCGTCGCCGCCTGAGCGGCGGAGGCCGGGATGGCGTCGTCCACCAGCGGGGTCGACCCCGAGACGCCCGCCGCGGAGCCGCTCCGGCCCGACGTCCTCGGCTACCCCAGCCCCACGACGGCCCGCTACCTCATCTTCGCCGTGGCCCTGCTCGCCTCCGGCCTCTTCATCGGCAACTTCGTCCACAACTGGGCGTTCGGGGACCGCTGGCAGGCGACCGTCGCGACGTGCGAGGCGGAGCACGGCGGCTCGTTCGTGACCTCGCTGCTGCAGAACGACGACTTCAGCCGGTGCGTCGCCGGAGCGGAGGCGACCCGGGTCGCGGTCACCGTCGCCGGTGCCGTGGTGGTCGGTGCGCTGGCCGTGCTCCTGCTCTACGTGGCGCCCCTGGTCGTCGTACGCCGGCGGGCGCTCCGGCCGCTGCCCGACCGGCTCGGCGATGCGCAGGAGCGGTTCGCCGCGCTGGCGGCGGACGCGGGGCTGGGCCGCCGGGTCCGGCCGATGCTCGGGCCGGCGGGGCAGCGGGACGCGTTCAGCTTCGGTGCGCCGGGCCGCTACCGGGTGGCGCTGCCGCCGGCGGTGGCGGTGCGGTTCCGTGACGCCGCGACGTTCGACCCCCTGGTCGCGCACGAGCTCGCCCACGTCGCGCACCGCGACGTGGCGCTGGCCTGGCTCGCCCGGCTGGTCTGGCTCGCGCTCGCCCCGGTGCTCGCACTCCCGATCGTGGTCGGCGTGCTGACCGGGGACACGTCGATCCTCGGGACCTACTGGTGGCGGGTGGCGCTGCTCGCCGTCGTCGTCGCGCTCCTGAGCAGCGAGCTGCTCCGGTCCCGGGAGTACGGCGCCGACCTGCGCGCGGCCCGGCTGCCCGGCGGCTGGCGGACCGTGGCGGGGCTGGTGCGACGGGCCAGGAGCCCGGAACGGTCCGGTTGGCGGGCGGTCCTCGCCCGGCACCCGACGACCGAGGAACGGCTCTCGGTCCTCGAGGACCCCGCAGTGGTGACCCGCACCGGCTTCGCCGACGGGCTCACCGGCGCGTTCCTGGCTGCGTTGACCCTTCCGCTGATCGTCGCGACGGTCCGCCCGCTTTTCGCGCCGGTCGACCGGACCGCGCTCGCCTACGTGCTCGGCGCCTGGCTGCTCGGGCCGCTGCTCGCCGGCTCGATCGGGCTCGGCCTGTGGCGGGCGGTGTTGGTCGCCCGGGCCCGCGGCGGCGGGGTGACCGCGCTGCCGGTGGCACTGGGCGCCGGCCTCGGGATCGTGCTCGGCCAGGCGGTCTCGCTCCAGCAGGCCGGGCTCGGGAGGGCGGTCGGGCTCGCCCAGCCGGCGTGGCTGCTGGTCAGCGGCCTCGCCGCGGTCGGTGCGACGCTCGTCGCAGCCGGGCTCGGGCACCTGTGGGCGGAGTGGGCCCCGAGGCTGCCGGGGGTGCGGGTCGCCTGGGTGGCCGCGGTCCTGCTCGGCTCCATGGTCTTCTCCTCGCTGCTCTGGTCCACCACCGTCTTCCAGACGGTCGCCGACCTCGGCGGCTGGTCGCTCGCGCGGGCAGCCCTCATGCAGCAGCCCCTGGCGCCGTGGTGGATGTTCTGGCTCGTCCTCTGCCTCGCCGTGGCCGCCGCGCTGCCGATGGCGGCCCGACCGCCTGCGGACGCGACCGTCCCCGACTGGCTCGTGGAGGGAGGTGGCCGGCACCCCTGGCCGGCCGCGCCGAGCACCCGGCTGGTGCCCGCCCTGGCGGTCGGCGCAGTCGCCGGCGGCACGGCGTCGTCGGCGCTCGCGCTCTTCCGGGCGGTCCAGGGGGCCGCCGTGGGTCCGGCCGAGACGTACGCGCGGGTGCTCGCCTACGACTGGATGGTGGCGGTCGTGGCCGGGACGACCGTCGCCGCGGCAACCATGGTGCACCGTGCCCAGGGGGCCGGCACGGCGCTGCTCGCCGGGCCGGTCGCCGCGTTGGTCGGCACCGTCGGCTTCCTCGTCCTCAGCACCTCCCTGGGTGGGTCGCTCGACTGGCTCCTGTTCACGACCTTCGTCCGCCCCGCCGTGGTGCTCGGGTTCTACGCCACGCTGCTCCTGGGGCCGGTGGTCGCGGTCGTGTCGTACGCCGCGCGGGGCCGGCCGCTTCCTGCCCGTGGGTCGAGCCGGCTGCCCGCGGCGCTCCTCGTGGCGGCGCTGCTGGCCGGAGTGATGTCGGCCGGCACGCTCGCGGTCCGGTCGGTGCTGGTCCAGGACGCGGCTGCGGCAGTCTCGTCGACGGCCGGCGAGGCCTCGGCGTACGAGTCGGAGGTCGTGCCGCGGATCACCGGCACCTACACGGAGGTCTCGACGCTCGCACAACGGATCTGGGAAGACCCGGCCGCGGACGGGCCGGCGCGGGCCGCGGCGATCGGGAGCCAGGTGGTGCCGCCGCTCGAGGATCTCGTCCACGAGCTGGAGCAGCGTCCGGTCGGCTCGGCCGAGGTGGCGCGCATGCACGAGGAAGCGGTGACCGCGCTGCAGGCCGCCCTCGGGCGCTACCGGGTCCTCGCCGCCAGCGAGGGCACGCTGACCCGCGACGACGTCGCCGATCTGCAGCGGCTCCAGGAGGAGGAGGCCCGGCGCTGGCGGGAGTGGGGCCGGCTCCGCCAGGAGCTCGCGACCGCGCCGTGAGGCTGTCCTCGTGACCGTTTCTCGGCGGCGGGTGGTGGGTAACCCACGACCATGTCCCTTCCGCCTCCGCGCGTCCTGCTCGTCACCGGCGCGTCGAGCGGGATCGGCCGCGCCGCGGCGCACCAGGCCGCGGCCCGTGGCGACCACCTCGTGCTCGCCGCGAGGGACGAGGTGACGCTGAAGGAGACCGCCGTCGAGTGCGACGCGGCCGGCGCAGCCTCCACGCTCGTCGTCCCCACCGACGTCGGCGACGACGACGCGGTCGCCGCTTGCGTCCGGCAGGTGCTGGACCGGCACGGCCGCCTCGACGGCGTCGCCCACTGCGCAGGGGTGGTCGCCTACGGGCGGGTCGAGGACGTCCCGCCGGAGCTCTTCGAGGGGGTGCTCCGCACGAACCTCCTCGGCTCCGTCAACATCGCGCGCCACGTCCTCCCCGTGCTCCGCGGGCAGGGCCGTGGCGCGCTGGTCCTCGTCGGGTCGGTCGTCGGCCATCTCGCCGTGCCGGGGATGTCGCCGTACGTCGTGAGCAAGTGGGGGGTCCGCGCGCTTGCCCGGCAGCTCCAGGTCGAGAACCGCGACCAGGCGGGCGTCTCGGTCAGCCTCGTCTCGCCGGGCGGCGTGCTCACACCGATCTACGAGCAGGCGGCGAACTACAGAGGCTGGGCCGGCCGGCCGCCACCGCCCGTCGACTCTCCCGAGAAGGTCGCCAGGGTGGTGCTGGACCGGATCGACCACCCGCGCAAGCGGACCCAGGTGGGCGAGCTCAACAACGTGATGCGGTTCGGCTTCACGTTCGCGCCGCGGTTGTACGACGCGCTGGTCGGTCCACTCTTCCGGTTCGCGGCCCTCGACCTGACCCGGCCGCTGCCACCGGTGGCCGGCAACGTGCTGAGGCCGGTGCCCGAGCGCAACCGCGTGCGCGGCCACCAGGTCGGCGCGCTCGTGGGGATCAGCCGCAACGTCGTCGCCGGTGCCCGCCGGCTCGGCCCCGGGAGCGACTCATGACCCACGACGCCATCGTCATCGGGGCGGGCCCTAACGGGCTCGTCGCCGCCAACTACCTGGTTGACGCCGGTTGGTCGGTGCTGCTCCTCGAGGCCCAGCCGACCGTGGGCGGCGCCGTCCGCAGCGACGAGGAGGTCCACCCGGGGTTCGTCCACGACACGTTCAGCGCCTTCTACCCGCTGGCCGCCGCCTCGGCGACGATCCAGTCGTTCGGGCTCGAGGAGTTCGGGCTCACCTGGGTCCACGCGCCGGCGGTGCTCGGCCACCCCTTCCTCGACGGGGAGTGGGCGACGCTCCACCGGGACCGAGCGGTCACCGCCCGGCTCATGGAGGAGGCCCACCCCGGCGACGGAGACGCGTGGCTCGACCTCTGCTCGGAGTGGGACGCGATCGGCGACGAGATCGTCAAGGCACTGCTGACGCCGTTCCCGCCGGTGAGGGCCGGAGCGGGCGCGCTGCTGCGGCTGCGGAAGGTCGGCGGTCTCGACTTCGTCCGGTCGATGCTGATGCCGATCACCGCCTTCGGCCGGACCAGGTTCGGCGGCCGGGCGCCCCAGGTGCTCCTGGCGGGCAACGCGGGGCACGCCGACATCCCTCTCGACGCGCCGGGCTCCGGGCTCATGGGGATCCTGCTGGCGCTGCTGGGGCAGACGGTCGGCTTCCCGGTGCCCGAGGGCGGCGCCGGACGGCTCAGCGAGGCGCTGGCGGCACGGTTCGAGGCGAAGGGTGGGGAGCTGCGCTGCTCGCACGAGGTCACCTCGATCGACGTCGAAGGAGGGCGCGCGGTCGCCGTGCGCGCCGCCGACGACCGGATCCTCGTGGGGCGCGCCGTGCTCGCCGACGTGGTGGCGCCGAACCTGTTCGGCGGCCTCGTCGCACCGGAGCACCTGCCGGCGAGGATCGCCAAGGGGATGCGCTCGTTCCGCATGGATCCGTCGACGGTCAAGGTCGACTGGGCGCTCTCCGGCCCGGTGCCCTGGGCCTCGCCGCCGCCGCACGCGCCGGGAACCTTCCACGTGGCCGACTCGCTCGAACAGCTCACCGAGGCCCACGACGAGGTGACCGCGCGGGCGGTGCCGGCCCGTCCCTTCATGCTCGCCGGCCAGATGACGACCGCCGACCCGACGCGGTCACCGATGGGCACCGAGTCGCTGTGGGCCTACACCCACGTGCCGCAGCAACCCGCGCGCGACGCCGGCGACGGCACGCTCCGCGGTGTCTGGGACCACGACGACTGCGAGCGGTTCGCCGACCGGATGCAGGCCCGGATCATCGAGCGGGCGCCCGACTTCGAGTCCCGGATCCTCGCTCGGCGGGTGCTCGGGCCGAAGCAGATGGAGGCCCGGGACGCGAACCTCCTCGGCGGCGCGCTCAACGGCGGCACCGCCCAGCTCGACCAGCAGCTGATCTTCCGGCCGGTCTCGGGGCTGGGCCGGGCGGAGACCGGGATCGGCGGCCTCTACCTCGCCTCGGCGTCCGCGCACCCGGGCGGCGGTGTCCACGGCGCTCCCGGGATGAACGCCGCTCGGGCCGCTCTCCTCCACCATCGGGTGCGGCGGTTGCTGCCGCGGCGTGGCTGAGGTTCCTCCTGTGACCAGCGGGGTAGAAGTGGTGTCGGGACGATCCGGTACCCATCCACTCGGAGGAGCACGCCATGCCCACCAGAGATCCTTCTGACCCCCAGGTCCACCCCGCCGGGGCCGGACCCGACTACGACAAGACCGGCGAGATGGTCCGCAACGCCACCAAGGCGGTGGGAGCGGTCTTCCTGCTCGTCGGCATCCTCGGGTTCATTCCCGGGATCACGACCAACTACGACGCGATGGAGTTCGCCGGCCATGACAGCGGAGCGGAGCTCGTCGGTCTGTTCCAGGTCTCGGTCCTGCACAACATCGTCCACCTGCTCTTCGGTGTCGCCGGCCTGGCGATGGCGAAGACCGTGAAGTCCGCGACGACGTACCTGATCGCCGGAGGCGTCATCTACCTCGTGCTGGCGGTGTACGGCGCCGTGGTCGGCCAGCACAGCGACGGCAACTTCGTGCCGCTCAACGGTGCGGACGACCTGCTCCACCTGGTCCTGGGGCTCGGGATGCTCGGGCTCGGGCTCATGGGGCTGCGGGCGCGTCCCGGCTCGATCGGTGCGGGCCGCCCGGCCTGACTTCGTCTCGAAGCGACCGCCCTCCGACCAGGTCGGAGGGCGGTCGTCGTTCGGAGACTGCGGTCACGCCTTGCCCTCGTGGGCCCTTCCCTCGACGAGATGGGCGAGCCGGCCCAGCGCTTCGACGTTGCGCCACTTGAGCATCGGCTCGCGCACGGGCGAGGGGACCAGCTGGCCGGGGCCGGCGGATGGGTCCTCGATGATCCTCACCTTCGTCGTGCTGCCGAGCCCTTCGAGCTCGAGGACGACCTTGGCCTCGCCCATCGGCCACGCCCTCGCGCGAAGGACCAGCCGGCGGAGCGGCTCCACCTCGAGCACCTCGGTGTAGTCGTTGATGACCGCCGGCCAGACGCCGACGGAGTGGTGGAGCCTCGAGCCCTTCTGCGGCCACGTGTCGTCCACCTCGCGCATCCGGGTGGCACCGACGACCCAGAGCGGGTAGAGCCACCCGTCTGACAGGACTGCCCACACGGCCTGGGGGGAGGCGTTGAAGACCCGCTCGTTGACACTCATCGCTCGACCACCTGTCGTCCCGGTCCCGCCACGGTGGCGGGGCACCTGCGTGATACCCGCGGCGACGGGAGCGGTAACCCCGTCACCGGCTCAGCTGGGCATCGATCCGGTCGAGCAGCGACTCGACGGCCCTCTCGAACTCGGCGTCGGCGTCATGCTCCATCAGCCGGTCCGCGAGCCGCAGCAGCGTCGGGTGGTCGTCGAGCGCCGCCTCGACGTCGGCGTTGCCGACCGACGCGTCGCCCTCGTCGAGGGGCTCACCCTCGGGTGCGGTCGACGCGCCCCTCTCGGCGACCTCGAGGAGCAGGTGGCCGAGCAGGAAGCTGGCGAACACCTTGTAGACCTCGACCGCCTCGTCGTCACCGAGCCCCCGGTCCAGGAGTCCCGACAGGAAGTCCTCGACGAGGTCGAGGCTGCGCAGCGGTGGTCGGAGCCAGGGGGCCGCCGGCGGGCGGGTGGCGACGAGCGGGAAGAGCGCCGGGTGGTCGACGGCGATCCGGCGCACGGCGTGCGCGACGTGCTGGAGAAACGTCTGCCAGCCGTTGGCCGGCCCGAGCGGCTCGTACGGCGGCACCCTGACGCCCGCGACGATCCTGTCCACGACGCCCTCGAGGAGGTCCTCACGGCCGTTGACGTGGTGGTAGATCGACATCGCCTCGACGCCGAGGACCTCGCCGAGCCGGCGCATCGTGAGTGCGTTCAGCCCGTGCACGTCGACGTACTCGATCGCTGCCTGGAGGATTGAGTCTCGGCTCAGGGGGGCACGTTGTGGCGAGGGCAAGGCGGGTCTCCGGTGGGGGGAAATTGCCGGGTCGCACGCATAGTACGGGTGCGCCGGGGTAGGAGGAATCCGTCTTACGCCGTAAGGCAGTCCAACCATCCATCCAGGGAGGTTCATCCCCATGCTCAGCACCAACGACGTCGGCCGGATCGAGAAGGCCACCGCCTACGACAGCTCGGGTGAGAAGGTCGGCAAGGTCGACCAGATCTACCTGGACGACGCCACCGGAGAGCCGAGCTGGGTCACCGTGACCACCGGTCTCTTCGGCACCTCGCAGACGTTCGTGCCGCTCGAGGGCGCCAGCTTCGACGGCGAGGACCTTCGCCTCGCCCACTCGAAGGACAAGGTCAAGGACGCCCCGCGGATCGACGTGGACCAGCACCTCGAGCCGCAGCAGGAGGACGAGCTCTACCGCTACTACGGCCTCGAGTCGTCGTACGCCGGCGACCGCGACACGACGCTCGGGACGACCGGCGTGGCGACCGGCGTGGCGACCGGCACGACGACCGGCACGACGACCGGCACGACCGGCACGACCGGCACCGCCGACGTGGCCGCCGACGTGGCCGCCGACCGGAGCCGCACGGACGACGCGTCGATGACGGTGTCCGAGGAGCGGCTCAACGTCGACAAGGAGAGCCGCGAGGTCGGCCAGGCCCGGCTCCGCAAGTACGTCACCACCGACACCGAGACCGTGACCGTCCCGGTCAAGAAGGAGCAGCTCGTCGTCGAGCGGAACCCGGTCGAGGGCTCCCGTTCCGGCGGGACGATCTCCGACGGCGAGGACGTCGAGGAGGTCACGCTCCGCGAGGAGCGCGCCGTCGTCGGCAAGGAGACCGTCGACGTCGAGGAGGTCCGGGTCGGCAAGGAGACCGTGACCGAGCAGGAGCAGGTCTCCGAGGAGGTCCGCAAGGAGCGCGTCGAGGTCGAGGGCGACACCGACGCTACCCTGGGTGACGACCGCCGCTGACCGCGTCGAAGACAACGAGCCGCCCCCGTCCACGTGGACGGGGGCGGCTTCGTGCTGCCGGTCGCTGGACGCTCGTCAGCGGGTGGCCGCCGCGCTGACGTTCCCGAGGATGCGTCGCACGTCCTCGACCGACTCGGCGGCCTCGAGCTCGGCAACCCGCTCCTTGTCCACGAAGACCCGGCCGAGCCGGCCGAGGAGCTCGAGGTGGTCGTTGCCGGCTCCGGCGATGCCGACGACGAACTTGGCCTCCTTGCCGTTCCAGTCGACGCCGTCGGGATAGCGGACGAACGAGATCGCAGTCCGCCGGATCGCCGACTTGGCATCGTTGGTGCCGTGCGGGATGGCCAGCCCGTTGCCCATGTGGGTGGAGACCGACTTCTCGCGCTCGTGCATGGCGTCGACGTACGCCTCCTCGACGGCGCCGGCGGCCACCAGCAGCTGGCCGGCCTCGGTGATCGCCTCGTCGCGGGTGGTGGCCCGACCGTTCAGCACGACCGCCTCCGCGGCCAGCAGGTCGGCCCCGCCCTCGTCGGCCTGCTCCGGAGCCGCGGGGGCGGCGGCGCCACCGTTGGTCCGGTGCAGGAGCTCGACGATCTCGTCGTACCGCGGGCTTCCCATGAAGTTGTCGACCGACACGTGGAGCGCCGACCCGGTCCGCTGCCGGGCCCGGTCGGTCAGGTCCTGGTGGGTCACCACGACGTCGTACTCGTCCTCCAGGTTCGCGATCGCCTTGTTGACCACGGTGACGTCGCCGTAGCCGGCGTCCTGGACCTTGCGGCGCAGGACCGAGGCCCCCATGGCCGAGGAGCCCATGCCGGCGTCGCAGGCGAACACGATGTTGTGGATCGGACCCTGCTGGGTCCCGCCCGACGCCAGCGCACTGGAGGCGACCGACTTCTTGCCCTTCATCGACTCCATGTCCGCGGTCGCGCTCTCCAGGTCGCCCTCGTCCTCGTTCTTGTCGAGCCGGAGCAGTGCGGCCGCGACCAGGAAGGAGACCGTGGCCGAGACGAGCACCGACAGGGTGACTCCGACGTAGCTGTCGCTCGCGGTCTGCGCGTAGACGGCGATGATCGAGCCCGGCGCCGCCGGCGCCCGCAGGCCGGAGTCGAACAGCACGTTGACGAAGACGCCGGACATGCCGCCGAGGATCACGGCCGCGACCAGCTTCGGCTTCATCAGCACGTAGGGGAAGTAGATCTCGTGGATGCCGCCGATGAAGTGGATCAGCGCCGCGCCGGGGGCTGACGCCTTGGCCAGCCCCTTGCCGAACAGCATGTAGGCGACGAGCAGCCCGAGACCCGGGCCCGGGTTGGCCTCGAGCAGGAACAGGATCGACTTGCCCTGCTCCGCGGCCTCGTTGGTGCCCAGGGGGGTCAGCACGCCGTGGTTGATCGCGTTGTTGAGGAAGAGGATCTTCGCCGGCTCGATGAAGATCGAGGTCAGCGGCAGCAGGTTCTCGTCGACCAGGAAGTCGACGACGCTCTCCGCGAGGTTGCTGAACCCCTCCACGATGGGGCTGATGAGGAAGAAGCCGAGCACGGCCAGCACGCCGCCCCAGATGCCGGCGGAGAAGTTGTTGACCAGCATCTCGAAGCCAGGCTTGATCTTGTCGTGCCAGAGAGAGTCGATCTTCTTCATCGACCAGCCGCCGAGCGGTCCCATGAGCATCGCGCCCATGAACATCGGGATGCCGGCGCCGGCGATCACCCCCATGGTGGCGATGGCACCGACGACGCCACCGCGGACGTCGTACACGATCTTGCCGCCGGTGTATCCGATCAGGATCGGCAGCAGGTAGGTGATCATCGGACCGACGATGCCGCCACCCGCGTAGTCCCCCCACCCGCCGATCTCGGCGACCCAGCTGCCAGGGTCCTTCAGGGAGTCGAAGATGCCGGTCAGCCAGCCGGCCTCGATGAACAGGGCCGTGATGAGGCCCCACGCGATGAACGCCCCGATGTTGGGCATCACCATGTTCGACAGGAAGGTGCCGAACTTCTGCACGTGAATGCGTGCCGACGGACGAGACGTCGGCTTGGCCGTGGCTGTCGCCATGCTTACTCCTCTGAGCACCAGCCGAAGCTGGTCAACTGATAGGACTCGGTGTGATGGGCGCCATACCGATCTGCGAATGCCTTTATATCGCGGTCAAATGCGGTCGTCAAGAGCGCATAACCCAACATGTTCGAAGGCATTCGGAATAAAGCGGGTGCTAGACTCCCGCCATCCGATGGCCCAGCCGAAGAGGAGACCAGATGCGAGCGTTGCGTTTCTACGCCCCCGAGGACGTCCGGATCGAGGACGTGCCGGAGCCTGAGTGCGGCCCTGACGAGGTGAAGCTGAAGGTGAAGAACTGCTCCACCTGCGGCACCGACGTGAAGATCTTCTACAACGGCCACCAGAACCTCAGCCCGCCGCGGACGATCGGCCACGAGATCGCCGGCGAGGTCGTCGAGGTCGGCGCGAACGTCGACGGCTGGAGCGTCGGCGACCGCGCGCAGGTCATCGCGGCGGTCCCGTGCGGCGAGTGCCACGAGTGCCGGAAGGGGTGGATGGCGGTCTGCCAGAACCAGACCTCCGTGGGCTACCAGTACGACGGCGGCTTCGCGGAGTACATGATCGTGCCGCGCGAGGTCCTCAAGGTCGACGGCCTCAACCGGATCCCCGACAACGTGGGGTACGACGAGGCGTCTGCCGCCGAGCCGTTCGCGTGCGCCATCAACGCCCAGGAGCTGCTCGGGATCGAGGAGGGCGACACCGTCGTCGTCTTCGGTGCGGGGCCGATCGGGTGCATGCACATCCGCATCGCCCGCGGCGTGCACAAGTGCGGGCCGGTCTACCTCGTCGACGTCAACGCCGCCCGGCTCAGGATGTCGGCCGACGCCGTGCACCCCGACGAGGTCATCGACGGGTCGGAGGTCGACGTCGTGGAGCGCGTCATGGAGCTCACCGGCGGGCGTGGCGCCGACGTCATCATCACCGCGACCGCGGCGAACGTGACCCAGGAGCAGGCGATCTCGATGGCCGCCCGCAACGGGAGGATCTCGTTCTTCGGCGGGCTCCCCAAGACCGACCCGTTCATCAAGTGCGACTCCAACCTGGTCCACTACCGGCAGCTGCACATCCACGGCGCCAACGGCTCTGCGCCCGAGCACAACAAGCGGGCGCTGGAGTACATCTCCACCGGCCAGGTCCCGGTCAAGGACCTCATCACCGAGCACATCCCGCTCGAGCGCGTGCTCGACGCCTTCGACATCGTCAAGAAGGGCGAGGCGATCAAGGTCACCGTGGAGCCCTGACCGGCACGAGGGACGGCTCGACGCCTTAAGGTTCGGGGCAGACCCCCGACGAGGAGGCGCAATGGCGCGCAATCGGAACGTGCTGGCACTCGTGCAGGCCGGCGGCGCCGGTGGACGGATGGACGTGCTCACCCGTGAGCGGGCCAAGCCGGCGCTTCCGTTCGGCGGGGTCCACCGGCTCGTCGACTTCACCCTGTCGAGCGTGGTGCACTCGGGCATCCGTGACGTCTGGGTCAGCCTGGAGTACCAGGTCGCCTCGATCGACGAGTACCTCTCGGGCGGGCGCCCCTGGGACCTCGACAGCAGCCGCGGCGGCTTCCGTCGGATCGTCCCGCAGACCGGGAGCGGACCGGCGACCGAGGACAAGTTCGCCCACGGCAACGGGGACCTGCTGCTCCGGATGGCCCGCGACCTCGAGGCGTTCGGGGCGGAGACCCTCGTCGTGCTCAGCGCCGACCACGTCTTCTCGGTCGACCTCGATCCGGTCATCGCCGGCCACCTCGAGTCCGGGGTGGTCGCGACCGTGCTCACCGCCGAGGTCACCAAGAAGGAGGCGAGCTCCAACGTCGCGGTGCTGACCGACGGCGACGGGCTCGTCACCGGCCTCGAGGTGAAGGCGTCCCGCCCCTCGACCGGGACGGTGGCCACCGAGATCTTCGTCTACCAGCTCCAGCCGCTCCTCGCGACGGTGCGCGAGCTCCGCGGCGAGCTCGCCGGCGACGCCGAAGGGGACGACAGCGGGATCGGCGACTTCGGCGAGCACCTGCTGCCCCGGCTCGTGGAACGCAGGCAGGTCAGGGCGGTGCCGATGCCCGGCTACTGGCGCGACCTCGGCCGGCCCGGCGCCTACCTCCAGGGCCACCGGGACCTGCTGGCCGGCAAGGTCGACGCCCTCGACCAGCCCGGCCGCCCCGTCATCAGCAAGTGGCAGGACCGGACCGCTGCCCGGGTCCGTCCCGGAGCGGTCGTCGAGAACAGCCTGCTCTCGCCCGGCTGCGACATCGCCGGGCGCGTCGTCGACAGCGTGGTCGGCCCCGGGGTGGTCGTCGAGGCCGGCGCCTGGGTGGAGGACTCGGTGCTCTTCGACGACGTCCGTGTCGAGAAGAACGCTCGCGTCTACACGAGTGTCGTCGACGAGCGGTGCGTCATCGGCCGCGAGGCCACGGTGGGGGCCCTGCCGGAGGCCAGGGTCGCCGCCCGCGACGACGACGTCGCGCTCGTCGGCCGAGACAGCGTGATCGGCCCGGACGTCGGCATCGCTGCCGGAGCACGGCTCGAGCCGGGCACCACAGCCTGACCCGTCGAGCCGCCCCTCGCGCTGGGTTGAACCGCCCCTCGCGCTGGGTTGAACCGCCCCTCGCGCTGGTGCCGTGCGCCGACGTTCGTCCGTCCGGACGAGTTTCTTGACCGAAGCGACGAGGTCGGCGCCGAAGTCGTCCGAGCGGACGGATATCGACGGGCCGCGTCCCGTCGTACCGCGCCACAGCCGCCTGACGCCCCGGCCGGATCGATCGCACGAGCACGAGGGGCGGCTGAACGCAGCGGGAGGGGCGGCTGAACGCAGCAGGAGGGGCGGCTCGACGTCAAAAGGTCTGAGGTCAAGCCATTGACACGTCGTTCGCGGCCCCACCACACTGGCGCTGGTCGGCCGACGTCGGTCGGTGCGCGCCGGACACCTCTCGGGACAGACACCTGAAAGGCAGGGCTGATGAGCACGACGGAAGAACGCGACGACCACCTGGACGAGGACTCCAAGAAGCTGGCGTCCATGGGCTACAAGCAGGAGCTCGCACGAAGTTGGTCCGGCTTCTCGAACTTCGCCATCTCCTTCTCGATCATCTCGATCCTCGCCGGTTGCTTCACGAACTTCGGTGCCGGCTGGAACAACGGCGGCCCGATCTCCATCTCGTGGACCTGGCCGATCCTCAGTGCGTTCATCCTCCTCATCGGCTTCACGATGTCGGAGCTGGTGTCGGCGTACCCCACGTCCGGCGGCATCTACTACTGGGCCGCGCACCTCGGCGGCCCCCGGGCCGGGTTCTTCACCGGCTGGCTCAACATGATCGGGCTGATCGCGGTCACCGCGGGTGTGTCCTACGGCTGCGCCACGTTCATCGACCTCACGTTGAGCACCTATTCCGGCAGCTACGCCGACGGCTACTCGCTGACGCGGGTGTTCCTCATCTTCCTCGGAGTGCTCGTCCTCGCCGCGGTGCTCAACATCTTCAGCGGCCACCTGATGGCGATCATGAACAACGTCTCGGTGTGGTGGCACGTCGCCGGCGCGCTCGCGATCGTCGTCATCCTCGTCGTCGTGCCCGACCAGCACCAGAGCGTCGGATACGTCTTCACCGAGCGGTTCAACAACTCCGGCTTCTTCGACGGCAGTGAGTCGAGCCTCGGCTACTGGTTCGTCATCATCCCGTTCGGGTTCCTGCTCACGCAGTACACCATCACCGGCTTCGACGCCTGTGCCCACCTGTCGGAGGAGACCAAGGGCGCCTCGACCTCGGCCGCCAAGGGCATCTGGCAGTCCATCTTCTACTCGGCGCTCGGTGGCTACATCCTCCTGCTCGCCGTGGTCTTCGCGGTTCCCGACGACCCTTCCGGCAACCCGGACAACGCCGGCGTCGGCGCCGGGGGCGTCGCCTACATCTTCACCGAGTCGCTGGGTGTGGACTGGGCGGCGCTCGTGCTCTTCATCTCCTCAGCAGGCCAGCTCTTCTGCGCCGTCTCCTGCATGACGTCGGCGTCCCGGATGATGTTCGCGTTCAGTCGCGACCGCGCGGTCCCCGGCTGGAAGAACTGGTCCCAGGTCTCCAAGAACCGGGTGCCCGAACGCGCGGTGATGCTGGTCGCCGCGCTCGCCGCCGCGGTGACGCTGCCGGCGCTGATCGAGGTCAACCTCGGAACCCCGGACGACCCGCTGATCGTGCCGGTGGCGTTCTACGCCGTCACGTCGATCGCGGTCATCGGGCTCTACCTCTCGTTCGCGATCCCGATCTGGCTGCGGTGGAAGCATGGCGACAAGTTCCAGGTCGGGGAGTGGAACAACGGCGCCAAGTACAAGTGGATGAACCCGATCGCAGTCGCCGAGATCCTGCTCGTCTGCTTCGTGCTGATGATGCCGTTCGTCCCGGGCGGCGTCCCGGGTCACGCCGACTTCGCCTGGAAGTTCGTCAACTACGCGCCGATCGTCTCGCTCGGCGCGCTGC
Source organism: Marmoricola sp. (assembly GCA_035699145.1). GTDB lineage: Bacteria > Actinomycetota > Actinomycetes > Propionibacteriales > Nocardioidaceae > Marmoricola_A. The sequence goes on from DASSBB010000037.1 coordinate 17,255, forward strand.
TCGGCCTCACGATCTGGTGGCAGGTCTCGGCGAAGAAGTGGTTCACCGGGCCGATCCGCCAGGTCGACGAGCCCGCCAAGGTCTCCTGAGCTCCATGGGGCAAGCGCACCCCGCGGCCACGGACCGGTTGGGTGACGTCGTCATCCGGCCGGTCCGCGGCCACCACGCCTTCGAGGGGTGCGTCGAGCAGCTGGCCACCGCGATCCGGCTCGGCGTCTACGCGACGGGGTCGGCCCTGCCGCCCGAGCGGGAGATGGCCGAGCGGATGGGGGTCTCCCGGGCCACCCTCCGGGAGGCGATCGCTGCGCTGCGCGAGGCCCGGATGGTGCGGACGACCAGGGGCCGCGGTGGCGGCACCGTCGTCGCCTACGAGCCGGCAGCCCCGGGCGGGGGCGCGGCCGTCGGCGGGCTCGCGGGTCGTGGCGAACAGCTTCTCGACTGCCTCGTCTTCCGGCGGATCGTGGAGCCGGGGGCCTGCTGGACGGCGGCGTCCCGTGAGCTGACCGCCGCCGAGAGGCTGCTGCTCACGACCTCGCTCACCGCGGTGGACCGGGCGCCGGACCCGGCGGCCCACCGGCAGGCGGACTCGCGGCTCCACCTCGCGATCGCCACGGTCTCCGGCTCGCCGATGACGGTGGCGGCGGTGACCGAGGTGCAGTCGGACCTGCACGACATGCTTCAGGCGATCCCGGTCCTGGAGCCCAACATCGACCACTCCAACGCCCAGCACCGCACGATCGTCACCGCGATCCTCGCCGGGGACGCGGTACGGGCCCGGCGGGCGATGGAGCAGCACTGCGACGACACGGCGGCCCTGCTGCGCGGCCTCCTCGGATGAGCCCCGGACGACCCCAGCCAGCCCGCACCCACGGAAGGACACCATGAGCCGCAACCCCCGACTCCTCAGCGTCGACGACCTCAAGAAGAGGATCTCCGGAGGGGAGGTCGACACCGTCGTCGTCGCGTTCACCGACATGCAGGGCCGGCTCCAGGGGAAGCGGCTGCACGGGCAGTACTTCCTCGACCACGTGCTCGACGCCGGCGGGACCGAGGGGTGCAACTACCTGCTCGGGGTCGACGTGGACATGAACACCGTCCCCGGCTATGCGATCACCTCGTGGGACCAGGGGTACGGCGACATGGAGTTCGTCCTGGACCTCGACACGATCCGGCTGCTGCCGCACCTGCCGGCGACCGCGATGATCCAGTGCGACCTGACGACCCCCGACCACCGGCCGGTCGAGCAGTCGCCCCGCGCCGTACTGAAGAAGCAGGTGGAGCGCGCCGCGGAACTGGGGTACGTCGCCCTCGCCGGCACCGAGCTGGAGTTCATCGTCTTCGAGGACAGCTACGAGCAGGCGTGGAACCTCGGCTACAAGAAGCTCACCCCGTCGAACCAGTACAACGTCGACTACTCGATCGTCGGGACCACCCGGATCGAGCCGCTGCTGCGCGACATCCGCAACACCATGTACGCCGCCGGCACCAACGTCGAGGCCGCCAAGGGGGAGTGCAACCTCGGCCAGCACGAGATCGGCTTCCTCTACGACGAGGTCCTGGCCACCGCCGACAACCACGCGGTCTACAAGACGGTCGCGAAGGAGATCGCCTCGCTGCACGGCAAGTCGATCACCTTCATGGCGAAGATCGACGAGCGCGAGGGCAGCTCGTGCCACATCCACCTGTCGCTGCGCGGCGCCGACGGCGAGGTCGTCTTCTGGGACGACGAGAAGGGCGGGCGGTCTCCGCTCTACGACAGCTTCATCGCGGGCGTCCTGGCGACGATGGCGGACTTCACGCTGCTCTACGCACCGAACATCAACTCCTACAAGCGGTTCGCCGAGGGCTCGTTCGCCCCGACCACGATCGCCTGGGGTGAGGACAACCGCACCTGCGCCGTGCGGCTGGTCGGCCGCGGCCGCGGAGCACGGATGGAGAACCGGGTGCCGGGCGGCGACGTCAACCCCTACCTCGCGCTCGCCGCGATGCTCGCCGGCGGCCTGCACGGCGTGGAGCAGGAGCTCTCCCTGGAGCCGCCGACCCCCGGCAACGCCTACACGAGCGACAAGCCGAAGGTGCCGCAGACCCTCCACGAGGCCAGGGACGTCTTCGCGGCCTCGAAGATCGCCCGAGCGAGCCTGGGCGACGACGTCGTGGACCACTACACGAACATGGCCGACGTCGAGCTGAAGGCCTACCAGACCTTCGTCACCGACTGGGAGCTGCGACGCGGCTTCGAGCGGCTGTGAAGTCGACGACCCGAACCGGCGCGAAGAAGGGACCCATGCCCACTCACACCGTCCTCAACCCCGCCACCGGCCAGCCGGTGACCGAGGTGGCCCTCGCGACCGTCGAGGAGACCGACCAGCTGATCCAGCGCGCCCACGACGCCTTCCCCGCCTGGCGCGACGTCGCCCCGGGCGAGCGGGCCCGGCTGCTGCGCCGGTTCGCCGCAGTCGTCGACGAGCACGTCGAGGAGCTGGCCGAGATCGAGGTCCGCAACGCCGGCCACACCCTGGGCAACGCCCGGTGGGAGGCGGGCAACGTGCGCGACTGCCTCAACTACTACTCCGCGGCCCCGGAGCGGCTCTTCGGACGGCAGATCCCGGTCGCCGGCGGCGTCGACCTCACCTTCCACGAGCCCCTCGGCGTCGTCTCGGTCATCGTCCCCTGGAACTTCCCGATGCCGATCGCCGGCTGGGGGTTCGCGCCCGCCCTCGCTGCCGGCAACACGGTGGTGCTGAAGCCGGCCGAGCTGACCCCGCTGACCGCGATCCGCCTCGGCGAGCTGGCGCTCGAGGCCGGAATCCCCGAAGGGGTCTTCACCGTCGTCCCCGGCAAGGGGTCCGTCGTCGGAGAGCGGTTCGTCACCAACCCGCTGGTGCGGAAGGTCTGCTTCACCGGTTCCACCGAGGTCGGCAAGCGGATCATGGCCGGCTGCGCCGAGCAGGTGAAACGGGTGACCCTCGAGCTCGGCGGCAAGTCCGCCAACATCGTGTTCGCCGACGCCGACATCGAGGCGGCGGCAGCCGCGGCGCCGTACGCCGTGTTCGACAACGCGGGGCAGGACTGCTGCGCGCGGTCGCGGATCCTCGTCGAGCGCTCGGCGTACGACGAGTTCCTCGGCCGGCTGGAGACCGCGGTGCAGAGCATGCGCGTCACCGACCCGGCCGACCCGGACAGCGAGATGGGACCGCTCATCTCGGCCCGGCAGAAGGAGACCGTGACCGGATACCTGAAGAACGTGGAGGTGGCCTTCGCCGGAACGGCGCCGGAGTCCGAAGGGTTCTGGGTGCCCCCGACCGTGGTGCTCACCGAGGACACCACGGCGCCGGTGTGGCGCGAGGAGGTCTTCGGCCCGGTCGTGGCGGTGATGCCGTTCGACAGCGAGGAGGAGGCGGTGCGGCTCGCCAACGACACCGACTACGGCCTGTCCGGATCGATCTACACCCGCGACCTGGGCCGGGCCCTGCGGGTCTCGCGCGCCGTGGAGGCCGGCAACCTCAGCGTGAACTCGCACGCCTCGGTCCGCTACTGGACGCCGTTCGGCGGCTTCAAGCAGTCGGGTCTCGGGCGCGAGCTCGGCCCGGACGCCCCGAACGCCTTCACCGAGGAGAAGAACGTCTTCCTCGCCTCCACCTGACCCCACCGGTCAGCACCGACAACCACCACGAAAGCGAGCAGCACCATGGCAGGACGTCTCGAGGACAAGGTCGCCGTCATCACCGGAGGATGCTCCGGGATCGGCCTGGCGACCGTCCGGCGGTTCGTCGAGGAGGGCGCGCAGGTCGTCATCGGCGACCTGGACGACGCCCGCGGCAAGGAGCTCGACCAGGAGCCCGGGATCACCTACGTCCACGTCGACGTCACGAACAAGGACGAGGTCGACGCGCTGTTCAGGACGGCGCACGACACCTACGGCAGCGTGGACGTCGCATTCAACAACGCCGGCATCTCGCCGCCGGAGGACGACTCGATCCTTGACACCGACCTGGACGCGTGGCACAAGGTGCAGCAGGTCAACCTGACCAGCGTCTACCTGTGCTGCAAGGCGGTGCTGCCCTACATGATCGAGCAGGGCAGGGGGTCGATCATCAACACCGCCTCGTTCGTCGCGGTCATGGGGGCGGCCACCTCGCAGATCTCGTACTCGGCGTCGAAGGGCGGCGTGCTGTCGATGAGCCGGGAGCTCGGCGTGCAGTTCGCCCGCCAGGGGGTCCGGGTGAACGCGCTCTGCCCCGGGCCGGTCAACACGCCCTTGCTCCAGGAGCTCTTCGCGAAGGACGAGGAGCGTGCTGCCCGGCGGCTGGTGCACGTCCCCATGGGGCGGTTCGGCGAGCCGGAGGAGATGGCCAACGCCGTGCTCTTCCTCGCCTCGGACGAGTCCTCGTTCGTCACCGCGTCCACGTTCCTCGTCGACGGCGGCATCTCGGGCGCCTACGTGACGCCGCTGTGAACCGCCCGGTCATCGGGCTGACCGCCTACCGGGAGGAGGCCCGCTGGGGGGTGTGGTCGACCCGGGCCGACATCCTGCCCGCGGTCTACGCCTCGGCGATCGAGGAGGCCGGTGGCGTCCCGGTGCTGCTTCCGGTGGGGACCTCGGCTCCGGAGTCCGCGAAGGCACTGGTCGCCCGGCTCGACGGTCTCGTCATCTCCGGCGGCGCCGACGTCTCGCCGGAGCGGTACGAGGAGGCGCCGCACCCCCGGACCGCCAGCTGGAGGGACGACCGGGACCTGTGGGAGCTCGAGCTCGTCGACGCCGCGGAGCAACTCGGCACCCCGCTGCTCGGCATCTGCCGGGGCATGCAGGTGATGGCGGTCGCCGCCGGCGGGGCCCTGCACCAGCACGTGCCCGACCTGGTGGGCGACGAGACGCACAGCCCCGGCGAGGACGCCTTCGGGCCGATCAGCCTGAAGATCGCCGCGGACAGCCTCCTGGGCGCGCTGGTGGGGGAGCGGCTCGACGTCCGGTGCCACCACCACCAGGCGGTCCGCGAGCACCCGTCGTACGACGCCGTCGCCTGGGCTGAGGACGGCACCCTGGAGGCGATGGAGCAGAGGGGCGACCGGTTCTGCCTCGGGGTGCAGTGGCACCCGGAGATGACGGAGGACGCCGGGCTTTTCACCGGCGTCGTCGAGGCCGCCCGCCGGTTCGGGGCCGGCTAGACCCGGCTAGACCGACGGCCCGGCTTGCACACCGTCGACCCCGAGAGGTTCCGCGGCACGATCGATCCGGTCCGCGCCCTCGACCCGACGACGATCTTCAGCACCCACCTGCCCGCGGCCCGGGGCCTCAACCTCACGCTGCTGGACATGCTGCACCAGGCGCCGGAGAGCCCGCCGTTCGTCGGACCCGACCAAGCCGCGCTGGAGGCGATGCTGGCGACCTTCCAGCCCGAGCTCCCGCCGGTCGCCGGGTGAGGCAGGTGGCGGTCACCATGTGACTGCGGTCCTCGGACCCCGGCTCGGCGGACCTAGACTGCGCGACATGAACCGACCCGAGACCGGACGCGGGAGCCGCCGCCTGAGCTCCCGCGACCTCGCCCTCGTCGCCGTCTTCGTGGGGCTCATGGCTGCCTTGGGGCTGGTGCCGGCGTTCTTCCCGTTCGGCGCCGCCGTGCCGATCACCGCGCAGTCGCTCGGTGTCATGCTCGTCGGCGCCGTCCTCGGGGCGCGCCGGGCTCTGGTGACCATGTTGGTGTTCCTCGCGCTCGTAGCGGTCGGCCTTCCGCTCCTCGCCGGTGGCGTCGGGGGGCTCGGCGTCTTCGCCACCCCCCGGGTCGGCTTCCTGGTCGGCTTCCCGGTCGCGGCGTACGTCGTGGGGCTCCTCACCGAGCTCGGCGGACCGACGTACACCCTGCGCCGCGGGGTCGTCGCCAACGTGCTGGGCGGCATCGTCGTGCTCTACGGCTTCGGCATCGCCGGGCTCATGACCGTCGGCCGGCTCGGGATCGACGCGGCCGCGACCGCGGTGACGCTCTACCTGCCCGGTGACGCGATCAAGGCGGTCGTGGCCGCGCTCGTGGCGCGTGGGGTCCACGCCGGCTACCCGGGGCTCCTCAGCCGTCGGCGTGACACCAGGCAGGCGACTCCTGTCTGACGACCCGGTCGACGTCGGCACCGCCCCCGACCCGGTGGCGGCCGTGCTCGCCGCCCACGCCGACGGTCGCCGCATCGCGCTGCGCACCTCCGGGTCGACCGGCCAGTCACGTTCGGTGGTGCGTACGTCGGCCTCGTGGACCCGCTCCTTCCCGACCGTAGCCGCGCTCACCGGGCTCGGCGAGGGCTCGCGGCTCCACGTCCCTGGCCCGCTGTCCGGGACGATGAACCTCTTCGCGGCCGTCCTCGGCCGTTGGGTCGGGGCGGTGCCGGCCGGGTCGATCGCGGAGGCCAGCCACGCCCACCTCACCCCGACCGCCCTGCGGCGCGTGCTCGACGCCGGCGAGCCGGTGACCGGGGTGCACCTCACGGTCGCGGGGGACCGGCTCACCCGGCGGCTCCACGACCGTGCGGTCGCCGCCGGCGCCACGGTGAGCCACTACTACGGCGCCGCGGAGCTGTCGTTCGTCGCCTGGGGGCCGCACGAGGACGAGCTGCGTCCGTTCCCCGGCGTGGAGGTGTCGGTGCGGGACGGCGAGGTGTGGGTCCGCTCGCCGTTCCTCTGCGAGGGGTACGACGGTCCGCCCGGTGCCCTGCGGCGCGACCCGGCCGGCTTCGCCACCGTGGGTGACCGCGGGACGCTGACCGACAGGGTGCTCCGGGTCGCCGGCCGGGGGAGCGAGGCGATCACGACCGGGGGCGCGACCGTGCTGGTCGCCGACGTCGAGGCGGCGCTCCGAGCGGCCGTGGACGGTGAGCTCGTCGTGGTCGGCGTGCCGCACGCCGAGCTCGGCCAGGTCGTCGCGGCCGTGGTCACCGACGCCGCCGACCTGGACCGGGGGCGGCGCGAGGCCCGGGCCCTGGTGGCGACGCACCGGCCGCGACGGTGGGTCCACGTGCCGCTGCTGCCGCTCACGGCGGCCGGGAAGGTCGACCGGGCAGCGCTCGCCGCCTCCCTCGCCGAGCCCCCGGTGGCCGCGTCATGACCGACGGGCCGGTCGTCGTCGCCGCGCTGCGCACGCCGGTCGGGACGGCCGGCCGGTCGCTGGCGCACCTGACCGCCGCCGACCTCGCCGCTCCGGTGCTCGCCGCCCTGGCCGCGGCGCCGCAGGTCCGCGCGGCGGGCCGGGTCAGCGAGGTGGTGCTCGGCAACTGCATGGGACCCGGCGGGGACCTCGCGAGGGTCGCCGCCCTCCAAGCCGGGCTCGGGGTCGACGTACCGGCCCTGACCGTGGACCGGCAGTGCGCCAGCGGGCTGGCTGCCGTCGTGAGCGGCGTGGCCGCGCTGGCCCAGCAGCCGGGGGTGGTCCTCGCCGGCGGGGTGGAGTCCGCGTCGACCGCGCCCTGGCGGTTCTGGCCGCCGACCGACGGCGGGGAGCCGGTGCGCTACGAGCGGGCGCCCTTCGCCCCGGCTTCGGTGGGGGACCCGGACATGGGGCTCGCCAACGACCTGTGGGCGGAGGCCCGCGGAGTGGGCCGGGAGGCCCAGGACGAGTACGCCGCCCGCTCCCACGCCCGCGCCTCCGCCGCCCAGGACGAGGGGCGGTTCGACGCCGAGCTGGTCGCCGTCGACGGGGTCGCGGTGGACGACCGGCCGCGCAAGGGGCTCACCGTCGAGCGGCTCGCGCGGCTCCGGCCGGCGTTCCGCCCGTCCGGGTCGGTGACCGCCGGGAACGCGTGCGGCGTCAACGACGGCGCCGCGGCGGTCGCGCTGGTGGACGCGGAGACGCACCGACGGACGGGCGGAGCCGGGCTCCGGGTCGTGGCGACGGCCACCGCGGCGTGCGACCCCAACGAGCCGGGCTACGGCCTCGTGCCGGCTTCGCGGCTGGCGCTCGAGCGCGCCGGTCTCTCCCTCGACGACCTCGACGTGGTGGAGCTCAACGAGGCGTTCGCCGGCCAGGTCCTCGCCTGCTGCGCCGAGCTCGGCCTCGACCCCCGGCGAGTCTGTCCCGAGGGAGGGGCGCTGGCCCTCGGCCACCCCTGGGGCGCCTCGGGTGCGGTGCTCCTCGTGCGGCTCTTCTCCCAGCTGGTCCGGCGCGACGGCGGGCGGCGCGGGCTCGCCGCGATCGCCGCGGGCGGCGGCCAGGGGGTCGCCGTCGTGGTGGAGGTCGTGCGGTGATCGAGGTCGACCACGTCAGCCACTCCTACGGGGAGCGCGTGGTGCTCCGCGACGTGGACGTGCGGCTCCCCGAGCGCCGGGTCGGCGTCATCGGGGCGAACGGCTCCGGCAAGTCGACCTTCGTGCGGCTCCTCAATGGGCTGGTCCTGCCGACCGAGGGCCGGGTCCGGGTCAACGGGCTGGACACCAGGAGGGACGGCCGGGCCGTGCGCCGCCAGGTGGGGTTCTGCTTCACCAACCCCGACGCCCAGATCGTGATGCCGACGGTTCGTGAGGACGTCGCCTTCGGCCTCCGCCGGCGGCGGATGACCGGCACCGAGCGGGACGCGCTCGTCCGGGGCGTCCTGGCGCGCTTCGAGCTCGCCGACCACGCCGACCACCCCGCCCACCTCCTGTCCGGGGGGCAGAAGCAGCTGCTCGCCCTGGCCGCCGTGCTCGTCACCGACCCCTCGGTGCTCGTGCTCGACGAGCCGACGACGCTGCTCGACCTGCGCAACGCCCGGAAGGTGGCCGGGTACCTCGACGGGCTCGACCAGCAGGTCGTCCTGGTGACCCACCACCTCGAGCTGCTCGAGGGGTTCGACCGGGTGCTGGTCTTCGACGAGGCCCGGCTCGTCCACGACTCGACGCCGGACGACGCCGTGGCGTTCTACCGCAAGCTCATGGCATGACGACGCTCGGTCTGTACCTGCCCGGGTCCTCGCTGGTGCACCGCGCGCCGGCCGGCGTCAAGCTGGCGGTCCTCGTGGCCGTAGGAGCGGTGTCGTTCCTCCTCGACACTCCCTGGCAGGTCGGTACGGCGGTGGGGCTGGTGGTCCTCGGCTACGTGGTGGCGGGGTTGTCCCCGCTCAGCCTGCTCCGGCAGGCCCGGCCGCTCCTCTGGCTGCTCCTCGCGGTCGGGGCGTTCCACGTCCTGGTCGACGGCTGGGCACGGGCGCTCGTCGTGACGGGGGTGATCCTCCTGCTGGTGCTCCTGGCCGGGCTGGTGACGCTCACGACGAGGACCACCGAGCTCGTCGAGACGCTGGTGCGCGTGCTGGGGCCGCTCCGCCGGATCGGGGTGGACGCCGAGCGGGTCGGTCTGCTGCTCGCCCTGAGCATCCGCTCGGTGCCGGTCGTGGTGGGGATCGCCGAGGAGGTCCGGGACGCCCAGCGGGCCCGGGGGCTCCAGGGCAGCCCGCGGGCCTACGCCGTACCCCTGGTGATCCGGTCGCTGCGCCACGCCGACGCGCTCGGGGAGGCGCTGGCCGCCCGCGGCGTCGACGACTGAGCCGAGTCGTCGCGTCCTCTGCCCGGATCCGGCTCGAGTCGTCGCGTCCTCGGTCCACGTGCGCGCCGCGGCGTCGTACGGCGAAAGGTCCCTCCATCTGGTTGGTCTGCTTCGTGCTGAGCCCGGATCGGCAGGGAAGTCCGTCCGCCATGACGACTTCGGCAGGGCACCGCCCGCGTGGGCGACGCGACCCGCGCCGGTACGCCGAGGACGCGACGACTCGGCCCAGGAGATCGCCGAGGACGATCCCGGACCAGTCACGAGGTCGACAGCGCCAGGGGGAGTCGCTCGAGCCGGGGCGGCTGCAGGCCGCGGAACCGCAGGAACGCGGCGTACTCCTCCTCAGCGGCGGTGTCCTCGGCGCGCGTCGCGAGAAGCAGGAACGGTCTCACGACCGGCAGTGCAGGTCACGCGTGACGGGCGGGCTGGGGCTGTCCCACCGGAGCGGTCCGGCGCTGCTGCTGGGGCACCGAGCCGAGCGGCACGGCCTGGTAACGGAAGCGGGTGCCGTCGCCGGTCTCCGTGCGGCAGCTCGTCACGGTGCCGGTCTCGAGGTCGGCGGAGACGTAAGTCAGCTGGCAGGAGCGGAAGGACACGTGGCCGTCGGGCCAGAGCACCTCCTCGAAGGCGGCGCACGGGGTCAGCTCGTCGCCGATGTAGAGGCCGAAGCTCTGGGCGCGGTCCGGGGCGTGGGCCACGTAACCGCCGTCGACGGGGCGCAGGGCCACCCGATCGTGGCCCAGGTCGACTCTCTCGAAGCTGCTGCGGCGGCCCAGCGCGGTGCCGTCCGCGCGCAGCCGGGTCTCGCCGTCGACGGTGGCCACGCGCAGGAAGCGGTCACCGATGGTGAGCGCGAGGAGCTGCATGGACGTCCTCCTGCGGAGCAAGCACGGGTGCGGGGCCTGGGACCAGAGGTCGTCAGGTCTCCTGAGTCTGCCCACCCGACGCGCGCCCCACACCAGACCAACGGCACGAGTCGCCAGACCATGCGCCCGCCCCGCGTGGTGAGCCGCTCGAGAACGAGACGCGCCGGTGGGTCGTGCCCAGCCCCTCCCAAGGCTCGACGCGTCCCACCGGCGAGGTCCCGTCTCGGTCGTGCCCAGTTCCTCCCAGAGCTGGGCTCGACCCCTGCGGCGCTCGTCCCGGGGGCTGTTCGCGCCCGGGAGCGGGGGGTCCGTCCGGAAGATTTAACTCCGTAACGATCACTACAGCGACTATTATGCATGGAACGGTCACTACAGAAAAGTCGAAGGGGCGAAATTGGTGGGGCGTGCGTCACAGCAGGGTCGCGAGTCGCGGCTCCGCATCCTCGACGCCACCCTTCACCTCGCCTCGGAACGCGGGTACGACGGCACCACGATCGGCCTCGTCTCGGAGGAGACCGGGCTTCCGGCGAGCTCGATCTACTGGCACTTCGAGAACAAGGAGGCGCTCCTCGCCGCGGCGATGGAGCACGGCATCTCCCAGCTCCCCCTCGAGCCACCCGAGCAGCGCGGCACGCCGTACGACGAGCTCGTGCACGTGCGGTTCGCCCGGGCCGTCGAGATGGTGACGTCCCGGCCGGAGGTCTGGCAGTTCGGCCTGATGCTCACGCTCGAGCGGCGCCCGAAGGAGCCGGCCGCCCGCAAGGCCTTCGTGACGCTGCGCCGCCGGCTCACCGACACCCTGGCGGAGTGGTGGCAGGCGACGCTTCCCGAGGAGGTCGCGGACCCGGAGCTCGCGCGGAAGCTGGCGGTCTTCCACCTCGCCGCGATCGACGGCTTCTTCGTGGGCCACTCCGCGGACCAGGGGTGGGACCTCGAACGGCTCGGCAGGCTGATCGCCGCCGGAGTCGTCGCGCAGGTCGAGAAGTGGCGCGAGGGGTCTCGGTGACGGCGAAGGGCGAGGTCTCCCGGGAGCGGATCCTGCATGCGGCCGCGGACGTCGTCGGCCGGCACGGCTACGACGGAGCGACGATCTCGAGGATCTCCAAGGAGGCGGGGCTCCCGGCCAGCTCGATCTACTGGTTCTTCCGGAGCAAGGACCACCTGGTCGGTGAGGTCGTCCGGCTGCGCTTCGACGAGTGGTTCAGCGTGCAGCCGGAGTGGGGGGTGCCGGCGCCTGGAACCCCCGTCGGGGTTGCGCTCCGGGAGATCCTCGGACAGGTGTTCCGCAGCGTCCTGGAAGGGCCGGAGTTCCTTCGGGTCGGGCAGATGCTGACGCTGGAGCGCGGGGAGCCGGTGGCCCGGGACACCTACCTCGGGCTGCGGGACAGCATCCTGGCGCTCATCCGCCTCTGGCTCGACGACGCCTGCGCAGCAGCCGGGCACCGCAGGAACGCACGCCTGGTCCGTGAGCTGGCCCGGGTCGTCCTGCTCTGCGTCGACGGGCTGTTCCTCGCCGTCCAGCTCGGGAGTGAGGTCGACGTCGACACCCATGCCGACCTCACGGCGGCGGCGGTGGCGGCGGCGCTCGGCGAGGGCTGAGCCGACCGACGCTGCGCTGGAAGGGCCGACCCTGGCAGCTGCTGCCATCATGTGGCGATGAGCGATCCGACCAAGCACGTCGACTCCATCGCCGAGCTCGCCAAGGAGCACGGGTTCACCGTGGGGGCCGCCGAGTCGCTGACCGGCGGCGCGGTCTCCTCCGCGCTGGCGATGGGTTCGGAGGCGGCCGACTGGTACCACGGCTGCGTGGTGTCGTACTCGCGTGCGGTCAAGGAGGACCTCCTCGGCGTCACCGCCGAGAAGCTGGTCACGGAGCGCTGCGCGCGCGAGATGGTCGAGGGCGCCGCCAGGGTGCTCGAGGTCGACGCCGCCGTCTCCACGACCGGAGCCGGTGGCCCCGGCACCGAGGAGGGCAACCCGCCCGGCACTGTCCACGTGGGGGTGCTGGTGCGGAACGAGCTGACCTGCCACGAGCTGCACCTGGACGGCGACCCGGCAGAGGTGGTCGAGGCGGCGACGGAGAGGTCCCTCGGCCTGCTGCTCGAGGCCATGCGCGCGGCGCTCGGGTGAACCGCACGCGGGGCCCGGCGCGGCTCAGCGGCGACGGATCTTGACCGCAGCGGAGATGAACGGGTGGTCGCTCGTGCGGCGCAACCGGTCCCTCTCGACGCGTTCGTACCAGCGGAACCGGATGGCCTTCGACCCGAAGATCCAGTCGATCCCCATCGGCCTCGGGGTGACGCAGCGCTTCTTGGTCGCTCTGCCGCCGTTGGCCGCATGCATCGGCGACCGGCCGACCATGTGACAGAAGTACCGGCGCCGCTCGTTCATGTCGCCGGTGATGACGAGGGGCACCCTGCGGGTGGACCGGTCGGCCAGCCGCACCTGCATGCGGCGCGCCTTGTTCCGCCAGCGTTGAGCGTTGCCCTTGCCGTCGGACGGGTTGTGGAAGTTGGCGAACTGGACCACCCGCCCGGTCTTGCGGTGGCGAAGCTCGATGACCGGCATCTTGACCCGCTTCCCCCAGAAGTAGGGGATGTTGAGGTAGTCGAACCGCTTCTTCTTCCACACCTTCGTCCGCCAGGCGATGGAGTTGTGCATGGCGATCCGCTCGTAGCGGTTGCCCGGGTAGACAGCCCAGTTGCGGCCGGTCCGCTCGTTGAACCTCTCGAGCTGGGGCGGCTGGAGCTCTTGGAACCCGACGACGTCGACCCCGTGTCGGTTGATCAGCCGAAGGGTGCGCACCATCCGTTTGCGGCCGTCGGGCAGCTCGGCGTGGCGGCCGCCTCGAGCGGTGTGCTTCCACCCGAGCACGTTGAAGGAGGCGACGACGAAGCGGGTGGGCTTCCGCCTGTGGGCGTGGGGCCGCTCGTGCACTCCGGAACCCGGCTCGGCCGAGGAGAGGCGGGCCTGCTCCGCCGAGTCGTGGCCGGCCACCGTCGTCGCCGCGACGGGGACGAGCCCCAGCAGCGCGACGACCGTGGCGAGCACCCAGGGCCGCGACCAGCGCTTGCGCTGATGCTCTCGGGTCGCAGCCTGGTTGGGCACGTGTCCGAGCCTTTCCTCCTGCTGGGGGTCACGGTCGCGGGCGCGACCTCCGACATTGCAGCACATCCGAGGCTCCGGAGGGGTGCAATGCTGTCCGGCGAGCCGAGGAGGAGCCGGGATGGGTGTCGCCGATGTCAGGGCCCTTCAGCTCGCCGTGCAGCGCCTCGCAGAGCCGCTGCCGGACCCCGGACCAGCCGTCCCCGGCGCGTCCCAGCGCCGGGTGGCCGATCTCCTGAGCGTGGCCTACCGGCTGGTCTTCGCCACGGCGGCACGTGCCCGGGGCGCCACGGTGACGCTCGAGGAGGCCTGCCGTGGCCTCGACCTGGCGACGGTGCCCGGCGGGCTCCTGGACCCCCCGCTCCTCGAGCACGCGGCAGCAGCGCTGGCGATCCCCGACCCCGGGCTCCCGGCGGTGGTCGCGCTGGGAGCGATGCACGAGGGGTTCCTGTCCGCCGACCCCGGCTGGCACGACGGCCGGCTCCGGTTCGCCGGCACGAGCACGGCGCGGAAGGTGGCCGGGACCTGGTTCACACCGGTGCGTCTCGTCGAGAAGCTCCTCGACGACGCGCTCGACCCGTTCCTCGAGGAGTCGGACGACCCCGGTGCGCTGACGGTGTGCGACCCGTCGTGCGGTGCCGGCCTGTTCCTCGTCGCGGTGGCGCACCGGATCGCGCGACACCTGGCCGGAGTGCCGGCGTCGGCACCGGGCACTGCGGTCGAGCCTGAGCTCCTGGCCCGTGCCGTGACGCGCTGCGTGCACGGCGTCGACGTCGACCCGTCCGCTGTCGAGCTGACCCGGGTCGCCCTCTGGCTCGAGCTCGTGCAGCCGGGGCGGCCGGCGGCCATGCCGGCGCTGCGGCTCCACGCCGGGGAGGCGCTTCTCGGGGTGGACTGGGCAGCGGCGTTCCCTGAGGCGCACGAGGCGGGCGGGTTCGACGTGGTCGTCGGCAACCCGCCGTTCCTCAACCGGCTGGAGACCCGGACCGCGCCTTCGCCGGAGGTCGCGGCACGGCTCGACGCCGCCTCGGGAGGGGCGCTGCGCCCCTACACCGACGTCAGTGCGGTCTTCCTGCAGCGAGCGGTCTCCTGGATCCGGCCCGGTGGCCGGGTGGCGCTGGTCCAGCCGCAGTCCCTGCTGGCGGCACGGGACGCCGCCGGGGTCCGCGAGCACCTGGCGGTCCGCTGCTCGCTCGAGGCGCTGTGGGCCTCGGACGAGCCGGTGTTCGACGCCTCGGTCCTCACCTGTGCCCCGGTGCTGCGGCGGGGCGCCACGCAGGGCGCCGTACGACGGACGCACGGCCCGGCCTTCGAACCGGTCCCGCCACGCCACGTCACCACCGAGGACTTGCGGGGCGAGTGGTCGTTCCTCGTCGCGGCCGGCCTCGGCACCCCCGAGCTGGTCCTCGACCCGTCCGCCGGGACCCTCGGCGACCTCGCGACCTGCACGGCCGACTTCCGGGACCAGTACTACGGGCTGCGCCCCTATCTGCGCGAGGCGGCGGAGTGCGAGGGGTGCCGCTGCGTGCCGCTCGTCACGACCGGGCTCATCGACCCTGCGGAGCTGCTGTGGGGACAGCGGGCCACGCGAGTCCTCAAGCAGCGCTGGATGGCGCCGACGGTCGACCTCGATGCGCTCGAGGCGGACCCGGCGCTCGCCCGGTGGGCGCGGGCCCGACTGGTCCCGAAGGTGCTCGTCGGCACGCAGGGTCGCGTCGTCGAGGCCGTCGTCGACGCGACAGGGGAGCTGCTCCCGTCGGTCCCGACAGTGACCGTGACGGCACCGCCGGAGCGGTTGTGGCACGTCCTCGCGGTGCTGCTGGCGCCGCCCGTCGTGGCGCACGCCGCCACCCGCTACGCAGGGACCGGCCTCACGATGCGCTCGGTCAAGCTGAGTGCCAAGCAGGTGGCCGCGCTTCCGCTTCCCCCCGACCCGGACGGCTGGGACCGGGCCGCGGGGCTGCTGCCCACGGCCCAGCGTGACGACGAGCGACGTCCCGAGCTGCTCGCCGAGGTGGCGGGGCTCATGTGCCGGGCCTACGGCGTCGACGATCCTGGCGTCCTCCGGTGGTGGCTCGAGCGGGCTGGGCTCAGGTCGACGTGATCGTCCCGGCCGACCCCCGGTCGAGTTGCCGTCCGATGACCATCCGCTGGATCTGGTTGGTCCCCTCGAAGATCTGCATCACCTTCGCCTCGCGCATGTAGCGCTCGACGGGGAAGTCGCGGGTGTAGCCGTAGCCGCCGAGCACCTGGACGGCATCGGTCGTCACCTTCATGGCGTTGTCGGTGGCGACGAGCTTGGCGATCGAGGCCTCCTTGCCGAACGGCAGGCCGCGATCGCGCAGCCGGGCCGCGTGGAGGGTGGTCGCGCGGGCCGACTCCACGGCGGCCGCCATGTCGGCGAGGACGAACGCGAGCCCCTGGTGGTCGATGATCCGCTTCCCGAACGTGGTCCGCTCACGTGCGTAGGCCACCGCGTGGTCGAGTGCTCCCTGGGCGAGCCCGGTCGCGACCGAGGCGATCCCGAGCCGTCCGGAGTCGAGCCCCTCCAGCGCGATCCGCAGCCCGTCGCCCTCGGCGCCGAGCCGCCGCTCCTCCGGCACCCGGACCTTGTCGAGCCGCAGCGTGGTGGTGCTCGACCCGGTCAGCCCCATCTTGCGCTCCGGTGGGTCGGTGCTGAGCCCGTCGGCGTCGGCGGGCACCAGGAAGCAGGAGATGCCGTTGCGGTCGTCGCTCGTGCGGGCCATCACCTTGTAGAAGTCGGCGTGGCCGCCGTGCGTGATCCAGGCCTTGGTGCCGGTGAGGACGTAGCCGTCGCCGTCCCGCACGGCCTTCGTCGTCATCGCGGCCGGGTCCGACCCGGCGTGGGGCTCGGAGAGCGCGTAGGCGCCGAGCAGCTCGCCCGCCAGCATCTCGGGGAGCCACCGCTGCTTCTGCTCCTCGGTGCCCCTGGTGTAGAGCCCGAAGCACGACAGCGCGTGGACGCTCACCCCGACCGCCACGCTGGACCACACGGCGGCGATCTCCTCGAGCACCTGGAGGTAGACCTCGTACGGCTGGCCGCCGCCGCCGTACTCCTCGGGGTAGGGGAGCCCCAGCAGCCCGGCCCGCCCCAGCAGGCGGAACACGTCGCGAGGAAACGTCTCGCTCGCCTCGGCCTCGGCCACCCGGGGGGCGAGCTCCTTGGTGACGATCTCACGGGTGAGCCGGAGGAGGTCGGCGGCCTCCTCGGTGGGCAGCAGGCGGTCGGCCGGCATGGCGCTCCTTCGCAGGTGTGGGTACGACGGGTCGGGGACCAGTCTGCCTGCTCCGCGTCGGCCGCGGCCTCCGGGCGGACCGTCGGTGGCCGCACCTACGGTGGAGCCCATGACCGCCACCCCAGCCCCCTCGCTCACCGGTGTCCGGGCCGCCACCGCAGACCAGGTCATCGCCGCGATGGCGGGGTCCGGAGCACGGCTCCGTGAGGACCAGGCGACCGCGGTGGCCGCGCTCAGCGAGCCGGGCACCCGGGTGCTCGTCGTCCAGGCGACCGGGTGGGGCAAGTCGGCCGTCTACTGGGCGGCGACAGCGATCCGGCGGTCGGAGGGGGCGGGCCCCACGCTGGTCGTCTCCCCGTTGCTGTCGCTCATGCGTGACCAGGTCGCGGCGGCCGGGCGGGCCGGGCTGAGGGCGGCGACCCTCAACTCCTCGAACATCGACGCGTGGTCGGCGACCGAGGCCGCGCTCCTCGCCGGCGAGCTCGACGTGCTGCTCGTCTCGCCGGAGCGGCTCGCCAACCCCGGCTTCGGGAGGCGCGTCCTCGATGGGCTGTCGGGCCGGCTCGGGCTGGTCGTCATCGACGAGGCGCACGCCGTCTCGGACTGGGGCCACGACTTCCGGCCGGACTACCGGCGGGTCTCGGACGTGCTGCGCCGGCTCAACCCGGCGACCCCGGTGCTCGCCACGACGGCGACCGCCAACGCCCGGGTCACCGAGGACGTCGCCCGGCAGCTGGGGGAGGCGACGCTGGTCCTCCGTGGCCGGCTGGCGCGGGCGAGCCTCGAGCTCTCCGTCGTCGACCGGCTCACGCCGCTCGAGCGCTACGCGTGGGTCGTCGACCACCTGCCCCGGCTGCCCGGCTCCGGGATCGTCTACACCCTCACCGTGGCGGACGCCGAGCGGCTCGCGGCGGCCGTGACCGAGCTCCACGGAGCCACGCTGCCGGTAGCCGCCTACACCGGCCAGCTGGAGCCGGCGGCCCGCGAGCGGCTGGAGGACGCGCTGCGAGCGAACGAGCTCAAGGCGCTCGTCGCCACCTCCGCGCTGGGGATGGGCTACGACAAGCCGGACCTGGGGTTCGTCGTCCACGTGGGCTCGCCGCCGTCCCCGGTCTCGTACTACCAGCAGGTCGGCCGTGCCGGGCGGGCGATCGACCACGCCCACGCGGTCCTGCTGCCGTCGGATGCCGACGCCGGTGTCTGGGACTACTTCGCCACGGCGACGATCCCCGTGCCCGACCAGGTGCGTCGCGTCCTCGCGGTGCTGCCCACCGACGGGGACGAGCCGGTGTCGGTGGCCGCGGTGGAGGCGCAGTCCGGGGTGCGCCGCGGCCGGGTCGAGCTGATGCTCAAGCAGCTGGCGGTCGACGAGGTGGTCGAGCGCGTGGAGGGCGGCTGGCGGGCCACCGGCCGCCCCTGGCACCACGATGCCGAGCACTACGGGGGGATCGTCGCCGTACGCCGGCGCGAGGCCGACATCATGCGTGCCTACACGCGGGGGGAGCGGTGCCTGATGGAGCTCCTGCAGGAGGCGCTCGACGACCCCCACGCCGAGCCGTGCGGCCGCTGCTCGGTCTGCCGCGGCGGGCTTCCTGCGACGCTCGCCGGGGCGCCCTCGCCCGAGACGGTCCACGCGGTGACGGCGCTGCTCCGCGGCGAGGTGCACCTGCTGGAGCCGCGGAAGATGTGGCCCGGTGGCTCGTTCGGCTCGCGGGGCCGGATCCCGGCCGAGGAGATGCCGGCCGAGGGGCGGACGCTGGTCTTCGCCGACGCCCCCGAGTGGCGGGAGACCGTCGCGGCGATGTTCGCCCGGGACGCTCCGGCGCCGAACGAGGTGCTCGAGGCGTGCGTGCGGCTGCTGGTCGGGTGGCGGAGCTCCTGGCCGGCCCGCCCGGAGGTCGTCGTGGACCTGCCGGCGGCGGGGTACGCCGAGCTGACCGGGTCGGTCGCGGACCACCTCGCCCACATCGGCCGGCTCGACCGGGCGCGGCTGACGTCACCCCGGCCCGACGTCGACCTGCGGGAGCTGAGCTCGGCCGAGGAGGCGACCTGGTGGAAGCAGCGGCTCGACGCGGGTCCGGTGGCCGACGCGGTGGCCGGCCGCTCGGTGCTGCTCGTCGTCGACGCCACGTCGTCGCTGTGGCCGGTGACGGTCGCGTCGGCGGTGCTGCGGCGCGCGGGCGCGGGCGTCGTGCTGCCGCTGGTCCTGCACCGCCGCCCCTGAGCGAGGTCGGGGGCCCGGCTCGATGCGGGCGGCGCTCAGGAGGTCGCCGCGACCCGCTCGAAGGGGACGGACCAGATGAACGCGGTGCCGGTCGGGTCGCCGGGCCAGAGGTCGAGGCTGCCACCGAGCATCACGGCGCGCCGCCGCGCGTTGCGGATGCCGCTCTCCTCGCGGTCGTCAGGGACTCCCTTGCCGTTGTCGGTGACCCTCAACCGCAGATGGGTGGCGGTCACCTGGAGGTCGATGGAGGCGCTCCCGGCCTCGGCGTGCTGCGCCACGTTGGCAAGTGCCTCGCGCAGAGCCGCGACGAGCTGCTGCTGCAGCTTCGGCTCCACCGACATGTCGACGTCGCCGTGCATCTGCACCGAGGGAGCGAACCCGAGGACGGGGACGTACTCGCGGACCAGGTCGCGGACCTCGGTGCGCAGCGAGTTCTGGGGGCGGTGCTGCAGCTCGAAGATCGTGCTCCGGATGTCCCGGATCGTCTGGTCGAGGTCGCGGACGTTCTGGTCCATCTTGGTGCGCAGCTCGTCGGTGGTGGCCAGCTGTCGGATCGACTGCATCTGCAGCCCGGTCGCGAACAGCCGCTGGATGACGACGTCGTGGAGGTCGCGAGCGATCCGGTCACGGTCGGAGATGACGGCGAGCTGCTCACGGTCCTCGAGCGCCTGCGTGCGGTCGATGGCGAGCGCAGCCTGGTCGGCGAAGGAGGTGAGAAGCTCCCGCTCCTCGAGCTCGTCGGTGTCGCTGAGCCGCTCGTAGGTGACGCACAGGGCACCGGGGACGGTGAGGTGCGCGCGCAGCGGCACCATCACGACGACGACGTCGCGGAAGTCGACGTGGAGGATCGCGCCGTCGTTGATCACGCTGCGGACCGCGACGTCGAACCCGGCCGCCTCTTCCTCGGTGATCTTCGTGTTCTCCCCGACGCGGGCGGCGATGAACGCATCTCCCTGCTCCGGCACCTGGACGATCGTGGCGGACATCGCCTCCGCGGCGCCGCGGACCGCGGTGACGATGCGGTCGAGGGCCTCGGGAAGCGCGATCGGAGGCATGAGCAGCTCGTTGAGCTCGCCGAACAGCTCGAGCCACCGGCGGCGGCGCTCGCTGAGGCTGTAGGCGCGGGCGTTCTCGATGACGAAGCCGGCCACGTTGACGAGCGCCTGCGCCAGCAGCTCGTCACGGTCGGTGAAGGGACGCCCGTCGCGCTTCTCGGTGAGGAAGAGCACGCCGAGCGTCGTACCCCGGACCCGCACCGGCACCTGGAGCCCCGGGGTGTCGAGGAGCTCCCACCCGTGCGGCCGGGAGCCGATCCTGTCGATCGTCGGCTGGTCCAGCCCGTGCGGGACGAGCTCCCTGAGCCCGCCGTCGTGGCCGATGAGGCCGAGCCCGCCGCTACGCGCGCCGGTCAGGTCGCAGGCCGAGAGCAGGATCCGCGAGAGGACGCTGCGGGTGTCGAGGTCGGAGGAGATCCCGGTGAAGGCGTGCAGCAGCGCGTGCGAGGAGGGGTCGACCCCCGACTCGGGGTCGACCGGCTCCTCGGGCCCGTGGCTCGCCGACCCGGCGCCGTCGGGGCGCACGGTGGGGCCTTCGGGATCCATGTGGCAATAGTGCCAGTCAGAGGGCGGTCAGCGTGCGATGCACGGGGGACTCGTTCTCCCGGGTCCAGTCGGTGCCCAGCGACCGACCCGAAAGCGTCTCCCACCGGATGCGGAGGTAGAGGTTGCGCTGTCCGGAGGCCCACGGATGAGGCTGCCACGCCGCGCGGATCCGGGTGATCTCGTCGGGCTCGAGCTCGGCCCACCCCCGACCGCGGACGACGACGCTCCAGCCGACGTGCCGCTCGTAGTCGAGGTGGTCGACCTCGAAGGCGAGCATCGCGTCGCGGCCGTAGGTGCCGAGGATGCTGTACGCCGAGGTCCGGACCACGATGGTGTCCTCGAACACGGAGTAGTTCACCGGGACGATGTGGGGACCGTCCGGCGTCGACAGGGCGACCCGGCCGACGACACCCGCCCGCAGCAGACGGGCGCACTCCTGAGGATCGAGCTCCCGAGACTCGGGCATCTGCAGCTCCTGACCGTGGTGGGTACTCACCTCCACTATTCGGCACCGGCGCAGCGAAACTCAGGGGGCGATGGTCCCTACTATCCCGACAAACAGGTGCGCGCCGGGCTAATCGGACAGCAGCTCGCGACCCCGAAGGCGCGCGAGGCCCGCGCCGGGTGCGGCGCGGGCCTCGCGGGATCCGGGTCAGGCCCGGTAGGAGCTGCCGGTCAGGCCGCCTTGATCGCGGAGATCTCGAACTCCAGCGTGACCTTGTCGCTGACCAGGACGCCGCCCGCCTCGAGCGCGGCGTTCCAGGTGATCCCCCAGTCCTTGCGGTTGATGACGACCGAGCCCTCGAAGCCGACGCGCTGGTTGCCGAACGGGTCGACGGCGCTGCCCTCGTAGGCGAAGTCGACGGTCACCGGCTTGGTGACGCCCTTGATGCTGAGGTCCCCGGTCACGCGGACGACGTCGTCGCCGACCGGCGTCACGTCGGTGGAGACGAAGGTGATCTCCGGGTGGTTGGCGATGTCGAGGAAGTCGTTGCTCCGCAGGTGGCCGTCGCGCTGCTCGTTGCGCGTGTCGATGCTGTCGACGTCGATGGTGACGGAGACCTTCGAAGCGGCCAGGTTCTCGCCGTCGACCTCGACGGTCGCGTCGAACGCGTTGAAGGCGCCGCGGACCTTGGTCACCATGGCGTGCCGGGCGACGAAGCCGAGCCGGGAGTGGCTGGTGTCGATCGTGTAGGTGCCGGTCGCGAGCTGGGGTGCGGTCTGCGTGGTCATGCGCTCTCCTCTGGGTTGATTGGTTGAACTAACAACCATCTTCCTCGTCGGAAGTTGAAGAGTCAAGTGTTTGCCGTTGTGGGCTGGCTCACATGCGGCCGCGGCGGCGTACTCCCGCTCCGCCCGCGAGGATCGTCCGCACGGCTGTGGCGGGAATTCCGTCCGTACGGACGACCCTTGCGCCGGATCCCGCGATTCCGGCGAGAACGTCATCCGTACGGACGACTCTCGACGGGCGGGCTCTCGCGGGCGCCCCAGCCGGCCCGGCGGCGTACAAGATCGCGCACCTGCTGTGGATCCAGCGCCCGAACCCGTGAACGGGCTGTCAGGACGGCGCAGGTGCGCGATCCTCGACGTCGGAGGTGCCGGGGCGAGCCGCGTCAGGCAGGCTCGACGCCGGCGCAGAGCTCGAAGCCGAGCGACGAGAGCACCAGCGTGTGCCGGAGCACCCGCGGCGTGACCCCGTCCCGGCGGGCCCGGGTGAGGACCGCCAGCACCTCGGGGGCGGCGAGCACGGACTGGTACTCCTCCTCGAGCCGGTCGTCCGGTGGGCCGATCTCGGCCAGCCCGTCGGTGAGCAGCCGGGTGACGTACGCCGGCGTGAGGTGCGGAAGCGCGAGCTCCGCCTCCCGGCCCAGCGTCGTGGCGTTCTCGAGCAGCGGCTCACCGGTGAGCCCCGTGCCGGTGAGCGAGTGGATGTGCACCAGCGGGACCGCCCGGCCGACCGGCTGACGAGCCAGGGTCAGCAGGAGGAGCGCCTCGTCGGGCACCAGCAGGTCGACCGCCCGGTGGAGGAGCGCGGCCCGGGCGGTGTCGGCGTCCTGGTCCCCGGCCTTCTCGACCAACGACCGCAGCCGGGCCCGGACCGACCGGTGCGAAGCCCCCGAGCTCATGGCCCGAACCTAGCCGATCGGTGCGCCGGGTCCCGGGCTGCACGCGGGGTGCAGCGGATCGGGCTGACCCGAACGCGCCCTGAGTCGGGACCAAGGTCCTGCTCAGTCAGGCCTGAGGCCATAGGTCCCGACCTCGGATCCTTGGCATCATGGAGGAGCACGAAAGGCTGACCTCCCACAGCCGTTCCATGTGCAGCAGCACCTTCGGGTGCGTCTCTGTGAAACCGCGTGTGTCCCTCCCAGCACACGTCAGAGACACGATTTATCGGGCCGGCCCGCAAGGGCCGGCCCGAAGTCTTTTCGTCTGCCCTCGGAGGGGCGTCCTTGCGGTTAGAGTGGGCGCGAACCATTGGGGTTCCCATGAACAAAGGGTTGGCATGAGCGTCGTTCGGGTGTTCCTTCTCGATGACCACGAGGTCGTGCGTCGTGGGCTGCGTGACCTCTTCGACTCCGAGGAAGGGTTCGAGGTGGTCGGCGAGTCCGGCTCCGCCAAGGACGCCGAGGCGCGCATCCCTGCCCTCCGTCCCGACGTCGCAGTCCTCGACGGCCGGCTTCCCGACGGCAGTGGCGTCGACGTCTGCCGCGCGATCCGCTCGGTGGACCCCTCGATCCGCGCGATCATCCTGACCTCCTACGACGACGACGAGGCGCTCTTCGCGGCGATCATGGCCGGGGCGGCCGGCTACGTGCTCAAGCAGATCGTCGGCAACGACCTCCTCGACGTGGTGCGCAAGGTCGCCGACGGCCAGTCGCTCCTCGACCCCGCGGTGACCCAGCGCGTCCTCGACCGGCTCCGTGACGGCGGCGCCTCCGAGCCCGCCGAGCTCCGCTCCCTCACCCCGCAGGAGCGGCGGATCCTCGAGCTCGTCGCCGAGGGGCTCACCAACCGCCAGATCGGCGAGCAGCTCTTCCTGGCCGAGAAGACCGTGAAGAACTACGTCACGAGCATCCTGACGAAGCTCGGGCTCGAGCGCCGCACGCAGGCGGCCGTGCTCGCCTCCAAGCTCCTCAGCTGAGCCGGTCGAACCGACCCACCTGCAGGTGGACACGAGACAGCGGCGACCACCTTCGTCATCGCTCGCCTTCGTGGCTTAGGTTAGGGACACCTAACTTCTCCCTGGAGGTGCCATGCGGAAGCCCGCTCTCGTCGTACTCGCTCTCGCCCTCGCCGGCACCACCGCGGGCTGCGGCATCTTCGGCTCCGACGAGGAGCCCGGGGACCTCCAGGTCTACTCCGCGCGCCACTACGACCTCGAGGACGCGTTCGCCGAGTTCGAGGACGAGACCGGCTTGAAGGTGGACTTCCTCTTCGCCGAGGACGCCGAGCTGCTCCAGCGGATCGAGGCGGAGGGCGAGGAGTCCCCGGCCGACGTCTTCATGACCGTCGACGCCGGCAACCTCTGGGCCGCGGACGAGGCGGGGATCCTCGAGCCGCTCCAGAGCGCGAAGCTCGACGCCGCGGTCCCTGAGCAGTACCGCTCCGAGGACGGCACCTGGTACGGCCTCGCGCTTCGAGCCCGGACCCTCGTCTACAACCCGGACAACGTCGACCCCTCCGAGTTCGACACCGAGAACAGCTACGCCGGGCTCGGTGACCCCAAGTGGAAGGGCCGGCTCTGCATGCGCGACTCCACCGAGGCCTACACCCAGTCGCTCGTCACCGCCCTGATGGAGACGTACGGCGAGGACGAGGCCCGTCGGATCGTCACCAGCTGGGTGGAGAACGACGTCGACATCATGAGCAACGACATCCTGCTGCTCGAGGCGGTCGACGCCGGCACCTGCGACGTCGCGATCGTCAACCACTACTACCTCGCGCGCGAGCTGGAGGAGAACCCCGACATGGACGTCGAGCTCTTCTGGGCCAGCCAGGACGGCGAGGGGGTCCAGATGAACCTCTCCGGCGGCGGCGTCGTGGCGACCTCCGACAACAAGGAGCAGGCGCAGCAGCTCCTGGAGTGGCTCGCCACCGACGGCCAGAAGGCGTTCATCGGCGGGAACCACGAGCTGCCGGTCAACCCGGACGTCGCTCCCGACAAGGCCGTCGCGGACTTCGGCAAGTTCAAGCCGATGCCGATCGACGCCGAGGCGTACGGCGCCCGCAACGCCGAGGCGATCGAGCTCCTCGAGCAGGTCGGCTACGAGTGACCGACACCCTCGCGGCCCCGGCTGAGCACCGGTCGCCACGACGGCAGAGAGCGACCGGCCGCCGTGGTTGGTCGTGGTGGGTGCTGCTCGTCGCGGCCGTGGTCGCGGCGCCGATCGTCGCCGTCGTCGTCGACGGGCTCCGCAGCACCGGCGCGGCGTCGCTGCCGACCGGCCTCGGCTCGATGGTCGTCACGACGCTGCTGCTCATGGCCGGCGTCGCCGCCGGAACCCTCGTCGTGGGCGGTGGCCTCGCCTGGCTCGTCACCGTCGGCAGGTTCCCCGGACGGGACCTCTTCACGTGGCTTCTCGTCCTGCCGCTGGCCATGCCGGCGTACATCCTGGGGTTCGTCTTCCTCTCGACCTTCGACGAGGCCGGCACCGTGCCGCGGGCGCTGCGCGACCTCGCGGGCGGCCAGTTCTGGTTCCCGCCGGTGCGCAACCTGCCCGGCGCGGTTCTCGTCATGACGATGACGCTCTTCCCCTACGTCTACCTGATGGCGCGCGCCGCGTTCATGGAGCAGTCGCCCTCGACGTACGACGCCGCGCGGTCGCTCGGCGCCTCCCGCGCACGGGCGCTGCGCGCGGTGGTCCTTCCACTGGCCCGACCCTCGCTGGTCGCCGGGCTGGCGCTGGTGATGATGGAGGTGCTCACCGACTTCGCGACTGTGCAGTACTTCGGCGTCGAGACCGTCTCCGTCGGCGTCTACAAGCAGTGGAAGGGCTCCTACAACTTCGACTCCGCGAGCCAGCTGTCGGTGCTGGTGCTGCTCTTCGCGGTCGGGGTCCTCGCCGCTGAACGGCTGCTGCGCGGCCGTGCCCGCTACGTCCACAAGGGGGGCCGGGGCCGCGGGCTGGAGCCGGTGCCACTGACCGGGGCCCGAGGGTGGGCGGCCGCTCTGGTCTGCCTGTTCGCGCTCGCCGTCGCCTTCCTGCTGCCCGTCCTCCGGCTGGCGCTGTGGGCGTGGGGGGAGGCGCGCCGCAATCCCGACGAGCTGATCGACCCGCGGTTTCCGGACTACCTGGCGAACAGCCTGACGGTGGCGCTCGTCGCGGCGGTGGCGTGCGTCGCGGTCTCGATGCTCGTCGCGCACGCCCTGCGGATGTCGGGGAGCCCGCTCGCCCGCGCGGCCGCGCAGGTGACGACCTTCGGCTACGCGGTGCCCGGGGCGGTCGTCGGCATCGGTGTCCTCCTCGCCTTCGCCTACCTGGACGACCTGGTCCGGTGGCTCGGCGTCGAGGGCGGCACCGGGCTCCTCGTCACCGGCTCGGTCGCTGGGATCCTCTACGCCTACCTGATCCGGTTCCTGGCTCCGGCGTACGTCGCGGTCGACGCCAGCATGACCAAGGTGTCGCCGACGATGACGTGGTCGGCGCTGAGCCTGGGTTCCGGGCCGCTGCGGACGCTGCACCGCGTGCACCTGCCGCTGGCCCGGTCGGGTGTCTTCGTCGCCTTCGTGCTCGTGCTCGTCGACGCCATCAAGGAGCTGCCGCTGGTGCTCCTGCTCCGCCCCTTCGGGTTCAGTACCGTGTCGGTGTGGGTCTACGAGCTGGCGAAGGAGAACTTCTGGGAGAAGGCGGCGCTGCCCGCGCTCGTGATCGTGATGGCCGCGGTGGTCCCGGTGTTCCTGCTGTTCCGGCAGGCGCGGCTGGTCGACCCGCACCGCGCCCACGAGCGACGATGAGCGGTCCGGTCGGAGCGCCGCCGATCCTCGACCTGGACGGGGTCTCCAAGGCGTACGGCGCCGTGCTCGCCACCCGCGACCTCCACCTGACGGCCTCGCCCGGCGAGCTCCTCACCGTCATCGGGCCGTCCGGTTGTGGGAAGTCGACCCTGCTACGGCTCGTGGCCGGGCTGGAACGGCCCTCGACCGGCACCGTCGCGATCGACGGGGAGGTGGTCGCGGGGCCGCGCTGGGTGCCGCCGGAGCGGCGCCGGGTCGGGCTGGTCTTCCAGGACCACGCGCTGTTCCCCCACCTCGACGTCGCGCGCAACATCGCCTTCGGACTCGACCGGATGGCCAAGGCGGAGCGCCGGAACCGCGTCCGGGAGGTGCTCGACCTGGTCCGCCTCGGGGGGTTGGCGAAGCGTTACCCGCACGAGCTCTCGGGCGGCGAGCAGCAGCGCGTCGCCCTGGCCAGGGCGCTCGCGCCGGGGCCGGCGGTCGTGCTCCTCGACGAGCCGTTCAGCAGCCTCGACGAGACGCTGCGCGCGCAGGTGCGGGCCGACACGGTCGCGGTCCTGCGGTCCACCGGCACCACCGCCGTACTCGTCACGCACGACCAGACCGAGGCGCTCTCGGTGGGGGACCGGGTCGTCGTGATGAACCACGGCGTCATCGAGCAGTGCGACTCCCCGGTGCGCGTCTTCGAGTCGCCGGCCACCCGCTTCGTCGCCTCGTTCATGGGGGATGCGGTGTTCCTGCCTGCGCACGTGCACGACGCGCTGCTCAGCTCCGAGATCGGGGTGGTCTCCGCGGTCCCGGGGTGGGCAGGGTGCGACGTGGACGTCGAGGTGGTGCTCCGCCCGCACGAGGTCGCGATCACCCCTGTCGCCGACGGGATCGGCCACGTGGTCGACGTGGAGTACCACGGCGCCTTCGTCCTGCACACGGTGCGGCTGCGGTCGGAGCGGCTGGTCCAGTCGTGGCAGCCGCACTCCGTGCGCCACCCGGTCGGCACCCGGGTCGACGTCTCCGTGGTGCCGGGCGTCACCCCGACGCTGCTGGTCGGGAACACGGCGGTGACGGAGCCCCCGTCCTGACCCGCCCTCCTCCGGCGCTGTCGCGGCGGCGCACCGGGTAGGTTCGCACCGCCATGTCTCTCTCCATGACGGTCTCCGACCCGCGGCTCGACCACGAGCGCCGTTCCGCCCTTCGCCGCATGCGCACGGTCGCCGTCGGGCTGCTGCTGCTCGCCGCCGCCGTCTACCTGCTGACGCTGGGGGAGGAGGGGTTCCTCGGGTTCGTCAACGCCGGGGCGGAGGCGTCGATGGTCGGTGCCATCGCGGACTGGTTCGCGGTCGTCGCGCTGTTCAAGCACCCGCTCGGCGTGCCGGTCCCGCACACCGCGCTGATCCCGAAGCGCAAGGAGATGTTCGGCCGCGCGCTCGAGGAGTTCGTCGGTGAGAACTTCCTGCAGGAAGGGGTCGTCCGCACCCGGGTGCTGACCGCCGAGCCGGCGCGCAAGGCGGGGGACTGGCTCGCCCAGGAGGTCAATGCCCGTCGCGTCGTCGTGGAGGGCGCCGAGCTGTTGCGCCTCGGCGTGGAACGGGTCCGGGACCAGGACGTCGCGGACTTCGTCAACACCGTGCTCGTGCCACGGTTCCTCGCGGAGCCGATCAGCCCACTCGTCGGCAGCCTGCTCAAGGAGGTCGTCGCCGACGGAGCCCACCAGAACGTGGTGGACCTGCTGCTGGAGGAGGGACACCGGTGGCTGCGCGACAACGAGTCGACGTTCTACGACGTGGTCGCGGAGCGGGCCCCGTGGTGGGCGCCGGAGGCGCTCAACGAGAAGGTGATCCACCGGCTGCACACCGAGCTCCTCGAGTGGCTCGACGACATCCTCCGCGATCCCCATCACCGCTCCCGTGAGGCGCTCGACCGGCTCCTCACCGAGCTCGCCGAGGGGCTGCTCCACGACCCCGACACGATCGCCCGCATGGAGCGGTTCAAGGAACGGTTCCTCGGCCACCCGCAGGTGTCCGCGACGTACATCTCGTTGTGGAACGCGCTCCGCCGCGCACTGGTCGCCGCCCTGGAGGACCCGGAGGGCGACCTGGTGCGGCGGGGGGTCGCGGAGGTGGTGCGGTACGGCGAGCGGCTCCAGGCCGACGCCCCGCTGCGGAAGCGGCTGGACGAGCGGGCCGCCTCGCTGACCGTCTTCCTCATCGACCGCTACGGACGAGAGCTCACCGCGGTCATCACCTCGACGATCGACGAGTGGGACGGGCGGGAGGCCTCGCGGAAGATCGAGCTGCACGTCGGCAAGGACCTGCAGTTCATCCGGATCAACGGCACGATCGTCGGTGGCCTGGTGGGGCTGCTGATCCACGCCGTGGCAGTGTGGGCGGCATGAGGTTCCCCCGCAAGCGTCGCGACTCCCCGTCGCCGGCCGGGCCGAAGGAGGTCCCGATCCGCGACGAGTCGATCCGGCTCGGGCAGTTCCTCAAGCTCGCCGACCTGGTCGACGCCGGGTCGGACGCCAAGCCGCTCCTGGCCAGCGGGCTGGTGCGCGTCAACGGCGAGGTGGAGGTACGCCGCGGCCGGCAGCTGGGAAAGGGCGACGTGGTGACGGTCGACGGGCACTCGGCGCGGGTCCGTTAGCCGCCCTGTGCGGGCGCGCCCTGTGCGGGCGGCCCGAACCAGCGGGTCAGCGCGTCCTCGAGCCCGGCATGGGTCCCGTTCCCCACCCAGGCGACGTATCCGTCGGGCCGGATCAACACCGCACCGGGGGCAGCGACGGTGCCGAGCACCGGAAGCTCCCAGGTGCCGCCATGGTGGGCAGCGACCAGCTGGACCCGGTCCGCCCACGGCGTGATGTCGAGTGCACCGGGTTCACCGAGGTCGAGCAGGACCGGCTGGGCCCGGTGCAGGAACGTGAAGAGACGACGCGGCCCGTCCGCGGTGACCAGGTCGAGGTCGGGCATGCGCCGACCGAGCATCGGGTGCCCCTCGCCGAGTCCGTAGTGGATGTCCAGCCCGGACATCATCGCGGCGTACCGCGTGCGCGGCTCCTCCATGCTCAGCAGGTCGGAAACGATGTCGCGCAAGGCGTCAACGCGCGCGTCGCCGGCGCGGAGGAGAGCGACCTGCGCCATCGTGTTGCGCAGCACGCGGGCAGCGACCGGGTGGCGTTCGTCGTGGTAGGTGTCCAGCAGGCTGTCGGGAACCACGCCCTTGACCACCTGGGCCAGCTTCCATCCGAGGTTCTGCGCATCCTGCACGCCGGTGTTGAGCCCCTGCCCGCCCACGGGGGAGTGCACGTGCGCGGCGTCACCGGCCAGCAGGACCCGTCCTTTCCGGTAGGTCGCGGCCTGACGGGTCATGTCGGTGAACCGGGAGATCCAGGTGGGGCTGTGGATCCCGTAGTCGGTCCCGTAGACGCCGATGAGCGCCGCGCTCACATCCTGCAGCGTGGGTTCGCTCTTCGACTCGACGTGCTGCTCGGTCACCATGACCCTGACCGGCCCGTGGTCGGCGAAGACCACTTCGCCGTCGCGGATCTCGTACTCGACCCTGCCGAGGCCGTGGATACCGGCGGCGTCCTGGCGGGTGCCCAGCTCCGGCTCCTCGGCCATCTCGGCCTCGGCGATCAGGGAGCTGGTCGTGGGGTCCCATCCGCGGAACTCGATGCCGGCCTCCTTGCGGACGACGCTTCGTCCCCCGTCGCACCCGACGAGGTACTCCGCCCGCAGCGACTGCCCGTCGGACAGCTGGACGTCGACTGCGGTCTCGTCCTGCGCGAACCCCGTGACCTCACGTCCGCGGTAGACGGTCACGGCCAGCTCGTCCACCCAGCCCGCAAGGATGCGCTCGATGTGGTTCTGCCACAGTCCGAGCCCGTACGGGTGCCGCGTCGGGAAGTCGCTGATGTCGAACGACACCCGAGCGAAACCGGCGACCTGCGCCACCTGTCCCTCCGCGAGGAACCGATCGGCGATGCCGCGCTGATCGAGGGCCTCGATGGTTCGTGCGTGCAGGCCGCCGGCCCGCGAGCCGGGGAGCTCCTGGCTCGAGCGGCGCTCGACGATGGCGACATCGACCTCCGCCAGGGCAAGCTCGCCGGCCAGCATCAGCCCCGTCGGCCCGCCACCCACGATCAGTACGTCATGCTCGGTCACAGCTCAGCCCCTCGCTCTGCCTTCGAGTCGGCGATTCTGGGGCATGAGGGGGGCCTTGCAGCAAGCCCCCCTCCGCGGGTTACCTTGGAGATGCGAGGAGCGGGCAGTCCCGATCCTTCCTTGCTGGTGCGGTCGGACGTCCTACCAGCGGTGGGCGACATCGACGACGAGCCTGTGCCCTCCGTCGGGGTCGTTCAGGACGAACGTGCGCATCGGCAGCCTGGCCCGCACTCCGAGACCGATCGTCGTCTGGCCCTCGAAGCTCCCCGCCCATGCGACCTGGCGGAAGGTCCGGTAGCCGGCGACATCGACGAGCTCCTGCCGGCTGGCGGGCTCGTACGTGGCCGTCCCGGTGTCGTCGTACGCCGGTGCCTTGACGATGATCCGCAGCTGGGCGCCACCTCGCAGGGCCACGGTGGCGCCGGATCCGTCCTTCGTGACTCTCTTGACGTACTTGACGTGGTAGCCGGGCCTGCCCTCGCCCTCTCCGTTGATGTCGACCACCACCCTGTCGAAGCAGCGATGCCTGCCGGAGCGGACGTTCGTGATCTGCTTGCCGGTGGAGGGGGCTCGCTGCTCGACGAGCGATCCCCAATGCGTGTTGCAGACCGATGCTGACGCCGAGGGCGCCGAAGTGGCCGCCGCGGCCGGTGCGACACCGACGGCCAGTGCGAGGACGAGCGTGCGCACACTGCGCTTGCTCAGCTGGGGAACCTTCATGATGTCCTCCTCTCGGGACACGTGTTGCACGCTGATCACGCAGGTCTGGTTGACACATCCGCCCATTTTTCGCCCATGGGCAGCTGAGCATCGACCTGCGTCGTCGCGTTGCGACGGCGTCTCCTGCAGCCGTCGGTCCGAGCCTCCTCGAGCGAGTTTTCGGGAGTGGGGGGACGTCATACGACCTGGCTGTCCTGGCAGCCGGAAACCATGACGTTGTTCGGGACGTCATACGCACGGGCCGCCATGACAGCCGGTGCGTATGACGTGTCCCCGCGAGGACCCGCTCATCGACGGCAGCGGATGGCCCCGCTGGTCTCCGCACGAGCGAGCAGCGCCGAGTCGGTGCGACCATCACCGGTCGAAGACCTCGCGCCGGTGGCCGACGGTGACGACGACAACCAGGAGCACGTCATCTTGGATCGTGTAGATGATCACGTAGTCGCCGACCCGAACACGTCGACCGGAGCGTCCCTTGAGCTGCCGAGACGCCGGCGGTCGGGGGTCCAAGGCCAGCACGGCGATAGCGCCTTGGACCCGGTCCCGGATCTGCGGGTCGATCTTGCGTAGCGCTCGAACCGCAGCGGGTCGCAGCTCGATGCGGTACCGGCCTACTGCCACCCGAGATCAGCTTTGACTTGCTCCCACGGGATGTGCGGCCCCTCTTCGGCCATCGCCTCGTCGAAGGCGGCGATGTCCTCCATCTCCTCGAGAGCATCCAGGAGCTCCTCGTAGCGCGTTGGGCTGATCAACACAGCCGCGGCGCGACCGTAGCGTTCGAGCACGACGGGCTCGCGACCGGCCAGCTCGACAGCCTCTGCCAGCTGTTCACGGGCGGCGCTGACGCTCATCGTGACCATGCCAGTATCGTACAACCCGCTCTTTCTCTTGTACATGAATGTCCCGGAAGGTCACGTGCACAACAAGCAGGGTCGGACGATCACCGCCCGGCACGGTTCGACGGTCGTGGTCAACGCACGGCGAGGAGATCCACCACGAAGATCAGCGTCTCGCCGCCCTTGATCACCCCGCCGGCGCCGCGGTCGCCGTACCCGAGGTGCGGGGGGATCACCAACCGCCGCCGGCCACCGACCTTCATCCCCTGCACGCCGGTGTCCCACCCGGAGATGACCTGGCCGACGCCGAGCCGGAACTGGAGCGGCTCCCCGCGGTTGTACGACGCGTCGAACTCCTCGCCGGTCGAGTGGGCGACCCCGACGTAGTGGACGCTCACCGTCTGCCCGGACTGGGCCTCCGGTCCGTCGCCCTCGGTGAGATCGGTGATCTCGAGCTCGCTCGGCGGCGGACCCTCGGGGAAGTCGATCTCGGGCTTGTCCATGCGAGGCTCCTCGAGGGTGGGAACGGTTGTGAGTGCCCAGGTTAGTTCGGTGCGGTCGGCGCCGGCTCGTGGGTGCCCTTGATGACACGAGCCCCTCGACAAGGTGTCGAGGGGCTCGCTTCCTGGGGTGGGCCCAGGGCTCCTTGGGGAGCGGTGGCACCGGTCAGCGCAGCACGCCGCAGACGGCGGGGTCGGTGGCCTCCGCGGGCAGCGTCGGGTCGAGGTCGCTCTCGCCGGCGCTGTCGAAGTCGTAGGTGCCGTTGCCGTTGTAGTCGACACCGTGGATGACCACGACCGCTTCCCCGTTCCTGATGGCTCTGGCCACGGCCTTGCTGGAGTGGGTGGTCCGCTCGTAGTCGATCTTGCCGTCCGGCGCGGTCGGGAAACGCTCGACGGCCAGGCCGCTGCCTGCGCCGGTGGGTCCGGAGGTGGTCAGCGACACGGCGATGGGGCCGTAGGCCGGGAGGCCCTCACCGGTCTCGAGGCGGAAGTCGCCGTTCGCGTCGTCCATGCTCACCGTGGGGCACTCGTTGCGCGCCTGCTCGCCGTAGTGGATGTGCTGGGCGTGCGGAAGATCGGCGGCGAGCCCTCGGGCGTCGACCTCGATGTCCAGCTTGCGGTACCGCGCCTTGACCTCGGCGTGGCCGCTGACGCCGGAGCTGTTCAACGGGTCGAGGTGGGCCCGAGCGGTGTTGCCGTGGTCGTGGTCGTGGCTGTGGCCATGACCGTCGTCATGGTGGTCGTCGCCGGACGCGACGGCCGAGCCGGGAACCATGGTGACGGCAAGGGCTGCGGACGCGAAGAACGCAGCACTCCCTGCCGCTGTCTTGCGGTTGATGACCTTCACAGTGGACCTCCGTTGCTTCGAGCCGAGCGATTCCCGTCTCCCGGGGAGTTCGCCGGCCGACCGGGGCAGGATGGGTCCGCTCTTCCCGGTCCAGACCACACCCGGTGTCCGGTTCAGCGCGCGATCTCGGCGACACCGGCAAGGAGCCGTTCGATGTCGTCGGTGCTCGTGTACGGCGCCAGCCCGGCCCGGACCGCGCCGGAGTCTCCGAGCCCCATCCATCGCGAGGCCTCGATCGCGTAGAAGGCGCTGGCCGGCGCGTTCACACCGGTGGCGGCGAGGTGTTCGGAGACGTCCTGGCCGCCGCGGCCGTCGACCGAGAAGAACACGGTCGGGGTGCGGCGCTTCGGCGAGCCGTGCAGACGGACCCCGGCGATGCCGCGAAGCCCTTCCAGCAGCCGGTCGAGGAGCCGCTCCTCGTGGTCCTCCACCGCGCGCATGGAGGCGACCACCCGCGAACGGCGGCCGCCCGCGTCGGAGGCGAGCCCGGCGATGAAGTCGACCGCAGCGGTCGTGCCCGCGAGCAGCTCGTAGGGCAGCGTGCCGAGCTCGAACCGCTCCGGCACGGCGTCGCTGGAGGGCAGCAGCTTGTCGGGGTGGATGCCCGCCAGGAGCTCCGGCGCCGCCACGACGAGACCCAGGTGCGGCCCGAAGAACTTGTACGGCGAGCACGCGTAGAAGTCGGCCCCAAGGGAACCGACGTCGACCGGCGCGTGCGGGGTCAGGTGCACCCCGTCGACGTACAGCAGCGCCCCGACCTCGTGGACCGCCTCGGCGATGGCGGGAAGGTCGGGTCGCGTGCCGAGGACGTTCGAGGCACCGGTGACGGCGACGACCTTGGTCCGGTCCGACAGCTCAGCTCGGACGTCGTCGACCGTGAGGTCTCCGCTGGCCGGGTCGAAGCCGACCCATCGGACGTCGGCGCCCGCCGACGAGGCGGCCTGCACCCAGGGCCGGATGTTCGCGTCGTGGTCGAGCCGCGTGACGACGACCTCGTCGCCCGGCGCCCACTTCTTGGCGAGCGCCCGGGACAGGTCGTACGTCGCCTGGGTCATGGACCGCGCGAACACGACCCCGCCGGCGTCGCAGCCGAGGAGGTCGGCCACCGCGCCGCGGGCCGTGGCGACGACCTCCTCGGCACGTCGCTCGGAGACCGTGACCGAGCCGCGGTTGGAGACGCCGCTCGTCATCGCGCGGGCCATCGCGTCCGCGACCGGTGCGGGGACCTGGGTCCCGCCGGGCCCGTCGAAGTAGGCGATCCCCTCGTCGAGGGCCGGGAACTGGCGGCGGACCCGAGCGACGTCGAGCAGCAAAGCCCGTCAGCTCTGGTGCACGTAGCTGTCGAGCTGGTCCCGCTCGAACTCCAGTGCGCTGATCTTGTGCTTGACGACGTCACCGATGCTGATGATCCCGACCAGCCGCTTGCCGTCACAGACCGGCACGTGCCGGATGCGGCGCTCGGTCATCACCGACATCATGTCGTCGAGGTTGTCGTCGGGCGCGCAGGTGTGCACCGAGCCGGTCATGATCGACTCGACGGTCGCGGAGAGCACGTCCGGGTCGGTGTGCAGCCGGCGGACCACGTCACGCTCGGAGACGATGCCGTCCATCGACGCGCCGTCGGAGCTGACCACGAGCGCGCCGACGTTGTGCTCGGCGAGCAGCCCGACCAGCTCGCGCACGGTGGCCCCGGGTGGCACGGTCACGACGGTGCTGTCCGGCTTCGCCGCGACGACCTCACGGATGCGCATGGGGACCTCCCTGGGTGGTGGGACTCCGAGGCTAGTCCAACCCGGTGAACCCGCATAGGGTCGCTCCGCGCTCCGGACACCGGCTGGCAGGATGGGCGCGATGCACCTCGGTTCCCGGCTCGGCGCGACGGCCGCCCTCCTCATGATGGGGTGGCTCAGTGTGGTGCTCGCCGTCGACCACGGCGGCACTCTTCCCACCCAGCGGCTGCTCGGCGCGGCCACCTGGCTGGTGCTGGTGGTCGCGCTCCAGCGGACCACGCCGCTGGTCCGCACGCAGACGCTGGTGGTGGTCGCCTTCGCGACGGTCGTGGAGTACACCTTCTCGCCGGGGCTCGAGGTCTACGTCTACCGGTTCGACAACGTGCCGGCCTACGTGCCGCCGGGCCACGGGCTGGTCTACCTCTCCGCCTTCGCGCTCGGCCACGCCCCGTTCGTACGCCGACGGCTGCGCGCGGCGGTGTGGGTGGTGACGGTGCCGCTGGTGCTCTGGGCGGCGTACGGCCTCTTCCTCGCCGACCGCCACGACGCCCTCGGCGGGCTCTGGCTGCTCTGCCTCCTGGCGTTCCTCCGGTGGGGCCCCTCGACCGAGGTGTACGTCGGCGCCGCCGTCGTCGTGACCTGGCTCGAGCTGCTCGGCACGCACCTGCGCACGTGGGTCTGGCAGCCGGTGGACCCGGTCGGGTGGCTGTCGATCGGCAACCCGCCGAGCGGCGCGGCCGGTGGCTACGGGTGGTTCGACCTGGTGGCGCTCGCGGTCGCCCCGACGCTGCTCGGCTGGTGGACCGGGGTCAGGGGCCGAGCGGTGGAAACCCCGGCGAGCTCGACTCCTGCTGCGCCGACGCAGGACGCCGTCGCGAGCTGAGGTCGTAGACGCCGTCGGACTCGGGGTCCGACGACGAGGTGGACGACCGGGTGGCCGGCCTCCCGGCCGACCCGCCCTCACCGACGGAGCCGAGGAAGCCGAGCACGGTCTCGTGGAGCATCCCGTTCGTGGCCAGCGCGTTGCCCCCTGTAGGGCCGTCCCGGCCGTCGAGGGAGGTGAACCGGCCGCCGGCCTCCCGCACGATCACGTCGAGCGCGGCCATGTCGTAGATGTGGAGCTCGGGCTCGGCCGCGATGTCGACACTTCCCTCGGCCACGAGCATGTAGCTCCAGAAGTCGCCGTACGCCCGGGTGCGCCAGCACCGCCGGGCCAGCGAGAGGAGGTCGTCGAGCCGTCCGCGCTCGTCCCAGCCGTCCAGCGAGGCGTAGGAGAGCGAGGCGTCCTCGAGCCGGGACACGTCGGAGACCTTGCACTCACTGGCCTTGAACAGCGACCGGCCGGTGAAGGCGCCGCCGCCCTTCATCGCCCACCAGCGGCGGTTCAGCTGCGGTGCCGAGACGACACCGACGACGACCTCGTCCTCGACCATGAGCGAGATCAACGTCGCCCAGACCGGCACCCCTCGGACGAAGTTCTTCGTTCCGTCGATCGGGTCGACGACCCAGCGCCGTTGGCTGAACCCGGTGGAGCCCTCCTCCTCGCCGAGGACGGCGTCGCGCGGGCGGGCGCGCGAGAGGGTGCGGCGAATCCCCTCCTCGACCGCCCGGTCGGCGTCGGTGACCGGCGTGAGGTCCGGCTTCGTGTCGACCCGGAGGTCCAACGCCTGGTAGCGGCTCGTGCTCAGCGAGTCGGCGTCGTCGGCGAGGACGTGCGCCAGCCGCAGGTCGTCGGTGTAGTTGGTCGGCATGGGGCTCAGGCTATGCGCTCGGGACCCTGCCCATTGGTACAGGTGCCGCGCGCCGGACGGGTGGCTAGCGTGATGCCATGGAGATCGACGGTCTGCCCCTCCATC
Source organism: Marmoricola sp. (assembly GCA_035699145.1). Classification (GTDB taxonomy): domain Bacteria; phylum Actinomycetota; class Actinomycetes; order Propionibacteriales; family Nocardioidaceae; genus Marmoricola_A. The sequence goes on from DASSBB010000037.1 coordinate 54,404, forward strand.
CGCTCATCAACGACTCGGCGGTCGCCCTGGTCCCTCTGTCGGTGCTCGCCGGCCTTGCCTTCGCCCTGCTGCCGTCCTGGCGGTGGCTCAGCCGCTGGGCCGCCTTGCTGCTGACGGTGGGCGGCATGGTCGCGCTGTTGGCGACCTGGTGGACCGGCCGCGACCTCCTCGAGACGAGGTTCGCGTCGGCGACCGGGGTGCTCGCCGACCGGCTGCAGACCCACCAGGACCGGGCGGACCTGCTGCTCTGGATCTACATCGCCTTCACGGTGGTCGTCCTGCTCGCGTTCTTCGTGCTGCCGGCCCCCACCCACCTCGACAGCGGCCGGATGGGGTTCGCCGGGAACACCGCCGGCTGGGCGTCGCTCGTGGTCCCGGCCGCCGTGGTCGTCGTGGGGCTCGCCGCCCTGGTCGCGGTCGTCCTCACCGGCCACGCCGGCGCCCAGGTCGCCTTCGGTCCTCAGTAGGGCGCCTCGCGGCTGCTCGTGAGCCGGCGGTAGGACTCGACCCGGGCGGCGTCGAGCCGCCCGTCCTCGACCGCCGTGTCGAGCGCGCACTCGGGCTCGGTCGCAGCGTGGGTGCAGCCGCGTGGGCACTCCTCGCTCACCTCCGCAAGGTCGGGGAACGACCCGATCAGCTCCACGGGGTCGACGTGGGCGAGGCCGAACGAACGGATGCCGGGGGTGTCGACGATCCACCCGCTGCCGTCGACGAGCCGGAGCATCAGCGCGGACGTCGAGGTGTGCCGGCCTCGGCCGGTGACGTCGTTGACGACCCCGACCGCCCGGTCGGTGCCGGGGACCAGCGCGTTGACCAGCGTGGACTTGCCGACGCCGCTGTGGCCGAGCAGGACGCTCGTTCGGCCGCGGAGCCCGTCCAGCACCGGAGCGACGTCTGCCCCCCGCTGTGTCACGACGAACGGGACGTCGAGCGGCCGGTAGATCTCGAGGAACGGCTCGGGGTCGGCCAGGTCGGCCTTCGTGAGGCAGAGGAGCGGGTCGATGCCCGCGTCGTACGCCGCGGCGAGCGCCCGGTCGACCAGGCCGGTCCGGGGCTCGGGGTCGGCGAGCGCGACGACCACCACCAGCTGGTCGGCGTTGGCCACGACGACGCGCTCGACCGGGTCGTCGTCGTCCGCGGTGCGCCGCAGCACCGTGGTCCGCGGGGTGACCTCGACGATCCGGGCCAGCGACCCCTCCGTGCCGGAGACGTCGCCGACGATCCGGACCCGGTCGCCGACGACGACGCCCTTGCGGCCGAGTGGCCGGGACTTCATCGCGGTCACCACCACGTCCTCGTCGTCCAGGAGCCGGCAGGTGAGCCGGCCGCGGTCGACGGTCACGACGGCGGCGTCGACCGCGTCGTCGTACGACGGGCGCTCCTTGGTGCGTGGACGGGTCCGCCGCCGTGGCCGGTCGAACGACTCGTGCTCGAGGTTCTCGAAGTCGCGGCGGCCGGGCACGTCAGCTCTCCACCAACGCCGTCCAGGCGCCGGCGAAGTCGGGGAAGGTCTTGGCGGTCGTGGCCACGTCCTCGACGAGCACGCCGGGGACGGCGAGCCCCAGGACCACCGCGGCATGGGCCATCCGGTGGTCGGCGTAGGTCCGGAAGACCCCTCCGTGGAGCGGTCGCGGACGGATCTCGAGCCCGTCGGGAAGCTCGGTCACGTCGCCCCCGAGCTTGTGCAGCTCGGCCGCGAGCGCGCTCAGCCGGTCGGTCTCGTGGCCCCGGATGTGGGCGACGCCTCGCAAAGTCGACGGCGTGTCCGCGAGCGCGGCCAGAGCGGCGACCGCGGGCGTGAGCTCGCCGACGTCGTGGAGGTCGAGGTCGACGCCCCCGAGCGGGCCGTCGGCGGAGACCGTGAGTCCGTCGTCGGTGAGCTCGACCCGGGCGCCCATCGACTCCAGGATCGTTCTCATCCGGTCGCCGGCCTGAGTCGTCGTGCGCGGCCAGCCCGCGACCGTGACGCGGCCGCGCGTGACGGCGCCGGCGGCCAGGAACGGAGCGGCGTTGGAGAGGTCCGGTTCGATCGTCACGTCGACCGCCCGCACCGGGCCGGGGCTCACCACCCACCGGTCGTGCTCGCCGTCGTCGACCGCGACTCCGTGCTCCCGCAGGGCGCTCACGGTCATGTCGATGTGGGGGAGGGACGGCACCGGCCCGCCCTGGTGCCGGACGTCGACCCCCTCGTCGTACCTCGCTCCGGCGAGCAGCAGCGCCGAGACGAACTGGCTGGAGGCCGAGGCGTCGATGACGACCCGGCCGCCCGGGACCTTGCCGTGGCCGTCGACGGTGAACGGCAGTGCGCGCCTGCCGCCGTCGTCGACGGTGACGCCGAGCGCCCGCAGGGCGTCGAGAACTGCGCCCATCGGGCGGGTCCGGGCGTGCGGGTCGCCGTCGAAGGTCACGGGCCCGTCGGCCAGCGCGGCGACGGCGGGGACGAACCGCATCACGGTGCCGGCGAGGCCGCAGTCCACGGCTGACGGACCCCGCATCGGCCCCGGCGTGACCCTCCAGTCGTTCCCGGAGCTGTCGATGCCGACTCCGACGGTGCGCAGGGCCGCTGCCATGAGCTCGGTGTCCCGGGAGCGCAGCGCCCGGCGGACCACCGAAGGCGCGTCGGACAGGGCGGCGAGGAGCAGTGCCCGGTTGGTGAGCGACTTGGAGCCGGGCAGCGTCACGGAGGACCGCACCGGGCCGGAAGGCGTCGGCGCGGGCCACAGGTCGAGGTCGGTGGCGCTCGCGTCCATCGCGGTGAGCCTACCGAGCAGGGGTCACCTCGGCTCGCGGAGGCCGCTCAGTCGTCCCGGTCGTCCCGGTGGCCCCGGTGGTCCCGGTCGTCGTGGTCGTGGTCGTGGTCGTGGTCGTGGTCGTCGTGATCGTCCCGGTCGTCGTCGTCCCAGTCGTGCCTGACCCTGAGCACGACGGAGCGGGTGTTGTCGCCGGGCATCGGGTCCACGGAGCCGGGCAGCGAGACCGTGACGGTCGCGGTCACCTCGCGGTGCCAGCCGGTCAGCCGGCGCAGGTCGGCGTCGAAGACGCCGTTGTACGTCGCCCCGTTCGTCCCGCAGACGAGCTTGGTGCGGCTGCCCGCCTCGACGCAGCCCGCAGGGATCGCCTCGAGCCTGACCCGCGGGTCGTCGAACCGGATGTCGAGCTTCACCCGGGTCTCGCCGACCGTGGGCAGCCGGGTCGCGTGCACCTTGAACCGACCGATGCCGCCGCCGGAGCGCTCGAGCCAGAGCCCGATGTCGTGACCGGTCGGGGTCGGGTCGACGGGCTCGGTGGGCTCGGTGGGCTCGGTGGGCTCGGTGGGCTCGGTCGTCTCGGTGGGCTCCACGGTCTCCGTCGGCTCGGTCGTCTCGCTGGGCTCGACGCTCTCGGTGGGCTCGACCGTCTCCGTCGGCTCGACCGTCTCGGTAGGCTCGACCGTCTCGGACGGCTTCGGCGCCCGGACGAAGTCCCACTCGAACCTGTTGTCGTCCGCGTTCGGGTCGGTGTAGCCGCCGACGGCCACGTCGACGCCCAGCCGGTCGCTCTCGAGGTCGTCGGGGTAGGCGAGCGGGACCACGGCCTGGAACTCCTCCGGCGCGAGCCGGAAGACGGCCATCCCGCCTCCCCCGGTGGAGGTGACGCACTGGACGCGCATCGGCTTGTCCGCGTCTTCGTCCGCGGGCACGGCGCAGCGGCCGCCGCCGGCGCCCAGGGCGGGGTCGAAGGAGGTGAGGCCAGTGGTCGAGGTGAGCCGGATCTCGACGGTCACAGGGTCGCGGGGGAGCCCGGCGACCCTGACCTGGAGCTCGTCCTCGGACGCGCTCGCGTCGACGACCCGAGCGTCAGCGATGCGCTCGGGCTCCTCGGGTGGGTTCGGCTCGCCCGAGGGCGGGAGCTCGGCCGGTGGCTCCGTCGGCGTACCCGCGCTCGGGGTCGGCACCTCGGTCGGCGCCTCGGTCGGGACCTCCGTCGGGACCTCGGTCGGCACCTCGGTCGGCACCGGCAGCGAGGCGGCGAGGACGACGGGGGCGGCCGGGAGGGCGGCGGCGCTGCGGGCGGCCACGCGGGTCTGCGGCGGGCGCCGCGGGGTGGGTACGGCGGGCGCGGTCCCGCTCGTCGAGGGGGCGAGGGACTCGGCGACCGGCGGCGGGCCCTGGGCGACGACCCGGTCGCCTCCACCGCCGGAGACGGCGACGGCGACGGCGGTGACCGCCGCGACACTCGCCGCGGTGGTCCCGGCCGCGACCGGGACGAGGTTCGCCACGACGAAGTCCTTCGCGCGGTCCACGAGGAAGAGCACGCCGCTCGCCCCACCGGCGCCGGCGCTCGCGGCGTAGCCGGCGGCCAGCGAGCCGAGGAGGAGCGGACCGATGATCGCGCCGAGGTTGGAGTTGACCTCGTCGAGCTCGAGGTACATCGCGGTGCAGCTCCGACACCCCTCGAGGTGGGACTCGACCTTGCCGTTGTCCCGCTTCGAGAGTCCCTTGCGCACGTAGCCGCCGAGCTGCTCGGTCACCCAGCGGCACTCCTCCTCGGGCGTCTCGGCCAGGTGGGCGGAGAGGAACGCCTGGCGGAGCCCCTCACGGGCGCGGTAGGCGAGGGCGGAGACCGAGTTGGCGCTCATGCCGAGCAGCGGGGCGATGTCCGCGGGCTTCTGGCCCTCGACCTCGAGGTGCCAGAGGACGAGCTGCCACCGCTCCGGGAGCGACGCGAACGCCTTGGCCGCGGCTCCCGACTCGAACTGCTCCACCGCGGTGTCCTGGAACGGCACGCCCGGATCGAACTGGGACATGTCGTCGGAGGTCGTCAGCTTGGACTGGGCGCGGATCCGGTCGACGTGCAGCCGTCGTACCGCGGTGAGGAGGTAGGCCCGGAAGGCGACGTCGGGGCCGCCGCCGTTGCGGAGGACCCCCATCACCTTGGTGAAGGCGTCGGAGACGAGATCGTCGGCGTCGGACCCGCGCACAAGCTGGCCGGCGAGCCGGCGGGCCGCGTCGACGTGACGCGCGAAGAGGTCGCCGTAGGCGTCGAGGTCCCCGCCGCGGACGCGCGAGATCAGCTCCGCGTCGCTGGGAGCGTCGAGATGGGAAAGGAGCTCTGTCATCGGTGCGCCCAGCCTTGCCTCAGATCGGCGGCGCTGTCTCAGGAATCGAAAAGAAAGTTCGGTGAACCGCGTCATGTCCTCGTCGGAGCCCCGTCTCACCCCCGTAGGAGCTGCAGCGGCCGGTCGTCTCTGGGAGGGGGCGACGGGCTCGACGACGGAAGGAGGAGCGCTGTGCGAAGCACGCTCTCGTCCTTCAGCCGACGCGGCACCGAACCGTCCTGGGCACCGGGGAGGGAGCTCAGCGACGCCGAGCGGCGGCGACTGCCCGCTGGCTACGACGCCGTCGCTGAAGCCCTGGTGTCCGGACGGTGCCCCCTGGCCGCCTGCGCGGTCGTGGGGCGGGCGGCAGCCCGCGACGGCGCCTCTCTCGCCGAGGCGCTGACGTCGCTGGCCGCCACCTACACCGCGCTGGGAGGCGCGGTGCCGGGCTTCTCGGCCGTCGAGGCGCTCAGCGTCGCCTGGAGCGAGGCGACGCTGGAGTTCCTCCACGACCTGTCGTGCGAGGACCCGCTGACCGGGCTGGCGAGCTTCTCGCACCTGCGGACGCGGGTGGCGGAGCTGTACCGGGAGGCGGAGCGCAGCGGGGTCCCGATCACCGGGACCCACGCGCTCGTCGTGGTCGACGTGGTCGGCGCGCCCGCGGAGGGGGCGGGCGCGCCGTTCACGCGCGCCCTACGGCTGGCCGCGGTGGCGGAGGCGTTGCGCACCCTCTTCAGCGGGGAGGAGACGATCGCCCGGGCCCGCCGTGACCGGATCCTCGTGCTGGCCAGGCGCGGCCCGGAGCTGGGAGAGACGCTCGAGATCGGCCGTGAGCTGTTCCGCGACCTCGAGCTGCCGGACCTGCCCCGGACCTGGATCGAGGGGCTGCCCGCCCATCCCGGGCTCGGCGTACGGCTCCTCTCCGAGCTGGCCCGCTGACGCCAGGGCCGCCCGTCGTCCAAGGAGTGTCGGCGCGCTGACCTAGGCTGACCCCCATGTGTGGTCGCTACGCCTCGAGCAGACGCCCCCAGGACCTCGCCGAGGAGTTCGAGATCGACCAGGCGACCGTCACCGAGACGGTCGCCGAGCCGCTGCCGCCGGACTACAACGTGGCCCCGACCAAGGAGGTCTACGCCGTGGTCACCCGGCCCTCGAAGGCCGAGGAGGAGCCGATGCGGCAGCTGCGGGTGCTCCGCTGGGGACTGGTGCCGTTCTGGGCCAAGGATCCGGCGATCGGCAACCGGATGATCAACGCGCGGATGGAGACCGTCACCGAGAAGCCCGCCTTCCGGCAGGCGTTCGCGAAGCGGCGTTGCCTGCTGCCGGCGGACGGCTACTACGAGTGGTACGCCACCGACCAGAAGACGAAGGCCGGCAAGCCGGTCAAGCAGCCCTTCTTCATCCGCCCCAGCGACGGGTCGGTGATGGCGATGGCCGGGCTCTACGAGATCTGGCGGGACCCGACCCGCGACGACGACGACCCGCAACGGTTCCGGTGGAGCTGCACCGTGCTGACCACCACCGCCGAGGACGCGGTGGGCCACATCCACGACCGGATGCCGCTGCTCGTGGAGCCGGAGCGCTACGCGGCCTGGCTCGACCCGGGGCAGGACGACCCGGAGCTGCTCCGGTCCCTCCTGGTCCCGGCGGCCCCGGGCCGGCTCGAGGCCTACCCGGTCACGACGGCCGTCAACAGCGTGCGGAACAACGGGGCGGAGCTCCTCGAGCCGCTCCCGGTGGAGGCGTCGTGACCACCGCGCTCAGGGTCGTGCCGACCCCGCACGGCGACGCCCGGTTCCACACCGACCGGTCGCGCCACCCGATCGCGACGCTGCTCCTCGGCCACGGCGCCGGCGGCGGGCCGGAAGCCGCGGACCTCGCGGCGCTCGCCTCCGAGCTGCCCCGTGAGGGGATCACGGTCATCCGGCTCGAGCAGCCCTGGCGGGTCGCCGGCCGGAAGGTCGCGCCGGCGCCGAAGATCCTCGACCAGTGCCTCGTGGCGGCCGCCGACCAGCTGCGAGCCCGGACCCCGCTCGTCCTGGGCGGGCGCAGCGCGGGCGCCCGCAGCGCGGCCCGGACCGCGCACCACCTGGGCGCGGCCGGCGTGCTGGCGCTCTCGTTCCCGCTCCACCCGCCCGGCAGGCCGGAGCAGTCGCGGCTCGAGGAGCTGACCGCGGTCCGCGTCCCGACGGTCGTGGTCCAAGGCGCGTCCGACCCGTTCGGTCGGCCGGAGGAGTTCCCCGAGTCGGTGCAGGTGGTCGTCGTACCCGATGCCGACCATGGGCTCAAGGTGCCGAAGCGCAGCGAGCTCACCCAGGCAGACGTGCTCGGCCTGGTGGTCGAGGCGACGCTCGAGTTCGTGGTCCGCGAGGTGGTAGGGAATCGTGAGGCGCCCGCCGGTGTTGGCAACTGACAGAAGCGCCGGAGACGGACGGCGCTGCTGACGGGGGCTGACAGGGGAAGGCGGTGTCGATGTCCGGAGCATGCGCGGTGGCGAGCAAGATCCCGGTTCGTCCGCTACCGGTAGACTGGAGGGTGATGTCTGACGACCACCCCACGGCTGCAGCACCGGCCGACGCACCCACCGAGACCGCCGAGGAGCGCGCCGCGCGCTTCGAGCGTGACGCCCTGCCCTTCCTCGACCAGCTGTACTCCGCGGCCATGCGGATGACCCGCAACCCCGCGGACGCCGAGGACCTCGTGCAGGAGGCGTTCGCGAAGGCCTACGGCTCGTTCCACCAGTTCCGGGAGGGCACCAACCTCAAGGCGTGGCTCTACCGGATCCTCACCAACACGTTCATCAACTCCTACCGCAAGAAGCAGCGTGAACCGCTGCCGTCGCTGTCGGAGGACGTCGAGGACTGGCAGCTCGCCCGAGCGGAGTCGCACACCTCCACCGGGCTGAAGTCGGCGGAGGTCGAGGCGCTCGAGCGACTTCCCGACAGCGACGTCAAGGATGCCCTCTCGCAGCTGCCGGAGGACTTCCGGCTCGCGGTCTACCTCGCCGACGTCGAGGGATTCCCCTACAAGGAGATCGCGGAGATCATGGACACCCCGATCGGCACCGTGATGTCGCGGCTGCACCGGGGGCGGCGTCAGCTGCGCGTGCTCCTCGAGGACTACGCGCGAGGGCGTGGCATCAGGGTCGACGCGGGGAAGGCGAGGTCATGAGCTGCCAGGACCCGCAGGGCTACGACTGCGCGAAGGCCCTCGAGCGGATGGCGTTCTTCATCGACCGTGAGCTCGCCGAGGCCGACCTCGCCGACATCCAGCGGCACATCGACGAGTGCGCCCCGTGCCTGAGCAAGCACGACCTCGAACGGACCGTGAAGGCGCTCGTCGCGCGCTCCTGCCGGGAGCAGGCGCCGCAGGAGCTGCGGGCCCGGGTGCTGCTCCGGATCCGCGAGGTCCACATCCAGATCAGCGAGGGCTGAGTCCCCGAACCGAACGACCCCGGGCCCTGGTGGGCGCGGGGTCGTCGTGGGTCACGGCAAGGAACCTGGATCAGGCGTTGGGGCGCTTGCCGTGGTTCGCCGCCTTCTTCTTGCGGGCACGGCGCTTGCGACCGGTCTTACCCATGGTGCACTCCTTCACCTGCGTCAGCTGACAGCCCAGTCTCTCAGGTTCTCGCCGCCGCCGCGAATCGGGGGGGTCGAGCCGTCACCCGTGCCGGGTCGACGCGCTCAGCCCCGCACCCGCGAGAGGAACCGGTCGACGTCGACCACCACCCGGGTGACCTCCCCGTGCCCGACCACCTGGTCGTCCCCGTCGACGGCGACCACCTCGAACCGGACCAGCCGCCCGTCCCGGTGGGCGACCGTGGCCGTCACCGTCACCGATGCACCGACCGCGCTCGCCGCCCGGTGCTCCAACGCGACCCGGGTGCCGACGCTGGTCCGGCCCTCGGCAAGCGGCAGCGCAGCGCAGGTCGCCGCCTCGGCCCAGGCGAGGAGCCGCGGGGTGCCGAGCACCGGCAGGTCGCCCGAGCCGAGGGCCGCCGCGGTGTCGCCTTCGCCGACCTGGAACGACAGGCTCGCCGACTCCGGCACGTCAGATGCCGAACGTGGTGCGCGGGTAGGTCGCCGTCACGTCGGTGATGACGTTGACGAGGTAGGGCACCCCCGAGGCGAAGGCACGGTCGAGCGCCGGTCCGATCTCCTTCGGCTCCGTGACCATCTCGCCGCCGCCGCCCAGGGCGGTCACCACCTCGTCGTACCGCGTGCGAGGCGCGAGGTCGGCGATCACGTCGTAGCCGTAGAGCATCTGCATCGGACCCTTCTCCAGCGCCCATGCGGAGTTGTTGCCGCAGACGATGACGACCGGCAGCTGGTGACGCACGAGCGTGTCGACGTCCATCAGGGACATGCCAGCCGCGCCGTCTCCGAGCAGGAGGACGACCTGCGACGAGGGGCGGGCGATCCGGGCGGCGATCGCCGCGCCGAGGCCGGCCCCGAGGCACCCGTACGGTCCCGGGTCGAGCCAGCCGCCGGGTCGCGCCGGTTCGACGAGCTTGCCGGCGAACGAGACGAAGTCACCACCGTCGCCGATGACGACCGCGTCCTCAGCCAGGCGCGGCAGCAGCTCGCCGTAGATCCGGGCGGGGTGGATCGGGTCGGCCTCCGCCTGGAGCAGTGCCCGGTCGCGCTCGACCGCGGCACGGACGGTGTCCTGCAGCGACGAGACCCAGGACGACCAGTCGGCGCGGCGGAGCTGCTGCTCGAAGGCCGCCAGGACGCCGTCGAGGACCAGCGTGAGGTCTCCGGACGCCGAGCCGGCGAGCTCGGCGTGGCCGCTCACCTGGCCGGGTGAGTCCGCGAGGTGGACCACCTTGGCGACCGGGGTGCCGTCCTTGCCGCCGAACACCCCGTAGCCCAGCCGGAAGTCCAGTGGCGTCCCGACCACGACGACGAGGTCGGCGCCGCCGAGGGCCACCCCACGCGCCTTCGTGATCAGCAGGGGGTGCCCGCCGGGGACGACGCCACGCCCCATGCCGTTGGTGATAGTGGGAAGGCCGGCGGCCTCCACGAGCCGGAGTGCGGCCGCCTCCGCGCCGTCCGCCCAGACGTCCCCGCCGATGACCAGCACCGGCCGCTGCGCCTCCGACAGCAGCGCACCGACGTCGCTGATCGCGTCCGGGTCGGGTTCCAGGCGACCGACGGGGGAGTACGACGGGCGGGCGACCGCCCTGGTCTCGAAGAAGGCGTCCATCGGCACGTCGAGGAACGTCGGGCCGCGATGCGAGCTCCGCGCGAGCGTGAACGCGCGGTCTACCTCGTCGGCGACGTCGCCGGCGTCGTGGACGGTCCGGGCCGACTTGGTCACCGGCGCGACGAGTGGGACGTGGTCGAGCTCCTGGAGACTGCCGCTGCCCCACCGGTTGCTCGGCGCCCGGCCTCCGATGCAGACGAGCGGGGCGCCGCTGAACGAGGCCTGGGTCAGCGGGCTGACGCCGTTGGTGACGCCCGGCCCGGCGGTGAGGACGGCCAGTCCCGGCGTGCGGGTCAGCTTCCCGATCGCCTCCGCGGCGAAGACCGCGGTCTGTTCGTTCCGCACGTCGAGCAGCCGCATCGGCGGTTCCGCCTTCACCGCGCCGTCGTACATCGGGAAGACGTGAGCACCCGACAGCGTGAACATCGTGGTGACGCCGTGCGAGGCGGCCATCGCGACCGCGTGGTCGCCGCTGTGCCCCTCGACCGCGTCGGCGGCCGTGGAGGTCCCGGGAAGAGTCGTGTCGCTCATGGCGGAAACCTACTGGACCTACCCTGGTCGGGTGCCGACCCTGACCGAGCTGGCTCGGGCCCACACGGAGCTCGCCGACGACGACGTCGCCTGGCTCCACCTCCTCATCGCCGACTGGCAGATCATCGCCGACCTCTCCTTCGCCGACCTGGTGCTGTGGCTCCCCGACCGCGAGGGGACCGGTTTCTGGGCCGGCGGCCAGCAGCGCCCGACGACCGGCCCCACGTCGTACGTCGACGACCTCGTCGGCGCCTTCATCCCCCACGGGCGCCGGCTGCTCCTCGACACCGCCCTGGCCCAGGGGCGCGTGGTCCGCGAGGGCGACCCGGAGTGGCGCGACGCGGTGCCGGTGCGGGTCGAGGCGATCCCGGTGCGGAGAGCCGGCCGGATCCTCGCCGTGATCGGCCGCCACACCAACCTGCTCGGAGTGCGCACGCCGTCGCGGCTGGAGCTGTCCTACCTCCAGACCGCCTCGGACCTCACCCAGATGATCGCCGAGGGCACGTTCCCGCACGCCGCCCAACGCTCCGACCACACGGACTCCCCCCGGGTGGGCGACGGGTTCGTGCGGATCGACACCGCGGGCACGGTGACCTACGCGAGCCCGAACGCGCTGTCGGTCTACCGGCGGCTGGGGCTCGCGACCGACCTCGCCGGCCTCGACCTCGCCACCGTCACCCGGGAGCTGGTGCCGCCCTCGCGGCGCCCCGACGAGGAGACGGTCAGCGCCGTGCTCGGCGGCCGGGCTCCCCGGGACACCGAGATCAGCAACGGGCGGACCGTCGTCATCGTCCGTTCCGTTCCGCTTCGCAGCGCGCAAGGGCCGACCGGGGCGCTGGTGCTCCTCCGCGACGTCACCGACCTGCGGAGCCGGGACCGCGAGCTGGTCACCAAGGACGCCACCATCCGCGAGATCCACCACCGGGTGAAGAACAACCTGCAGACCGTGGCGGCGCTGCTCCGGCTCCAGGCACGCCGGATGACGGTGCCGGAGGCGCGCGCCGCGCTCGAAGAGGCCGTACGCCGCGTCGGCTCGATCGCCCTGGTCCACGACACGTTGAGCCAGTCCCTCGACGAGTCCGTCGAGTTCGACGAGATCGTGGACCGGCTCCGGGTCATGGTCGCCGACGTGGCGGCCGGTGAGGCGGCACTGACCTCGTCACGGACGGGACGGTTCGGCGTGATCCCCGGGGAGGTGGCGACCCCGCTCGCGATGGTGCTGACCGAGCTGCTCCAGAACGCCACCGAGCATGCCTTCGGCGGGGGGCCGGGCCACGTCGACGTCGCGGGGGAGCGGGGCCCGGACAGCCTCCGGGTGGTCGTCACCGACGACGGTCGGGGGCTGCCGGACGAGTTCGACGCGGCCGCATCGGCCAGCCTGGGGCTCTCGATCGTGCGCACGCTCGTCGAGTCGGAGCTCGCCGGCTCGTTGCGGATCGGACGGGCGGAGGGGACCGGGACCAGGGTGGAGGTGAGGATCCCCCTGGAGTGACCAGGCAGACCGTCGTCAGGCGGTGCGGACCCGGGCCCGAGCATTGCGGCGCTTCAGCGCCCGGCGCTCGTCCTCGCTGAGCCCGCCCCAGACACCGTGGTCCTGCCCCGCCTCGAGCGCCCACGCGAGACACTGCTCGCGCACCTCGCACCGACGGCACACCTGCTTGGCCTCCTCGATCTGGAGGATGGCCGGACCGGTGTTGCCGATCGGGAAGAACAGTTCCGGGTCCTCGTCGAGGCACGCGGAACGGTGGCGCCAATCCATGGCGGAGTGCTCCTTATCTGGTCCTGTGGGGCCGACCGTGACCTTCATGCCACGGGTGAGGGTGTCCATGAACAGTTCTCGTGAAACTGTTGTGGACGGTTCCTGCCGACTCCAGCCGGGTGGCTGCGTCACAAATGCACCGATCCGGCGCATGCCGGACAGGGCCGAGCTCCCCGGGGTGACTCCAGAATGGTGTCAACAATGGGCTCCGCAATCAACCCCCTGCGCTGGTCAGTTGGGTCACACGGGCTTGTCGAGCGCCGAGCGACCCCGCGTCGTACCATCGGCGCTCGTGACCTCCTCGCGCGACCCGCTGCCCCCGGCCGCCTCCCGACCGGCGGCTCCGCCGCCCCTCACGGTGGCCGTCGTGCTGGCCCTGCTCGAGGGCGCCGTGCTCGCGCTGTACGGGCTTTCGCTCCTGCCCTCCCTGGAGGGGGAGCGGCTCGCCATGGGTGTGTCGGCGGTGCTGTTCTTCGCCCTCTACGGAGGGTTCCTCGGCTACTGCGCGGTGCAGCTCTACCGGCTCCGTTCCTGGGCCCGGCCGCCGCTCGTCCTCGCCCAGCTGATGCAGATCCTCGTGGGGGCCAGCTTCTGGGGCGGCTCGACGACCGTGATCGCGATCGTGGCCGTCACCACCGCCGTCCTCGCGATCGCCGGCGTCTTCCACCCGGCGTCGCTCGCGGCCGTCGAGCGGGACGACCCCTCCTGAACCGACCCGAGGGGCGGCTCAGCTGCCGCGGGCGGCGCCCTGCTGCTGCTCCTCGAGCGCCTTCCTGAGGTCGGCGAGCGTGCGGCTGAGCAGCCGGGAGACGTGCATCTGCGAGATGCCGAGCTCCTCCGCGATCTGCGACTGCGTCATGTTCCGGAAGAACCGCAGCAGCAGGATCCGCTTGGCGCGCGCGTCGAGCTGGTCGAGGAGTGGCTTCACCGTCTCGCGGTCGACCACGGCGTCGAGCGCGTCGTCGTAGTCCCCGAGCTGCTCGATGACCGCACCGACCTCTCCGCTCGGGTCAGGAGCGTCGAGCGACAACGGGCTGTAGGCGTTGGCCGACTCCAGCCCCTCGAGGATCTCCTCCTCGGTCACGCCGACCCGGTGGGCGAGCTCGGCGACGGTCGGGGAGCGGCCGAGCTCCTGGCCGAGGTCGCTCACCGCCGCGTTGATGACCGCCTGGATCTCCTGCAGCCGGCGGGGCACCCGGATCGTCCAGCCGCGGTCGCGGAAGTGGCGCTTGATCTCGCCGACGATCGTGGGGGTGGCGTACGTCGAGAACGCGACCCCGCGTTCGAGGTCGAACCGGTCGATCGCCTTGATGAGCCCGATCGTGGCGACCTGCACGAGGTCCTCGTGCGGCTCGCCCCGGTTGCCGAACCGCCGGGCGAGGTACTCAGCCAGCGGCAGGTGCAGCTCGACGAGCTGTCCGCGCAGGTAGCCGGCCCGCTCCTCGTCGTCGCTCTCCTGCATCTGCTCGAACAGCTCGGCCGTCCGGCGGTGCAGGTCGTGAGGGTCCCGGGCGGGTGCTGCCGGGGCACCGCCGGCCTTGGCGGGCTCGTCCTCGGGGGCCACTTCGTCGAGCTCCGGCTCGACCGGCCCGACCCCGTTGACCGCGGTCTTCTCGTCGCTCATCTCCGCCACACTCACGGGTGCCGGCCGGCGCTGCGGGACAGGGTCAGCACCAGGCGGTCCTTCTCGACCTCGGAGGTGGCGAAGGTCGTCAGGGCGGAGAGGACGCGCCAGGCGAACCCCTGCTCGGCCGGCGGCCGCGGGTCGTCGCAGGTGGCGCTCACCGCTACGGTCATCGTCGCCTGCCCGAGCCAGAACCGGCAGTCGAGCTCGGTGTCGGGGCGGGCCTGCGGCAGCAGGATCGCGCAGGCCTCGTCGACCGCGATGCGCAGGTCCTCGATGTCGTCGAGGGTGAAGTTGATGCGCGCGGCCAGCCCTGCGGTCGCGGTGCGCAGCACGGCGAGGTAGGCGCTGTCGGCCGGGAGCCGGAGGGCGGCGTCCGGCGAGGTCTCATGGGTCATCAGTGGGTGGTTGCTCCCCGTGAAGAGGCGACGGGGCACGCCGGTCACCCGGCGCGCCCCTGTCAGCTCGGTCAGGCCTTCTTCGTCTCTGCGAAGATGGCGGCGATCTCGTCGATCTTGGCGAGGAGCTGGTCCGCGACACCAGCGTCCATCGTGCCCTTCGTGCCGGACGCACCGGCGAGCTTGGTGGCCTCGTTGAAGAGCGTGTGCAGCTGCGGGTACTTCTCGAAGTGCGGCGGCTTGAAGTAGTCGGTCCACAGCACCCACAGGTGGTGCTTGACCAGCTCGGAGCGCTGCTCCTTGATCAGGATGGCGCGGGTGCGGAAGTCCGGGTCGTCGTTGTCGGCGAGCTTGCCGATGATCGCCTTGACCGACTCCGCCTCGATGCGGGCCTGAGCGGGGTCGTAGACACCACACGGCAGGTCGCAGTGGGCGTGGACTTCGAGCGTCGGTGCGAAGAGTCGCGCGAGCATGCGGGATCCTTTCCTCGGGCGGACAGTCGGTGTGTCGCTGCGACACTACTCCGAAGGTGACACCGGGCGGGAGACGGACCCGGTGAGCCGAGCCGAGGACAGGGGAGGTTGACCGGTGCGCCTGGGGTTCGCGGTGGTCCGGGGGAGCTCCATGGAGCCCACGTTGTACGACGGTGACCGGCTGCTCATGCTGCACGGCTCCTCACCCCGGTCCGGCCGGTTGGCGGTCGTGCGGCTGCCCGGCGGCGTGGTCGCCGTCAAGCGGGCGGTGCGTCGGGAGGCCGACGGCTGGTGGGTGGAGCGGGACAATCCCCGCGCGGGCGTGGACTCGTGGGCGGTCGGTGCCGTCTCGGACGAGGACGTCCTGGGGCGGGTCCTCCTGCGCCTTCCGCGCCGCCCCCGGAGGGTTCGGGGGCCAGGAGGCGTGCCGTGAGCCGCGGGGCGGCTGTGCCAGACTGGCACGTCCCCGATTGCGAAGGTTTCCTCCATGGCCGCTTCCTCCACCACTCCCGAGCAGAGGGATCCTCGCGCCGGATCCCCGGTGTTCGCGCTCCATGTGGGCGGGAAGATGGAGATCGCCTCCACGGTCGGCCTCGAGAACGGTGACGACCTCTCGCTCGCGTACACACCGGGGGTCGCGGAGGTCTGTGAGGCGATCGCCGCGGAGCCGGCGCTCGTCGACGACTACACCTGGGTGGCCAACACCGTCGCGGTCGTGACCGACGGGACCGCGGTGCTCGGGCTCGGCGACATCGGCCCCGCCGCCGCGATGCCGGTGATGGAGGGCAAGGCGGTGCTGTTCAAGCAGTTCGGCGGCGTCGACGCGATCCCGATCTGCCTGGACACGACGGACGCCGACGAGATCGTGGAGACCGTCGTCCGCCTCGCCCCCAGCTTCGGCGGGATCAACCTCGAGGACATCTCGGCCCCGCGGTGCTTCGAGATCGAGCAGCGGCTCAAGGAGCGGCTCGGCATCCCGGTCTTCCACGACGACCAGCACGGCACTGCGGTCGTCGCCCTCGCGGCCCTCCAGGGAGCCCTGAGGCTCACCGGGCGGACCCACGAGGAGACCCGGGTCGTCATCTCCGGCGCAGGTGCGGCGGGCGTCGCGGTGGCGAGGATCCTCCTGGCCGCGGGGATCCGCGACCTCGTGGTCACCGACCGCAAGGGCGTGATCAGCTCGTCGCGCCACGACCTGACCCCGGTGAAGCGGGCGCTGGCCGTCGACACCGCCGACGTCACGGGGCGCACCGGCACCCTGGCAGACGCGCTGGCCGGCGCCGACGTCTACATCGGCGTCTCGGGCGGGACCGTCGCGGAGGAGACCATTGCCGCGATGGCCGGGGACTCCGTGATCTTCGGGCTCGCGAATCCCAACCCCGAGGTGCACCCGGAGGTGGCGCACCGCCACGCGCGCGTCGTGGCGACCGGCCGTTCGGACTTCCCGAACCAGATCAACAACGTCCTGGCGTTCCCCGGCATCTTCCGGGGCGCCTTCGACGTACGTGCGACCAGCATCACCGAGGGGATGAAGCTCGCCGCGGCGAACGCCCTGGCCGGGCTCGTCGCCGAGGAGCTCCGGGAGGACTACGTCGTCCCGTCGCCGTTCGACCCTCGGGTCGGTCCGGCGGTGGCCGCCGCGGTCGCCGAGTCCGCCCGTCGGGACGGCGTCGCGCGCCGCTGAGCCGGTTCGCACCCCTCGATAGGGTCGATCCATGTTCGCCGTCTACGCCTCGTCCTTCTCCTCCGACGACCCGTTGTCCGGCCTCGTGGTCGGCGAGCGGCCCGACCCGGTGGTGCCCGACGGGTGGACCACGGTCACCGTCAAGGCCGCCTCCCTCAACCATCACGACCTCTGGTCGCTCAAGGGGGTCGGGCTCCGGGAGCAGGCGCTGCCGATGATCCTCGGCGGCGACGCGGCCGGCCTCGACGAGGACGGCAACGAGGTCGTCGTGCACGCGGTCGTCTCGAGCCCGGACTGGACCGGCGACGAGACGCTCGACCCCAAGCGGTCGCTGCTCAGCGAGCGGCACCAGGGGACGTTCGCCGACCAGGTCGTGGTGCCCCGGGGCAACGTGGTGCCGAAGCCGGCCTCGATGTCCTTCGAGGAGGCGGCCTGCCTCCCGACCGCGTGGTTGACCGCCTACCGGATGCTGTTCGTCCAGGGCGCGCTCAAGGCCGGCGACTCGGTGCTGGTCCAGGGCGCCGGCGGCGGTGTGTCCACCGCGATCATCACGCTCGCCCGCGCCGGCGGCCTCCGGGTCTGGGCGACGAGCCGGGACGAGGCGAAGCGGGAACGTGCGCTCACCCTCGGCGCCCATGAGGTCTTCGAGACGAACGCCAAGCTGCCTGGCAAGGTCGACGCGGTCATGGAGACCGTCGGCCGTGCAACCTGGTCACACTCGATCCGCTCGCTCCGCCCCGGCGGGACCATCGTCGTCAGTGGCGCGACCAGCGGTCCGAAGCTCGACGACGCGGAGCTGACCCGGATCTTCTTCCTCCAGCTGCGGGTCATCGGCTCCACGATGGGCACCCGCGGCGAGCTGGCCTCGCTGGTGCAGCTCCTCGACACCTCCGGCGCCCGCCCGTTGGTCGACCGGGTCATGCCGATGGAGCAGGCCGCCGACGGGTTCGCGGCGATGGCCGAGGGTGACGTGTTCGGGAAGATCGTCTTCACCCGGTGACCTCGCCAGGCGAGGTCGAGGAGCGGCTGCTCGCCGACCGTCGTACGGCGGTGGCGCGGCTGGCAAGGCTCCGCTCCGACTTCGGGGGGATCGTCGAGGCGTCGCGGGACAGCAACGCCGACGACGAGCACGACCCGGAGGGGGCGACGATCGCCTTCGAGCGCTCCCAGGTCGACGCCCTGGTCAGGCAGAGCGAGGACCACCTCGCCGAGGTCGACGCGGCGCTGGGGCGGGTAGCAGCCGGCACCTATGGCGTCTGCGAACGGTGCGGGGGGCCCATCCCTCCGGGAAGGCTGGAGGCCCGGCCGGTGGCCCGCACCTGCGTCCCCTGCGCCTCGCGCCGCTGACCCGGCCGACGAACCCAGGGATCAACCAGAGACGGCGGCGTCACGGCACGTGGCGCAGCCCCCACTCGCCGACCTCGAGCGCGACCAGCGCGACCTGGGAGCTGCACGAGAGCGCCGCCTCCGGCTCGTCGAGGCAGGAGGGCCCCGGCGAGTCGAACCGGGCGCCCGCTGGTCACCGTCAGTCGTCCTCGTCGTCGAGCCGGGCGAGCCAGGTGGCCAGCCGCTCGACGGGCACCTCGAAGTCGGGGTTGAGGTCGACGAACTCCTGCAGCCGGTCGGCGAGCCAGGCGAGGCTGACGTCCTCGTCACCGCGCCGCTGCAGGAGCTCCTCGATGCCCCGGTCGGTGAAGTACACGTCAGCTGAACGCCTGCTTGAGCAAGGTCTCCTGCTCCGCCTTGTGCCGGCTCGCCTGGCCGACCGCAGGGGACGTCGACTCCGGTCGGGAGACGCGGTAGAACGGCACCGGAAGCTCGGAGGTCAGGTGCAGCGCCATGTGTGGCCACGGACCCATGTTGGCCGGCTCGTCCTGCACCCAGCGGACCTCCTTGAGGTTCGGGTACTTGGCGAGCTCCGCCTTCAGCTCCTCCACGGGCCGCGGGTAGAGCTGTTCCAGCCGGACGATCGCCGTGGTGGGGGAGTCGCCCTCGCGCTTCTTGCGCTCGACCATCAGGTCCCAGGTGATCCGGCCCGAGCAGAGCAGGACCTTCTCCACCGACGAGGCCTCCACGGCGTCGTCACCGATGACCGGTCGCCAGGTGCCCTCGGTGAACTCCTCGGGCCGGGAGGCGGCTTCCTTGCGCTTCAGCATCGACTTCGGCGTGAAGACGATGAGCGGCCGGTGCTTCTCGCTCAACGCGTGGGCGCGGAGCACGTGGAAGTGGCTGGCCGGGCTCGACGGCTGCGCCACGACGAACGCCTCCTCGGCGGCCATCGTGAGGAACCGCTCGATCCGGGCGGACGAGTGGTCCGGCCCCTGGCCCTCGTAGCCGTGCGGCAGCAGCAGCACGACACCCGACTGCTGGCCCCACTTCGTCTCGCCCGAGGAGATGTACTCGTCGATGATCGTCTGGGCGCCGTTCACGAAGTCACCGAACTGCGCCTCCCAGAGGACGAGCGCGTCGGGGCGGGCGACCGAGTAGCCGTACTCGAAGCCGAGCGCGGCGTACTCCGACAGCAGGGAGTCGTAGACGTAGAACTTCGCCTGCTCCTCGCTGAGGTTCGCCAGCGGGGTCCACTCCTCGGCGTTGTGCCGGTCGATGATCGTCGCGAACCGCTGCACGAACGTGCCGCGACGCGAGTCCTGGCCGGAGAGCCGGACCGTCCGTCCCTCGAGCAGGAGCGCCGCGAACGCCAGCATCTCGCCGGTGCCCCAGTCGATCGGGCCGTCGGTGATCGCCGCGGCGCGGCGCTGGAGCTGCGGCAGCACCTTCGGGTGCACGGTGAACCCCTGCGGGGCGTTGACATGGGCGTCCGCGACGCGCTTGAGGGTCTCCCGCGTGATCGCCGTCGTCGTCTCGTGCGTCGGCTTGTCGGGGTACTCCGGCACCGTGAGCCACTCGTCGGGCTGGGTGTCGGCCTCACGGACCTCGCGGAAGACCCGCTCGAGCTGCTGCTGGTAGTCCCGGAGGACCTGCTCGGCCTCCTCGATCGTGATGTCGCCACGGCCGATGAGGGACTCGGTGTAGAGCTTGCGGACCGAGCGCTTCTGCTCGATGAGGTCGTACATGAGCGGCTGGGTGTACGACGGGTCGTCGCCCTCGTTGTGACCGCGGCGGCGGTAGCAGACGAGGTCGATGACGACGTCCTTGTTGAACGCCTGGCGGTACTCGAACGCGAGCCGGGCAACCCGGATGCACGCCTCCGGGTCGTCACCGTTGACATGGAAGATCGGCGCCTGGACCATCCGCGCGACGTCGGTGCAGTAGAGGGAGGAGCGCGACGAGGACGGCGAGGTGGTGAACCCGACCTGGTTGTTGACGACGAGGTGGATGGTGCCGCCGGTGCGGTAGCCACGCAGCTGGGAGAGGTTCAGCGTCTCCGCCACGACGCCCTGGCCTGCGAACGCCGCGTCGCCGTGGACGAGGAGCGGCAGCACGGGGAACTCCGCGCCACGGTCGAGGACGTCCTGCTTGGCGCGGGCGATGCCCTCGAGGACCGGGTCGACGGTCTCGAGGTGCGAGGGGTTCGCCGCGACGGACACGTTGATCGTGGACCCGGAGCCGGCGCTGAACGTTCCGTCGGCGCCGAGGTGGTACTTCACGTCGCCGGAGCCCTGGACCGTGCGCGGGTCGATGTTGCCCTCGAACTCGCGGAAGATCTGGTTGTAGGACTTGCCGACGATGTTGGCCAGCACGTTGAGCCGGCCGCGGTGGGCCATGCCGATGCAGACCTCCTCGAGCTCGGCGTCGGCGGCGGCCTCGCAGATCTCGTCGATCAGCGGGATCGTCGTCTCGCCGCCTTCGAGGCTGAACCGCTTCTGCCCGACGAACTTCGTCTGCAGGAACGTCTCGAACGCCTCCGCCTGGTTGAGCTTGAGCAGGATGCGGAGCTGCTCCTCGCGGGGCGGCTTCACGTGGGGCTGCTCGACGCGCTGCTGGATCCAGCGGCGCTGCTCGGGGTCCTGGATGTGCATGTACTCGATGCCGATGGTCCGGCAGTAGGAGTCGCGCAGGATGCCGAGGATGCCGCGCAGCTTCATGAAGCGGCGGTCGCCGCCGAACGACCCGGTCGCGAACTCCCGGTCGAGGTCCCAGAGAGTCAGCCCGTGCGACTCGATCTCGAGGTCCGGGTGGCTGCGCTGCTGGTACTCGAGGGGGTCGGTGTCGGCCATCATGTGACCGCGGACCCGATAGGCGTGGATCAGCTCGAGGATCCGGGCCTGCTTGCTGATGTCCTCGTCGTGCGTGGTCGAGATGTCCTTCGACCAGCGGATCGGCTCGTAGGGGATCCGCAGGGCGCGGAAGATCTCGTCGTAGAACCCGTGCTCCCCGAGCAGCAACCCGTGGAGCCGCTTCAGGAACTCGCCCGACTGTGCTCCCTGGATGACCCGGTGGTCGTAGGTCGAGGTGAGCGTCATGATCTTGCTGACCGCGTTCCGGGCCAGGGTCTCGTCGGAGGCGCCCTGGAACTCCGGCGGGAACTCCATCGACCCGACGCCGAGGATGCACCCCTGCCCCTTCATGAGCCGCGGCACGGAGTGGTTGGTGCCGATCGTGCCGGGGTTGGTCAGGCTGATCGTCGTGCCCTGGAAGTCGGACACCTCGAGCTTGTTGTTGCGGGCCTTGCGGATCAGCTCCTCGTAGGCGGTCCAGAAGGCGGCGAAGTCCATCGTCTCCGCGGCCTTGATCGACGGCACGAGCAGCTGCCGGGTCCCGTCGGGCTTCGGCAGGTCGATCGCGAGACCGAGGTTGATGTGGGCCGGCTGGATGAGGTTCGGCTTGCCGTCGATGACGTCGAAGCCGTTGTTCATCTCCGGCATCTCGTGCAGCGCCTTGACCAGGGCGTAGCCGATGATGTGGGTGAACGACACCTTGCCGCCGCGTGCGCGGGCGAGGTGGTTGTTGATGACGATCCGGTTGTCCCAGAGCAGCTTGACCGGGACCGACCGCACACTGGTCGCGGTCGGGACCGTCAGGCTGATGTCCATGTTCTGCACCGTGCGCATGGGGGCGCCGCGCAGCACGATGAGCTTCGGCTCGTCACTCGCCTCGGCGGGCGGGGCCGGCGCCTTCTCCTTCGGCACCGGCGGCTTCACCGCCTTCTCGGCCGGCTTGTCCGCGGGCTTCTCGACGGGACCCGCCGCTTTCTCGACCGGCTTCTCGACAGGCTTGTCGGCCGGCTTCTCGACGGGCTTGGCCGGGACCTTCTCGGCGGGCTTCGCGGCGGGCTTCTCGGCGGTCCTGGCCGAAGCCTTCTGGGGGACCCTCGCGGGGGCCTTCGTGGCGGACGCGGGCGTGGACGTCGACCCGTCGCGGCCACGCGCCTTGAAGAACTCCCACCAGGCGCGGTCCACGCTGTTGGGGTCCTCCTGGTAGCGCTGGTACATCTCGTCCACGAGCCACTCGTTGGCGCCGAAGTCCGCCATCGGGTTCGGTCGCGTGCTGGGCTGGTTGTCCTGGACAGACTCGGCCACGTCTGAGTTCGCCTCTTCCGGTGCGGGGTGGTGACGGGAACGCCTTCCCAAATCTAGCCCTTCGCACACGTTCCCGCAGACCCCGGGTGAGGGTGTCGACGTGGCGCGGCCCACCCTGTCCGGCCGTGATGAGATCGGGCCGACGCGAGGGCGTCCTCGCGCCGGCCCGGCGACGTACCCCCGGTAGGATTCGAACCTACGCTCCCGCCTCCGGAGGGCGGTGCTCTATCCCCTGAGCTACGGGGGCTCATGGTGCGCCGACCAGCGTACATGACCTCCATGCGGTCACCGACCGGCCCCGACGGCCCGCGCCGATACGCTGGCAGGGTGGCTCCCCACCCCCTTTCCGTCGCGGTCGTCCGCGCTCTCGGCGCGCTCGTCCACGAGGGTGTGGTGCCGTGGCAGGGCGCGCTGCCGGACGCGGACCAGGCGGAGGACGCGCGGGTCACGCGGGAGGGCGCCGGCTACGCCACGAGCCTGCCGCTGCGGCTCGCGGGGCGCACGGGGCTCCCGGCGGAGCAGCTCGCCGGACTGCTGGCGGACCGCCTCGGCGCGGTGCCGGGCGTCGGGTCAGCGACCGTGGCCGGTCCCGGCTACGTCGAGGTCGCCCCGGACCCGCTCGAGCTGGTCCGTGCGGCGATCGGGCCGGTGGCTCGCCGCGGGCAGAGCGGCGCGCTCGACCCCTTGCCGCCGGGCGACCTGCCCGAGCAGCTGAGCGAGGCGGTGGCCGAGGTCGGTGCCGATGCGGTCCGCTTCGCGCTGGCCAGGCGTACGACGGCGGGGCCGCTCGACCTGGCCCTGCTCGGCCGGGCCGACGAGCGCAACCCTGTCCACGCCGTCCAGCTCGCCCACGCCAGGCTCGTCGGCTCCCTGCGCCAGGCGGCTGACCTGGGAGTCGGCCCGGCGGAGGCTGCCGACCCCGGGCTGCTCGACGAGCCCGCGGAGGCGGAGCTGGCCTCGGCGGTGGTCGAGGCGGACGCCGGCGCCTGCCGGGCGGTGCGGCTCGACCGCCCGGACCTGCTCGCCCGCCACCTCTCGTCCACCGCGGAGGCGGCCCACCGGTGGCTCTCGTCCCGCCGGGCGCTCCCGAGCGGTGACGAGGAGCCCGACGACGCCCACCGGGCCCGGCTCCGGCTCGCCGTCGCGGCCCGCGACACGCTCGGCCACGGACTCGACCTGCTCGGCGTCACCGCGCCGGAGCGCATGTGACAGGGGAACGACGATGAGAGCACACGAGGCGGGCGCACTGCACGCTGACATCACCATGCGCGGTCCGGCCTGGCTCCGCGAACCGGTGGACCCCAATGCCCTCGTGCCGCTCGTCTGGTCGTCGACCGCGCAGAAGGGCGACGACGGCGTCCTGCGGATCGGTGACGTCGACGTCCGCGACCTGGCCGCCGACCACGGCACGCCGGCGTACGTCCTCGACGAGGCGGACTTCCGGGGTCGCGCTCGCGCCTTCCGCGATGCCTTCGCGGACTACGAGGTGTTCTACGCGGGCAAGGCGTTCCTCTGCACCGCGGTGGCGCGCTGGGTGGCCGAGGAGGGGCTGAGCCTCGACGTCTGCTCCGGCGGAGAGCTGGCGGTCGCCCTGCGAGCCGGGACGGACCCGGCCCGGATCGGTTTCCACGGCAACAACAAGTCGGTGGCCGAGCTACGGCGCGCGATCGAGGCGGGGGTGGGGCGGATCGTCCTGGACTCCTTTGACGAGATCGACCGGCTCGCGGCCCTCGTCGCGGAGACCGGCCGGACGGCGCCGGTCATGGTGCGGGTCACCGCCGGCGTCGAGGCGCACACCCACGAGTACATCGCCACGGCGCACGAGGACCAGAAGTTCGGCTTCTCCATCAACGCCGGCGACGCGCTCGAGGCGGTCCGGCGGGTCTCCTCGGAGCCCGGGTTCCGCCTTCTGGGGCTGCACAGCCACATCGGCTCCCAGATCTTCGACACCTCGGGGTTCGAGGTCGCCGCCCGACGCGTGCTGGCACTGCAGGCCAGGATCTCGCGGGAGCTCGGGGTCGAGCTGCCGGAGCTGGACCTCGGCGGCGGGTTCGGCATCGCCTACACCGTCCAGGACGACCCCTCCGACCCGGCGCAGCTCGCGGCCGAGCTCACCAAGATCGTCGAGCACGAGTGCCGGGCGCTCGACGTGGCGGTGCCCCGGCTCTCCATCGAGCCGGGCCGTGCGATCGTCGGGCCCTCGGTGTGCACGCTCTACGAGGTCGGCACCATCAAGGTGGTGGAGCTCGACGCGGGTGCGGCGCGCGTCTACGTCTCCGTCGACGGCGGCATGAGCGACAACATCCGCACCGCGCTGTACGACGCCGACTACTCGGCCACCGTGGCCTCCCGCTCCTCGGTCGCCCCGGCGCTGCTCGCCCGCGTCGTGGGCAAGCACTGCGAGGCCGGCGACATCCTCGTCAAGGACGTGTTCCTTCCCGGTGACGTGTCGCCCGGCGACCTCGTCGCCGTGCCCGGGACCGGGGCCTACTGCCGGTCGATGGCGAGCAACTACAACCACGCTCTCCGACCGCCCGTGGTCGCGGTCCGGGACGGCGTGGCCAGGGTCGTGGTGCGGCGCGAGACCGAGGAGGACCTGCTCAGCACCGATGTCGGCCCATGAGACACGCCAGCCCGGCGTGCGGGAGGATGGCACCGTCAGTGGGCCGGGCCACCCCCGGTGGACCGGGGACGAAGCGCCTGACGAGGCTGCCGGGATCATGGAGAGGACAACGGTGAGGGGATCGCAACGGGAGGCCCTGAAGGTTGCCCTGCTCGGCTGCGGCTCGGTCGGCAGCCAGGTCGTGCGGCTGCTCCACGAGCAGGCCGACGACCTCGAGGCGCGGATCGGCGCCCCGGTCGAGCTGGTGGGTGTCGCGGTACGACGACCCGACGCCAAGCGCGAGGTCGACGTGCCGGAGCGGCTGATCACCACCGACGCCGAGGCGCTGGTGGCCTCCGGAGTCGACGTGGTGGTCGAGGTGATCGGCGGCATCGAGCCGGCCCGCACGCTCATCCTCTCCGCGCTCGAGCACGGCGCCAGCGTCGTCACGGCCAACAAGGCGCTGCTCGCGGAGGACGGTGCGACCCTCTTCGCCGCCGCCGAGAAGGCGGGACGCGACCTCTACTTCGAGGCGGCCGTCGCCGGCGCGATCCCGATCCTGCGACCACTGCGCGAGTCGCTCGCCGGTGACCGGGTGCGGCGGGTGCTCGGCATCGTCAACGGCACGACCAACTTCATCCTCGACCGGATGGACACGTCCGGCGCCGGCTTCTCCGAGGCGCTGGAGGAGGCACAGGCGCTCGGCTACGCCGAGGCCGACCCGACCGCCGACGTCGAGGGGTTCGACGCCGCGGCGAAGGCCGCGATCCTCGCCGGGCTCGCGTTCCACACCCGGGTCGTCGCCAACGACGTCCACCGCGAGGGGATCTCCGACGTCAGTGCCGCGGACGTGGCCTCGGCCCGCGAGATGGACAGCGTCGTCAAGCTGCTCGCGATCTGCGAGCTGGTCGAGGGCCCCGACGGTCCCGCGGTGTCGGCGCGGGTGCACCCGGCGATGATCCCGAGGTCCCACCCCCTGGCAAGCGTGCGGGAGGCCTACAACGCGGTCTTCGTGGAGAGCGACGCGGCCGGCCAGCTGATGTTCTACGGGCCCGGCGCGGGCGGCGCGCCGACCGCCTCCGCGGTGCTCGGCGACCTGGTGACGGTCGCGCGGAACCGGCTCGTGGAGGTACGCGGCGTCGGCGAGTCGACCTACGCCGACCTCGCAGTCCTTCCGATGGGCCGGACCCAGACCCGGTACCACGTGGCGATCGACGTGGACGACCGTGCCGGCGTGCTCGCCGCGGTCGCGCAGGCGTTCGCCGAGCAGGGCGTGTCGATCCAGACCGTGCGCCAGGAGGGGCGGGGTGACGACGCCCAGCTCGTCGTCGTCTCCCACCGCGCCTCCGACGAGGCGCTCTCCACGACGGTGGAGGCACTGAAGGTGATGCCCGAGGTCCGGGACGTCACCTCGGTCATGCGGGTGGAGGGTGAAGCGGAATGACGGGCAGCGACGCGACCACGGCGGTCACGACGCCGACGGCGCCCGCTCGGGCTCACCAGTGGCGAGGAGTCATCGAGGAGTACCGCGACTGGCTCCCGCTCCCCGACGGCACCCCGACGCACACCCTCCGGGAAGGCGGCACCCCGCTGGTCGACAGCCCGTGGCTCTCCGGGCTCACTGGCGCCGACGTGTGGATCAAGGTCGAGGGCGACAACCCGACCGGCTCCTTCAAGGACCGGGGGATGACGGTTGCCCTCTCCGTCGCGGTCGGCGAGGGGGCCGAGGCGGTCGTCTGCGCCTCGACCGGCAACACCAGCGCCTCGATGGCGGCCTACGCCGCGCGCGCCAAGGTGAAGCCGCTCGTCCTCGTCCCCCAGGGCAAGATCGCCGCCGGCAAGCTCGCCCAGGCGATCGTGCACGGCGCCCAGGTGATCATGGTCCGCGGCAACTTCGACGACTGCCTCCGGATCTCCCGCGAGCTCGCGGAGCACTACCCGGTCGCACTGGTGAACTCGGTCAACCCGTTCCGGCTCGAGGGCCAGAAGACCGCCTCGTTCGAGATCGTCGACTTCCTCGGCGACGCCCCGGACGTCCACGTCCTCCCGGTCGGCAACGCCGGCAACATCTCCGCCTACTGGAAGGGCTACGTCGAGTACGCCGAGGCCGGCTTGGCGACGCGGCGTCCCCGGATGCTCGGCTGGCAGGCCGCCGGCGCCGCACCGCTCGTCCTCGGTGAGCCGGTGAGCGACCCGGAGACCGTGGCCTCGGCGATCCGGATCGGCAACCCCGCCTCCTGGCACCTCGCGGTCGCGGCCGCCGAGGGCTCCGGCGGCCGGTTCGGCTCCGTCACCGACGCGGAGATCCTCCACGCCCAGCGTGAGCTGGCGGCGCACGAGGGGATCTTCGTGGAGCCCGGCTCCGCGGCGAGCATCGCCGGTCTCCTCAAGGACGTCGCGGCCGGCGTCGAGCTCGGGGGCGGGACGATCGCGGTGACGGTGACCGGCCACGGGCTCAAGGACATCGACACCGCCCTGTCGACCTTCACCGACCTCGTCGACACCGTCGTCCAGGCCGACGTCTCCGCGGCCGCCGAAGCCGCCGGGCTGCGCTGAGCGGGCCGGCGGTGGAGTACGTCGACGGGCCGGTCCGGGTGCGGGTCCCTGCGAGCAGCGCCAACCTGGGGCCGGGATTCGACTCCCTCGGGCTCGCCCTCGGGCTCCACGACGTGGTCGCGGGTGAGGTCTCGGGGGCCGAGCTGGTGATCACGGCGGAGGGTGAAGGCTCGGATGAGCTGCCCCGCGACGAGACCCACCTGGTCCACCGCGCGATGGTGCGCGGCTTCGACGCACTGGGGGCGGCGCCACCCGGGCTCCGGCTCCACTGCGTGAACTCGATCCCGCACGGTCGGGGGCTCGGGTCGTCCTCGGCGGCGATCGTCGGCGGGCTCGCACTCGCCCGTGCCCTTGTCGTCGACGGAGACCGGCGACTCGACGACCAGGCACTCTTCGGGCTCGCAGCGAAGATGGAGGGACACCCGGACAACGTGGCCCCAGCCGTCTTCGGTGGCTTCACGGTCGCCTACGCCTGCGACGACGACTTCGCCGCGGTCCGCCTCGAGGTGACCTCACCGGTTGCGTTCGTCGCCCTGGTCCCGTCCGAGCCACTGCACACGGAGGTCGCCCGGGGACTGCTGCCGACGACGGTCTCCCACGCGGACGCGTCGTTCAACGCGGGGCGGGCGGCGCTGCTCGTCGCCGCGCTCACCGGTCGGCCCGACCTGCTGCTGAGCGCGACCGAGGACCGGCTGCACCAGGGCTACCGGGCTGCCGCGATGCCGGACTCGGCAGAGCTGATCGCGGCACTGCGCGCCGACGGCCTCGCCGCCGTCCTCTCCGGCGCCGGACCGACGGTGCTCGCGCTGGCCGACCGCGGGCAGGTCGCCCATGTCGTCGGACTGGCCCCCGCCGGATGGTCGGCCACCGAGCTCGAGCTCGACCGCAGCGGAGTGCGGGTGCTGCCCTGAGCCGACCGACCCGCAGATGACGTGTTCGTGGTCACGTGCCCGGTCGGAGGTGCTACATTGAAGGCGCGCTTGAGACGCGACTGATGCAGTCCTCACCGACGTTGGCACCCCAGTCACCGGCAAGCGCTTCTCACTCCCGAGGTTCCTTCGCTGGGCGTCGCCGTCGAGGCCACGCCTACCGTCCGGAGCTCACGGAACACCTCTTTGACCAAGGCCGTCGGCCCCGCTGCACAGGCCTGACGTGGGAAGGACCTCACGTGTCGGAAACCGCCGGAACCACTGTCGCCTCGTCGGACGCCGAGCCTGGTCGTCCCGCTCGCAAGACCGGCGGGCTCAGCAGCAAGCTGCTGCCGGAGCTCAAGCAGATCGCGGGTGGGCTGGGCATCAAGGGCGTCAGCACCATGAAGAAGGCGCAGCTCGTCGACGCCATCCGCGCCGCGCAGTCGGGTTCCGCCCAGTCGGGGTCCGCCCAGTCTGCTTCAGCGACCGCCGCTCCGGCAACGACCGCTCCGGCACAGGAGACCCCACGGGCCGCCGGACGCTCCGGTGGCCAGCGCCTCGCCGGGCAGCGCGAGGAGGGGGCCCAGGAGAGCCGGGCGGTCCAGCGAGCGTCGAGAGAGAACCGTGACCGTGATGAGCCGGGCCGCGAGCGCAGCCGGAACAACCGGAGCAGCCAGCGGGACGGCGGCGGCGAGCAGTCCGGCGACCGCGACCAGGGCCGGGAGCAGTCCGGCGACCGCGAGCAGGGCCGGGAGCGGTCCAGCGACCGTGACCAGGGCCGGGAGCAGTCCGGCAACCGCGACCAGGGCCGCCAGGCCGGCCACGGCGACCAGTCCGGCAGCCGCAACCAGGGCCAGCAGGCGGCGCAGGGAACCACGCAGGGAGCCACGCAGCAGAGCGGGCGCAACCAGGGTCGGGACGACGAGGAGACCGGCGGCAACCGCCGGCGCCGCCGGCGCGGGCGGGACCGGGACCGGCAGGGCAACCAGCCCAACCAGGGCGGCCAGAGCGGCTACCGCGACCGTGCCCGTCCGCCGCAGGAGGTCGACCTCGAGGTGACCGAGGACGACGTGCTCGTGCCGGTCGCCGGCATCGTCGACATCCTCGACAACTACGCGTTCGTGCGGACCAGCGGCTACCTGCCCGGCCCGGACGACGTCTACGTCTCGCTGTCGATGGTGCGCAAGCACGGGCTGCGCAAAGGTGACGCGGTCACCGGCGAGGTCCGCCAGCCGCGGGAGGGCGACAGCAAGCAGAAGTTCAACCCGCTGGTGCGGCTCGACACCGTCAACGGCGGGGACGTCGAGGCGGCGAAGCGCCGGGTCGACTTCAACAAGCTGACCCCGCTCTACCCCTCGGAACGGCTGCGGCTCGAGACCGAAGCTCAGAACATGATCGGCCGGGTGATCGACATCGCCGCCCCGATCGGCAAAGGGCAGCGGGGGCTCATCGTCTCGCCGGCGAAGGCCGGCAAGACCATGATCATGCAGTCGATCGCGAACTCGATCACCACCAACAACCCCGAGTGCCACCTCATGGTCGTGCTCGTCGACGAGCGCCCCGAGGAAGTCACGGACTTCCAGCGCTCGGTGAAGGGGGAGGTCATCTCCTCCACCTTCGACCGGCCCGCGAGCGACCACACGATGGTCGCCGAGCTCGCCATCGAGCGGGCGAAGCGGCTCGTGGAGCTCGGCCATGACGTCGTCGTACTGCTCGACGGGATCACGCGGCTCGGCCGGGCCTACAACCTGGCCGCCCCGGCCAGCGGCCGGATCCTCTCCGGCGGGGTCGACTCCGCGGCGCTCTACCCGCCGAAGCGGTTCTTCGGTGCCGCCCGCAACATCGAGGACGGTGGCTCGCTGACGATCCTCGCGACCGCGCTCATCGAGAGCGGCTCGAAGATGGACGAGGTGATCTTCGAGGAGTTCAAGGGCACCGGCAACATGGAGATCCGGCTGCGCCGCGACTTCGCCGACAAGCGGCTCTTCCCGGCGATCGACGCAGTGCAGTCCGGGACCCGCCGCGAGGAGCTCCTCATGAGCAAGGAGGAGCTCGCGATCGTCTGGAAGCTGCGTCGCGTGCTCTCCGGGCTCGACGGACAGCAGGCGCTCGAGCTGCTGCTCGAGCGGCTCAAGAAGACCCACAGCAACATCGAGTTCCTCATGCAGGTCCAGAAGTCGACGCCGAGCACCAACAGCGACGACTGAGCGGCAACCGGCCCACTTGCACAGTTGCGGACCGTGGCGCGGCGTGATGGTGGCGTCCTTGACGCACCTGGTGGATCAAGGGACGCCACCATCGGCCCGGCAACCTGCGATCGCAGGTTCTCCGGCGGCGGCTGACCCGGGGGATCTATGCTCGACGCCGGGAGGGCTGTCCGGTGCCCGACCTGGGGCTGCTGACCGACGGAGTGCAGGAAACATGGCGAAGATCGTGGTGGCCGACGACGACGTCGACGTCCGCATGCTGGTCGCCCTCAAGCTGAAGTACTCCGGCCACGACGTGGTGGAGGTCGGGGACGGCGCGGCGGCCGTCGAGACCTGCCGCAGCGAGCGGCCGGACCTCGTCGTCCTGGACCTCATGATGCCGGTGATGAGCGGGCTCGAGGCCTGCCGGTCGATCAAGGCCGACCCGGAGCTCGCCGGCGTGCCCGTCGTGCTGCTCACCGCACGCGCACAGAACACCGACGTCGACGCAGGGCTCGCGGTCGGCGCCGATGCCTATGTCACCAAGCCGTTCAGCCCCAAGGAGCTGGCCGCCCGGGTGGAGTCGCTGCTCGAGGGGAGCGGACGTTGACCGGGGCCCGGGCCGCGTGACCCACCCCGAGCTCGGCTGGTTCGACCGACTGGCCGGCGATGCCTTGCGCACGCAGTACCGGCTCGCCGTCGTGGTCGTCATCACGTCCCTGGTGCTCACGGCGCTGATCAGCGCCGTGTCCGTGCTCTGGGCGAACGACGTGCTGCGTGAGCAGTCGGAGCACGCGGCAGCGCTGAAGGGCGCGAACGCGGCGATCCGCCAGGACATGACCGACGCCGAGACCGGGCTGCGTGGCTACGGGATCAGCGGCCGGGAGTCGACGCTCGAGATGTACCTCTACGCCATGAGCTGGCTGCCCGAGGACCAGGCGGACCTGCGGGCGCTGGCGGACGGTCATCCCGCGCTCGAGCGCGCCGTCGGGCGGCAGGACCAGGCGATCACCACCTGGCTCCGCGAGTACGCCGAGGCGCGGGTGGACCGAGGGGAGGCCGACGGAGCCGACGACGAGCTGTTCCTCCGCGGCAGCCGGCTCTTCGACCGGTTCCGGAGCGCGAACGAGGACGTGGACGCGCAGATCGTGCGCGTCGTCGACGAGATCGACGGCGACTCCCGGCGGGTGACGTTCGCCGCCCTCGCGGTCGTCGTGCTGGTGCCCCTTCTCGCCGTGGGCACGATCGCGGTGGCGATCGGCCGGCTCGGGCGCTCGATCATCGAGTCGCTCCGCAACATCGCGGGGGTGCTCGAGCGGCTGCGGAACGGCGACACCACGGCGCGGGCAGAGGTGACCGGGCCGGTGGAGATCCGCCAGATCGCCTCCGGGCTCAACCTCCTCACCGTGGAGAACCAGCGCGCGAGCCAGATCGAGGCCGACGTCATGTCGTCGCTCGAGTCGATCGAACGGTTCCGCACGGACCTCGTCTCGACCGTCTCCCACGAGCTGCGTACGCCGCTCACCAGCGTCACCGGCTACCTCGAGCTGCTCCAGGACCAGCTCCACGACGACCTCGACGACGACCAGGCGGCGATGATGGGGGTGATCCGGCGCAACCTCGACCGGCTCAACGAGCTCATCACGAACCTCCTGGCGCTCTCCCGGGCCGAGGAGACCCCGTTCGAGGTCGAGCCGGTGGACCTGCGGACGATCGCCGCGGAGGTCGCCGCCGACCTCCGGCTCACCGCGACCGGTCGCGACATCGCCGTACGCAGCATGCAGTCCGCCTCGCCGGTCGCCGTTCTCGGTGACCGCAGCCAGCTGACCCGCGTCGTGCAGAACCTCGCCACCAACGCGGTGAAGTTCAGCAGCCCGGGAGAGACCGTCGAGGTGCGCGTGGTCCAGGAGGGCGGCGAGGCGGTGCTCGAGGTGGTCGACGAGGGGATCGGCATCCCGGCGGCAGACCTGCCCGGCCTCGGGTCGAGGTTCTACCGGGCCTCGAACGCCATGAAGGCCGAGATCGCCGGCACCGGGCTGGGGCTCCGCATCGTCCAGACGATCATCGACCGCCACGACGGCAGCCTCTCCGTGGAGTCGATCGAGGGGGAGGGGACCACCGTGACGGTGCGGCTGCCGATCAGTCGGGTCGCTCCCGACGCGCCGCTCGGGATGAGCAGTGGTCCCGGCGCCCGTGCGGACCGGGACTAATTCGCCTCGGCACGTTGTTGTTTGGCAGACTGGATCCTTGGCTCCGGTTCACGTCCCTCGCATCCGAGCGGGACGACCCGGCGGCCGACACCGAGAGGACATCATGAAGAAGGACATCCACCCGCCCTACGTGGACACCGAGGTGACCTGCACCTGCGGCAACACGTTCACCACGCGCAGCACCTCGAGGAGCGGCTCGCTCCACGCCGACGTGTGCTCCGCCTGCCACCCGTTCTACACCGGCAAGCAGAAGATCCTCGACACCGGCGGCCGCGTCGCCCGCTTCGAGGCTCGTTACGCGAAGGCCAAGGCCCAGGGCGGCAAGTAGCCCGTCCCCAGGACGCCGGTCCCACCTGCACGGTGGACCGGCGTCCTGCGTGTGTACGACGGGAACCGGCGAGCGGCGAGGAGGAGCGGGATGTTCGAGGCGGTCGAGGGGCTGCTCGCCGAGCACGCCGAGGTCGAGCAGCGGCTCGCCGAGCCGGGGCTGCACTCCGACCAGGCGCTCGCCAAGAAGCTGAACCAGCGGTACGCCGAGCTCAGCTCGTTGCTCCGCGCCTACCGTGACTGGCAGCGGCTCGGGGACGACCTCGAGGCGGCCCGTGAGCTCGGCGCCGAGGACGCGGCGTTCGCCGAGGAGGCCGCCCACCTGGCCGTCCGGCGCGACGCCGCCGAGGAGCGGCTCCGCCGGCTGCTCGTGCCCCGGGACGCGACCGATGCCAAGGACGCCCTGCTCGAGATCAAGTCGGGCGAGGGCGGCGAGGAGTCGGCGCTGTTCGCCGGCGACCTGCTCCGGATGTACACCCGCTACGCCGAGCAGCGCGGGTGGCGCACCGAGCAGCTCGACGCCACCGAGTCAGACCTGGGTGGGTACAAGTCGGTCACCGTCGCCGTGAAGGCGAAGGGGTCGCCGGAGCCGGGCGAGGCGCCGTACGCGCTCCTCAAGTTCGAGGGCGGGGTGCACCGGGTCCAGCGGGTGCCGGTCACCGAGTCCCAGGGACGGGTGCACACCTCGGCCGCCGGGGTGCTGGTGATGCCGGAGGCGGAGCCGGTCGATGTCAGCATCGACGAGAAGGAGCTGCGGATCGACGTCTTCCGCTCCTCGGGACCGGGTGGCCAGAGCGTCAACACCACCGACTCGGCGGTCCGGATCACGCACCTCCCGACCGGTCTCGTGGTCAGCTGCCAGAACGAGAAGTCGCAGCTCCAGAACCGCGAGCAGGCGCTGCGGATCCTGCGGTCGCGGCTGCTCCAGGCGGCCGAGGACGTGGCGCACGCGGAGGCTTCCGACGCGCGTCGCTCCCAGGTCCGCACGGTGGACCGGTCCGAGCGGATCCGCACCTACAACTTCCCGGAGAACCGGATCTCGGACCACCGCACCGGCTACAAGGCCTACAACCTCGACCAGGTGCTCGACGGCGCGCTCGAGCCGGTGGTCGCCTCCTGCGTCGACGCCGACCTCGCGGCGCGGCTCGAGGCGCTCGAGCAGTGACGGGGAGGCTCCGGTCCGGTCCGCTCCTGCGGGAGGCGGCCCGCCGGCTCGCCGCGGCCGGCGTGCCGTCACCGGAGTTCGACGCCGCTGAGCTGCTCGCCCACACGCTGGGCGTCAACCGCCCGGCCCTGGCGGTGGCAGAGGTGCCGCCCGAGGCCGCGGTGCGGTTCGAGGCGCTGCTCGCGCGACGGGCGGCCCGCGAGCCCCTCCAGCACCTCACCGGCGTCGCGGGGTTCCGCTACCTCGACCTCGCCGTCGGTCCGGGAGTCTTCGTGCCCCGCCCCGAGACCGAGCTGCTCGCCGGCTGGGCCGTCGACCGCGCCCGGGCCGTCGCAGGCACGGGAGAGACTCCGGTCGTCGTGGACCTCTGCACCGGCTCCGGTGCCATCGCCCTGTCGGTGGCCACCGAGGTGCCCGCGGCACGCGTGCACGCCGTCGAGCTCGACGAGCGGGCCTGCGGCTGGGCGGCCCGCAACCTCGAGGGCTCCGGCGTGGACCTGCGCCAGGGAGACATGGAGGAGGCGTTCTCCGACCTCGACGGCACGGTCCACGTCGTGGTCAGCAACCCGCCGTACATCCCGCTCGCCGCCTTCGAGTCCGTCGTCGCCGAGGCGCGCGACCACGACCCGGCGCTGGCGCTGTGGAGCGGCGAGGACGGTCTGGACGCCCTCCGCGTCGTGGAGCGCGTCGCGGCGCGGCTGCTCGTGCCCGGCGGTGTGGTCGGCGCCGAGCACGCCGACCTGCAGGGCGACTCCGCCCCGGCCGTCTTCGCCCGGGCCGGCCGATGGGCCGACGTGCGCGACCACCACGACCTGGCAGGTCGTCCGCGGTTCGTGACGGCGCGGCTGGCACGATGACCCCCATGGGCACCCGGTACGACATGGCGGACGAGACCGAGCGTGGCGAGGGGATCACCGAGGCGAGCCGCATGCTTCAGCGCGGCCGGCTCGCCGTCCTTCCCACCGACACCGTCTACGGCGTCGCCGCGGACGCGTTCAGCCCCGAGTCCGTGCAGCGGCTCCTCGACGCCAAGGGCCGTGGCCGGCAGATGCCGCCGCCGGTGCTGGTGTCGGCGAAGACGACCCTCGAGGCGCTCGCGATCGGCGTCCCCGACTGGGCTCGCGCGCTGGTCGAGGAGCTGTGGCCGGGGCCGCTGACGCTCGTCCTCCGGCAGCAGCCGAGCCTGCAGTGGGACCTCGGGGAGACCCGCGGGACCGTGGCGGTGCGGATGCCCGACCACGAGGTCGCTCTCGAGCTGCTCGCGCGCACCGGCCCGCTCGCGGTCAGCAGCGCGAACCGCAGCGGGCTGCCCGCCGCGCTCACCGTCGACGAGGCGGAGGAGATGCTCGGCGACTCGGTGCGGGTCTACCTCGACGGCGGCGCCGCGCCCGGGCCGGTGCCCTCCACGATCGTCGACTGCACCGGGGAGCAGGGACGGCTCCTGCGCCAGGGTGTGCTGCCCGTCGAGCGGCTCAACGAGGTCGTCGGTCCACGGGGTGCCGAGATCGTCGACGAGGGCTGAGGAGCCGGTGCGCGAGTACCTCACCGTCTTCCTGGTCGCGGTCGCCGTGACCTACCTCCTGGCGGTGCTCGCGCGGGAGACCGCGCTCCGGTACGGCGCCGTCGCCCGGGTCCGCGACCGCGACGTCCACGAGATGCCGATCCCCTACTTCGGCGGCCTCGCGATGTACGGCGGGCTGGTGGCGGCGTACTTCGTGGCGCAACACCTGCCGTTCCTCTCCACCGCCGGCGAGGAGGTGTTCCGCGATGCCGGCATCGTGCTGGTCGCGGGAGGGATGATGTGCGCTCTCGGAGTGCTCGACGACCTGCTCGAGCTCGACGCGCTGACCAAGCTGGCCGGCCAGGTGCTCGCCGCCGGCTTCCTCGTCGTGAACGGCGTGCAGTTCTACTACATCTGGCTGCCGGGCAACGGCGTGCTCACCCTCGTCGGCGCCCAGGCGGCGCTGGCGACGGTCTTCCTCGTCGTGGCCACCGTCAACGCGGTCAACTTCGTCGATGGTCTGGACGGCCTGGCAGCCGGGGTCATCGGGCTCGGAGCGGTGGGGTTCTTCCTCTTCTCCTACCGGCTCGCCGCCGTCAACAATGAGTCGCTGGCGGTCACCGCGGCCCTGCTCTGCGCCGCCCTGGCCGGCTGCTGCGCCGGGTTCGTCTCGCACAACTTCCACCCGGCTGCGATGTTCATGGGCGACAGCGGCTCGATGCTCATCGGGGTCGTGATGGCCGGGTCGGCGCTGACCCTGACCGGCCGGTTCCCGGCGGTCGACTTCGCGGCGGGCGGCAACGGGGGACAGGCGAGCCTGCTGCCCGTGCTGCTCCCGATCCTGCTGCCGATCTCGATCCTCATCGTGCCGTTCGCCGACCTCGTCCTGGCCGTCGTGCGACGCACCCTCCGAGGGCAGTCGCCGTTCGCCCCCGACAAGCACCACCTCCACCACCGGCTGCTGGAGTACGGCCACTCACACCGGCGGGCGGTCCTCGTGATGTGGCTGTGGGCGGCGCTCATCGCGCTGGGTGGGGTGGCGGTCAGCCTCTACCAGGGCCGGCTGGTGATGATCGGGCTGGCCGCCTGGCTGGCGGTCACCGTGCTGCTGACGTTCGTGGTGCCGCGGGTCGAGCGCCCGGCCTGGACCCACACCGACGAGCACCACCCCCACCCCTGACGTCGAGCCGCCCCTCGTGCTGGGTTCAGCCGCCCCTCGTGCTGGGTTCAGCCGCCCCTCACGCTGGCCGACCGCGGTCGACGTACCACTGCCCGCGCACGAAGGGCGGTTCAACGCCGTACGAGGGGCGGTTCAACGCCGCACGAGGGGCGGTTCAACGCGGTGGGATTTCGGGCCACGCCGGACTTTGTGCTAATTTTCACAAGGACACCCCCAGGGGTCGTCGCACCCCCGCCTTCGAGCAGAAACGGCCGCCACCATGACGACCGAACCGCCTCCCCGGGAGCCGCTGCCGCGGCCCTCGCTGGGGGTGGCCGGGCTCCGTCCGGCGCTGGTCGTCACGCTCGCCGTCGCGGCGGTGGCGACCGGCGCCGCAGCGCTCCTCGGTGGGCGCGAGCAGGTGAACGGCGCACTGGTCGGGGCGGCCATGGTCGGCGGGTTCTTCCTCTTCGGCACGGTCAGCACCGGCCTGGCGGCGGCGTACGCACCGCGGGTGGCGCTCTTCGTCGCCCTGCTGACCTACACCCTGCAGGTGGTGCTGCTCGGCGTGGTCCTCGTGGGGCTCACCCGGTCGGGCGCGATCGCGACCAGCGTCGACGTCAGCTGGCTGGCCGGCGTGATCATCGCCGGCACCCTCGCGTGGATGGCGGCGCTCGTCGTCCACGCCCTCGCGAGGGAGGTGCGACGGTGAGCGTGCCCCGGCCCGACTGCTATTGTCCGGTTCGCAATGAGTCAGCAGAATCCAACGTCTGCTTCCCCGGACGACGATTCGCCGAAAGGCGATCCGTGGCACGCCTTCGGGTACATCGTCTCGGGGGTCGCGGTCTATGGAGCTCTCGGCTGGCTGGCAGATGGGTGGCTCGGCACGAGCTTCCTGGTCGCGATCGGGATCCTGGTAGGAGCCGGGTTCGGCCTGTACATGACGTGGGCACGGTTCAACAAGCTGCTGCCGGGCACGGCAGAGCGCAGCACCACCCCGGACGAGGACTTCGAGCAGGACTGACAGAGGAGATCTGGTGACCATCGCAACGGAGGCTATCGGGGCAGCCGGCCCGGTGGTGCTCGCGGAGTCCGAGGGGTTCCACGCCCCGGGCCCGGGCATCTTCGAGCTGCCGCCGGTTTTCGAGATCGGCTCGGTCGGCGTCACCAAGCCGATGCTCCAGCTGGTCCTCGCGGCGCTCATCACGTTCGCCTTCTTCTACCTGGCCGCGAAGAATCGCGCGATGGTGCCGGGCAAGCTGCAGTACGCCGGCGAGGTCTCCTACAACTTCGTCCGCAACGGCCTCGGCCGCGACATCATCGGCAGCCAGGACTTCAAGCGGTTCACGCCCTACCTCGCGGCGCTGTTCTTCTTCGTGCTGGTCAACAACGTCTTCGCGACGATCCCGTTCATCGAGTTCCCGACGTTCTCACGCGCCGGCATGGCCTACGCGCTGGCCGGGCTCTCCTGGCTGGTCTACAACGGGGTCGGCATCCAGAAGCACGGGTTCCTGGGCTACCTCAAGCTCCAGACCGTGCCCCACGGCGTGAGCCCCGCGCTCTACCCGCTCCTCGTGCCGCTGGAGTTCTTCTCGAACCTCGTCGTGCGGCCGATCACGCTGGCCCTCCGTCTCTTCGCCAACATGTTCGCCGGCCACATCCTCCTGGTGCTGTTCTCCACCGGTGGTCTGTACCTCCTTCAGAACGAGGGGATCCTCGGCGCGATCGCCGGTCCCGTCGCCTGGCTGCTCGCGATCGCGATCGGGTTCCTCGAGCTGCTGGTGCAGTTCCTGCAGGCCTACGTCTTCGCCCTGCTCAACGCCATGTACATCTCCGGTGCTCTCGCAGACGAGCACTGATCCCCTCGAGCTGTTCAACCGAACACCAACGAAAGGAAGAAGCCGTGGAAGGCTCCCTCAACATGATCGGCTACGGCCTGGCTGCCATCGGCCCGGGCGTCGGCATCGGTCTGATCTTCGCCGCCTACATCAACGGTGTCGCTCGCCAGCCTGAGGCCCAGGGCCGCCTGCAGACGATCGCCATCCTGGGCTTCGCGCTCGCCGAGGCGCTCGCCATCATCGGCATCGCGCTCGCGTTCGTGCTCTGATCCTCCCGACTGACGAAGGACCGCTGATGTTCCAGTCGATCGTCCGCCTCGCCGAGAATGCGGCGGAGGAGGAGCACAACCCGCTGATGCCGGCGTGGGTCGAGGTAGCCCTCGCCCTCGTCGTCTTCGGGCTCCTCGTCTATGCCTTCTCCAAGTACGTCGTACCGAACTTCGAGAAGACGTACGCCGAGCGGACCTCTGCGATCGAAGGTGGCCTCCAGGCCGCCGAGACCAAGCAGGCCGAGGCCGACGCCAAGCTCGCGGAGCTCGACCGCCAGCTCAGCGAGGCCCGGCACGAGGCCGCGCGGATCCGCGAGGAGGCGCGCGAGCAGGGAGCCGCGATCGTCGCGGAGCTGCGTGAGCAGGCCCAGACCGAGGCTGCCCGGATCGTCGAGCACGGCAAGACCCAGATCGACGCGGAGCGCCAGCAGGCCGTCGCCTCGCTGCGCGCCGAGGTCGGGGCCCTGGCCACCGGTCTCGCCGGTCGCATCGTGGGTGAGTCCCTCGACGACGACGCCCGCCAGAGCCGCGTGGTCGAGCGGTTCCTCACCGAGCTCGAGACGAGCTCGACCGGCGGACCGAACGGCAGCGGGAGGGGCTGATGGCCGACTCGTTCCGGGGTGCGTCCGCGGAGTCCCAGGAGCTGCTCTACGAGCAGCTCGGGACAGCCGTCAACGGCGGTGCCGACGGCAACCGGATCGGCGACGACCTGTTCGGGGTGGCGCAGCTCCTGGAGAGCGAGCCGCGGCTCCGCCGCATCCTCACCGACGTCTCCACCGACGCCGAGGCGAAGGCGGGGCTGGTCCGCCAGCTCTTCGGCGGCAAGCTCGCCGACGCCTCGGTCGAGCTCGTGTCCCTCGCCGCCAGGCAACGGTGGGCCGGCACCCGGGACCTCGGCTTCGCGCTCGAGCGGGTCGGCGTCGTCGCGGTGGTCCGGGCCGCCGAGCAGGAGGGTCACGCGGATGCGCTGGAGGAGGAGCTCTTCGCCTTCGGCCGTCTGGTCTCGGAGAACCACGAGCTGAGGGACGCCCTGTCCGACCCGGCGCGGTCCGACGACGACAAGCGGGCGCTGCTCGAGAGCCTGCTCGCCGGGCGGGTCACCTCGGGCACGATGCGGCTCGCCCAGCAGGCGACGAGCGGGAGCCACCGCACGGTGGCGGTTGCC
This sequence comes from Marmoricola sp., assembly GCA_035699145.1. Lineage (GTDB taxonomy): Bacteria > Actinomycetota > Actinomycetes > Propionibacteriales > Nocardioidaceae > Marmoricola_A. Next base: position 94,527 of record DASSBB010000037.1, read on the forward strand.
ATCGAGGAGTACGAGAAGGTCGCGGCCGCGCAGCGGCAGCGGCTGGTCGCCCTGGTGCACGTGGCGCAGCCCCTCGGCGAGGGGGAGACCGAGCGGCTGCGTGCGGCCCTCGCCCGCCAGTACGGCCGCGAGGTCCACTTGAACGTGCTCGTCGACCCGGGTGTGATCGGTGGTGTCCGCGTCGAGGTCGGCAACGACGTCATCGACGGCACGGTCGCCAGCCGTCTCGACGAAGCGCGCCGCCGGCTCGCCGGCTGACCGACCCCCAAGTTTCACAACGACGAAGAGAGCAGGGAAGAAGATGACGGAGCTTTCGATCCGTCCGGAGGAGATCCGGGACGCGCTGCAGCGCTTCGTGGCCGACTACGAGCCCGAGACCGCCAGCCGTGAGGAGGTCGGCACGGTCGCCGAGGCCGGCGACGGCATCGCGCGCGTCAGCGGGCTGCCCTCGGCGATGGCCAACGAGCTCCTCGAGTTCGAGGACGGCACGCTGGGCCTGGCGCTGAACCTCGACACCCGCGAGATCGGTGTCGTCATCCTCGGTGACTTCCAAGGGATCGAGGAGGGCCAGACGGTGCGGCGCACCGGCGAGATCCTCTCGGTGCCCGTCGGCGACGGCTACCTCGGCCGCGTCGTCGACCCGCTCGGCAACCCGATCGACGGCCTCGGCGAGGTGCAGTCCGAGACTCGCCGTCCGCTCGAGGTCCAGGCGGCGTCGGTGGTGGAGCGCAAGTCGGTGCACGAACCGCTGGCCACCGGCATCAAGGCGATCGACTCGATGACCCCGATCGGTCGCGGCCAGCGCCAGCTCATCATCGGCGACCGGCAGACCGGCAAGTCGACGATCCTGCTCGACACGATCATCAACCAGAAGGCGAACTGGGAGTCGGGCGACCCGACCAAGCAGGTGCGTTGCATCTACGTCGCCATCGGTCAGAAGGGCTCCACCATCGCCGCCGTCCGCGGCGCCCTGGAGGAGGCCGGCGCGATGGAGTACACCACCATCGTCGCGTCGCCGGCGTCCGACAGCGCGGGGTTCAAGGACCTCGCGCCGTACACCGGCTCGGCGATCGGCCAGCACTGGATGTACGACGGCAAGCACGTGCTGATCATCTTCGACGACCTCACCAAGCAGGCCGAGGCCTACCGTGCGGTGTCGCTGCTGCTCCGCCGCCCGCCGGGTCGCGAGGCGTACCCCGGTGACGTCTTCTACCTGCACAGCCGGCTCCTCGAGCGCTGCGCGAAGCTCTCCGACGAGCTCGGTGCCGGCTCCATGACCGGGCTGCCGGTCATCGAGACCAAGGCGAACGACGTGTCGGCGTACATCCCGACGAACGTCATCTCGATCACCGACGGGCAGATCTTCCTCCAGTCCGACCTGTTCAACGCCAACCAGCGCCCCGCCATCGACGTCGGCATCTCGGTGTCGCGCGTCGGCAGCGCGGCGATGACCAAGGCGATGAAGAAGGTCACCGGCTCGCTCAAGGTGGACCTGGCGCAGTTCCGCGCGATGGAGGCGTTCGCGATGTTCGCCTCCGACCTCGACGCGGCGTCCCGCCAGCAGCTCGACCGCGGTCAGCGGCTGATGGCGCTGCTCAAGCAGCCGGCCTACTCGCCGTACCCCGTCGACGAGATGACCGTCTCGCTGTGGACCGGCACCAGCGGCAAGCTGGACCGGGTCCCCGCCGACGACGTGCTCCGGTTCGAGCGGGAGTTCATCGACTACCTGCGGCGCTCGCACGCCGGCATCCTCGACGCGATCCGCGAGACCCTCGACTTCACCGACGACACGGCGGCCGCTCTCGAGGACGCGTTCGAGTCGTTCACCGACCAGTTCGAGACGTCCGAGGGCGGCTCGATCAAGGCCGGGCACGAGGAGCACGAGGCGCTCGCCGACGAGGACGTCGAGCAGGAGCAGATCGTCCGGCAGAAGCGGGGCTGACCATGGCTCTGTCGGTACGTGAGTACCGCGCGCGGATCAAGTCGACGGAGTCGATGAAGAAGATCACGCGGGCGATGGAGCTCATCGCGGCGTCGCGGATCATCAAGGCGCAGCAGCGGGCCCAGGCGGCGGCGCCGTACGCCCGTGAGCTCACCCGGGCGGTCTCGGCCGTGGCGACGTACTCCAACATCGACCACCCGCTGACCACGGAGACGACCGAGTCGAACCGGGCGGCGATCCTCATCGTCACCAGCGACCGGGGGCTCGCCGGGGCCTACTCCTCCAGCGTCATCAAGGAGGGTGAGCGGCTCATCGAGAAGCTGCACTCGGAGGGCAAGGACGTCGCGATCTACATCTCGGGGCGGAAGGGCGAGGCCTACTTCAAGTTCCGCCAGCGCGAGATCGTGCAGGCGTGGACGGGCCACTCCGACCAGCCGACCTACGACGTGGCCCGGGAGATCGGCGACCGGCTCATCGAGCAGTTCCTCACCGAGGACCACGGTGTGGACGAGGTGCACGTGGTCTACGCCCGGTTCAAGTCGATGCTCGTGCAGGAGCCGACCGCGGTGCGGCTGCTCCCGCTCGAGGTCGTCGAGGGAGAGACGGGCCCGGGCTCGTCCGAGGTGCTGCCGCTCTACGAGTTCGAGCCGAACCCGGCCGATGTCCTCGACGCCCTGCTGCCGCGCTACGTCCAGTCGCGGATCTACTTCGCGCTCCTCCAGGCGGCCGCCTCCGAGCTCGCCGCACGGCAACGGGCGATGAAGGCGGCGACGGACAACGCCACCGAGCTCATCAAGAAGTACACCCGCATCGCCAACCAGGCCCGCCAGGCCGGTATCACCCAGGAGATCAGCGAGATCGTCGGCGGCGTCAACGCGCTCGCCGACGCGAACGCCGGCCAAGACTGACGAAAGATGTGAGAGAGATGACTGCCACCATCAACGAAAGCGCCACCCAAACCGAGTCCGGCGGCAGCGTCGGCCGGATCGCCCGGGTCATCGGCCCGGTCGTCGACGTCGAGTTCCCCGTCGACGCGATGCCGGAGATCTACAACGCCCTCAAGGTGGACATCACCCTCGGCGAGGAGACGACCACGATCACCCTCGAGGTCGCCCAGCACATCGGGGACGGCATGGTCCGGGCGATCTCGATGAAGCCCACCGACGGCCTCGTCCGTGGCGCCCAGGTGACCGACACCGGCGAGTCGATCAGCGTCCCGGTCGGCGACGTCACCCTCGGCCACGTCTTCAACGCCACCGGGGATGTCCTCAACCTCGAGCCCGGCGAGAAGCTGGAGATCACCGAGCGGTGGGGCATCCACCGCAAGGCTCCTGCGTTCGACCAGCTCGAGTCGAAGACCCAGATGTTCCAGACCGGCATCAAGGTCATCGACCTGCTGACGCCGTACGTCCAGGGCGGCAAGATCGGACTGTTCGGTGGCGCCGGAGTCGGCAAGACCGTGCTGATCCAGGAGATGATCGCCCGGGTCGCCAAGGACCACGGTGGCGTGTCGGTGTTCGCCGGTGTCGGCGAGCGGACCCGTGAGGGCAACGACCTCATCGCGGAGATGACCGAGGCCGGCGTGATCGGCCAGACGGCGCTCGTCTTCGGGCAGATGGACGAGCCGCCGGGCACCCGGCTCCGGGTCGCCCTGTCGGCGCTGACGATGGCGGAGTACTTCCGCGACGTGCAGGGCCAGGACGTGCTGCTGTTCATCGACAACATCTTCCGGTTCACCCAGGCCGGCTCGGAGGTCTCCACCCTCCTCGGCCGGATGCCGTCCGCGGTGGGCTACCAGCCGAACCTCGCCGACGAGATGGGCACGCTCCAGGAGCGGATCACCTCGACGCGCGGCCACTCGATCACCTCGATGCAGGCGATCTACGTGCCCGCCGACGACTACTCCGACCCGGCGCCGGCGACCACGTTCGCGCACCTCGACGCGACCACCGAGCTGTCGCGCGAGATCGCGTCGCTCGGCATCTACCCGGCGGTGGACCCGCTGACCTCGACCTCGCGGATCCTGGACCCGCAGTACATCGGGCAGGCGCACTACGAGGCCGCGATCCGGGTCAAGCAGATCCTCCAGCGGAACAAGGAGCTGCAGGACATCATCGCGATCCTCGGTGTCGACGAGCTGTCCGAGGAGGACAAGATCGTCGTCCACCGGGCCCGCCGGATCCAGCGGTTCCTCTCGCAGAACACCTACGTCGCCAAGCAGTTCACCGGCATCGAGGGCTCGACGGTCTCGGTGGAGGACACCATCGAGGCGTTCAACAAGATCTCCGACGGCGAGTTCGACCACGTCGCCGAGCAGGCCTTCTTCATGTGCGGCGGCCTCGAGGACGTCGAGCGCAAGTGGGCAGACATCCAGAAGAGCCTCGGATGAGCGACAAGGTCATGCAGGTCGAGCTGGTCGCGGCCGACCGTCTCGTGTGGTCGGGCGAGGCCAGGTCGGTCCTCGCCCGCACCACCGAGGGTGACGTCGGTGTCCTGCCGGACCACGCCCCGATGTTGTCGCTCATGGTCGACGGCATCGTGGACGTGACGACGGCCGACGGGGAGACGTGGATCGCGGCGGTGGACGCCGGCTTCCTGTCCGTGGCCGGCAACCGCATCTCGATCCTCGCCGAGCACGCCGAGATGTCGCACGACATCGACCTCGAGAGGGCTCGTGCGGACCTCGACCGGGTCCACGCCGCGGGGGAGAACTTCCAGCAGGCGGAGGAGAACGCTGCCCGCGCGTGGGCCGAGGCCCGCATCCGTGCTGTGGAGCACAACAAGTCCTAGAGCCCGGGAAGGGCCGCGCGGTGCGGCCGGCAGGAGATCGCATCGATGCCGCTGTGGCAGTGGATCGTCGACGGGATCGGCGCCGTCCTGCTGCTCGTGCTGCTCTACGGGCTCAGTCTGGTGGTGCGCCGTCGCTGGATCTCCCGTGACGGCGGCACCTTCGAGCTGAGCCACCGCGTCCGGTCCGACAAGGCCGGGCGCGGTTGGGTTCTCGGGGTCGGGCGCTACTCCGGCGACGTCCTGGAGTTCTTCCGGATCTTCTCGCTGACCCTCCGCCCGATGCGCGTCCTCGACCGCAGCGACCTCGAGTACCTCGGCCAGCGGGCGCCGGTCGGCAACGAGGTCCACTCGCTGTACGTCGACCACGTCATCGCCTCCTGCCGGAGCTCGTCGGGGCCGTTCGAGCTGGCGATGACCGCGAGCGCGCTCACCGGGTTCCTCGCCTGGCTCGAGGCCGCACCGCCGGGGCGCCCCGGGCGGCGGCTCTGACCGCTCTCAGCGCTCGCCACCCGGGCGCCACAGGACGTCGCCGCGGGAGCGGTTGGCGTGGCGGGCGAGGATGAAGAGCAGGTCGCTGAGCCGGTTGAGGTACTTGATCGCCTCGCCGTTCATCGTCTCGCCGTGCTCGGCGTGGGCCGCCCAGGCGGAGCGCTCGGCTCGGCGGGCGACGGTGCGGCAGACGTGCAGCGCGGCGGCGCCGCGCGTGCCGCCGGGCAGGATGAAGGAGCGGAGCGACTCGAGCTCCTCGTTGAACCGGTCGCACCAGGCCTCGAGCCGCGCGACGTACTCCGGCTCCACGCGGAGCGGGGGCCACTCCGGGTCCTCCACGACCGGCGTGCAGAAGTCCGCGCCGACGTCGAACAGCTCGTTCTGCACCCGGGTCAGCACCTCGACGACCTCCGCGTCGAGGTCGCCGGCCGCCACCGCCCACCCGATCTGGCTGTTCAGCTCGTCCACGTCGGCGTACGCGTGGAGCCGGAGGTCGTTCTTCGTGGTCACGCTGTTGTCCCCGAGCCGGGTGGTCCCGGCGTCGCCGGTGCGGGTGTAGATGCGGGTGAGGTTGACCATCGGGCCAGCGTAGACGGACGCGCGCCCGCAGTATCCTTCCGGGATGCGCGCGGACGGTGTGGGGCTCCGGTGATGGAGGCGTTCCAGGTGACCACGGAAGGCGCCGGCCGCCAGCCCCTGCACGGCACCGTCCAGGTACGGGGCGCCAAGAACAGCTCGCTCAAGCTGATGGCGGCCGCGCTGCTGGCACCGGGCCGGACGACGGTCACCAACGTCCCCGACATCCTCGACGTGGACGTCATGGGCCGCCTCCTCGTGGAGCTCGGCTGCACGGTCGACCACGACCACGCCGCCGGACGGGTCCAGATCGACGTGCCGGAGCAGCTGGGCCACCACGCGCCGTACCACCTCGTGCGGCGGCTCCGGGCCGGGATCAGCGTGCTGGGGGCGCTGGTCGCTCGGTGCGGCCGCGCGGAGGTCGCGCTCCCCGGCGGTGACAACATCGGCTCGCGCGGGCTCGACATGCACCTCCGTGGGTTGCGCGACCTCGGGGCGGAGGTCGACATCGAGCACGGTTACGTCGTCGCCAACGTGGAGCGGCTGCGAGGCGCGTCGCTGTGGCTCGACTTCCCGAGCGTGGGGGCGACCGAGAACCTCGTCATGGCCGCCACCGCGGCGAGCGGGCGCACGGTCATCGACAACGTGGCACGCGAGCCGGAGATCGTCGACCTCTGCCGGATGCTGGGAGCGATGGGGGCCCGGATCGAGGGGATCGGGTCGAGCACCCTCGCCGTCGAGGGAGTGGGCCGGCTGCGGCCGGTGGAGCACGCCACCGTGCCGGACCGGATCGTGGCAGGCACCTGGGCGTTCGCGACCGCGATCGCAGGGGGCGAGCTGACCGTCGCCGGAGGCGTCGCCGGCCACCTCGACATCGTCCTGGACAAGCTGGGAGCGGCCGGCGCCGCCATCGAGGTGCTCGAGGACGGCTTTCGGGTCGCCGTGGACCGTCGGCTGGACGCCTTCGACGTCGTCACGCTGCCCTACCCGGGGTTCCCCACCGACCTCCAGCCGTTCGCGATGGCGCTCGCCGCGGTGAGCGAGGGCACCGCGATGATCACCGAGAACGTCTTCGAGGCGCGGTTCATGTTCACCCAGGAGCTCGCCCGGCTCGGCGCCGACGTGCGCACCGACGGCCACCACGCGGTCGTCCGGGGGAAGCCGCTCCTCTCCGGGGCCCCGGTCGTCGCGCACGACATCCGGGCCGGCGCCGCACTCGTCCTCGCCGGGCTGGCGGCCGAGGGGACGACCACGGTCGCGGACTCGTTCCACGTCGACCGTGGTTACCCCGGGTTCGTCGAGTCGTTGCGGGGGCTCGGCGTCGCGATCGAGCGGGTCCGGCTTCCCGACGACCCGGCGTGACAGTTCAGCGTTTGTCTGAACTCAGCTCGATCTGCCGGTGAAAGGCAACCTTCCGGGTGTGCGCCGCGTCATAGTTGATGACAGGAGTTGCCAGCGGGGGAGGTGTGGCCGTGCAGGTCGCGAACGACGAGGCGCTCGCCTTGTCCGGCCAGCTCGACGGACGGTGCTCCTCGGAGGTCCGTGAGGCGGTCTACGACCACATCCGGCGCCACCCCGGTGAGGACGTGGTCGTGGACCTTTCCCGGGTCGAGTCCATCGATGCGACCGCCCTCCGCCTCCTCGCCGTGGCCGCGCTCCGCGTCCAGCAGGCGGACCGGAGGGTCGTGCTCCGCGGCTGCTCCCCGTCGCTGCGCCGCGTCTTCGCCTTCGGCGGCTGGCGCCGCCTCTTCCTGCTCGAGCGGTCCGCCGTCGAGGGATGAGGGTGTGACCCACCCGGCGTGTCAGACAGTTCACAACGCGTTCCGGGTGCGAGCGGCCCCGTCATACGCTGCGCCGTATGAGTGAGAACCCTGCTCCGGCGGCCCAGCAGCGAGACAAGCCCTGGGTGATGCGGACGTACGCCGGCCACAGCTCGGCGTCGGAGTCCAACGCGCTCTACCGCCGCAACCTCGCCAAGGGGCAGACCGGGCTCTCGGTCGCGTTCGACCTCCCGACGCAGACCGGTTACGACCCGGACTCCACGCTGGCGAAGGGCGAGGTCGGCAAGGTCGGGGTGCCGGTCCCGCACCTCGGCGAGATGCGGCGGCTCTTCGACGGGATCCCGCTGACCGGGATGAACACCTCGATGACGATCAACGCGACGGCGATGTGGCTGCTGGCGCTCTACCAGGTCGTGGCCGAGGAGCAGGCCGGCGCGACGACGCCGGAAGAGGTCGAGGCGGTCCACAACCAGCTCGCGGGGACCACGCAGAACGACATCATCAAGGAGTACCTCTCCCGGGGGACCTACGTCTTCCCGCCCGAGCACTCCCTGCGGCTCACCACCGACACCATCGCCTACACCGTCCACCACATCCCGCAGTGGAACCCCATCAACATCTGCAGCTACCACCTGCAGGAGGCGGGCGCCACGCCGACCCAGGAGCTCGCCTACGCCCTCTGCACGGCGATGGCGGTCCTCGACGCGGTGCGAGACTCCGGCCAGGTCGCGCCGGAGGAGATGGGGAAGGTGGTCGGTCGGATCTCCTTCTTCGTCAACGCCGGGGTGCGGTTCGTCGAGGAGACCTGCAAGATGCGGGCCTTCGTCCAGCTGTGGGACGAGATCACCCGGGAGCGCTACCGCGTGACCGACGAGAAGATGCGCCGCTTCCGCTACGGCGTCCAGGTCAACTCCCTGGGGCTCACCGAGGCGCAGCCGGAGAACAACGTCCAGCGGATCGTCCTCGAGATGCTCGGCGTCACGCTCTCCAAGGACGCGCGCGCCCGCGCCGTACAGCTTCCGGCGTGGAACGAGGCGCTCGGCCTGCCGCGGCCGTGGGACCAGCAGTGGTCGCTGCGGCTCCAGCAGGTGCTCGCGTTCGAGTCCGACCTCCTCGAGCACGACGACATCTTCGACGGCTCGCACGTGATCGAGCGGAAGGTCGAGGAGCTGGCCGCCGGGGCGCGCGAGGAGATCGACCGCGTCCTGGCGATGGGCGGTGCGACCGCGGCCGTCGAGTCCGGCTACCTGAAGCAGGCTCTCGTCTCGAGCCACGCCGCGCGCCGGGGCCGCATCGAGTCCGGTGAGGAGGTCGTCGTCGGCGTCAACCGCTTCGAGACGACGGAGCCGTCGCCGCTGACCGCTGACCTCGGGACCGCGATCCAGGTCGCCGACCCGGAGGCGGAGCGGTCTGCGCTCGAGGGGCTCGCGGAGTGGCGGGCCGGCCGTGACCAGGCCGAGGTCGTCGCCGCGCTCGACCGGCTCGCCGACGACGCGAAGTCGGGGGCGAACCTCATGGAGGCCACCCTGGTGGCGGCCCGGGCCGGCGTCACCACCGGGGAGTGGGCAGGGCGGCTGCGCGAGGTGTTCGGGGAGTACCGCGCACCGACAGGCGTCTCCGGAGCCGTCGGCGTGGCCCACGCGGGTGAGCTCCTCGGCAAGGTCCGCGAGGAGGTCCGTCGTACCGGCGACGAGCTGGGCGGACGGCTGCGGCTGCTCGTCGGCAAGCCCGGGCTCGACGGCCACTCCAACGGCGCCGAGCAGGTGGCGGTGCGGGCGCGGGACGCCGGCTTCGAGGTCATCTACCAGGGGATCCGGCTCACCCCCGAGCAGATCGTCGCGGCCGCGGTGGCCGAGGACGTGCACTGCGTGGGGCTCTCGATCCTCTCCGGCTCGCACATGGAGCTGGTGCCCGCGGTGCTCGACGGCCTCCGGGAGCAGGGGATGGGCGACGTGCCCGTGGTCCTCGGCGGCATCATTCCGGGCTCCGACGCCGCGAAGCTCCAGGAGCTGGGCGTCGCCGCCGTCTTCACGCCGAAGGACTTCGGGCTGACCGAGATCATGGCCGGCATGGTCCAGGTGATCCGGAAGGCCAACGGCCTGACCTGACCGCCGGCGGGCTGGCAGACTCGGGACATGGCACGCGTGACCGTGGTCGGGGCCGGGGTGGTGGGGCTCTCCTGCGCCATCCGGCTGCTCGAGGCCGGCCACGGGGTCTCGGTGGTGGCCCGCGACCTCCCGCTCGAGACGACGTCGGCGGTGGCCGGCGGGCTCTGGTACCCGCACCGGGCCTACCCCTTCGAGCGGGTGACGGCGTGGTCGGCGACGACGTACGCCGAGCTGGCGCGGCTCGCGGACGACGAGAGCTTCGGGGTCGACCTCCGGGAGGGCACCGAGCTGCTCCGCACCGACGCTCCGCCGCCGTGGTGGGCGGATGCGGTGCCCGAGCTGTCCCGGGCGCGGAGCGTTCCACCCGGCTACACCACGGCTCGGGTGTTCGTGGCCCCGGTGGTGGACATGCCGGTCTACCTGCTCCGGCTCCAGGCCCGGGTCGAGGAGCTCGGCGGCACCGTGACCCGCATGGCCCTGTCCGCGCTGCCCGACCAGGCCGACGTCGTGGTCAACGCGGCCGGGCTGGGGGCGCGGCTGCTCGGCGACGACGCTTCGGTGCTCCCGGTTCGCGGCCAGGTGGTCCTCCTCGAGCAGCTCGGGCTGACTCGCTGGTGGCTCGACGAGAGCGGACGGACGTACGTCGTGCCCCGTCGTCACGACATCGTGGTGGGCGGCACCGACGAGGAAGGGGTGTGGGACCGGGCCCCTGACGAGGTCGTCGCCAAGGAGCTCCTCGCGCGGGCCCGTGAGCTGGTGCCTGAGCTGAGAGGCGCGCGGGTGCTCCGGCACCGGGTCGGGCTGCGCCCGGCACGGCCGTCGGTCAGGCTGGAGGCGGTCGCCACGGCGGCGGGAGGCCGGGTCGTGCACTGCTACGGCCACGGCGGCGCCGGCGTCACGCTCTCCTGGGGATGTGCCGACGAGGTCGCCGCCCTGGTCGGGCCGTCCTCCGGAGGTGAGGTCGGCCGGCCCGGTCTCGACCAGGGACCCGCGCGCGGGTGACGAGAAGGAGCTCCTCATGGCCTACGACCGGGACCTCGCGGAGCGGATCCGCGACGCACTCGCCGAGCAGGGGCACCCGGTCCGCGAGGTGACGATGTTCGGCGGACTGACCTTCATGGTGAACGAGAAGCTGACCGCAACCGCCAACGCGAGCGGCAAGCTCATGGTCCGGTGCGACCCCGAGCGAGCCGAGGAGCTCCTCGCCCGGGAGGGCGCCGAGTGGCCCGAGATGCGGGGCCGCCCGATGAGCAAGGGGTGGGTGGTCGTCGACTCCACCGGCACCCGGTCCGACGAGGACTTCGAGCTCTGGATCGATGAAGCGCTGGCCTACAACGAGCGGACGAAGAAGTAGGCCACCTCAGAAGAGCCGTTCGGTCGGGTCGTCCATGCCGCGCAGGGCGTCGTAGTCGATCACGGCACAGGCGATCCCCCGGTCGACCGCCAGCACGCGCGCCTGGGGCCTGATCTCCTGGGCCGCGAAGATGCCGCGGACCGGGCGCAGCTGCGGGTCCCGGTTGAGCAGCTCGAGGTAGCGGGTCAGCTGCTCGACCCCGTCGATGTCGCCGCGGCGCTTGATCTCGACCGCCACCGAGGCCCCGGCCGCGTCGCGGCACATGAGGTCGACGGGGCCGATCGCGGTGGGGAACTCCCGGCGGACCAGCGTCATCCCGTCGGCGAGGCTGGCCGGGTGCTCGGCGAGGAGCTCCTGGAGGTGCTTCTCGACGCCGTCCTTCTGCAGACCGGGGTCGACGCCGAGGTCGTGCCGGGTGTCGCTGAGGACCTCGTCGATGACGATCCGCAGGGTGCCGCCGTCCGGGCCGTCCTTGCCGTGGACCTGCCACTCGAGTCGGCCGTCCTCCGTCGTCCCCTCCCGCAGCTTCGCCGGCGGCGACATCCAGTTGAGCGGCTTGTAGGAGCCGCCGTCGGAGTGCACGAGCACCGAGCCGTCGTTCTTCACCATGATGAGGCGGGTCGCCATCGGCAGGTGGGCGGTGAGCCGGCCGGCGTAGTCGACCTGGCACCGGGCGATGAGGAGGCGCACGCAGCGGAGAGTACCCGAGCCGGGTGAACTTGCTCACGGCTCCGGCCGTGCTCGTCGTGACAGGATGCGCCCATGCCTCGTGACTTCACCACCATCGGCGTCATCGGCCTCGGCACGATGGGCGCCGGCATCGCCGAGATCTGCGCCCGCAACGGATACCAGGTCGTCGGCGTCGAGCAGGCCGACGAGACCCTCGACCGTGGCCGGCAGTACATCCAGCACTCCACGGACCGGGCGGTCTCCCGCGGCAAGCTGAGCGAGGACGAGCAGAAGGCGATCTTCGACCGGATCACGTTCTCGACCGACCTCGCGGCGGTCAAGGCGTGCGAGCTCGTGGTCGAGGCGGTCGTCGAGAAGCTCGAGGTCAAGCAGGACGTGGTCCGCCGGGTGGACGCGGTCGTGTCGCCGGAGGCGATCATCGCGACCAACACCTCGTCGCTGTCGGTCACCGAGATCTCGACCGCGACCAGGCGGCCGGGCCGGGTGGTCGGGATCCACTTCTTCAACCCCGCGCCGGTCCAGAAGCTCGTCGAGATCGTGCGCACCGTTGTCACCGAGCCGGACGTGCTCGACGACGTCTCCCGCGTGGTCGAGACGCTCGACAAGACGCCGGTCGTCTGCGGCGACAAGGCGGGGTTCATCGCGAACACCCTGCTGTTCGGCTACCTCAACCACGCGGTGTCGATGTACGAGCACAAGTACGCCTCGCGCGAGGACATCGACGCGGCGATGCGCTACGGCTGCGGCTATCCGATGGGGCCGCTCGCGCTCCTCGACCTGATCGGGTTGGACACGGCCTACGAGATCCTCGACACGATGTACAAGCAGGGGCGCGACCGGCTGCACGCGCCCAGCCCGATCCTCAAGCAGATGGTCACCGCCGGCCTCCTCGGCCGGAAGACCGGCCGGGGGTTCTACACCTACGAGGCCCCCGACAGCCCCAAGGTCGTCGCCGACGACCAGACCCCGTCGGCGGACTCCGGCCCTCGGCTCCACCACGACATCGCCCTCGTCGGCGTGGTCGGCACCGGCACGATGGCGAGCGGCATCGTCGAGGTCTTCGCCAAGGCCGGCTACGCCGTCAAGTACGTCGGCCGCTCCGAGGAGAAGGTGGTCGGCGTCCGGGCCACGATCGAGCGGTCCCTCGACAAGGCCATCCAGCGCGGCAGGCTCGACGAGGGCGTCAAGGACGAGGTGCTCGGCCGGCTGACCGGCACGACGAGGCTGGACGAACTTCACGACGTCGACCTCGTGGTCGAGGCGGTCGCCGAGGACCTGCGCGTCAAGACCGTCCTCTTCGAGAACCTCGACGAGATCTGCAAGCCGGGAACGATCCTGGCCACGACGACCTCGAGCCTGCCGGTCATCTCGATCGCCAAGGCGACCTCGCGTCCCCAGGACGTCGTCGGGATGCACTTCTTCAACCCGGCGCCCGTCATGAAGCTCGTCGAGGTCGTCTCCACCGTGGCAACCGACGACGACGTCGCGGAGACCGCGCGAGCGCTCTGCGGCCGGGTCGACAAGGTCCCCGTCTCGTGCGGGGACCGCGCCGGGTTCATCGTCAACGCGCTGCTCTTCCCCTACCTCAACGACGCCGTGAAGATGCTCCAGGCCCACTACGCCACGGCCGACGACATCGACACCGCCATGAAGTTCGGCTGCGCCCTGCCCATGGGGCCGTTCGAGCTGCTCGACGTGGTCGGCAACGACGTCTCGCTGGCGATCCAGCGCGAGCTCTACCTCGAGTTCCGCGAGCCGGGCTTCGCACCGGCCACCCTGCTCGAGCACCTGGTGACCGCCGGCTACCTCGGCCGCAAGACCAAGCGCGGGTTCCGGGACTACTCCACCCGATGAGGGGCCGTTCAACCGCCCCTCACGCTTGCGTCGAACCGCCCCTCACGCTGCGTCGAACCGCCCCTGATGCTGCGTTCACCCGCCCGGCACGCTGTCAAGCAGACTTGACATTCGCGAAGAGTGTCAAGCATCTTTGACATGTGAGGAACGTCGTGAGGGACCTTCGGACAGTTCGAGGGCTCTCCCAGGCCCACCTGGGCCAGGCAGTCGGCGTCTCCCGACAGACCATCAACTCGATCGAGACCGGGAAGTACCTCCCGTCGCTCCCATTGGCGCTGGCGCTGGCCCGGTTCTTCGACACAACTGTGGAGGAGGTCTTCCATGAGGACCACGCCTGAGACCCGGACCGACACCGACCGCAACGAGGGACGTGACGTCACGCGCTGGGCGGTCCCCGCCGTCGCACTCCTTGCCGGGCTGGGGTACCTCGTCGCCGGGCTGCTCGGTGACGACCCCCGCTTCGCCTGGTTCGGCCTCGGTCTCATGGTCGTCGTCGGCGTCGCGTTCCTGGTCCTCGCCCGTTTCAGCGAGACGGCGGCCGGACTCCGTGACCGCAACGACGAGCGGATCAACCAGATCGACGCCTCGGCGACGACGTTCGCCGGCTCCACGGTGCTGCTCGTGGTCATCGCGATGTTCATGGTCGAGGTGGCCCGTGGCCAGGACGGCGCCCCCTACAGCGCGCTCGGCGCGGTCGGCGGGGTCGCCTACGTGGTGGCGCTCGTGTGGCTCCGGTTCCGCCGGTGACCCGCCGGGTAGCGGGTCCACTCCTCGGGGAGAATGCAGCCATGACCAAGATCCGTGGAAACTCGGTGCTCCCAGCCCGGCGCGAGCCGATCACCCTCCAGACCGCGGACGACCTGGAGCTGGTCGGTGAGCTCGCGCTCCCGCCCGATCGTGACCCGGTCGCGACGATGGTCTGCCTCCATCCGCTGCCCACCCACGGCGGCATGATGGACAGCCAGGTGTTCCGCAAGGCGTCCTACCGCCTCCCCGCCCTCGCCGACCTCGCGGTGCTCCGGTTCAACACCCGGGGCACGTCGAGCGTCCAGGGAACGAGCGAGGGAGCGTTCGACAACGCGGTGGGGGAGCGGTACGACGTCGCCGCGGCCATCGAGTACGCCGAGTTCCACGACCTCCCGTCGATCTGGCTCGTCGGCTGGTCGTTCGGCACCGACCTCACCCTGATGTACGGCCACGACCCGGCCGTGCGTGGCGCGATCCTGCTGAGCCCGCCGCTCCGGTTCAGCGAGGCCGAGCACCTCAAGGCGTGGGCGGAGAGCGACAAGCAGCTCAAGGTGCTGGTCCCCGAGCACGACGACTACCTGCGGCCGCCCGAGGCCCGGGAGCGGTTCTCGGTGGTGCCGCACGCCGAGGTCGTGGCGGTGGAAGGTGCCAAGCACCTGTGGGTCGGCGACACCGAGCGGGTGCTCGACGAGATCGTGGCCGCGATGAACCCGGCGGCCGCCGTACCCCTCCCCACGGAGTGGGACGGGCCGATGGAGACCGCCGACACCAGCGCCTACGCCGACCGGACCACTGCGGTCTTCAAGGACGAGCCGCGCTGACCGGTCCGGTCAGCGCGCGTCCTGGCGGGGCAGCCACAGCTCGCGGACCAGCAGCAGGATCGCCGCTGCCGTCGGGATCGCGAGGAGGGCGCCGATGACGCCCAGGAGCCCGGCGCCGATCATCGCCGCGATGACGATCACCGCTCCCGGCACGTCGACTGACCTCTGCATGACCCGGGGGTAGATCAGGTAGTTCTCGACCTGCTGGTAGAGAACGTAGAAGACCAGGCACGCGATGCCGATCTTCGGGTCGGTGGCGAAGCCGATCGCCGTCACGACGACGGCGCCGATGGTCGCGCCGATCATCGGGATCACGTCGAGGAGGGCCACCACGGCGGCGAGCGCGACGGCGTACTCCGCCAGGCCGACGATCAGCAGGAAGATCAGCGAGGTGATCCCCGCGCACATCGCGACGATGAACGCACCGGAGACGTACCCGCCGATGCTCGCCACGATCCGGTCGCCGAGGTTCGTGACCTTCGCCCGCTTGCTCGCCGGTGCGAGCTCGTAGAGCTTCTCCTTGGTCCGGGCGAACGACGCCAGGAAGTAGAGCGTCAGGACCGTGACGATGAAGGCGTTGGCGAAGAACCCGAGCACGGCGAGGCCGACCCCGACGACGCCGCCGAAGAGGCCGGAGGCCCAGTCACCGCTCTGGATGAACTCCTTGGCCTTGCTGATGATGTGGTACTCGTCGTCGAGCTCCTGTACCCGCTCGTTGCGCTGGAGCCGGTCGAGCCAGCCGGGGGCGTGGGAGACGATCGTGGCCACCTGGTCGCTGATGACCGGGACCAGGGCCACGAAGAAGAGCACCAGTGCGACCACGACGACGCTGATCACGATGAGGAGCGACCAGGGCCTCTTCACACCGTGCTTCACGAAGAACTCGACGGACGGGTTGAGTCCGGCGGCGAGGAAGAGGGCCACCACGACGAGGATCAGCAGCCCGCCGATCGAGAGGAGCAGCGACCCCAGCCAGTACGCCGTCAGCGCGCCGACCGCGAACAGGAACCCGAGGGCGACCGGACCATGCGATCCACGAACGGTCAGGGGGCCGGAAGGGCCCGACCCCGAACCCCTCACCTCCCGCGGAGTGGGAGAGGCGGACGAGGGTCTCGGGGCCGGTGGTGTCGGTTTCTGCGTCACGCGGTCGGGTCGTCCTGCGCCGCGGGCGCCTGCGGCTCGGCGAAGCCGGCCACGACGTCACGGAGCGCGCCGAGCTGGGCGACGACCGCGTCGCGCCGCTTGGTCAGCCGGTCGACCTCGTCGTGCAGCGTGGCGAGCTGCCGCTCGGCCTCGGCCTGGCCCGAGGCCACGAAGCTCTCGGCCTGGGTCTGGGCGGAGGTCACGATCTGCTCGGCCTCCCGGCGGGCCCGGGACAACACCCGCTCCGCCTCCTCGGCGGCCTGCTGCCGGTGCGAGGTGGCCAGGGCGACCGCCTCCCGCATCCGCTGCTCGGCGGCGTCGGAGCGGGCCTCCGCCTCCTGGACGAGCGCCTGGGTCTCGGCGACGGCGTTGCTGTGGTGCTCAGCGGCTTCGCGGGTGAGCCGCTCCTTCTCGACCGCGAGCGAGCGGTGCAGCTCCTGCACCTCCCGCTCGGTCGTGGCGAGCAGCTGCTCGGCCTCGCGACGGGCCGAGGTCCGCATCGCGTTGGTCTCCTGCTCCGCGGCGAGCCGGCGCTGGGAGGCGTCGCGCTCGGCGGAGGCGAGCAGGTCGTCGGCCTCCGAGCGGGCGAGGTTCCGGATCCGGTCGACCTCGCCCATCGCGGAGGTCCGGGCCTCGTCGAGCTCCTTGAGCTGGACCATCCGCATGTCCTCGGCGTCGCGGGCGGCCTGGGTCTTGAGCGTCGAGGCCTGGGCGGTGGCCGAGCGGATGATCTCGTCGGCGCGAGTGCGGGCCGAGCCCAGCACCTCGTCCGCCTGCTCCTCGGCGAGCCGGAGCAGCTCGCTGGCGCGCCCTCCGAGGCCGGCGTAGGTGGGGGCCTCGTTCTCGTTGGCCCGCTCACGCAGCTGGGCGAGCTCGGCCTCCAGCGCATCGGTCCGACGCTGCTGCTCCTCGAGATCGGCTGAGAGCCGGGTTCGCTCGGAGGCGAGCGCGGCGAACTTGCGGTCCACGGCGGCGGGGTCGTAGCCGCGGCGGGCGACGGGGAACGTCGGCCCCTTGCCCGGCGCGACGGCCGGTGTGGAGGCGCCCTGGGCGGTCGCCGGGGTGTCGTTGTCGAAGATGGACAGTCCGGGGCGCTCGGTCATCGGCGTTTCCCTCTACTCGTGCTGCTGGTGAGGCTGGCTGGGTGGGGTCCGTCCTAGTGTCACCCAGTCCGAGGCAAAACCAAGCGGCGCACCCCCGTGTGTCCACGTTTTGTCGTGGCCGCTTGTCGGTGGCCGCTGGTCAGTGGCCGCGGAAGGCGTTGATCTGGTCGAGGTGCTTCGCGCGCAACTCCTCGTTGCGCACACCGAGCCCCTCCTCGGGCGCCAGGCAGAGGACGCCGACCTTCCCCTGGTGCAGGTTGTGGTGCACGTCGAGCGCTGCCTGGCCGGTCTCCTCGAGGGTGTAGCTCCGCGACAGCGTCGGGTGGATCATCCCCTTGGCGATCAGCCGGTTGGCCTCCCACGACTCGCGGTAGTTGGCGAAGTGCGAGCCGATGATGCGCTTGAGGCTCATCCAGAGGTAGCGGTTGTCGTACTGGTGCAGGTAGCCGCTGGTCGACGCGCAGGTGACGATCGTGCCGCCCTTGCGTGCGGCGAAGACCGAGGCGCCGAACGTCTCGCGGCCGGGGTGCTCGAAGACGATGTCGACGTCCTCGCCGCCGGTGAGCTCGCGGATCTTCGCTCCCAGGCGGCGCCACTCCTTGGGGTCCTGGGTGTGCTCGTCCTGCCAGAACTTGTAGGCCTCCTCGGAGCGGTTGATGATCAGCTCCGCGCCCATGTTGCGGCAGATCTGGGCCTTCTCCTCGTTGGAGACCACGCAGACCGGCGTCGCGCCGCCGTTGAGGGCGTACTGCGTGGCGAACCCGCCCAGCCCGCCGCTGGCTCCCCAGATCAGGACGTTGTCGCCCTGCTTCATCCCGGCGCCGTTGCGGCTGACCAGCTGGCGGTAGGCGGTGGAGTTCACCAGCCCGGGCGACGCGGCCTCCTCCCAGGTGAGGTGGGCCGGCTTGGGCATCAGCTGGTTCGACTTCACCAGCGCGATCTCGGCCAGTCCGCCGAAGTTCGTCTCGAACCCCCAGATCCGCTGCTCCGGGTCGAGCATCGTGTCGTTGTGGCCCTCCGGGCCCTCCAGCTCCACGGACAGGCAGTGCGCCACGACCTCGTCGCCCGGCTTCCAGCTGTGCACCCCGAGCCCGGTCTTGAGGACGACGCCGGCGAGGTCGGAGCCCATGATGTGGTACGGCAGGTCGTGGCGCTTGCCGAGCGGTGACGTCCGGCCGTAGCGCTCGAGGAACCCGAACGTCGGCATCGGCTCGAAGATCGAGGTCCAGACCGTGTTGTAGTTGATCGCGCTCGCCATCACCGCGACGTAGGCCTCGCCCGGCCCCAGCTCAGGGAGGGGTACGTCGTCGAGGTGGATCGACTTGCGGGGATCCTTGTCCTTGGTCGCCAGCCCCTCGAACACGTCCACCTCGTCCTTGTGGACGGTGACGGCACGGTAGCTCTCCGGGAGCTCGAGCGCCGCGAACTCCTCCCCGGAGGTGTCGCCGGCCATGATCGCGTCGAGGATGTGCTTCACGGGGTGCTCCTGGGGTCGGGATGGGTTGGGCGGAATCTACCGAGGGGTATGCCCGCGCGGAACCACTCTGTGACCAACCCGACTTCCCTGCTGCGGTCGGCAACGCTGGGATCGTGGATCGGGGAGGCCTTGCGTTCCGGGCCAAGACCGGTGACCCGTGCACGAGGGGCCTCGAGCGCTCAGAGACGGACGACGTAGGAGATCTTCCGGCCCATGCAGCCGGAGGATCTCCTACGTCGTCAACATCTCCGTGGCTTCTCAGCCGCTGGGCGTCCGGTCTCGCTCGACGGGACGTTGGGCCGGGTGCTCAGTGCCCGGCCGGCTCGACCAGCTCGACGAGCACCCCGCCGGCGTCCTTGGGGTGGAGGAAGTTGATCCGGCTGTCGGAGGTGCCGCGGCGCGGGGCGTCGTACAACGTCCTGACCCCGCGCTCGCGGAGGATCCGCGAGACCTCCTCCACGTCGGTGACTCGGTAGGCGAGCTGCTGCATGCCCGGACCGTTCCGGTCCAGGAACTTCGCGATCGTGGAGTCCTCGTTCAACGGCGCGAGGAGCTGGAGGCAGGAGCCGGAGTCGCCGACCCCGACCATCGCCTCGCGGACGCCCTGCTCCTCGTTGGTCTCCTCGTGGAGGACCCGCATGCCGAAGGTGTCGCGGTAGAACGTGATCGCCGCGTCCAGGTCGGGTACGGCGATGCCGACGTGGTCGATGGCGACGAAGAGGTGCTCGGGGATCGCAGGCGTCATGGACGACATGGTGCGCTCCCGCCTGCGAGGACCGCGAGGGACTGTGACTTGTTCCTCATGTCACCGCCCCTCCCCACCCGCGACACCGGTGGGTATCGTCGAAGACGGATGCGGGGTCCACCCGCTCGCGTTCCCGAGTCGTCACAGCAGGAGGCGTCATGTCCGGATCCGTCATCGTCGCGGGGGCCCGCACCCCCATCGGTCGTCTGCTCGGCGGTCTCAAGGGCCAGTCCGCGGCCGACCTCGGTGGCGTCGCCATCCAGGGCGCCCTCGAGAAGGCCGGCATCAGCGGCGACCAGGTCGACTATGTCGTCATGGGCCAGGTCATCCAGGCCGGTGCGGGGCAGAACCCGGCGCGCACCGCCGCGGTGAAGGGCGGGATCCCGATGAACGTCCCGTCGATCACGATCAACAAGGTCTGCCTCTCCGGCGTCAACGCGATCGCGACCGCCGACCAGCTGATCCGCGCCGGTGAGCACGAGATCGTCGTCGCCGGCGGCATGGAGTCGATGACGAACGCGCCGCACCTCCTGCCGAAGTCGCGCGAAGGGATCAAGTACGGCGACACCGCGCTGGTCGACTCGATGGCCCACGACGCCCTGTTCGACCAGACCACGACCCAGGCGATGGGCGTCCTCACGGAGGAGTGCAACGCCGCCGCCCAGAAGCTCACCCGCGAGGAGCAGGACGTCTTCGCCGCCCGGAGCCACCAGCTGGCCGCCGAGGGGTGGAAGAACGGCGTGTTCGACGACGAGGTCGTGCCGGTGACCGTCAAGGGCCGCGGCGGAGACACGCAGGTCACCACCGACGAGGGGGTCCGTGGCGACACCAGCGTCGAGTCGCTGGCCAAGCTCCGCCCGGCCTTCCACAAGGAGGGCACCATCACCGCGGGCTCCTCCTCCCAGATCTCCGACGGCGCTTGTGCGGTCGTGGTCATGAGCAAGGCGAAGGCCGAGGAGCTCGGCCTCGAGTGGCTCGCCGAGATCGGCGCCTCCGGTCAGGTCGCCGGCCCCGACTCGACGCTCCAGCTGCAGCCGGCGAACGCCATCCGGAAGGCCGCGGAGAAGGAAGGGATCGCCGTCACCGACATCGACCTCTTCGAGATCAACGAGGCGTTCGCCGCGGTCGGGATCGCCGCGGCCCGCGAGCTCGGCGTCGACGAGGAGAAGGTCAACGTCAACGGCGGTGCGATCGCGCTCGGCCACCCGGTCGGGATGTCCGGCGCCCGGATCGTCCTCCACCTCGCGCTCGAGCTGAAGCGCCGCGGCGGCGGGGTCGGGGCGGCCGCGCTGTGCGGCGGCGGTGGCCAGGGTGACGCCCTGATCGTGCGGGTGCCGTCGGCCTGAGGGTGCCCGCCGACCAGCTGACCGGTGACGGCCGCCCTCGTGGAAGGGCGGCCGCTTCCGTCTCCGAGCTCGTCGAACAGGCGCGCGCCGGACGGCCGCGGGCGGTCGGGCGGCTGATCTCCCTCGTGGAGGACGAGTCGCCGCTGTTGCGCGACGTGATGGCGGCGCTCGCGCCGTACGCCGGCCGTGCGCACGTCGTGGGGGTCACCGGCGCTCCGGGGGTCGGCAAGTCGACGTTCACCTCAGCGCTGGTCACCGCGCTGCGCCGTGCCGACAAGCGCGTCGGCGTGCTGGCGGTGGACCCCTCCTCGCCGTTCTCGGGCGGGGCGCTCCTCGGGGACCGGATCCGGATGACCGACCACGCGACCGACCCGGGGGTGTTCATCCGTTCCACGGCCTCCCGGGGACACCTCGGCGGGCTCGCCTGGTCGACGCCACAGGCGCTGCGGGTCCTCGACGCCGCGGGGTTCGACGTCGTCCTCGTCGAGACGGTCGGGGTCGGGCAGAGCGAGGTCGAGATCGCGGGCGCTGCCGACACCTCCGTCGTGCTCGTCGCACCAGGGATGGGTGACGGGATCCAGGCGGCCAAGGCGGGGATCCTGGAGATCGGCGACGTCTACGTCGTCAACAAGGCCGACCGGGAGGGCGCTCGCACCGTTCGCCGGGAGCTGCGGAACATGCTGGCGCTGACCGAGCGGCCGGAAGGAACCTGGCGGCCACCGGTGCTGCTGACCTCCGCGCAGTCGGGGGAGGGCGTCCGTGAGGTCGTCGCCGAGCTCGACCGGCATCTCGACCAGGCGACCTCGTCGGGCGCCCTGAGGGCTCGGCGGCTTCGGAGGGCGCGCTCCGAGGTCGAGGCGATCGCGGTGACCGCACTGCGCCAGCGGTGGAGCGGGGTGAGCGACCGGTCCGAGCTCGACGCGCTGGCCCAGCGGGTGGTCGACGGCCGGCTCGACCCCTACACCGCCGCCGACGAGCTGCTCGCAACGCACTGAGTGGAGGATCCGACCCGCCAGGCGGATCACATCCTCCAGTCGACGGAACCGCCGGTGAGAGCGGCTTCGCCCCCCACGCCGGACCAGATGGCCGAGCTGGCGGTGAGGACGAGGGCGGTGGCTCCGGGGGACGTTGCGGACGAGGAGAGCGGTGACCGCCGCCTGATGCACGCCTTCCCGGGGGTCGGTCAGCACGCCTCCGGAGGTACGACGTCGCGCGCGTTGCCCTCGAGCAGGAGCACCTCCTTGCCGCAGACGGTCCCGACCTCGTCGTACCGCTCCTCCAACGCCTCACGGAGCTCGCCGTCCGCGTCCAGCCCCCAGGTGTCGAGGTCCGACCAGACCACGACCCAGGTGGGAGCCTCCGGTCCCCGGATCGTCTGGAGCAGGAGCTCGAGGTCGGGGTCGAGCGTGCGGGTGAGCAGGCTCCACATGAAGGGGTAGGGGCTCGTCATCCCGGCGTGGTACAGCACGTTGGCCTTGCCCCACAGGACCAGCGCCGTGTCGTCCGGCGCCGCGTTCGCCTCGAGCCAGCGGCCGACGCGGGCCTGGCCCTCGCCATCGCCCAGGACCGGGTCCACCGCAGTGCCGTAGCTCACGGCGAGCAGCGAGGCCACCGCCGCCCACGCTGCTCCGACCTGGACGGCACGGCCGCTCAGGGTCCGGAGCGGCGAGAGCAGGCCGACGCCGAGCACGAGGGCGGGGATCGGTTGGAGGAGGTAGTCACGCCAGTAGTCGCCCCCCGCCACCATGCTGGCCACGGACATGGCGAGCATCGCGGCAACGCCGAGCCAGACCGCCGTACGCTGCCGGTCCCGGAGCGCGGGACGGGCCCCGGCGATGATCGCGCACGCAAGGGTGAGGACCCCGCTCAGCGACGCGACGAGCAGCAGGGCATTGAGCCGGCCCTCGGCGCGGTCGTTGTCGGTCGCGGTCACCAGGACCGACGCGTCGACCCGGTATCCGACCATCTGCGACCAGAACTGGTCGAACGTCATCCAGGTGGCCGCCAGGAGCAGCACGACCGCGGCGACCGTGGCCGCGATCCCGGCGAGGCCGCCGAACAGCACCCGGCGCACGTGCTGGCGAGGCCCTCCGGCGGTGACCAGCAGGACGACGAGCACGACGGACGCGAAGACGAGGCCGTCGAGGTAGCTCTGGACCACGAGGACCGGCGCGGCCGCAAGGACCCCGGCCGCCACTGCCCATCCCGACGGGCGGGCGCTGCGGAGGGCGCTCAACGTCGCCGCGCAGCCGGCCATCACGAGCGCGGCACCGAGCAGTCGCTCGTTGGTCACGTCGGAGGAGAAGAAGTACGTCGAGCTGTACGACGCCGCGACGAGGGCCGCCCAACCCGCTCCGGCACGACCGCCGAGGAGATGTCCGGCGCGGCCGGCCGCCACCACGAGCAAGGCTGCGACGAGACACCCGAGGAGCCGGACGCCGATGGCTCCCCCGAGGAGGTCGCCGAGCCGGTAGAACGCGACGGCGAGCAGCCCCCGGCCGATGAAGGTGTCGCCGTACAGGTAGGGGCCCTCGGACCACTGCCGGGCGACGAGGAGGAGCCCTGCCTCGTCCGGCATCATCGCCTTCCCGAGGAATGGGAGCCGCACCGCGACCGTGAAGACGACGCAGAGCCCGACGAGGACGACACTGCCGATCCGGCGGCGCGGCCGTGCGGGGCGATGGATGTCGGGGCGCCCGCGGACGAGGAGAGAGCTGCTCATCCACCCCGCCTCTCTTTCGTCACCCGCCGATCTCACCATGACCCGGAGAGGAGCGGACAAACGTGGGGAGCTGGGTCCCTACCGCGTGGCTCCGCAGGCGCGCCTCCTGCGCCGAACGCCGTTCCTGCGGTAGGAATCTCCTGAGCTGTGCGTCGGGCACGGCCCTGCACTGACCTTCCTACCTGGACGGAGTCCGACCATGAAGCTGGTCGTCGTGGGCATCCTCGTCCTCTTTGTCGGCTTCTGGATGGTGCAGGCGCCTGACTCGCTCGCCGACTTCGCCGCTGACAGCGGTGCCTGGCTCTGGGACGTCACCACGATGGTCTTCGGCGCGATCATCGACTTCCTCAACGCCCTCTTCGAGTGAGCCCCGCCGTGGTCTCGTGGTGGGCTGGGCTGCTGCCGGAGCCGAACATCCGCAAGCACCTGCTTCGTGACGAGGGAGAGGTGATCGTCGACGAGGTCGGCCACCACTGGGTGGCGTTCGGCAGGAGCACCTTCTTCAACGCCGTGGGCATCCTGCTCATGCTCGGCACGCTGTGGGTCGACGCCGACCTCGGGTGGTTCGTGTTCCTGACCGGGTTCCTCATCTTCGCGTGGTCGGTCTACGAGGCGCTGTCGGTGCAGATGGACCGGTTCGTCGTCACGAACATGCGGGTGTTCCGGGTGAACGGCGTCTTCTCCCAGTCGCTGGCGACGATGCCGCTGAGCCGGATCCTTGACATCACTGTCCAGAAACCGTTCCTGGGAAGGGTCTTCGGCTACGGGCACTTCATCTTCGAGTCGGCTGCGCAGGCCCAGGGGCTGCGCGAGATCAGCACCGTGGGCCGGGTCGACGAGCGCGACCTGACGATCCAGCGGGTCGTCCAGCGGGCCGGCCTCCGCGGGCCGCGGGTCAACTGACAGCGGCCTCTGCGCGCGGACCTCGTGAGCTTCCCTACCTACGGGTCAGGGCGTGTTCATGCCGAGGCGGAGAGGTCGTCCGGCGCGATGACGACGAGCGCATGGTCGTTGGCGCGGTGCACCGGCCAGACCGGCATGCCCGCCTGTCGCGCCACGTCCTGCAGCAGCAACGCCCACGCCAGGTCGTCTGCCGTGAGGCCGTCACGACCCGGACGGGACAGCAGGAAGACGACCTGACCGGCGTCCTCGGCGACCGAGGACACCACGTGGACGAGTGACCTCCCCATCTCGGCGTCCGGCCTAGGTGGCATCTCCTCGACCTGCAAGATCACCGGCGTCGGGTGGCCGAGCCCGTCGAGGACCAGCAGCCACAGGGAGCGCCCGGCGAAACCGAGCGGTCCCATCAGGGCTCGCCACGTCCTCTGCAGGTCGGCTTGGCTGCGGACCGGCGGCATGTTGTCCGGATGGGTCAACGGCGGGATAGCGTCCATGCAGCGACCTTCGCGCACCGGGCGGCTTCATGGGCCGTTGTCCACAGGCCAGCTCACCGTGATGCTCCCTTGTGTCTGGGGGAGGCGTTCGACTTGCCCGAGGCGAAGGTCGCTTCCGGGGCTCTGGAAAGATGGCGGCATGAGCATGCCTTTCTCCCGTCCAGGCGCGATCGACCTGTCCGCCCTAAAGCGCCCCGCCCCGGCCTCGGGAGGAGCACCCGCCGCCGGAGCCCCGGCCGGTGGCGCGTCGTACTCCGTCGAGGTCGACGAGACGAACTTCGAGCAGCTCCTCCAGCTTTCGATGGCGGCTCCGGTGGTGCTCGTCGTCTACTCGCCGAGCCGGATGCCCGCCAGCGTCCAGCTCGCCGACGACCTCTCGTCGATCGCCGACGGGCTCGAGGGGCGGATCGCCGTGGGGCGCGTCGACGTGGACGCGCAACCCGCGATCGCCCAGGCGATGCAGGTGCAGACGGTGCCGCTCGTGGCGATGGTGCTCCAGGGCCGGCTCCAGCCGATGTTCCAGGACGTGCCGCCGCTCGAGGAGCTGCGGACGATGTTCGGCCAGCTCGTGGAGCAGATGACCTCGCAGGGGATGACCGGCCGGCACCAGCCGTTCGCGGTCGCCGGCGAGGTCGAGGAGGAGGCGGACGAGGCGACCGACCCGCGCTACATGGCCGCCGAGGACGCGCTCATGTCGGGCGACCTCGAGACGGCGGTCACGGAGTACCAGAAGCTCGTCGACGCCAGCCCGGCCGACTCCCAGGCCGCTCTCGGGCTCGCCCAGGCCAAGCTGCTGCAGCGCACGACCGGGGTCGACCTCAACGCTGCCCGGGCCGCTGCCGCCGAGGCGCCGGACGACGTCGCAGCGCAGGCGCTCGTCGCCGACCTCGACCTGCTCGGCGGCCATGTCGAAGACGCCTTCAACCGGCTCGTCGAGCTGGTGCGGCGGACCGCCGGTGACGACCGCGACAGGGCCCGGCTGCACCTCCTCGAGCTGTTCGCCGTGGTGGGCAACGAGGACGCCAGGGTGCTCAAGGGGCGCCAGGCGCTCGCCTCGGCACTCTTCTGAGCCACGAGTGGCCCACGCCCGTCTCATGCTTGATGGGCGCCGTCTGGGGCGCCCGCGTCGAGGATGACGCCATCGCTCGCCTGCGAGGACTGCTTGGTGCCGCAGCCGATCCCCGTGTCATGCTCGACCTGAGGTTCGGGCGACTCACCGCCGACGAGCGCAAGAGGCTCGCGGACGACGTCGACGAGCTGCGAGTGCTCTTGAAGGGGGAGTGAGGCACTCGACTGGCGCCCACCAGGCGTGCCCCGACGGCGCCCGAGGCAAGGCCACCGTCAGTCGATCGGGCGGGTGCCGTGGTGGTCGACGGTGTACGTCCGGCCGACCGGTGAGGTCCAGGTCAGGGACCCGTCGGGTTCTCGCCGGTAGTCCCAGTCGGAATGGGTTTTCACGCGGTGGTGAAAACGGCACAGCTTCCCGAGATTTGCCGTCGAGGTCTGGCCCGGCGGCCCGCCCTCGTCCATCGGGACGTAGGGCACGATGTGGTCCAGGTCGAACAGACCCTGCCGCCCGCACCACGGGAACCGGCAACAATCCTCACGTTCGTCGACCTGGTTCCGCAGCCGGTCGGGGGCCTCATAGGCGTTGGCGCTGATCTGCTCGGCCAGGTCCACCACCGGCGTGACCGTCACCGCCGCCCCGGGGGTGAGGTCGGCCAGCCACTGCTCCACCGCCTCCAACGCCCTCGCGCCGAGCCGGGGGACCCGGGCCACCAGGCCCGTCGCGCTCGGATCGTCGGTTGCGGTTGTGCCGGTGAAGGTCGAGATCGCGTCGGTGTGCAGGTGCACGTGGATCGTCGGCGCGCCCTTCCCGCGACCCGCCCCGGTTCCAGTGCTGCTGCGGCGGGGGCGCTCGGGCGGGATGGTGCCGTCCGCGGCGAGCTCGGCGGTCGCGTGGAGGTCGAGGGCGTACTGCGGGTCGGCGAGCACCCCGACCGCCTTCGCCCGCCGCACCTGCTCCGGATCGTCGTCCCCCAACGCCCGCAACGACGACGCCACCTGGTTCAGGGCGGTGTCGAAAGCGT
Organism: Marmoricola sp.; assembly: GCA_035699145.1. GTDB lineage: Bacteria > Actinomycetota > Actinomycetes > Propionibacteriales > Nocardioidaceae > Marmoricola_A. Next base: position 121,699 of record DASSBB010000037.1, read on the forward strand.
GCGCGTCCGGGGTGCCGGTGACCGCGTGAATCTCACTCGTGCCGTCGACCCGGTCCTCGGTCCACACCCCCCGCTTCTCGCCCGCCCTCCGGGCCCGGTCGGCGGCCGCGGCGGGGTCGTGGCGCAGCTCTGCGGCCTCGACCGCCCGCATGATCCGCCCATAGGACAGCTGGTGCGCGAACGGCGCCACCTGGGCATCCACGTACGCCGCCGCCTCCGCCGACAACGGGATCGTCTCGGCGGCGACCTGCCGGGCCTTCCACGCCGGCACCTGTCCGACCATCACCCGGACCCAGAGGCGGGGCAACCGGTCCCGCAGCTCGACCGCCTGCCCGACATAGGCCCGGCCCGCGGCCTCGGAGATCCCCAGCGCCGCGGCCAGCTCACAGACCGCGAACTCGCACACCGCGAACCCACCCTGACCGGCCAGCCGGAGCTCGCCCTCCCGGCCGAGCAGCGGCCCGTAGTACCACGGCCCCAGCTCCGGTTCGATCGCCCGCACGATCATCGGGTGGGACTCGTCGACCCGGTGCGCGTCCGCGAACGCGGCGACCCCCCGCAGCTCCTCGGCCGCCGCACGGTCTTGCCGGCGGCGCCGCTCGACGACGAATGCCAACGTCGCGGCATCACCCAGCCCGAAGACCTCGACGCCCTCGGGTGGAGGCGGAGCCGGGACGGGTGCGGGCTTCTTCGACATGCCCTCAACCTACGGACAGCCACCGACAGTTTCGGCTCAGAAGGAGCCGGACCCCCAAGAAAACAAGAGAATCGCTGCGGATCCAACCGTCATCCTGGCGGGCGCGTCAGACCGGCCGGCCGGACTCCGTGTACGACGGCCCGCGACCGTCGAGGGCGGCGAACGCCGAGTCGATCCGCCGGGCGGTGTAGTCGGCGCAGAGGTGGTGCACCTCGGTCAGCGTGCAGAACCGCGCCGTCCTGATCTCCCTGGCCTGGGGCACGATCGTCTGGGCGACGCCGGCATCGTGGACCCCGCCGTCGAAGACGAGGCAGACCGCGTCGTCCCAGCCGCTCCACGGGGGCAGCCAGTCGGTGAGCACCAGCCGGCCGGCGTCGATCTGCAGCGCGAGCTCCTCCTCGACCTCCCGGGAGACCGCGGCGTGCGGCGCCTCGTTGACCTCGACGACGCCGCCCGGAAGGTCCCAGTCCTGCTTGTAGGTGAGGTTGCAGAGAAGAACCCGGCCCTCGGCGTCGCGCACGAACATCTGGGCGATCGCCCGTTTGCGGGGGAGGAACGAGTTGAGCAGCGCCCGGAACCCGCGCGACTTCGAGATGGGAGCGTCCGTGTGGAGCCGGGCGAAGACCACCCGGTCCCGGCGTCCCTCCTCGTGCGCGACGGCGCCGCGCATGACGCCCTCGCGCTGCAGCCCGGCCCAGGTCGCGATGCGGGCGGCGACGACGTCGTCGGGGTCCACGAGCGCCTCCACCCGCGCCTGCTTCAGGGAGTCGAGGGCCAGCGCGACCTCGTCACGGACGGCCGCCGAGGCGGCCTCGAACCCCTGCTCCTGCAGCTCCCGGCTCCAGGAGACCCGGGAGACGCCGTTCCCGACCGGCTCCAGCCGCACGCCGTGCTCGTTCAGCCGTTCCTCCAGCTCGGCTCCGAGCTCGTCGTCCGCATCCACATCGGCGACCCTAGCCAGTGGCCCTAGCCGGTGCCCCTACCCGTCGTACCTCAGCCAGACGGCGCCCAGCGGCGGGACCGAGAGCTGCGCAGAGGCGGGGAGGCCGTGGGACGGCTCCTCCACCGCGGTGACCGAACCGAGGTTGCCGACCCCGGAGCCGGCGTAGACCTCGGCGTCGGTGTTGAGCACCTCCCGCCAGGTGCCGGCCTCGGGAAGCCCGATGCGGTACTGGTGGTGGGGCACCGCCGCGAAGTTCACCACGCAGGCGAGCAGCGACTCCCCGCCGTCGCTGCGCAGGAACGACAGCACGTTGCCCCCTGCGTCGTTGGCGTCGATCCACTGGAACCCCGCTGGGTCATAGTCCTTCGCGAACAGTGCCGGGGTCTCCCGGTAGATCCGGTTGAGGTCCTTCACCAGCCGGTGCATGCCCGCGTGCCACGGAGAGTCGAAGAGCCACCAGTCGAGCTCGCGGGCCTCCGCCCACTCCGAGTCCTGGGCGAACTCGCACCCCATGAAGAGCAGCTGCTTGCCGGGGTGCGACCACTGGAAGGCGTAGTAGGCGCGGAGGTTCGCCAGCTGCTGCCAGCGGTCGCCGGGCATCTTGCGCAGCAGAGACCCCTTGCCGTGGACGACCTCGTCGTGGCTCAGCGGCAGCATGAACCTCTCCGAGTAGGCGTAGTGCATGGAGAAGGTCATCTGGCCGTGGTGGTAGCTGCGGTAGATGGGCTCGTGACGCAGGTAGTTGAGCGTGTCGTGCATCCACCCCATGTTCCACTTCAGGTCGAACCCCAGGCCGCCGAGGTGGGTCGGCTGGGTGACGCCCGGCCACGACGTCGACTCCTCGGCGATCGTCACCGCGCCGGGCACCCGCCGCTGGCAGGTCGCGTTCGTCTCCTGGAGGAACTGGACCGCCTCGAGGTTCTCCCGCCCACCGTAGATGTTGGGGCTCCACTGGCCGCCGCTGCGGCCGTAGTCGAGGTAGAGCATGCTCGCCACGGCGTCGACCCGGATCCCGTCGGCGTGGTACTCCTGGAGCCAGTACAACGCGCTCGCCACGAGGAAGTTGCGAACCTCCGCCCGGCCGAAGTTGAAGATCAGCGTGCCCCACTCGGGGTGCTCGCCACGCAACGGGTTGGGGTCCTCGTAGAGCCGGGTGCCGTCGAAGTTCGCAAGCGCGAAGACGTCCTTGGGGAAGTGGGCCGGCACCCAGTCGAGGAGGACGCCGATGCCCGCCTGGTGGAACTTGTCGATGAGGTAGCGCAGGTCGTCCGGGTCGCCGAACCGCGCGGTGGGGGCGAAGTACGACGTGACCTGGTAGCCCCACGAGCCGCCGAACGGGTGCTCCATCACCGGGAGGAGCTCGACGTGGGTGAAGCCGAGGTCGGCGACGTAGGGAACGAGCTCCTCGGCGAGGTCGCGGTAGGAGCGTCCGAGTCGCCACGACGCGAGGTGGACCTCGTAGACCGACATCGGCCGGTCGGCCGAGGTGGCGTTGGCTCGTTGCTCCAGCCACGCGTCGTCCTGCCACTCGTAGGACGACTCGTGGACGACGCTGCTGGTCGCCGGTGGCAGCTCGGTGCGGGTGGCCATCGGGTCGGCCTTGTCCCGCCACTGGCCGTCGGCGCCGAGGATGTCGTACTTGTACCTCGTACCGACACCGATGGCGGGCACGAAGAGCTCCCAGACGCCGGAGACGCCCATCTGGCGCATCGGGTGCTCGCGGCCGTCCCAGCTGTTGAAGTCGCCCTTCACACGTACGGCGCGGGCGTGAGGGGCCCAGACCGCGAACGCGGTGCCCGTGATCGTGCCGAAGGCGCCCGGATAGTGCTGGACGTGCGCGCCGAGCACCTTCCACAGCTCCTCGTGGCGCCCCTCGTTGATGAGGTGCAGGTCGACCTCGCCGAGCGTGGGCAGGTAGCGGTAGGGGTCGTCGACCTGGTGGGCGATGCCGTCGGCGTACGTCACCTCCAGGCGGTAGTCCGGGACCTTCTTCACCGGCAGGACGCCGGCCCAGACGCCGTGCGCCTCGTGGGTCAGCTCGTGCCGCTTCTTGCCGACGACCGCGGTCACCGTCGAGGCGAGCGGCTTCAACGTACGCACCGTGACGCCGCCGCCGTGGGGGTGCGCGCCGAGGACGCTGTGGGGGTCGCCGTACCGCCCTCCGGCGAGCAGCGCGAGGTCATGGGCGGGGACGGGCAGGAGCTCGGGCAGAGCCACAGGGACCTCCTCAGGTCTGGGCGGCCAGGCGCGTCAGCGCGGCCAGGGGGATGGGAAGCCAGGCGGGGCGGTTGCGCGCCTCGTAGACGGCCTCGTAGACGGCTTTGTCGGTGGCGTAGGCGGTGAGCAGCACGTCGTCGACCTCGGCGGGCGAGGCCTCCCGGTAGCCGGCCAGGAACGCGCCACGGTTCCGCTCGGACCACTCCCGCGCCAGCGCCTGGTCGTTCTCGTCGGCGTCGCCGGTGGCCTGCTCGTGGTCGATCCGGCTCAGCTCGGCGGCGTAGTCGAACGACCGGAGCATCCCGGCCACGTCCCGCCACGGGGAGTCGGCCCGGCGCCGCTCCTCGAGCGACTTGGCCGGCTCTCCCTCGAAGTCGATGATCTTCCAGTTGCGCACGGTGCGGAGGGTCTGGCCCAGGTGGAGGTCCCCGTGGACCCGCTGCGCCACCACGGGGCTCTCGAGGTGGCGGACCGCGTCGAACTGCGCGTGCAGTCCGGTGGCCAACCCCTCGAGCTCGGGTACGACGGTCAGCGCGTCGTCGAGCCGGCGGGACATGGCGTCCGCGAGCTCGCCGAGCCGGTCCTTCCCCCAGGTCTCGGTCGGGAACGCCCCGGCGAGCGACTCGTGCATCTCGGCGACCGCGACGCCGAGCCGTTGTGCCTCGGCCGCGAAGTCGCCGCCGGCCTCCTCGGCGTTCAGCGTGCCGTCGGCGTACAGGTTGCGGAGGCTCGCCAGCGCCAGCCCCCACCCGTCGCTGGCGGTCTTGAGGAACTGCTGGAGGATCCCGAGCTGGTAGAGCTCGCCGTTCTCGTCGGTGGTGTCCACCCAGCCGTAGAGCGCGGCGACGTGCTCGTTGCCGGCCTCGGTGAGCGCGGCGAGGATCTCGATGTCGGGGTTCTTGCCCGGCGTGATCCGGCGGAACAGCTTCATCAGGCTCGAGTCGCCGAACGCGACCGAGGAGTTGCTCTGCTCGCCGGTGAAGAGCGTCGACCGCGCCTCGAGGTCGAGCTCCGGGTCGCCGACCCGGTGGAACTCGAGCTGGCCCCTGGTGCCGCCGGCGGCGAACGCTCGGAGCCACAGCGGCATCGCGGCGTGGTCGTGCAGCGCGTCGTAGGCGACGACGTGGCCGAGGTCGGGGTCCTCCCAGGTGCCGAGCAACGCATGCTCCAGACCGGGCCGCTCCTCGTCGTAGTACACGACCGGCACCTGGTAGAGATCGGTGCCCCCGTCGGCGTACTCGAGCTCGACGAGCTCCACGGAGACGGCCTGGAAGAGGAGCGAGTCGTCGTCGCCCTCGGTGCGCCGCAGGCGGAGCCGGCGGGTGCCGGTCACCTCGAACTCGCGTCCCTTGCCGCCGAACCAGCGTGCGGTCCTGATGTAGTCCCTCAGCTGCGCCTTCACGCCAGGCTCCCGCTCTCGATGGGGGCCGACGACGGCAGCCGGAACCAGTAGAAGCCGTAGCCGGTCAGGGTGAGCAGGTAGGGCAGCTCGCCGACCTGAGGGAAGCGGGTGCCGCCGAGCAGCTCGACCGGCGTCACGCCCTCCCACTTGCGCAGGTCGAGCTCCACCGGCTGCGGGAAGCGGGAGAGGTTGTTCACGCACATGACGGTGTCGCCGTCCTGCTCCCGCACATAGGTGAGCACGCTGGGGTTCGACCCGCCGAGGTCCTCGAACGAGCCGAGCCCGAACGCGGGGTGGTTCTTCCGGACGTGGATCATCCGGCGCGTCCAGTGGAGGAGCGAGGAGGTGTTCTCCAGCTCGGTCTCCACGTTGACCCGCTGGTAGCCGAAGACCGGGTCCTGGATCACTGGCAGGTGCAGCTTGCCGGGGGTGACCGACGAGAACCCCGCGTTGCGGTCCGCCGTCCACTGCATCGGCGTCCGCACGCCGTCGCGGTCACCGAGCCAGATGTTGTCACCCATCCCGATCTCGTCGCCGTAGTAGAGGACCGGGGAGCCCGGCAGCGAGAGGAGCAGCGCGGTGAACAGCTCCATCTGGTTCGTGTCGTTGTCGAGGAGCGGGGCGAGCCGTCGGCGGATGCCGATGTTCGCCTTCATGCGAGGGTCCTTGGCGTACTCGCCCCACATGTAGTCGCGGTCCTCGTCGGTCACCATCTCGAGGGTGAGCTCGTCGTGGTTGCGCAGGAAGATGCCCCACTGGCAGCCGTCGGGGATCTCCGGGGTCTGCTCCATGATCTCGGAGATCGGGAACCGGCTCTCCCGGCGCACCGACATGAAGATGCGGGGCATCACGGGGAAGTGGAAGCACATGTGGCACTCGTCGCCACCGGCGTCGAACTGGCCGAAGTAGTCGACCACGTCGGCCGGCCACTGGTTCGCCTCTGCGAGCAGCACGCGCCCCGGGTAGTTCTCGTCGACGTAGCGGCGGACCTTGCGGAGGAACTCGTGGGTCTCCGGGAGGTTCTCGCCGTTGGTGCCCGGCCGCTCGTAGAGGTAGGGGACCGCGTCGAGGCGGAACCCGTCGATCCCCATGTCGAGCCAGAACGACAACGCCTCGAGCATCGCGTCGTGGACCGTGGGGTTGTCGAAGTTGAGGTCCGGCTGGTGGCTGTAGAAGCGGTGCCAGAAGTACTGCTGGCGGACCGGGTCCCAGGTCCAGTTCGACGACTCGGTGTCGACGAAGATGATCCGGGCCTCCTGGTAGAGGTCGTCGTTGTCGGACCAGACGTAGAAGTCGCCGTAGGGGCCCTCGGGGTTGCTCCGGGACTCCTGGAACCAGGGGTGCTGGTCGCTGGTGTGATTCATGACGAAGTCGATGATCACGCGGATGTCCCGCTTGTGCGCCTCGTTGAGGAACTCGCGGAAGTCGTCCATCGTGCCGACCTCGGGGAGGATCTCGGTGTAGTCGGCGACGTCGTAGCCGCCGTCGCGAAGCGGCGAGGTGAAGAACGGCGGCACCCAGAGGCAGTCGACGCCGAGCCAGTGCAGGTAGTCGAGCTTCTCGGTCAGCCCTGCGAAGTCGCCGGTCCCGTCGCCGTCACTGTCCCGGAAGGACCGGACGAGGACCTCGTAGAAGACCGCGGTCTTGAACCATTCGTCCTGCTGCGCCGGAGGGGTGGCCGGCTCCGGGGGCGTCGGCGGCGTCAGCGTGCCCGGCAGCGGTGTCGTCGGCGGTGGCGTCGGCGTCATCGGGGGTGGGTGCTCCTCACGGTCAGGATGTGCGCGGGCTCGTGGAAGGGGTCGAGACGGACGTAGTTGTGGGCGCCCCACGTCCACTCGTGGCCGGTGACCTCGTCGCGCACGACGAACCGGTCGTCCCACTCCATCCCCATGGCGAAGACGTCGAGGTGGACGGTGGTCTCCCGGGCGTTGTGGGGGTCCACGTTGACGACCGCGATGACGGTGTCGGTGGCGTTGCCCTCGGCGTCGCGCGCGGTCTTGGAGAAGACGACGATCGAGTCGTCCTCGGCGTTGTGCACGGTCAGGTTGCGCAGCTGCTGGAGCGCCGGGTGCTCCCGCCGCACGCGGTTCACCATCGTGACGTACGGCGCCAGCGACCGTCCCTCGGCCTCGGCGCGGGCCCAGTCGCGGATCCGGATCTGGTACTTCTCCGAGTCGAGGTACTCCTCCGAGCCGGGGCGGACCGCGACGTGCTCGTAGAGCTCGAAGCCGGCGTACATCCCCCAGGAGGGAGAGCCGAGCGCCGCGAGGACCGCGCGGATCTTGAACGCCGGCGGCCCGCCGTACTGGAGGTACTCGTGGAGGATGTCGGGGGTGTTGACGAAGAAGTTCGGTCGCAGGAGGTGGGACGTCGCGCGGGACACCTCGCGGAAGTACTCGTCGATCTCCCAGCGGGCGGTGCGCCAGGTGAAGTACGTGTAGCTCTGGTGGAACCCGACCATGCCCAGGGCCCGCATCATCGCCGGCTTGGTGAACGCCTCGGACAGGAAGATCACATCGGGGTCGGTCTCCCGGATCTCGCCCAGCAGCCGCTCCCAGAAGGCGACCGGCTTCGTGTGCGGGTTGTCGACGCGGAAGATCCGCACCCCGTGGTCCATCCAGTGCCGGACCACCCGGAGCACCTCGGCGTAGATCCCTTCCGGGTCGTTGTCGAAGTTGATCGGATAGATGTCCTGGTACTTCTTCGGCGGGTTCTCGGCGTAGGCGATCGTGCCGTCGGCGCGGGTGGTGAAGAACTCGCGGTGCTCGGTCGCCCAGGGGTGGTCGGGGGCGGCCTGGAGCGCGAGGTCGAGGGCCACCTCGAGCCCGACCTCCTCGGCCTTCGCGACGAAGGCGTCGAAGTCCTCGATGGTGCCGAGGTCGGGGTGTACGGCGTCGTGGCCGCCGGCCGCCGAGCCGATCGCCCACGGCGAGCCCACGTCGTCGGGTCCGGGGGTGAGGCTGTTGTTGGGGCCCTTGCGGTTCTCGTGGCCGATCGGATGGATCGGCGGCAGGTAGATGACGTCGAACCCCATGGCGGCCACCCCGGGCAGCCGCTCGGCCGCGGTGCGGAGGGTGCCGCTGACGACCTTGCCGTCCGCGCCGACCTGGGCGCCCTCGGAGCGGGGGAAGAACTCGTACCAGGACCCGAAGAGCGCCCGGCGCCTGTCGGCGAAGAACGGAAAGGGGCCTTCCACGGTGAGCAGCTCACGGAGCGGCTCCTCGGCGACCGCGGCCACGACGTCGTGGCCGAGACCGGCGGCGAGCCGCACGGCGTCGGGACGGTCGGTGTCCCGGAGGGCGGCCACCGCGTCGAGCACCGTCTGACGCTGCCACCCCTGGAGGTTCTCCGCCGCCCGCTCGAGGACGAGCGCGCCCTCGGCGAACATGAGCTCGACGTCGATGCCGGCCGGCACCTTGATCTCGGCGTTGTGTCGCCAGGTCTCCACCGGGTCGCCCCAGCCCTGGACCTCGAACCCCCACGCGCCCTCGGCATCGGGGGTGACCGAGGCTCGCCAGGTGGTCCCTGCGCCGGGGTCGCGGCTCATGAGCACCGGCCTCCGCCTGACCCCGTCGGGGCCGATCAGAACCACCTCGGCGTTGATCGCGTCGTGACCCTCACGGATGACGGTCGCCGTCACGTCGAACGGTTCGCCGACCGTCGATTTCGCTGGGTACTTCCCGCATTCGAGCTGAGGAGTGACATCAAGGACCGGTATCCGTCCAACCATGTTGGCGAACCTACCCAAAGGGGTGTCTGCGAACCATCCCCGTCCCGGGGGCTCCTCCCGATGGGTCGCCCGGGCGGCCGAAGGTCAAAATCCAGGCGTTGCGTTTCATTTGAACGATCCACTCCGGTACTTTCTCCCGGTGCGCGCTATTCGTCGATTCACCGTCCGCCCCGTCCTGCCGGCTCCTCTCCACGCCCTGGGAGAGCTCGCCGGGAACCTCCGTTGGTCCTGGCACCAGCCGACGCAGGAGCTCTTCGCCTCGATCGACGCGGCGCTGTGGGACCGCAGCAGGCAGGACCCGGTCCGGCTCCTCGGCATCGTGCCGCCGGCGCGGCTCGAGGAGCTCGCGAAGGACGACGCCTTCGCGGCCCGGCTCGCTGAGGTGCGGGCGGACCTCGAGACCTACCTGACCGAGGGGCGCTGGTACCAGTCGCTCGATGGCTCCGCCCCCCGGGCGATCGGCTACTTCTCCCCGGAGTACGGCATCGCGGCGGCGCTCCCGCAGTACAGCGGCGGCCTCGGCATCCTCGCCGGCGACCACCTCAAGGCCGCGAGCGACCTCGGCGTGCCCATCGTCGGCGTCGGGCTGCTCTACCGGCACGGCTACTTCAAGCAGATGCTCTCCCGCGACGGGTGGCAGCTGGAGAGCTACCCGGTCCTCGACCCCGACGAGCTGCCGATCTCGCTGCTGCGTGAGGCCGACGGCACCCCGGCCCGGATCACCGTCGGCATGCCCGACGACGCCACCGCCGCCGCCCGGATCTGGGTCGCCCAGGTCGGCCGCGTCCCGCTCCTCCTCCTCGACTCCGATGTCGAGGAGAACAACGACGTCCTGCGCAACATCACCGACCGGCTGTACGGCGGCAACACCGAGCACCGGCTCCGCCAGGAGATGCTCCTCGGCATCGGCGGCGTCCGCGCCATCCGCGCCTACAACCGGATCTCCGGCACGCCGGAGCCTGAGGTCTTCCACACCAACGAGGGGCACGCGGGGTTCCTCGGCCTCGAGCGGATCCGGGAGCTGACCGAGGACCGCGGCCTCGACTTCGACACGGCGCTCCAGATGTCGCGGGCCGGCACGGTGTTCACGACCCACACGCCGGTCCCGGCCGGGATCGACCGGTTCCCGCGGGACCTCGTCGAGCAGTACTTCGGCGGTGACAACGCCAGCGCGGGCGTCCCCGTCGAGCGGATCCTGAAGCTCGGCGTCGAGGACTACGAAGGCGGCGACCCGGCGGTCTTCAACATGGCGGTCATGGGGCTTCGGCTGGCGCAGCGCGCCAACGGCGTCTCCCAGCTGCACGGCTCCGTCAGCCGTGGGATGTTCGGCGGTCTCTGGCCGGCGTTCGACCAGGAGGAGCGGCCGATCTCCTCGATCACCAACGGCGTCCACGCGCCTACCTGGGTGGCGCCGGAGATCTTCCAGCTCGCCCGCGAGCAGGGCGTGCATCCCGGGCCCGGACCGGGCGCCGACGCACCGGAGACCGTATTCGAGGTCGCCGACCACATCCCCGGCACGACGGTCTGGGCGGTCAAGCGGCAGCTCCGGGACCGGCTCGTCCACGACGCCCGTCGACGGCTCCGCAGCTCGTGGCTCGAGCGTGGCTGCTCCCCGGCCGAGCTCTCGTGGGTCGACAAGGTCCTCGACCCCGACGTGCTCACCATCGGGTTCGCCCGCCGCGTCCCGTCGTACAAGCGGCTGACGCTCATGCTCCGCGACCCGGACCGGCTCAAGAGCCTCCTGCTCCACCCCGAGCGGCCGATCCAGCTCGTCATCGCCGGCAAGTCCCACCCCGCCGACGACGGGGGCAAGCGGCTGATCCAGGAGATCGTCCGGTTCGCCGACGACCCCGAGGTGCGCCGCCGCATCGTCTTCCTGCCCAACTACGACATCGCGATGGCGCAGCCGCTCTACCCCGGCTGCGACGTCTGGCTCAACAACCCGCTGCGCCCCTACGAGGCGTGCGGCACGTCCGGCATGAAGGCCGCGCTCAACGGCGGGCTCAACCTATCGATCCTCGACGGCTGGTGGGACGAGTGGTTCGACGGCAACAACGGTTGGGCGATCCCGTCCGCCGACGGTGTCGAGGACCCGGACCGGCGTGACGACCTGGAGTCGGCGGCGCTCTACGACCTCATCGAGAACGAGGTGGCGCCGCGGTTCTACGACCTCGACGACAACGGAGTTCCCGGCCGGTGGCTCGAGATGGTTCGCCACACGCTGAAGTCGCTCGGGCCCAAGGTGCTCGCGGACCGGATGGTGGGCGACTACGTCCAGCAGCTCTACGTGCCGGCGGCCGGGGCCACGAGAAGGCTCAACGGCTCGTTCGAGGGCGCCCAGGAGCTGGCCGAGTGGAAGCAGCGGGTGGTGGCCGGGTGGCCGGACGTGCGGATCGACCACGTCGACTCCTCGGGTGTGGGCGACTCGCCGGAGGTCGGGGCCTCGATGTCGGTGCACGCCTTCGTGTCGCTGGGCAACCTGTCGACCGACGACGTCGACGTCCAGCTGCTGCACGGCCGGGTCCGGGAGGGCGACGACCTCGTCGACGTCCGCGCGACCCCGCTGGAGCTCGGGGAGTCCTTCGAGGCGAACCGGCACCGGTTCGACGGAGAGGTCGCGCTCAGCTCGTCGGGGCCGTTCGGCTACACGGTCCGGGTGGTGCCGCGCAACGCCCACCTGGCGTCGCCGGCCGAGCTCGGGCTGGTCACGATGCCGACCTCCTGACGCTGCCGGTCGAGCGCCGGCCGGACCGGCGCCCCCCGACGCCTCCGTCCTCGCGGAGCAGCACCAGGGACCGCGGCCCGATGGTGAGGACGGTCCCGGCCGTCACCTTCGCGCCGACGGGCAGGTCGGCGTCGGTGGAGAGCACCACCTCGCCCGAGTCGACCCAGTCGTTCTCGGGGAGCACCACGTCGCACGGCGAGCCCTGGGCGTTGAGCCACAGCAGGAACGAGCGGTCGTGCTGCTGCTCCCCGCGAGGACCGGGGGAGCGCAGCGGGTCGCCGAGGACGTACATCCCGACCACGTGGAGCCGGTCGTCGTGCCAGTCCCGCTCGGTCATCTCCCGCCCCTCGGGGTGGAGCCAGGCGAGGTCCTTCGGACCGCCGTGGATGGTGGGGCCGCCCTGGAAGTGGTGGCGCTGACGCAGCGCCGGGTGCTCGCGGCGCAACCGGAGCGCGGCCCTGGTGATCTCGTAGATCTCGGGCCAGGCGTCGTCGGGGTTCCAGTCGACCCACGACACCTCGTTGTCCTGGCAGTAGGCGTTGTTGTTGCCCCGCTGGGTGCGGCCCCGCTCGTCCCCGGCGGTGAGCATGGGGACGCCGCTGGAGAGGCAGAGGGTCGCCATCATGTTCGCGGCCTGACGGTGGCGGAGCGCGAGCACCGCCGGGTCCTCGGTCTCACCCTCCACGCCGTGGTTCCAGGACCGGTTGTTGTCGCTGCCGTCCCGGTTCTCCTCGCCGTTCGCCTCGTTGTGCTTGCGGTTGTAGGAGACCAGGTCGCGCAGCGTGAACCCGTCGTGCGAGGTGACGAAGTTGACCGAGGCGTACGGCGACCGGCCGTCGTCGGCGTACAGGTCGGAGGAGCCGGCGAGCCGTGAGGCGACGTCGCGGACCCCGCTCGTGTGGGCTCGCCAGAAGTCACGCATGGTGTCGCGGTAACGGTCGTTCCACTCCACCCACGGTGGGGGGAACGACCCGACGAGGTAGCCGTCCATGCTCGCGTCCCACGGCTCGGCGATGAGCTTGACGTGGCGCAGCACCGGGTCCTGGCTGATCGTCGTGAGGAAGGCGCTGTGCATGTCCACCTGGTGCCCGGTGCGGGCCAGCGCCGAGGCGAGGTCGAACCGGAACCCGTCGACGTGCATCTCGGTCACCCAGTAGCGCAGTGAGTCCAGGATCAGCCGCAGCGCACCGAGGTTCCCGGACGCCACGGTGTTGCCGCACCCGGTCACGTCCCAGTACATGTCGTCGACGGAGTGGCTGCGCTTGTAGAAGCCGTGGTCGTCGAGCCCGCGGAAGGAGTACGCCGGGCCGTCCGGGCCACCCTCGGCGGTGTGGTTGTAGACCACGTCGAGGATCACCTCGAGCCCCGCCTCGTGGAGCGCCTTGACCATCGTCTTGAACTCGGTGACCTGCTGCCCACGGTCGCCGGAGGAGCTGTAGGAGCCGTGCGGCGCGAAGTAGCCGATGGAGTTGTAGCCCCAGTAATTCGTCAGCCCACGGGCCGCGACCGCCCGCTCGTCGATGAAGTGGTGCACGGGAAGGAGCTCCACCGCGGTGACGCCGAGGTCGCGCAGGTAACGCGTCACCGCCGGGGTGGCGAGGCCGGCGTACGTCCCCCGCAGCGGCTCCGGCACCTCGTCGTACAGCTGCGTGAACCCCTTGACGTGGAGCTCGTAGATGACCGTGTCGCGCCAGCGGTGGCGCAGCGGCCTGTCGTCCCGCCAGTCGAACGCGTCGTGGGTGACCACCGACCGGGGCATGCACGGCGCCGAGTCGATGATGCTCCGCGATCGAGTGTCCTTCGCGTCATGAGCGAGGAGCTGTTCGTCTCCCTCGACCCGCCCGGAGATCGCCGTCGCGTAGGGGTCGAGCAGCAGCTTGTTCGGGTTGAAGCGGCGGCCCCGGCCGGGTTCCCACTCGCCGTCGGCGCGGAAGCCGTAGCGCTGGCCCACCGGGACCTCCGGGATGGCGCCGTGCCACACCCCCAGCGTGTGCTCGGTCAGCCGGTGCCGCGTCTCCCCCTCGTCGTCGTCGAAGAGGCACACGGTCATCGAGGTGGCGTCGGGGGAGAACACGGCGAAGTTCGTCGACTCCGCCGACCACGTCGCGCCGAGCCGCTGGTGGAATCCGGGCCAGACCGGCGCGGTCTCGTCACGATGGCTCCACCGCCAGGCGTTGTGGCTCACCCGCCTCATTGTGCACGCCGCTCGTCGGTAGGGTGCGGGCGGACAGGTCTCGGTTCCGGCTCAGGAGGTATCCCGTGGGTGAGTTCGTCAGGCTCGAGGTCGAGGACGGCGTCGCCACGATGCGGCTGGACCGTCCGAAGATGAACGTCCTCAACGTCCAGGTCTGGGGCGAGGTCCGCGAGGCTGCGCTCGAGGCGTCGCGGCGGGACGACGTGCGCGCGGTCGTCGTGTACGGCGGGGAGCGGCTCTTCGCGGCGGGCGCGGACATCAAGGAGATGGCCGACCTGTCCTACACCGAGATGGTGAAGGTCTCCGCCGACCTGCAGGAGGCGTGCATCGCGGTCGCCCGCATCCCGAAGCCGGTGGTCGCCGCGGTGACCGGCTACGCCCTCGGTGGCGGGTGCGAGCTCGCGCTGACCGCCGACGTCCGGATCGCCGCCGACGACGCCACGCTCGGGCAGCCGGAGATCCTTCTTGGCATCATCCCCGGCGCCGGCGGCACCCAGCGGCTCAGCCGCCTGGTCGGGCCGAGCAAGGCCAAGGAGCTCATCTTCACGGGCCGCTTCGTCAAGGCCGAGGAGGCGCTGGCCATCGGCCTGGTCGACCGGCTCGTCCCGGCGGCCGACGTCTACACCGAGGCGCTCACCTGGGCCAAGCAGTTCAGCAACGCTGCGGCGTTCGCACTTCGCGCCGCCAAGACGGCTGTGGACCGGGGGCTCGACGTCGACCTCGACACCGGTCTCGAGATCGAGCGGCAGCAGTTCGCGGCGCTCTTCGCCACCGAGGACCGGACCACCGGGATGAGGTCGTTCGTGGAGAACGGTCCGGGCAAGGCGAGCTTCACCGGCTCCTGACGGTGCCCGGACGCACGCTCGCCTCTGTCCGCGATGGCGTGGCCTCCGCGGTGTGGCTGCTCGCGGTGCTCGCGGCGCTGGTCCTGGCGGCCGGGGCGCTGGTCATCGCGCTCGACCTCGACCCCCGCAACGACGTGGTGTCCTTCCTCACCGACACCGCCGACCGGCTCAACGTGCTCGGCGAGCTCAAGACGTTCGAGGGCGGTCGCTCGGCGGACGCCGAGCACAGCGCGCTGGTCAGGACCGTCCTGGTCAACTGGGGCCTCTGCGCTCTCGTCTACCTCCTGGCCGGCAAGGTGCTCGACCGGCTGATCCGTCCCTGAGCTCTCCCCGGAACCACCCACTGTGACGGGTTGCACGCCCCCGCGACGGTGCGACCTCGGCGACGCGCGGGTAGCCTCACCCCCAACCCGAGTCCACAGGAGGGGCCCCCACGGGCCGTGTCTGTCATGAACATTGTCGTGTGTGTGAAGTACGTGCCGGACGCCACCGGTGACCGCCGCTTCGAGGCGGACAACACCGTCGACCGTGTCGGGGTTGACGGGTTGTTGTCGGAGCTCGACGAGTACGCGGTGGAGCAGGCGCTCCAGGTCAAGGAGAAGGCCGGGGACGACACGGAGGTCACCGTGCTGACGGTCGGCCCGGAGAAGGCGGCGGACGCGATCCGCAAGGCGCTGCAGATGGGCGCCGACAAGGGCGTCCACGTCGTCGACGACGCGGTCGAGGGATCGGACGCGCTGGCGACGTCGCTGGTGCTCGCGTCGGCGGTGCAGCGGACTGGCTTCGACCTGGTGGTGTGCGGGATGGCGTCGACCGACGGTGGCATGGGCGTCGTACCGGCGATGCTGTCGGAGCGGCTCGGGGTGCCCGGCACCACGCTCGCGTCGGCGATCGAGGTCGACGGCGGCACGGTGAAGATCCGCCGTGACGGCGACACCGCGACGGTGACGGTCGAGGGGAGGCTGCCGCTGGTGCTGTCGGTCACCGACCAGACCGGCGAGGCGCGCTACCCGTCCTTCAAGGGGATCATGGCGGCGAAGAAGAAGCCGGTCGAGACCTGGTCGCTGGCCGACCTGGGCGTCGACGCCGCGCAGGTCGGGTTGGACGCGGCGTACACCTCAGTGCTCTCCGCGGAGGCGCGGCCGCCGCGGACCGCCGGGGAGATCGTCAAGGACGAGGACGGGTCGGGCGCGCAGGCGCTGGTCGAGTTCCTGGCGTCGAAGAAGTTCGTCTGAGCCGCGCGGTTCACCGAGAGTCTGAGGAAGAGATCACATGAGCGAGGTCCTGGTTCTCGTCGACCACGTCGGCGGCACCGTGCGCAAGACCACCAACGAGATGCTGACGATCGCCCGCCGGCTAGGTGAGCCCGCGGCGGTGTTCATCGGGCAGCTGTCGGACGAGGCGGCCGCGGCGCTGAAGTCGTACGGCGCGGAGAAGATCTACGTGGTCGACCCGGTCGCGGTCGGGCCCTATCTGGTCACCCCAAAGGCCGAGGTGCTGGCGCAGCTGGTCGGGTCGGCATCTCCGGCCGCGGTGCTGCTGTCGTCCTCGGCCGAGGGCAAGGAGATCGCTGCCCGGTTGGCGGTCAAGACCGACTCCGGGATCATCACCGACGCCGTCGACGTCGAGTCCTCGGAGGACGGCACCCCGGTGACGACGCAGTCGGTCTTCGCCGGCGGCTTCACCGTCAAGGCGAAGGTCACCCGCGGGACGCCGGTGATCGCGGTAAAGCCGAACTCGGCGGCCCCGGAGGCCGTCGACGGTGCCGGCACTGTCGAGAACGTCTCGGTGACGATCTCGGATGCGGCCAAGGGCGCGCAGATGACCGGGGTGGAGCCGAAGAAGGCATCGGGTCGCCCGGAGCTGACCGAGGCCGCGATCGTGGTCTCCGGTGGCCGGGGCACCGGCGGCAACTTCGAGCCGGTCGAGCAGCTGGCCGACGCGCTCGGCGCTGCCGTGGGCGCCTCCCGGGCCGCGGTCGACTCGGGGTGGTACCCGCACACCTTCCAGGTCGGCCAGACCGGCAAGGTCGTCTCCCCGCAGCTCTACATGGCCAACGGCATCTCGGGTGCGATCCAGCACCGGGCGGGCATGCAGACCTCCAAGACGATCGTCGCGGTCAACAAGGACGAGGAGGCGCCGATCTTCGAGCTCGTCGACTTCGGCGTCGTCGGCGACCTCCACACCGTCCTCCCCGCCGTGACCGAGGAGGTCACCAAGCGCAAGGGGTGACGGTTTACCACGGTATGCAGAGGAACTGGTGCTCCCCGTGGGCCGTAACCCATGGGGAGCACCAACACGGCTGCATACCATGGGAAACTGGTCGGCCTCACAGCGCCAGCTCGGGGCCGGACCACCGCCGGCGCAGCCACCGGTCGTGGCTGGCCACGAGCACCGTTCCGACCGAGCGCTGCAGGGCCTCCTCGAGCTCCTCGGCGAGCGCGAGGGAGAGGTGGTTCGTCGGCTCGTCCAACAGGACCAGGTCGGGGCGACGTACGACGAGCAGCGCGAGGGCGAGCCTGCGCTGCTGGCCCACGCTCAGCTCCCCGACCGGCCGGCCCGCCTCGCGCGGGTGGAGGAGGCCGAGCTCTCGGAGCGGGACGCCAGGCCGCGTCGCCGCGTAGACGGAGGCGGCCGACGCCTGAGGGTCCCGGAACCGCACCTCCTGGGGCAGGTAGCCGAGGCTGCTCGCGTGCACGGCGACCGTCCCGATCACGTCGGAGACCCGGCCGGCCAACACCTTCAGCAGTGTCGACTTCCCTGACCCGTTCCGCCCGGTGAGCAACACCCTCTCGCCCGGCCCCAGGTCGAGCCGGTCGACCCGCACCCGCCCCGGCACGACGAGGTCGCGGACGTGCACCGAGCCGCCCGCGGCCGGCGCCAGCTCGCCGTCGAAACGCAGCGGACGAGGCGGCTTCGGCACCAGGTCACGTTCGAGCACCTCCAGCCGGCGCTCGACGTCTCGGACCCGGCGGCTCACCGTGCGCTCGACGTTGGCGCCCTTGAACCGGTGGATGAACTTGTCGTTGTCGCGGGCCGCCCGGCCCGGCGCCACCTGGCGAGCCGTGGTGGTGGCTGCCCGGCGGAGCCGCGCCCGCTCGTCCTCCTGCGCGGCGAAGGCGGCCTCCCAGCGCCGGCGATCGGCGGCCCGGGCCTCGAGGTGGGCCGAGTACCCGCCTGCCGAGGTGCCGTGCCTGCGCCCGCCCGGAGAGTCGGCGTGAGGGTCGAGGTCGAGGACGGTGGTCGCCACCACGTCGAGGAAGACCCGGTCGTGGCTGGCGACGACCACGACGCCGGGCAGGGAGCGCACGGTGTCCTCCAGGAAGGCCATCGCCTCGTCGTCGAGGTGGTTGGTGGGTTCGTCGAGCAGCAGGCACGCCGGTCGCCGGGTGAGCAGCGCGGCCAGCGCCAGCCGGGCCCGCTGGCCGCCCGACAGCGATCCCACCGGCCGGTCCGGAGACACGTCGCCGAGCCCCAGCCGGGCTGCCGCCTCCTCGGCACGGCGGGTCGCGTCCCAGGCGTCGTGCAGGACGGCCCAGTCGAGCAGCGGGGCGTACTCCTCGGCCGCTGCGGGTTCGTCGAGCCGCCCGGCGAGCAGCTCGAGCCGGTCGACGGCGTCGTGGAGCGGGGCGAGGGCAGCGGTGAGCAGCGCGCCGACGGTCGTCGCGTCCGGGACGTCCAGCTCCTGGGCCAGGTGTCCGACGTCGGTCGGTCCGGTCACGGTCCCGCCGTCGGGCGGCTCGACGCCGGCCAGCACCCGGAGGAGCGTGGACTTGCCGACCCCGTTCTCGCCGACCAGGGCGAGGAGCCGGCCGGGTCCGGCCGTGACGTCGACGCCGTCGAGGACGACGCGGTCGCCGTACGCCTTGGTGACGTCGTGGGCGACGAGGGCGGAGAGGGGCGTGGAGAGTGGTGCCGCGGTCATGGGGTTCGTCCGGGACGAGGAGGGCGCCTGCCGGGCTCGGGTGCCTCGGACGCAGGTGCAGGACGGTTCAGCTCCACATGGTCACGCCAGTCTGCGGGGTCGGACGGGACGAGGCAACGCCTTTTCGGTGCCCGGTCCGCGGCTCGCCGCTGAGGAGCCACGCCGTACCCTGGGAGGCGCGATGACCGACCCCACCCACCCTCTCGTCTACCTCGACCATGCGGCGACCACGCCGATGCTCCCCGAGGCGGTCGAGGCGATGACCGAGCAGCTCCGTCGCACGGGGAACGCCAGCAGCCTGCACGGCTCCGGACGCGCCGCCCGCCGTGTCGTCGAGGAGTCCCGGGAGCGGATCGCGGCGGTTCTCGGCGCCCGGCCGGGCGAGGTGGTGTTCACCTCCGGTGGCACCGAGGCCGACAACCTCGCGGTCAAGGGGATCTACTGGACCCGCCGCGACCAGGACCCGGTCCGGCGCCGCGTCCTCACCACGGAGATCGAGCACCACGCGGTCCTCGACCCGGTGGAGTGGCTGGAGGAGCGCGAGGGCGCGACCGTGGAGTACCTCCGCGTCGACCACGCCGGCCGGCTCGACCTCGACCACCTGCGCGTGGGCGTCGAGCGGGACCCCGGGTCGGTGGCCCTGGTCACCGTCATGTGGGCGAACAACGAGGTCGGCACGCTGCAGCCGATCGAGGAGGTGGTCGCGGTCGCCCACGCCCACGGGATCCCGGTCCACACCGACGCCGTCCAGGCGATCGGCGCCGTGCCCGTCGACTTCGGCGGCTCGGGAGCGGACGCCCTCACGCTCACCGCGCACAAGCTCGGCGGTCCGTACGGCGTGGGTGCGCTCGTCGTACGACGCGACCTCGCGCCGACGCCGCTGCTGCACGGCGGGGGCCAGGAGCGACGGATCCGGTCCGGCACCATCGACGTGCCGGCGATCGTCGGTTTCGCGGTCGCCGTCGAGCACGCGGTCAAGCAGCAGGCCGACCACGCCGCCCGGGTCTCGGAGCTGCGCGACGAGCTGGTCCGGCGGGTCCTCGAGATCGTGCCGGACGCCCGGGTCAACGGCGCCGAGACCGACCGGCTGCCCGGCCATGCGCACCTGACCTTCCCCGGCTGCGACGGCGACTCGTTGCTGATGCTGCTCGACCACCACGGCATCGAGTGCTCGACCGGGTCGGCCTGCTCGGCCGGGGTGCCGCAGCCGAGCCACGTCCTCCTCGCGATGGGGCGCGACCACGCCGAGGCGCGCAGCTCCCTGCGGTTCACGGTGGGCCGGACGAACACCCGGGCGGACATCGACGCGCTCGTCGAGGCGATCGGCCCGGCCGTCGAGCGGGCCCGGGCGGCCGCCCGATGAGGGTCGTCGCCGCGATGTCCGGCGGCGTCGACTCGGCCGTCGCCGCCGCGCGAGCGGTCGAGGCAGGTCACGAGGTCACCGGCATCCACCTCGCGCTCTCGCGCAACCCCAAGACCTACCGCGCCGGCGCCCGTGGGTGCTGCACGATCGAGGACGCCAACGACGCCCGGCGGGCCGCCGACGTCATCGGGATCCCGTTCTACGTCTGGGACCTGAGCGACCGGTTCCACGACGACGTGGTCGAGGACTTCAGGTCGGAGTACGCCGCCGGCCGCACCCCCAACCCGTGCCTGCGCTGCAACGAGAAGATCAAGTTCGCCGCCGTCCTCGACCGCGCCCGGGCGCTGGGGTACGACGCGGTGGCGACCGGCCACTACGCGCAGCTGAGGAGCTGCCCGGACGGGACCGTCGAGATGCACCGCGCCGTGGACATGGGCAAGGACCAGTCCTACGTGCTGGGCGTGCTGACCCAGGAGCAGCTGCGCCACTCGCTCTTCCCGCTCGGGAACACCCCGAAGCCGCAGGTGCGGGCCGAGGCCGCCGCTCGCGGGCTGCTCGTGGCCGACAAGCCCGACAGCCACGACATCTGCTTCATCTCCGACGGCGACACCGGCGGGTGGCTCCGGGAGAAGCTCGGTGCCGCGACCGGCGCCTTCGTCGACCACGAGAGCGGCGAGGTGCTCGGCACCCACGAGGGGTCGTTCGCCTACACCATCGGCCAGCGGCGCGGGCTCCGGATCGGGACGCCCGCGCCGGACGGCAGGCCGCGCTACGTGCTCGACATCGAACCGGTCTCCGGCACGGTGACGGTCGGCCCCCGCGAGGCGCTGGCCGTCGACCGGGTCCGGGGGAGCCGGCCACGCTGGTGCGGTGCCGAGCCGGCAGGCGTGCTCGAGGCCACCGTTCAGCTGCGCGCGCACGGCGCCGAGCACCGGGCTCGGGTGCGGGTGACCGGCGACGACGTGGAGGTCCAGCTGCTCGATCCCGCCGAGGGCATCGCCCCGGGGCAGTCAGCGGTGGTGTACGACGGCACCCGCGTCGTCGGGTCGTGCACGATCACCGCCACCGCCCGGTCGGAGGCGTCCGCCGGATGACGGCCGCCACCGGCGTCGGGTCGCACCCCGGAGAGGACCAGCGCGCCTTCGACGAGGCGGTGCGGGTCGTGCTCGGGGAGGTGCCGGAGCTGCCGTACCTCCCGGAGGTCCCCGGCCGCGGCGCTCACGCGACCATGACCGGCCGCACGGTCGCCGTCCTCTCCGGGCTCGCCGCCGACCTCCAGCCGGCGGGGTGGCGGCTCACCGACGCCTCCGGGGTCGACCACCGGCGGGCGGTCTCGCTGCTGGGGCAGGACCTCGACCGGTTCGAGGAGGAGACCCAGGGGTTTCCCGGCACGGTCAAGGTCCAGGTCGTCGGGCCGTGGACGCTCGCCGCGACCGTCGAGCGGCCGCGCGGGGACCGGGTGCTCGCCGACCACGGCGCCCGGCGTGAGCTCGCACAGTCCCTGGCGGAGGGGCTGGGGGAGCACGTCGGTGCGCTGCAGCGACGGGTGCCCGGCGCCACGTTCGTCGTACAGCTGGACGAGCCCGCGCTCCCGGCCGTGCTCGCCGGCGCGGTGCCCACCGCGTCGGGGTTCCATCGGCACCGCTCCGTCGATGCGCCCCTGGCGGCGCCGGCGCTCGAGTGGGTCGTCGAGGCGATCCGCGCCGCCGGTGCGGAGCCGGTCGTCCACTGCTGCGCCGACGACGTCCCGTTCGACCTGCTCACGCGTGCCGGGGCGCCCGGGTTGTCGGTCGACCTCGACCGGCTCCGCCCGGAGGGGTACGACGAGGTGGCGGCCGCCCTGGAGGCGGGTCGTCGGGTCCTGCTCGGCGTCGTACCGTCGACGAGGCCGACCGCCGAGCCGACCGAGCGGTCGGTCACCGAGCGGGTCGAGCGGTTCCTCGACATGCTCGGGCTGGAGCCGGCTGCGAACCTGGGGCTGACCCCAGCGTGCGGCTTGGCCGGCGCCGATCCCGCGTGGGCCCGCAAGGCCCTGGCGCTCTGCCGCGCCGCCGCGAAGGACCTCAGCTGACCCGTCGAGCCGTCGCATCCTCGGCCCGAAACCCTGCCGAGCCGTCGCCTCCTCGGCCGAGGATGCGACGACTCGGCGAACGGCGCTCCGCTCAGTGGGCCGAGACGGCGAGCTCCCCGCTGCTCAGCTCCTCGTGCCGGATCCGGTTCATGACCAGCGCGACCAACCCGCCGGCCAGGAGCATCCCGGCGGCGCAGAGGAAGCCGACCGAGGCGCCGTGGGTGAACGAGACGCCTTGCAGCGCAGGGTTCTCGCAGCTCGCGCCCTGCGACGCCAGCCCTCGGCACACGTCCGTCGCCTTCGACGTGGCTGCGTTGAGGGCGATCGTGCTGAGGGTGGCCAGCCCGAGGGAGCCGCCGACCTGCTGCATGGTGTTGAGGACCCCGGACGCGATCCCCGAGTCGGCCGGGGAGACGCCGTGGACGACGCTCATCGTCATGGGGATGAAGACGAGCGCCATGCCCATCGGCATGAGGACGACGAAGGGGAAGATGTCGGACCAGTAGCTGATCTCCACCGCCAGGTGGCCGACCCGGTCGTCGTACGGGAGCCGGCTGAAGCCGAACACCGCGACGGCCGCGATGGTGGCGCCCACCGCCGAGAGCTTCCCGGGGTCGACCCGCTGCACGAGCCGCGAGACGACCACCGCGGCCACGACCATCGTGATGCTGAAGGGCAGGAACATGAGCCCGGTGGTCATCGGCGACTTACCCATGACGTTCTGGAGGATCAGCGTCAGGAAGAAGAACATGGCGAACATCGCCGCCGGGATCAGCATCATCACCAGGTAGGCGCCCATCCGGTCCCGGTCCGCGACGATCCGGCCGGGGAGCAGGGGCCGGGGGCTCCGCCGCTCGAGGAGCCAGAAGAGCACCAGCAGCAGGACGCCGGCGACGAGGGCGGTGATCGTCCAGGGGTCGCCCCAGCCGTACGCGCGGTCGCCCGCGCGGGTGATGCCGTAGACGAGCGACAGCAGCCCCGTGGTGGCCGTGACCGCACCGGGGACGTCGAGCCGTCCGGAGTGCCGGTCGCTCTCGCCGAGGAGCAGCGGTGCCGCCACGGCGCCGAGGAGGCCGATCGGCACGTTGATGAGGAAGGTCAGCCGCCACCCCTCGACGTCGGCGCCGAACACCGTCGGGTTCACGCCGGTCAGCCAGCCACCGAGGAGGAGACCGACGGCCGCGCCGAGCCCCGACATCATCGCGTAGACGGCGAACGCGCGGCTCCGCTTGGGGCCGGGCTCGAACGTCGTGGTGATGAGGGCCAGCGCGTTGGGCGAGGCGAACGCGGCCCCGAGCCCCTGAACGGCCCGGGAGCCGAGCAGCATCGCCTCGTTCTGGGCGAAGCCGCCCACGAGCGAGGCGACCGCGAACAGCACGAGGCCGAACGTGAAGGCCCGGCGCCGTCCGAAGAGGTCGCCGCACCGACCGCCGAGG
This sequence comes from Marmoricola sp., assembly GCA_035699145.1. Classification (GTDB taxonomy): domain Bacteria; phylum Actinomycetota; class Actinomycetes; order Propionibacteriales; family Nocardioidaceae; genus Marmoricola_A. Next base: position 145,247 of record DASSBB010000037.1, read on the forward strand.
AGGAGGAAGCCGCCGAAGGTGAGGGAGTACGCCGTGATGATCCAGGGCAGCGCGTGCTCGGAGAAGTCGAGGTCGGACTGGATGTAGGGCAGGGCGATGTTCGCGATCGTCGCGTCGAGGACCACCATGAGCTGCGCGAGGCAGATCAGCGCGAGCGCCCACCCGAGGTGACGATGCTCGGCCGCGTGCTTCGGCGCGACGGCGGGTTGGGCAGAGGTCATCGGGACTCCTGGTTCGAGGTCGGGTGCCGGCCGGTGGCGGCCGGGAGGATGATCTGGTCGACGACGCGCTCGACCAGGTCGCGGGTGACGGCGTCCCCGAGGACGAACGAGCGGTGCAGGATGATCCCGGCCAGAGCGGGGCCCAGCAGGGAGGGGTCGACGCCGGGGGCGAGCTCGCCCCGGGCGGCGGCCCGCGCGTAGATGTCGCGCACGACGGCGACCTTGGGGGCGAGGAACCTGCTGCGGAACTCGTGCGCGAACTCGGGATCGGTCTGGAGGGCGGTGAGCACGACGCCGAGCACCAGCGTGGTGTCGTGGGATCCGATCCCACGCGGGCCGCAGAACAGCTCCACGAGGTCCGAGCGGAGTGACCCGGTGTCGGGCGGGTCGAGAACCACCGCCCGCTTCGACCGGCTGACCGCGTCGACGACCAGCGCCTGCTTGGAGCTCCAGCGCCGGTAGAGCGTCGCCTTGCTGGCCCGGGCCAGCTTGGCGACGGCGTCCATCGTCAGCCGGTCGTAGCCGACGTCGAGCAGCAGCTCGACGGTCGCGTCGAGCAGCTCCTCCTCGCGGTCACCGACCACCCGGGGCCGCTCGGAGCCGGCCTTGGGCACCACGACGTCCTCCTCCGATAGAACGAAACGGTTTCGTTTCATCAGAAACGTAGGGCGTGCCGCGATCTGACGCAACCCCGGTCTGGTCGGCCGGCCAGCGGCGCCGAGGATCCGACGACTCGGCCGGCCACAAGGGCCGAGGATCCGACGACTCGGCCGGTCAGGGAGTCACGTGGTCGAACATCGCGGTCGTCCGCTGGAGGGCGACCTCGTTCCACCGGCTGATCCCCTTGAGCATGTAGTGGCCGAGCTCCGCCATGTCGACCAGCCCTACCGAGGCGGCGACGCCCTCGGCGCGGTGCACGAACGACGTGGTCGCGCCGAAGCTCGTGACCCGGTCCGCCCGGCCGTGCGCGGCCACGAGGTGGCGGCCGGCCAGCGGCTGCACCGGCTCGCCCGGAGGGAACCAGGGCGCCAGCGCGACGAGCCCGCGGACGTTCGGGTCGTCGGCGACCGTCGCGCCGGTGCGCGCACCCATCGAGTGCCCCAGGACGACGACCGGGAGCGATCCGTGGGCGGCCCGCACCTCGTCGAGCGCCCAGCGCGCGTCGCCGACCGGCGAGGGGTGGCTGCCGTGCCCGTGGTTCCACCCGGTGAACCGGTAGCGGAGCAGCCACACCTCGAGCCCTGCCTTGTGGAACGGCCGCTGGAGCTGGGCCATCATCAGCCGCGACCGCTGCCACGGCCGGCTGTGCGCGGTCACCGGGTCGATGTTCTGCTCGGCGCCGCCGTGGAGCATGAGCACCAGCCCCCGCGGCGTACGACGGCACGGGCTCCTCGTGAGGTGGGGCTCCGACATGGGGCGATCCTGCCAGTCATGCCTTGTCGGTCGGACAGGGCAGGATGTGACCCATGTCGAGCGACGCCGCCAGCACCGCACCCGCCACGGCCAGCCCTGTCACCAGCCCCGTCCCGCCCGAGCTCCGCGACGAGCACCAGCGGCTGTCCGAGCAGGTGGAGGAGGCGCGCTGGCGCTACTACGTGCTCGACGCGCCGACGATGTCCGACGCCGAGTTCGACACGGCGATGCGACGGCTCGAGGAGCTCGAGGAGCTGCACCCGGAGCTGCGGACGCCGGACTCGCCGACCCAGAAGGTCGGGGGTGCGGTGTCGACCGAGTTCACCGCCGTCGACCACCTCGAACGGATGATGAGCCTCGACAACGCGTTCTCCTTCGAGGAGCTCGCGTCGTGGGAGCACCGGCTGCGGCGCGACGGGGTCACGGACGCGGAGTACCTCTGCGAGCTGAAGATCGACGGCCTCGCGATCAACCTGCTCTACGAGGACGGCCGGCTGGTCCGGGCACTCACCCGTGGTGACGGCCGGACCGGTGAGGACGTCACCCCGAACGTCCGCACGATCCGTTCGGTCCCGCACCGGTTGGCCGCCTCCGACGAGTTCCCGCCGCCGAAGGTCGTCGAGGTCCGCGGTGAGGTGTTCCTGCCGGTCGAGGCGTTCGTCGCGCTCAACGAGTCGCTGGTGGCCGCCGGCAAGGCGCCCTTCGCGAACCCCCGCAACTCGGCGGCCGGCTCGCTGCGGCAGAAGGACCCGCGGGTCACCGCCTCGCGGGCGCTGTCGATGGTCTGCCACGGCATCGGGTTCCGCGAGGGGTTCGAGCCGAAGCGCCAGTCCGAGGCCTACGCGGCGCTCGCCGCCTGGGGGCTCCCGGTGAGCGACCGGGTCAAGGTGGTGCCGGACCTGGGTGCGGTGGAGCAGTTCGTCGAGGAGTACGGCGAGCACCGGCACGACGTGGAGCACGAGATCGACGGGGTCGTCATCAAGGTCGACCAGGTCTCCCTCCAGCGTCGGCTCGGCTCGACGTCCCGGGCGCCGCGGTGGGCGATCGCCTTCAAGTACCCGCCGGAGGAGGTCAACACCGAGCTCCTCGACATCCGGGTCAACGTCGGGAGGACGGGTCGCGTGACGCCGTACGGCGTGATGAGGCCGGTGGTCGTCTCCGGCTCCACCGTCGAGATGGCGACCCTGCACAACGCCTCGGAGGTGCGCCGCAAGGGCGTGCTCATCGGGGACACCGTGGTGCTGCGCAAGGCCGGGGACGTGATCCCGGAGATCGTCGGGCCGGTGGTCGACCTCCGGGACGGCAGCGAGCGGGAGTTCGTCATGCCGACCCACTGCCCCGAGTGCGGCACCGAGCTCCGGCCGGAGAAGGAGGGCGACGCCGACATCCGCTGCCCCAACCAACGCTCCTGCCCGGCACAGCTGCGGGAGCGGCTCTTCCACGTGGCCGGCCGTGGCGCCTTCGACATCGAGGTGCTCGGCTACGAGGCGGCGGTCGCGCTGCTGCAGTCGGGGGTGGTGCAGGACGAGGGCGACCTGTTCACGCTGGACGAGAAGAAGCTGCGTCGGGTTCCGCTCTTCACACGGGCGCCGAAGAAGGGTGAGGGCGACGCCCCGGTGCTCTCGGCGAACGGGCGGCGGATGGTCGCGAACCTCGAGGAGGCGAAGGACCGCCCGCTCTGGCGGGTCCTGGTCGCGCTGTCGGTCCGCCACGTGGGTCCGACCGCGGCGCGTGCGCTGGCGACCCACTTCGGGTCGCTCGACCGGATCCGGGAGGCCTCGCTCGAGGAGCTCGCGGGCGTCGAGGGGGTCGGCATGACGATCGCCGAGTCGATCCGGCGCTGGTTCGACGACCCCGAGGTGGCCTGGCACCTCGACATCATCGAGAAGTGGCGGGCCGCCGGCGTGCGGCTGGAGGACGAGCAGGACGCCTCGACGCCGCGGGTCCTGGAAGGGCTCTCGGTGGTGGTGACCGGGTCGCTGGAGGGGTTCAGCCGGGACGGCGCGAAGGAGGCGATCATCGCCCGCGGCGGCAAGGCCGCCTCGTCGGTCTCCAAGAGCACCGCCTTCGTCGTGGTGGGGGAGTCCCCCGGGTCGAAGCACGACAAGGCCGTCTCCCTCAAGGTGCCGATCCTCGACGAGGCCGGGTTCGGCGTCCTGCTGGCGCACGGCCCCGACGCGGCTCGCGAGGTTGCCCACGTGGGAGAGTGAGGACCCACGCCACTCCCTGGCGCCGCATCGTCGGCAGGGTGCGGACTCGTCGCTGGTCATCACCTGGAGCTGCGCGGCCGGTGCGCACCAGTCAGTTCCAGATGCAGGAATTTTCGCCGGATCCCCTGCACGTCGAACTGAATGGCACCGGCGGCCGGCCGAACCCACCGACGACTGACGTCAGCGAGGTCCGCCCCGTAGCGGCCCGCACCAGGCCGGTTCTCCACTACGCTCGACAACACCCGGCGCCCACGTCCCCGGAGGTGTGTCATGGCGACATCCGACTTCCAACGAGGCCAGACCTACCGCACGTTGGACGAGCAGCGAGAACGGCTGACGCCCGCGGAGCAGCGTTTCGAGCGCCGACGGAGAACCATCGGGCTGTTCCTCGGACCGGCGGCCCTGCTGGTGCTGCTGGTGATTCCGATGGACATCGACCGGCCCCAGCAGAACCTCGCCGCGATCATGGTCTTCACCATCGTCTACTGGCTGTCCGAGGCGATCCCGATCCCGGTCACGGCCGTGGTGGCGATGGCGCTGTGCGTGCTGCTGGCGGTGGCGCCGGTCGACGACGTCTTCGCGGCCTTCGGCGACTCCACGCTTTTCGTGTTCATCGGCGCCTTCATCATCGCCGAGGCCATGACCTCGCACGGCCTGGACAGGCGTTTCGCGTTCCGGGTGCTGTCGATCCCCGGCGTGAGCAGGTCGACGTACGGCGTCATCATCGCGTTCGGCGCGATCGGCGCGGGGCTCAGCGCGTTCATCTCCAACACCGCCACCGCGGCGATGCTGCTGCCCATCGGCCTCGGGATGATGGGCGCGCTCTCGGGGCTGATCACCCGCGAGACCGGCGAGTCCGACCCCACGCGGCTGCGGTTCGGCACCTGCCTGATGCTGATGATCGCGTACGGCGCCAGCGTCGGCGGCCTGATCACCCCGATCGGAAGCCCGCCGAACCTGATCGGCATCGAGTTCATCGAGCAGCAGACCGACACCACGATCTCGTTCTTCGAGTGGACCATCACCGCGCTGCCGATCGTGCTGGTCATGTTCGTGGCGCTCTGCGTCGTCCTCCTGCTCCTGAACCGTCCCGAGATCAGGCACATCCCCGGCGCCGCTGAGTACGTCGACGAGGAACGTCGCAAGCTCGGCCCGATGACGCGCGGCGGCCGCAACACGCTGCTCGTCTTCGTCCTGGCGGTCTTCTTCTGGATCCTGCCTGGGCTGATCGCCCTGGTCTTCGGCGACACGTCCTCGATCTACACCTCCGTCAGCGAGCGGCTGGACTCCGGCGTGGTGGCGGTCGCGGCGGCTGCGCTGCTCTTCGTGCTGCCGGTCGACTGGGGCGAGCGCACGTTCACGCTCAACTGGAACCAGGCGGTCAACATCGACTGGGGGACGATCCTGCTGTTCGGTGGCGGCATCGTGCTCGGCTCGCTGCTCTCCGACACCGGCCTGGCAAAGACACTCGGTCAGGGGCTGGTCGACCTCCTCGGGGTCTCGAGCCTGGTCCCGATCACCGTGGTGTCGGTGATCATCGCGGTCATCATCTCCGAGACCACCTCCAACACCGCCAGTGCTGCGGTCGTGGTCCCGATCGTCATCCCGATCGCCCTGGCGGCGGGAGTCACCCCGGTGATCCCGGCCCTGGCTGCGACGTTCGGGGCGTCGTACGGCTTCATGCTCCCGGTCTCCACGCCGCCCAACGCGATCGTCTACGGGTCAGGGCTGATCCCGATCACGAAGATGGTCCGGTCAGGCATCGTCTTCGACCTGATCGGCATCGTGCTGGTGGTCATCGGGGTGTCGGTCATGGCGCAGCTGATCGGCCTCGCGTGACGACCACGCCTCGTCCGATTGGCCGCGCGACATAGCGCGCGCCCAATCGGACGAGGCGTCAGCAGTCGCCGGCCCCCAGCCGGGCCAGTCCCTCCCGGTCCCCCGGCCCGAAGTCGTGCAGCCCGAAGTTCGTCTCGCTCATCAGCTCGCCCGGGTCAGTGACGTGCCCCAGCCCGACCAGGTGGCCGAGCTCGTGCAGGATCACCGCACGCACCTGGGCCTCCCCGTCGGGGCGCTCCAACACCTCCTCGAGGTGCGGCCCGTCCAGGGTCACCGATCCCGTCATGTACCGGGGACGGGCGTAGCCGGCACCGCGCACGCTGATGCTCCCGCCCACCCCGACGACCTCGTCGGCCAGCGTCGGCGTCTCGTCCTCGTCGGACCACGACACGAGCGCCGGCGGGTAGGCCTCCATCGCCCCGCTGTCCATCGCGGCGGACCACTCGTCGGGGCGCTGGGTGCTGGGGCCGACGTACTCGAGCTCGAGCCCGGACAGCTCACTGACGTGCGCCATGGCGTCGAGCACGAGCTGGGAACCGCCGGCGACCTCGCCGGCCGGGTTGATCCGGACCTGGACGGTGCGGCACGGGGGATAGGTGACCGGCTCCTTGGTGCCCGGCTGGGTGGAGAGGAACGAGTAGCTGCCCGACGCCCCCTGGATCGTGGTGGCATCGAGGTGACCGTCGTCGTACGACACGGGGAAGGACTCGCGGCCACGCTCCATGAACGCGACGGCCCCGAACACGGCGATCAGCAGGCCCATGAACGCCGCGACCGTGCGTGACGCCCGAGGCGGCCCGCCGGACCGGGGCCGTCGTACCCGGCGTGCCGGGGCCGGGCGCGGAGGCGCCTCGGCCAGCAGCTCCGCCCACCAGCGCTCGGACTCGCGGTCGAGACCGTCCGGAGGGCGGTCGAGCGGGTCGGGGAGCACCGCACGATTGTGCCTGCTCGCCGCCGGACGGGCAGGCGAGTTGGCCGAATCGACGCCTCATAGGATGGCGACCATGTCTGACGAACCCCCCACCGCGCCGACCCCCCAGATCTCCCGCGACGACGTCGCTCACCTCGCGGGGCTGGCGCGGATCCAGCTCGACGAGGCCGAGCTCGACCGGCTCGGACGCGAGCTGCCGAAGATCCTCGAGTCGGTGGCGACGGTGTCGCAGGCTCTCGAGGGCGCCGGAGACGTCCAGCCGATGAGCCACCCGACGCCGCTGCGCAACGTGTTCCGCGAGGACGTCGTCCGCCCGTCGCTGAAGCCCGAGGACGCGCTCGCCGCGGCTCCGGCCAGCGAGGGGCAGCGGTTCCTCGTCCCCAAGATCCTGGGCGAGGAGTGACAGTGGACAACCCGAGCGACCTGACCGACCTCTCCGCCGCCGAGCTGGCGACGGCACTCGCAACGCGCGAGACGTCGAGCGGCGCGGTCACCCGGGCCTACCTCGACCGGATCGACGCGCTCGACGGTGGTCTCCACGCCTTCCTCCACGTCGACCACGACGGCGCGGTCGACGCCGCCGACGAGATCGACCGCCGACGTGCCGCGGGGGACGACCTCCCGAAGCTCGCCGGTGTGCCGATCGCCGTCAAGGACCTCCTGTGCACCGTGGGGCAGCCGACCACGGCCGGGTCCCGGATCCTCGAGGGATGGCTGCCGCCGTACGACGCGACCGTGGTCACCCGGCTGCGCCGGGCCGGCATGCCGATCCTCGGCAAGACCAACCTCGACGAGTTCGCGATGGGCTCGTCGACGGAGCACTCGGCCTACGGCCCCACCCGCAACCCCTGGGACCCCGACCGGACCCCCGGCGGCTCCGGGGGAGGCTCGGCTGCCGCGGTCGCCGCCCGGCTCGCCCCGCTCGCCATCGGGACGGACACCGGCGGCTCGATCCGCCAGCCGGGCGCCCTCACCGGCACCGTCGGCGTGAAGCCCACGTACGGCGGCGTCAGCCGGTACGGCGTCGTGGCGATGGCGAGCAGCCTCGACCAGGTGGGCCCCGTGACCCGCACGGTGCTCGACGCCGCGCTGCTGCACGAGGTCATCGGCGGCCACGACCCGATGGACTCCACGAGCATCGACGCACCGGTGCCCGACCTCGTGCAGGCTGCCCGGCGCGGGGACGTGCAGGGGCTGCGGGTCGGCGTGGTCAAGGAGCTGGGCGGCGAAGGGTTCCAGTCCGGCGTGCAGGAGCGGTTCGAGGAGTCGGTCGCGCTGCTCACCGGGGCGGGCGCCACTGTCGTGGAGGTCTCGTGCCCGAGCTTCGAGCACGCGCTCGCGGCGTACTACCTCGTGATGCCGAGCGAGGTCTCCTCGAACCTCGCCCGCTTCGACGCGATGCGCTACGGCCTCCGGGCCTTTCCCGACGGCGTCGAGGACCCGAGCGCCGAGCAGGTGATGGCCGCGACCCGCGACGCCGGCTTCGGCGACGAGGTGAAGCGCCGGATCATCCTCGGCACGTACGCGCTGTCGAGCGGCTACTACGACGCCTACTACGGCTCGGCCCAGAAGGTCCGCGCGCTCGTGGCCCGGGACTTCGAGGCGGCGTTCCGCGAGGCCGACGTGCTGGTCTCGCCGACCGCGCCGACCACGGCGTTCCGGCTGGGGGAGAAGCTCGAGGACCCGATGGCGATGTACCTCCAGGACGTCGCCACGATCCCGGCCAACCTCGCCGGTGTACCGGGACTCTCGCTGCCGGCGGGGCTCGCCGAGGACGGGCTCCCGGTCGGCGTGCAGTTCCTGGCGCCGCTCCAGTGCGACGACCGGCTCTACAACGCGGGAGCCGCCCTCGAGCGGCTGCTGCTCGAGAAGTGGGGCAGCCCGCTGACCGCGGAGGTGACCGCATGACGACGACCACCGAGCTGGTCCCCTTCGAGGAGGCCATCGCGCGCTACGAGCCGGTGATGGGGCTCGAGGTGCACGTCGAGCTGCACACCGCCACCAAGATGTTCTGCGGCTGCCCGGCGCTCTTCGGGGGCGAGCCCAACACCAACGTCTGCCCGGTCTGCCTGGGGCTCCCCGGCGCGCTGCCGGTCGTCAACGAGAAGGCGGTCGAGTCGGCGATCCGGATCGGGCTCGCGCTCAACTGCGAGATCGCCGAGTGGTGCCGGTTCGCGCGGAAGAACTACTTCTACCCGGACATGCCGAAGAACTTCCAGACCTCGCAGTACGACGAGCCGATCGCGTTCGACGGCTCCATGGACGTGGAGGTCGACGGGGAGACCTACCGGATCGAGATCGAGCGTGCGCACATGGAGGAGGACACCGGCAAGTCGTCGCACATGGGTGGCGCCACCGGCCGGATCCACGGCGCGGACTACTCGCTGCTCGACTACAACCGGGCCGGCATCCCGCTGATCGAGATCGTGACCCGGCCGATCTTCGTCCCGGCCGAGAAGGCGCCGGCGGTGGCTCGCGCCTACGTCCAGCAGCTGCGCGACCTGGTCCTCGCCCTCGACGTCTCCGACGCCCGGATGGACCAGGGGTCGCTGCGCGCCGACGTGAACCTCTCCCTGCGCCCGCACGGCACCTCGATGCTCGGCACCCGGAGCGAGACCAAGAACGTCAACTCGTTCCGCTCGGTGGAGCGGGCGGTCCGCTACGAGGTCACGCGGCACGCCGCCATCCTCGACGCGGGTCGGAAGGTCGTCCAGGAGACCCGCCACTTCCACGAGGACACCGGCACCACGTCGTCAGGGCGGGAGAAGTCGGACGCCGACGACTACCGCTACTTCCCCGAGCCGGACCTGGCGCCGGTCGCCCCGTCGCGGGAATGGGTGGAGGAGCTCCGGAAGACCCTCCCCGAGCCGCCGTCCGAGCGGCGTCGCCGCCTGCAGGCCGCGTGGGGGTTCTCCGACCTCGAGATGCGGGACACGGTCGGAGCCGGTGCGCTGGACCTCGTCGCGAGGACGATCGACGCGGGCGCGTCGCCGCAGTCGGCCCGGAAGTGGTGGCTCTCGGAGCTCGCCCGGCGGGCCAACGAGCAGGGCGTCGACCTCGCGTCGCTGCCGATCAGCCCCGAGCAGGTGGCCCGGATCCAGGCGCTCGTCGACGAGGGCGCCATCAACGACAAGCTGGCCCGCCAGGTCTTCGACGGCGTCCTCGCCGGTGAGGGCGACCCGGACGCGGTCGTCGCGTCCCGCGGTCTCGCGGTCGTCTCCGACGAGGGCGAGCTGTCCGCGGCGGTCGACCGGGCGATCGAGGCGAACCCCGGCGTCGCCGAGAAGATCCGCGCCGGCAAGGTCGCCGCGGCGGGTGCGCTGATCGGCGCGGTGATGAAGGAGATGCGCGGCCAGGCCGACGCGGGCCGGGTCCGCGAGCTGGTCATCGCCAAGCTGAGCTGACCACCGGACACCGTGGACTCTCAGGCACTGCACGCCTGAAAGTCCACGGTGATCGTCGAGGGTGGTCACCGCTGCTCGGGCACCACCAGCTGCGGCCGGGCCGCGATGATGAGCCCGAGAGTCAGGTACCCCACGAGGAAGTGCGCGGCTGCCACGAGCTCCCCGGCGGTCGCGCCGAGGACCACGATGCTCGGGATCGAGACGACCGCCCAGCTCTCGGCCACCATCGGGTAGAACCGTGCGACCCCGCGCCAACGGCCGGCGAACGCGATCTTGACGCCGATCGCGAACATGCCGAGCATCGACAGCGGCCAGAACGCGTCGAGGGCCACGAGCCAGGCGTCGTCCCGCGCCGAGGGCACCAGCCCGTGGACCAGGCTCCAGACCATCGCCAGCCCGAGGAGCACCCGCTCCACCTTGAGGAAGCCGGCGGCCTTGCGCGAGAGGCCCGTCGCCCGGGTCTCCAGCTGCAGCTGGACCAGCGACAGGACGCCGAGCTGGAAGGTGAACCCGGCCAGGTCGGTGACCGTGATGCCGAAGGACGAGTCGGGGGTGAACCCGTAGGCGAAGCTGGCCGCCGAGTAGACCGCCGCGCCGGCGGCGACCGCCAGGCCGTGCCGGCGTACTGCCTCGAGAGGGAGCCGCTCGCCGGAGCCGTCGACGGCAGCGGTGGTGGCGTCGGTGCGTGCCGGGGCGGAGGTGACGGAGACGTTCATGGTGGTTCCTTCGGTTCGTGGCGGTGTCGTTCACCGCGATGCCCCGACTCTCCGGCGTCGCCGACCCAGGCCGTCAGGGCGCCGCGTCCTGACCTGCGTCACGTCCGCCGTCCCACGCCGGTCGGGACGCGCGTCCCAGGGACAGCGGGACGGTGCGTGCGGCACCCTTCTCACGTGAGTACGACGACCCGCAGCCGCCCCGGACCGGGGCTGGTCCTGCTGCTGCTCGCGGTCGCGGCCACCGCAGGAGCGCTCCTGCTGGACCTCCGCGTCCCGGCGTCGCACCGGGAGGCGCTCTCGATCGAGCCCGGCTGGACCGGCGGAGTGCCCGGCGTCGTGCTCGCCTGGGCCGGAGCCGTCGTCCTGGCGCAGCAGCCGCGGCACCCGGTCGGCTGGGTCCTCGGGGTCTTCGGCGCCTGGTGGGCCCTCGACGGGCTCGCCGCGTCCTGGCTGATGTACGCGACGCTCGAGCAGCCCGCCCTCACCGGTGCATCCACCGCGCACTTCGTCTACCAGCGGCTCGGCGCGTGGCTGCTGCTCGTGATCCCGCTGCTGCTCCTCCTCTACCCCGATGGCCGGCTGCCCACCGGCAGGTGGCGCGCCGTGGCAACGGCCGGGCTGGCGGCCACGACGCTGCTGCCGCTCACGCTCGTCGCCGTGCCCGCCCGCGTCGCGGAGGGCGGCTCGGTCGACGCGATCCCGGCGCCGCTCCGTGGCCTCGACCTGGACCCGCTCCGGCTGCCGTTCCCCGACGACGCCTGGGCCGTGCTGCTCCGGGTCGCGTTCCTGGCACTCGCGGTGAGCCTGGTGCCGGTGCTCGCGGTCGTCGTGCACCGCTACAGGATCGCGGCGGGGACGGAGCGTCGCCGGATGCGGTGGCTGCTCTGGGCGGCGGTCGTCGACGCGCTCGTCATGGTCACGCTGCAGCTGCTGCCCGACCAGCTCGGCTCCTGGGGGCTGGTCCTCGCCGTGGTCGTCACCTCCGCCGCCGTGGTCGTCGGCATCACGCGACCCGACCTCGTCGACGTCGACCGGCTGCTCGGCGGCACGCTGCTCTACGCCGTGCTGCTGCTCGCGACCTTCCTGCTCGACCTGCTCGTCCTCGGGGCGGCCGGAAGGGTGCTCGGGGACCGGCTCGACAACGACCAGGCCCTCGTGGTGGCGGTGCTCGTCGTGGCTCTCGCGTATGCCCCCCTCAGGCACCGGCTGTCGCGGCTCGTGCGGCGCTGGGTGGTCGGCGAGCGGGACGACCCCTACGCCGTGGTCTCCGAGCTCGCCGAGCGGCTCGAGGACTCGACGGCCGGCGATGCCCAGCTCCTCGTGGTGGCCCGGTCGGTCGCCGACGCGTTCCGGGTCCGCTACGTCGGGGTCGAGCTCCGCCAGCCCGGCGGCGAGACGGTGCTCGCGGAGCACGGAAGCCGGCCCGAGCGGGCGAGGCCGCTCCCGATCACCTACCGGGGCGAGCAGATCGGCACGCTGCTCCTGCCGCGGGACGGCGTCGCCCGGCTGCGCGCCTCGGACGAGCGGCTGCTGGCCGACGTCGTGCGCCAGGCGGCCGCGGCTGCCCGCGCCGACCGGCTCGCGAGCGAGCTGCAGCAGAGCCGGGAGCGGCTCGTCGCCGCGGTCGAGGACGAGCGGCGCCGGCTGCGGCGCGACCTCCACGACGGGCTGGGTCCGACGCTGGCCGCGGTCGCCTCGCGCATCGACGTCGCCCGGATCACCGCCGCCCGCGCGCCGGAGCAGGCGGACGAGGCGCTCGCCGCCGCGCGCCACGAGGTGAGCGGGATGCTGGCGGAGGTACGCCGGCTCGTGCACGGACTGCGTCCACCGGCCCTCGACGACGTGGGGCTGGTGCGAGCCGTGCGGCAGCAGGCCAACCAGCTCTCCTCGCCCGCGCTGGTCGTCGAGGTCGAGGCCGACGGCGACCTCGACGGGCTCCCGGCGGCGGTCGAGGTGGCCTGCTTCCGGATCGTCTCCGAGGCGCTGACCAACGTCGTGCGCCACGCGGACGCCTCGCGGTGCTCGGTCCGGCTCAGCCGCGCCCCCGAGCAGGTCGAGGTCGAGGTGGCCGACGACGGCACCGGGATCGAGGGCAGCACCCGAGCCGGGGTCGGGCTGCTGTCCCTGCGCGAGCGGGCCGAGGAGCTCGGCGGGCGGTGCGAGGTGACCGGGCTGGAGCCGCACGGCACGCGGGTCCGGGCGGCTCTTCCGCTGCCCGCCTCTACACTCGCCGCCACGGTCGTCGAAGGGACGTGAGGACGTGGACGAACCGGTCGGGCTCCTCGTGGTGGACGACCACCCGGTGTTCCGGGAGGGGTTCGCGGCGCTGCTCGCGAACATCGACGGCGTCGACGTGCTCGGCACCGCGTCCTCGGGGGTCGAGGCGCTCGCGCAGGTCGCCGCGCTGAAGGCTTCCGGCTCGGGGCCGCGCGTGGTCGTGATGGACGTGCAGATGCCCGAGATGGACGGCCTCGAGGCGACCCGCCGGCTCGCCGCCGAGCACCCGGAGGTCGGCGTGGTCGTGCTGACGATGTCGGAGGAGGACAGCACGGTCTTCGAGGCGGTCCGCGCGGGGGCCCGGGGCTACCTGCTCAAGGGCGCCGAGCCCGACGAGGTGGTCCGCGCCATCACCACCGTCGCGGCCGGCGGGGTCGTCTTCGGCGCCGCGCTCGCCGCCCGGGTGGCCGCGTTCTTCTCGCGGCCCCAGGAGCAGGCCGGCTCGCCGTTCCCGATGCTCACGGCCCGGGAGCACGAGGTCCTGGACCTGGTCGCGGCGGGGCTGAGCAACGCCCAGATCGCCGGCCGCCTCTTCCTGTCCCAGAAGACCGTGCGCAACCACGTGCACGCCGTGCTCTCCAAGCTCCAGGCAGCCGACCGCGCCGAGGCGATCGTGCGGGGTCGCGACGCCGGCCTCGGCCGCTGAGCCCGTTCAGGCGCCGAACCGCTGCCGGTAGCGCTGGGGGCTCAGCCCGCGGACACGGGTGAAGTGGTGCCGCAGCGTCGCGGCGTTGGCGAACCCGACGTCGGCCGCGACCTGGTCGACCGAGCGGTCCGTGCGCTCGAGCAGCTCCTCGGCACGCTGGACCCGCTGGCTCGTGACCCAGGCGTGCGGCGTCGTACCGGTCTCCTCGCGGAACCGGCGAGCGAACGTGCGCGGGGACATCGTGCTCCGCTGCGCCAGCGACTCGACGCTCAGCTCCTCGTCGAGGTTCTCGAGGATCCAGGTGAGCAGCGGCCCGAGCGTCTCCGCCGAGCAGTCCGGCACCGGGGTGCGGATGAACTGGGCCTGCCCGCCCTCCCGCTGCGGCGGGACGACCATGCGCCTGGCCACCTTGCCGGCGATGGTGATGCCGAACTCCTTGCGGTAGAGGTGCAGGCAGGCGTCGAGGCCGGCGGCCGAGCCGGCACTGGTGATGACCGGGTCGGCGTCGACGTACAGCACCTCGGGCACCACGCGCGCCTGGGGGAACCGGGCTGACAGCTCGTGGGTGTACATCCAGTGCGTCGTGCACTCGCGTCCGTCGAGGAGCCCGGCCTCGCCCAGCGCGAACGCGCCCGAGCAGACGGACAGCACCCGGGCGCCCCGGGCGTGCGCCTTCCGCAGAGCCGTGATGACAGGCGCGGGGACCTCGCGGTCGCGGGGCACGGCGGGTACGGCGACGAGGTCGGCCTCGGCGACCCGACCGAGGTCGTGGTCCACGGCGAGCCCGAACCCCGCGGCGGTCTGGACGCGACCCGGCTCGGGCGCGCACACCGCGAAGTCGAAGACCGGCAGCCCCTGGTCGGACCGGTCCGTCCCCCAGGCCTCGCAGAGCACGCCGAGCTCGAAGGGCGAGACGCCGTCGTAGGCCAGCACCGCCACGTTCTCGATCATGGATCCCACTATGGCAGAAAATCGATGAAGAGTGTCATACCTGCCACTGGTGGCAGGATCTCTCCGAGCGCAGGATTACTGCCATGAATGAATTCCTGATCCTCTCGTTCCTGCTCCTCCTGGGTGTCGCGGTCCTGCTGGCCACGCTGCGCGAGATCCGCAATGACGGTTACGGGCACACGGCGCCGCCGGCCAGCCACCACGCCGACCTCCTCGGCCCGGTCCCGCGGGGACGGTGACCGCGGCTACTGCTCCAACGAGCTGACGTCGGGCGGTACGTCGATCGCGTGCTCGCGCAGCGCCTCGAGCGGCACGACCGCCAGCACCGCCTCGTTGGTCGAGGCGAGCACGACCGGAGCCGCCACCCCGTCCGCGTGGGCGCGTGCCCAGTTCGCCGCGGTCACGCACCACCGGTCGCCCGGCACCAGTCCGGGGAAGGAGAAGTGGGGCACCGGCGTCGACAGGTCGTTGCCGATGGCGCGCTGGTGCTCGAGGAACTCGGCCGTCACGACCGCGCAGATCGTGTGGCTGCCGAGGTCCTCCGGCCCCGTCGCGCAGCAGCCGTCGCGGTAGAACCCGGTCATCGGGTCGGTCCCGCAGGGTTCGAGCTCCTCGCCGAGAACGTTGCGCTCCGTCATGGGTCCAGCATCGCGCAATTCCGGGGCCATGCGGCGGTTGCCCCTCCGCTCGCCGGCGGCCACGATGGTCACGGTGGGGCACTTGGTCGCGGTCCGCGACACCGAGCTGGACGTCGAGGTGACCGGGAGCGGCGAGCCGGTCGTCATCATCCAGACCGCCCTCGACGCGGACGAGCTGCGGCCGTTGGCCGAGCGGACGGCGGCCGGCGGCGAGCACCAGGTGATCCAGTACCGCCGCCGGGGATATGCCCCGAGTGGGCCGGTGACCGGTCGGGCCTCATCCGTCGAGACGGAGGCGGCGGACTGCCGTGCCCTGCTGAACGCGCTGGGGGTCCGCCGTGCCCACGTCGTCGGCGTGAGCTACAGCGCCGCGATCGCCCTGACCTTGGCGGCGTCGGCCCCCGACGCCGTACGGACCTTGGCGGTGATGGAGCCGCCGCCGGTGCACGTGCCGAGCGCCGCCGATTTCCGGGCGGCCAACGCGCGGCTCCTCTCGACTGTGCAGGCGGGAGGCGTCTCGACCGCGCTGGACGAGTTCCTGACGATGCTTGCCGGACCGGGCTGGCGGACTGCCTCGGAGCGCGCGCGGCCGGGGTCGGTGGCCGACCTCGAGCGCGACGCCGTCACGTTCTTCACCTCCGACGTCCCAGCCCTGCTGGATTGGCGCTTCGGCGTCGACGACGCAGCGCGCATCGGCTGCCCGGTGCTCCACGTCGGCGGCAGCGACAGCGGCCCGTGGTTCGCCGAGGTCCGTGCCTGGGTGCTGCGGCTGCTGCCGCAGGCCGAGGACGCCACGGTGGAGGGTGCCGGCCACCTGTTCGCCTCGACGCACCCGGACCGGACGGCCGGGCTCCTCGTCGACTTCCTCCGCCGCCATCGGACTACCTGAGAGCGACCTCGAGGATCCGGTCGTCCTCCGGGGCGGGGTCGCCCCGGCCGTCGCGGTTGCTGGTCGTCACCCAGAGGTTGCCGTTCGGGGCGGCGACCACCGTGCGGATGCGGCCGTAGTCGCCGACGAACCAGCCGCGCGGCTCCCCGGTCCCGTCGTCGGTCACCGGGATCTGCCACAACCGCTCGCCCCGCAGCGCTCCCGCCCACAGCGAGCCGTCGAGGAACGCCAGCCCGGAGGGGGAGGCGTCCGAAGTGCGCCAGGTGACGAAGGGGTTCCGGTACTCCTCGAGATCGCCTCGTCCCTCCACCAGGGGCCAGCCGTAGTTGCGCCGCTCCTCGATCAGGTTCAGCTCGTCCCACGTGCTCGCGCCGAACTCCGTCGCCCACAGCCGTCCGTCGTCGTCGAAGGCGAGCCCCTGGACGTTGCGGTGACCCATCGTCCAGACGGGCGAGCCCTTCACCGGGTTGCCCGGCGCGGGCTCCCCGTCAGGAGTGATCCGCAGGATCTTGCCCCCGAGCGACTCCCGGTCCTGGGCGAGCTCCGGTTCGCCGGTCTCGCCGGTGGAGACGAAGAGGTTGCCGTCGTCGTCGAAGAGGAGCCGGCCGCCGTCGTGGATGAACCCGTTGGGGATGCCGGTGAGCACCGGCTCCGGCTCGCCGAGCCGCTGACCGTCGTACTCCATCCGCACGACGCGGTTGTCCTCCTCGGTGGAGACGTAGGCGAAGACCAGCCGGTCGTCGTCGTACGACGGGGAGACGGCGAGCCCGAGGAGGCCGGCCTCGCCCTGGGGGGCGGCCTTCTCGATCCGGCCGACCTCGCGGACGCGGCCGTCGTCGATGCTGAGCACCCGGGTGGAGTCGCGCTCGGTGACGAGGGCGGACCCGTCGGGGAGGAAGGCGACCCCCCAGGGAACCGCGAGCCCCTCCGCGATCGTGCGGACCACGCGGGGCCGGCTCTGGCCGGGATCGGGCTCCATCGTGGCGGGCGAGGCGGTGCGGGTCGTCGGCTGCGGCGTGGGCTCCGGGGTGCCGAGGGCCGTCGCGCCGCCCTCCACGGGTTCGTCGTCGCCCGCGCAGGCGGTGAGCGCGAGCGCCGCGGTGAGGGTCAGTACGACGAGGGGCCTCATGCTCCGACTCTAGGCAGCGACCCCCACCCCCGCCGAGTCGTCGGGTCCTCCGTCCGGAATCCCGCCGAGTCGTCGGGTCTTCGGCGAGGATGCGACGACTCGGCCGTTGCTGGGACCGAGGATGCGACGACTCGACGTCAGGGTGCGTGGGCGGGGCTCGCGCCCGGCGAGGGTACGGCGGTCCTGCCGGTCCGCCTGGCGGAGGTCAGCGGCCTCCTCGACCTCGCCTCACCGGAGCTGAGGGAGGCCGTCCTGGTGGCGTTCCTGGACCGGCTGTTCCGTCCCGCTCGACCAGCTCGTGCAGGAGCTTCAGGACCGCCGCGGGCTTCTCCATCGTGAGGAAGTGGGAGCCGAGGAGCTCGACGTAGGTCGCGCCCTCGATCTGGTCGGCTGCCGTCCGCATGTCCCGGTGCGACGCGAGGAGGTCCCAGCGACCGGCGACGAACGATGCCGGCACGTCGAGCTTCGACAGCGACACCCGGCGGTGCGCCGACGCGGAGACCGCGAGGTGGCCGTACCAGTCGACCGGAGTCGTGAGGAACTCCCGCACCGCCCGGCGGACCACGTCCGGCTTGGCGGTGGGGAACATGAAGCCGCTGTAGCGCAGGACCGTCGTCGACACCGGCCCCATCGGGATCCGGCGGGCCACGGGGGTCAGCAGCGGGCCGCCGAGCTTCATCAGCCTGGCCACGTTGACCGAGATCGGCTCGCGCAGCGGCCGCGGGATCATGAGGGGCGCGCCCATCGAGGCGAAGGTGCCGCCGGGGACGCCGGCGACCGCGAAGAGCCCGGCCACCCGCTCCGGGTGGCGGAGCGCGAGCTCGAAGGCGGTGTTGACGCCCATGGACCAGCCGGCGACCACGCACCGGTCGACCCCGGCGTCGTCGAGGACCGCGACGGCGTCCTCCACGAACGCGTCGATGCCGACTTGCGAGGCATCCTCGGGGCGGGCGCTGCGGCCTACTCCGCGGTGGTTCCAGGAGATGACGTGCAGGCCGCAGTCCGGGTCGAGGAGCTCCGGCCAGACGTAGGGGTTCGTGCCGAGGCCGTTGCAGATCAGGACCGTCGGCCCCTCGGCGGTGTTGCTCCACGCCTCGATGACGGTGCCGTCGGCGCTGGTGACCTTGTGGAACCGCACGGTCTTCTGGCGGGGCGCCCGCGACCTGCCGGACCGGCGCGACCGGTCGAGGGTGGTCGAGGTCGTCTCCACGGCGGACATACCGCCAGTATGTCTGAACCGCTTCGGTCTATGACGCTGTGATGGGTCACGTCACCGGTCACGATTCGGCGACGACCGCGCCGCCGCCGGGGGCTACCCCGCTCCGGTGACGGGCGTGCGCGTCGAGAAACCGCTCCACCTCGACCCGCTCGTGGCGCAGCCGCGCGAGCGCGGTGGCGGCGACCAGGGCATTGCGCCGGGCCGTTTGCTGGCTGTCGACCGGCCACGTGAGGACCGACCGGAGCATCGACCGGGGCGTCCGGTGTGTCCGGTGTATCCGGTGTGTCCGGTGTGTCGTGGTCATCGCGCCTCCCAGGGGTTCGCCGGCGACGCTAGGCGTCGCACGCTTCGGGTCCGTCAACACGGTGTGACGGTCGCGTGAACTCGTGACGAGCCGGGGGTACGCGGACCGAAGGCCCTGTCGGCGGCCGGGCCACCGGCGTATGTTGCCGGATGGCCGCGGACGGACGGTCCGTGGCGCGGACCCCGAGGAGGTGTGCCGGGTGAACCGGACCATCGTGATGATCGGCACGCGCAAGGGGCTGTGGATCGCCCGCAGCGACGACGACCGGCGCAGCTGGGAGGTGACCGGGCCCGACGACATCATGGGCGAGGTCCACTCGGTCGCGGTCGACAAGCGCGAGGGCAGCCCGCGGCTGTTCATGGGCAGCCGGCACTGGCACATCGGCCCGCAGGTCATGCACTCCGACGACCTCGGACAGACCTGGCAGACCCCGCCGTCCGGGTCGCTCGCGTTCCCGGAGGACACCGGCACCTCGGTCGAGGCGATCTGGTCGCTCGCCCCGGCGCCTGCCGAGCCGGGGGTGGTGTACGCCGGCACCGAGCCGTCCGCGCTGTGGCGCTCCACCGACCGGGGCGAGACCTTCGAGCTGGTCCGCGGGCTGTGGGACCACCCCCACCGACCTCAGTGGCAGCCCGGCGGCGGCGGCCAGGCGATCCACACGCTGCTCCCGCACCCGACCGACCCCCAGCGGCTCCACGTGGCGATGTCGACCGGCGGTGTCTACCGCAGTGCCGACGGCGGCACCTCCTGGGAGCCCGCGAACCAGGGGATCAAGGTCGAGTTCATGCCCGACGACATCCAGTACCCCGAGTGGGGCCAGTGCGTCCACAAGGTCGCCCGCTCCGCCACCGAGCACGACGTGCTCTACGCCCAGAACCACGGCGGTGTCTACCGTTCGGACGACGGCGGCACCTCGTGGAGCTACATCGCCGACGGGCTGCCCGCCGAGTTCGGCTTCCCGGTCGTCGCGCACCCACGTGTCGACGGCACCGTCTGGCTCTTCCCGCTGGAGAGCTCCTACGCCCGGTTCCCACCCGACCGGGCCTGCCGTGCGTGGCGCTCCACCGACGGTGGCGCGACGTGGGAGGAGCAGGGCAAGGGACTCCCGGACAAGGGTTTCTTCGCGGGTGTCATGCGCGACGCGATGTGCGTCGACGACGCCGACCCGGTCGGGGTCTACCTCGGCAGCCGGGACGGGAGCGTCTACGCCAGCCCGGACGAGGGGGCGAGCTGGTCGCCCGTCGCCGAGCACCTGCCCGACGTACTCTGCGTGCGGGCCGCGACGGTCTGAGCGGCGCGGTCCGCCCGCGCTTGTAGTCTTCGGGCCATGCCCGACACGCCCACCGCCGACGCCACCCACGACCTGAAGCCGCGCTCGCGCGACGTCACCGACGGCCTCGAGCGGGCCGCCGCCCGCGGCATGCTCCGCGCGGTCGGGATGGGCGACGAGGACTTCGCCAAGCCGCAGATCGGGGTGGCGTCGTCCTGGAACGAGATCACCCCGTGCAACCTCTCGCTCGACCGGCTCGCGAAGGCCGTGAAGAACGGCGTGCACGCGGCCGGCGGCTACCCGCTGGAGTTCGGCACGATCTCGGTCTCGGACGGCATCTCGATGGGGCACGAGGGTATGCACTTCAGCCTCGTCTCCCGCGAGGTGATCGCGGACTCGGTGGAGACCGTGATGATGGCTGAGCGGCTCGACGGATCCGTGCTGCTCGCCGGGTGCGACAAGTCCCTGCCGGGGATGCTCATGGCGGCGGCTCGGCTCGACCTGGCGAGCGTGTTCCTGTACGCCGGCTCCACGATGCCCGGCCAGGTCGACGGCCAGGACGTCACGATCATCGACGCCTTCGAGGCGGTCGGCGCCTGCCTCGCCGGAAAGATCAGCCGTGAGCAGGTCGACCGGATCGAGCGCGCGATCTGCCCCGGGGAGGGTGCCTGCGGTGGCATGTACACCGCGAACACGATGGCGAGCGTCGCCGAGGCGATCGGGATGTCGCTCCCGGGGTCCGCCGCCCCGCCGGCCGTCGACCGCCGTCGCGACGGCTTCGCGCACCGCTCCGGTGAGGCCGTGGTCAACCTGCTCCGGCACGGGATCACCGCCCGCCAGATCATGACGAAGCCGGCCTTCGAGAACGCCATCGCGGTCGTCATGGCGCTCGGCGGCTCGACCAACGCGGTGCTCCATCTGCTGGCGATGGCCCGTGAGGCCGAGGTCGACCTCACTCTCGACGACTTCACCCGGATCGGGGCGAAAGTGCCGCACCTGGGTGACCTCAAGCCGTTCGGCCGCTACGTGATGAACGACGTCGACAAGATCGGCGGCATCCCGGTCGTCATGAAGCTGCTGCTCGACGCGGGGCTCATGAACGGCGACTGCCTCACAGTGACGGGCCGCACCATGGCCGAGAACCTCGAGGCGCTGAACCCGCCTGCGGCCGACGGCGACATCATCCGGCTGCTCGCCGAGCCGATCCACCGCACCGGCGGCATCACGATCCTGCAGGGGTCCCTCGCCCCCGAGGGTGCGGTCGTGAAGTCGGCCGGGTTCGACGAGGAGGTCTTCGAGGGTCCGGCGCGGGTCTTCGACGGTGAGCGTGCGGCGATGGACGCGCTCGAGGCGGGGCTCATCAAGCACGGGGACGTGGTCGTCATCCGCTACGAGGGGCCCAAGGGCGGCCCGGGGATGCGGGAGATGCTCGCGATCACCGGCGCGATCAAGGGCGCCGGGCTCGGCAAGGACGTCCTCCTCGTCACCGACGGCCGGTTCTCCGGCGGCACCACGGGGCTCTGCGTCGGGCATATGGCGCCGGAGGCGGTCGACGGAGGGCCGATCGCCTTCCTCCGCGACGGCGATCTCGTCCGGCTCGACGTGGCCAACGGACGGCTCGACGTCGAGCTGTCCGAGGAGGAGCTCGCCGTTCGCCGCCAGGGGTGGAGCCCCCGGCCGGCGAAGTACACCCGCGGCGTCCTCGGGAAGTACGCCAAGGTCGTCCAGTCGGCGGCCCACGGCGCCGTCTGCGGCTGACCGTCGAGCCGCCCCTCGCGCCGGGTCGAGCCGCCCCTCGCGCGGGGTCGAGCCGCCCCTCGCGCCGGCGTACGACGGGGACGAAGCGCGTTCTCCGACGAAAAGCTCCGCTCACGGGGCGGGAATGGAGCTTTCCGTCGGAGACCGGCCAGCCGTCGCCGTACCCGCACGAAGGGCGGCTCGACCCCGCACGGAGGGCGGCTCGGCGGCGAGACCAACCGTCCAGAACACGGGACCGGCGTCTCGGATCATGGGACGAGCGGTAGACTCGCTTGACGGAGCGAGGGTGACGCGGCGACCGTGGTGGCATGCCTCTCCAGGTACTCGTACGGACACGACGCGTGCGCTGACAGCCAACCAGCCGCAGCACGCGCGTCGACCCTCGCTCGCCCTACCGGGCCGCGGGGGTTTTTCTTTGGTGTGAAACCCTCGTACGGGACCGTCCGGGGGGACCAGTGGGACACAGCACGACGGAGGTAGACCGCCATGAGCGAGCAGCCCGCACCGACGGTGACCGGGGCGCAGAGCCTGATCAAGTCGCTGGAGGCGGCGGGAGCCGAGAACGTCTTCGGCATCCCCGGCGGTGCGATCCTCCCGGCCTACGACCCGCTCATGGACTCGGGGACGCTGCGGCACATCCTCGTCCGCCACGAGCAGGGCGCCGGGCACGCCGCCCAGGGGTACGCCGTCGCCACCGGCAAGGTCGGCGTCTGCATGGCGACGAGCGGACCGGGCGCGACCAACCTCGTGACCCCGCTCGCCGACGCCCACATGGACTCCGTCCCGGTGGTTGCCGTGACCGGCCAGGTCGCGAGCGGCGCGATCGGCACCGACGCCTTCCAGGAGGCGGACATCCGGGGCATCACGATGCCGGTCACCAAGCACAACTTCCTCGTCACCCGCGCCGACGACATCGCGCGGACGATCGCGGAGGCGTTCTACATCGCCTCCACGGGCCGCCCCGGTCCGGTGCTCGTCGACATCTCCAAGGACGCCCTCCAGTCGCGGACGTCGTACTCCTGGCCCTCTGAGCTGCACCTGCCCGGCTACCGCCCGGTGACCCGCCCGCACGCGAAGCAGGTCCGCGAGGCGGCCCGGATGATCGTCGAGGCGCGCAAGCCGGTGCTGTACGTCGGCGGCGGCGTGATCCGCGCCGGCGCCTCGCCGGAGCTCCGGACGCTCGCCGAGCTGACCGGCATCCCGGTGGTCACCACGCTGATGGCCCGCGGCGCGTTCCCCGACTCGCACCCGCAGCACCTCGGCATGCCGGGGATGCACGGCACCGTGGCAGCGGTCGGCGCGCTCCAGCGCAGCGACCTCATCATCAGCCTCGGCGCCCGCTTCGACGACCGGGTCACCGGTCAGCTGAGCTCGTTCGCCCCCCACGCCAAGGTGATCCACGCCGACATCGACCCCGCGGAGATAGGCAAGAACCGGTACGTCGACGTGCCGATCGTCGGGGACGCCCGCGAGGTCATCGCCGACCTGGTGACGGCGCTGCGCGCCGAGCACGAGGCCGGCCGGACCGGCGACTACGAAGGGTGGGTCGCCCAGATGGCCGGCATGAAGAAGCGCTACCCGCTCGGCTACGAGAAGCCGACGGACGGGTCGCTCGCGCCCCAGTACGTCCTCGAGCGACTCAGCGCGATCTCCGGCCCGGAGTCGATCTACGTCGCCGGTGTGGGGCAGCACCAGATGTGGGCGAGCCACTTCATCGACTACGAGCACCCGCAGACCTGGATCAACTCCGGTGGCCTCGGCACCATGGGGTTCTCGGTGCCCGCGGCGATGGGCGCCAAGGTCGGCCGGCCGGACGCCACGGTCTGGTCGATCGACGGCGACGGCTGCTTCCAGATGACCAACCAGGAGCTCGCCACCTGCGCGATCGAGGGGATCCCGATCAAGGTCGCGATCATCAACAACGAGTCGCTCGGCATGGTCCGCCAGTGGCAGACGCTCTTCTACAACTCGCGGTACTCCAACACCGACCTGCAGCAGGGGTCTCGGGGTGTCTCGGGGGCGGAGATCCCGCGGGTGAGGATCCCCGACTTCGTCAAGCTCGCCGACGCCTACGGCTGCGTCGGGCTCGCCTGCGACTCGCCGGACGACGTCGACGCGACGATCAACAAGGCGATGGAAATCGACGACGTGCCGGTCGTCGTCGACTTCCGGGTGCACCGCGACGCCATGGTGTGGCCGATGGTCGCCGCCGGCACCAGCAACGACGACATCAAGCACGCGCGGGACATGGCGCCCACGTGGGACGACGACGACCTCGGAGAGCGCTGAGATGAGCAGGCACACCCTGTCGGTCCTGGTCGAGAACAAGCCGGGCGTGCTGGCCCGGGTCGCCGCGCTGTTCAGCCGCCGCGGCTTCAACATCGACAGCCTGGCGGTCGGCCCGACCGAGCACGCCGAGGTCTCCCGGATGACGATCCTCGTCAACGTCGAGGAGTCGCCGCTCGAGCAGGTCACCAAGCAGCTCAACAAGCTCGTCGAGGTGATCAAGATCGTCGAGCTCGACAACGCGCAGTCGGTCAACCGCGAGCTGCTCCTGGTCAAGGTGAAGGCCGACTCCACCACCCGGGGCCAGGTCCTCGAGATCGTCCAGCTGTTCCGCGCCAAGGTCGTCGACGTCGCCACCGACGCGATCACGATCCAGATCGTCGGCAACCCCGACAAGCTCGCCGACTTCCTCCGGATGGTCGAGCCCTACGGCGTCCGCGAGCTCGTCCAGTCCGGCATGGTCGCCATCGGCCGGGGCTCCCGCTCGATCTCCGAGCGGACCCTCAAGCCGGTCGCCGTGCCGGCTCCGCCGGCCGCGGTCTGAACCACACACTTCACCAGATCCACCAACGAGAAAGAGGGCCCACCGTGGCTGAGATGTTCTACGACGACGACGCCGACCTGTCAGTGGTCCAGGGACGCCACGTGGCGATCCTCGGCTACGGCAGCCAGGGGCACGCCCACGCGCTCTCCCTGCGCGACAGCGGCGTCGACGTCCGGGTCGGACTCCCCGAGGGCTCCAAGAGCCGGGCGAAGGCCGAGGCGGAGGGGCTCACGGTGCTCACCCCCGCCGAGGCATGCGAGGAGGCCGACCTGATCATGATCCTCGCGCCGGACCACGTGCAGCGGACCCTCTACAAGGAGGCCGTCGAGCCGAACCTCGTCGAGGGCGACGCGCTCTTCTTCGGCCACGGGTTCAACATCCGCTTCGGCTACATCACCCCGCCCGAGGGCGTCGACGTCTGCATGGTCGCCCCCAAGGGGCCGGGCCACCTGGTCCGCCGCGAGTTCTCCGAGGGCCGCGGCGTCCCCGTGCTGGTCGCGGTGGAGGAGGACGCCTCGGGCAAGGCGTGGGAGCTCGCGCTCTCCTACGCCAAGGGGATCGGCGGGCTCCGCGCCGGCGGCATCAGGACGACGTTCACCGAGGAGTGCGAGACCGACCTCTTCGGTGAGCAGGCAGTCCTCTGCGGCGGCGCCTCGCAGCTCGTCATGTACGGCTTCGAGACCCTCATCGAGGCCGGCTACCAGCCCGAGGTCGCCTACTTCGAGTGCCTCCACGAGCTGAAGCTCATCGTCGACCTCATGTACGAGGGCGGCATCGCCAAGCAGCGCTGGTCGGTCTCCGACACCGCAGAGTACGGCGACTACGTCTCCGGTCCCCGCGTCATCGACGCGCACGTCAAGGAGAACATGAAGGCCGTCCTCGAGGACATCAAGAACGGCTCCTTCGCGAAGCGGTTCATCGACGACCAGGACAACGACGCCAAGGAGTTCAAGGAGCTCCGGGCCAAGGCCGAGCAGCACCCGATCGAGGCCACCGGCCGCGAGCTGCGCAACCTGATGAGCTGGGTCAAGAGCCACGACTCCGACTACGTGGAGGGCACCGCCACTCGCTGAACCCGCTCCCCAGAGGCTCCTCCGGCTCCGGCCGGGGGAGCCGCTCTGCGCCACGGGGAACATGTTGGCCGCTGCAATGGTTGAACCGACATGCGTATTGACATCTGGTCCGACGTCGTCTGTCCCTGGTGCTACATCGGCAAGCGCCGGCTCGAGGAGGCCCTGGCCGCCTTCCCGCATCCCGAGCAGGTCGAGGTGGTCTACCGTTCCTTCGAGCTCGACCCGACCGCTCCCCAGGAGGGCACCGAGTCGGTCGTCGACGCCCTCACGCGCAAGTACGGCGCCGGGGCGCCTCAGATGATGGACCGGGTCGGCGAGGTCGCCGCGGAGGCGGGGCTGCGGTTCGACTACGCCCACGCCACGCACACCAGGACGATCGACGCGCACCGGCTGCTCCACCTGGCCCTCGACGAGGCTGGACCGGAGGGCCAGCGGACCCTCAAGGAAGCGCTGCTCGACGCCTACTTCGGCCACGGCCGCTCGATGGGCGACCACGCCGTCCTGCGCGACGTCGCCGTCGAAGCGGGGCTGCCGGCAGACCGGGTGGACGCCGTGCTCCGCACGGACGAGTACTCCGAGCACGTGCAGGCCGACCTCGCACAGGCGCGTGCCTACGGGATCACCGGTGTGCCGTTCTTCGTCGTCGACGAGAAGTACGCCGTCTCCGGAGCCCAGCCGACCGAGCTGTTCACCCAGCTCCTCGAGCGCGCCTGGGCGGAGTCCCGCCCGGCCCTGGAGGTCGTCGCCGACGGCACCGTCTGCGGCCCTGACGGCTGTCCCTTGCCCACGTAGGATCGGGAAGTGCGCCTGCTCCTCATCCGCCATGGTCAAACTCCCCACAACGTGACGGGGGCACTCGACACGGCCTTTCCGGGCGCCGGCTTGACTCCGCTTGGAGAGGCCCAGGCACGGGCGATCCCGGAGGCACTCGCCGGGGAGGACATCGCCGGCGTCTACGCCTCCAGGCTTGTTCGCACCCAGTTGACGGCGGCTCCACTCGCCGAGTCCCGAGGGCTCGACGTCGGGGTGTGTGCGGGGTTGGAAGAGATCGCGGCCGGTGATCTGGAGATGCGCGCCGACAGCGACGCTGTGCACGCATATGCCGGCTGCCTCGTCAGCTGGATGCGCGGAGACCTCGAGCGCAGCATGCCGGGCGGCATCGTGGGTCACGAGTTCTACGACCGCTACGAGACGGCACTACGCACCATCGTCAAGGAGCATGATCCCGGTGACACCCTCGCGGTGTTCAGCCACGGTGCGGCCATCAGGGTCTACACCGCTCTTTCAGCCAGGCTCGCTCCGGAGGTGTCGACCGAGCTGAGGATCATGAACACCGGAATGGGCGTGCTCGAGGGAGACCGCGAGACCGGCTGGGAGCTGGCTCGGTGGTGCAGTGAGCCGCTTGGTGGCCTGGAGCTCGAGGACCGGCAAGCACACGACGTCACGGGAGAGAGCGCCGAAGAAGCAATTCACGAACCCTGACGGGAGCCTGGGACTGCACACCCACGTGCCGCTGTCGGCGCGAGTCGTCGGGCGGCGGCCAACGGCAGCAAGATGCGTATCGTGCGCCGCATGGGAAGCGCAGACCAGGAGTCGAGCGACGACGACCTCTACTCCTGGTTCGTGGAAGCCATCGCTGAGGAGTTCGGAGCGGCGCAGGAAGTCGAGCCCGACATCATCCACGTCTGGTCGTTCGTGGATGGAGAGCCGGACACCGACTCTCGGCCTATGAGCTGCGCCTCACCCGAGCCCAGCTTCGTTCGGTCGCCCATGCAACGGTCGACGTCTTCGACGACTCCCAAGGGGAGGTGTCGATTCGTGCGACGAACCCCGTTCACGCCGGCTTGGATGCCTTCACGTTCTACACCCAGGAGTCGATGGACAGTGGCTCGCACCTGAGTCGAACGTACGAGTTCGACCAAGGTCGGATGCGGCGGCTGAACATCAGCTGAGCCGTCCGCTCAGCGAGGTCCGGAGGTCCTCGAGGTCTCCGTCGAGGTACTGCGCTGAGTCGATCGGAACCGGCTCGACGGACGGGCGGTCATCCGCTCAGGCACCGGGGTGATCCGCCGTTCGGTCATCCGTCCGCGCGACAAACGTCAACGCCGGTCAGCAGATGATGTGAACGCTTCTCAGCCTCGGCCGCCCGGACCGGCAGACGCGCAGCACGCGTGCAGCTCGCCGACGCCTCGGACGCGTTCCGGCGGGTGCATGCTGGGTCGAGCCGTCGCTCCTGCTGGGGTGAAGCCGTCGCTCGTGCCTGTGCCGGTGCCGGTGCCGGTGGCGGTGTCCGTGTCGCTTCAGG
>DASSBB010000038.1:0-23760 GCA_035699145.1 Marmoricola sp.
CTCCCTCGCCGGAACTCAGCCCATCAGGCCACAGCCCTCCATCGGCAGAGCTCGCCGTACCGGCGTGTCGAGATAACAGAGAACTCCGCGACCATGGCGAGGACGTTGAACAGCAGTCGCCCGACCGCGTCGGTCGGGTCATAGACCGAGCCGCCGAGTGAGAGGCTGATCTGCCGGGCGGTGAGCTCGTCAGCGATCGCGCGGGCATCGGGCAGGGACCGGGCCAGGCGGTCAAGCTTGGTCACCACCAAGGTGTCGCCCGCGCGACAGGCGGCCAGTGCCTCACGGAGCCCGGGTCGCTCGCGATTGGTGCCAGTCAGGCCGTGGTCGACGTAGATCCGCTCGGCCTCGACCCCGAGACTGAGCAGGGCGTCGCGTTGGGCGGTCAGATCTCGTTGATCGGTGAAGCATCGGGCGTACCCGACAAGCAGCGCGCTCACGGCGCACCTCCAGGGCTGGGCCCGGTCGGATCGCGGGTCGCGTCGACTCGAGCATCGGGCAGCGCCCGACTCAAGCAGCAGGACGCTCCCGGCCTGCGGCTGCAAGGGTGGCAGCCCGGTGCACATAGGTTTCGGCGGGTTGCCGCGACGTGCGTCGTGGCAAGAACGAGGTCGAATTTTGCCCAACGTTTTGGCTACACTACGGACATGACTGCTGTACCCCTTGGCGACGCGCGAGACCGGCTCTCGGAGTACGTCTCGGAGGTCGAACGCACCCATCAACGCGTGACAATCACCCGTCACGGTCACCCGGCCGCGGTCCTCATCTCCGCCGACGATCTCGCCGCCATCGAAGAGACCCTGGAGATCCTTGGAACACCCGGCGCTGCCGAGGCCATCAATGAGGGCCTCGCCGACGCCGCTGCAGGCCGCTTCGCCGACAACGACGCACTCAAGGCCCGCTACGGGATCGCCTGAGTGGAGGAGCGGTACTCGATCCGAGTCACGGCTCGAGCCGAACGTGATCTACAGCGGTTACCGGAGAAGATGGCCACGGCCTGCGTTGAGTTCATCTTCGGACCTCTCGCTGAAAACCCGCAGCGAGTGGGCAAGCCCCTCCGCGGCGAGCTCAGCGGCCTGCACTCTGCTCGCCGAGGTGACTACCGGGTCATCTACGGCGTGATTGAAGACCGCCGCACCGTGGAGATCGTGCATATTGACCGACGCAGCGACGTCTACAGGCGATAACGGCCTTCACCGTCCCACTAACCGATCGGCGTCCGGGCGAAGCCGGCCAACGTCAGCGAGTTCCAGCCCCGTCGCCGACGCCAACCGCGATGTCTTGCGTCGTACCTACGGGATGCAGCAGCACAGGCGGTGCCCGGCGGCTTTACGGCGGCGACAGCGCCGCGAGCGACACCTTCAACTGAAGGTCGAGGTCGCTGACCATCCGCCGGAGCATTGGCTTCATCAACGGGACGGCCACCCGGGCAAGTCCGCGTGCGTCGAAGCCGACTTCGTGCCTGACTGTCGTCGCCCTGCCCTCTCCTGACAGCGTGAACCGGTGTGTGATGTGTCCGGTGCGGTGGTTGGCCGCCATCCGGAATGATGTCTGGGGTTGGAACTCGTCGTAGACGAACTCAAGTGAGCCGAAGTTCTTCAGTCTTCCCCGGAACGCCGTCCCGAGGCCCAACGTGCCTGTCGGCGCTCGCTCCAGGAACTGGAAGTTGGGACTCCAGTGCACCTGGTTGGCCGGCTCGACCAAGTAGTCAAAGACGGCGCTCGCGGGGATGTCGACCGTGATGCTGGAGGCGATGGTAGTCATGGCTGCTCCTGAAGTGAGGTCTCTGGCAGCCCCTGGCAACTCCCCATGATCCACCCGGGCACGCGCTCGAGCAATGTTCCGAGAGCCCCGTGTGCCACGTTGCGGGCCGGATGAGTAGCCAGGCGCTGCTGACGACGGTGCGGTGCGACGGAAAGGGCCGGCCCTTCGGACTCGCCCTGCGGAGAAGATCAGACCAATGCTGCGCGCCGACTGTAGTCGGGCCGCGCGCCTGGGAATCATCCGTCCCATACGCGGAACCTTGACACGAGACAGGCGGCTGGAGACCCGGCGTGGGCTTGTCCGTCCGTCCCGTATGCCCCGTCCGGCAGCCGTACCGGGAAGGGGCGCTCTACGGACCTGATCTCAGCGACTTCGCCCGAGCTTTGTCCCCCTCGCCGTTTCGCCGTTTCCCTCTCGACCTCCCGGTCCTCGATTCTCGATGACCAGTCGCGGTCTCCAGAAATCACCCCCCAGATCCCTGCCGTGCTGACGTCTCACACGCTCCGGCACCACGGCCAG
Source organism: Marmoricola sp. (assembly GCA_035699145.1). GTDB lineage: Bacteria > Actinomycetota > Actinomycetes > Propionibacteriales > Nocardioidaceae > Marmoricola_A. The sequence continues at coordinate 2,284 of DASSBB010000038.1, forward strand.
CCTCGCGATCGCATCCGGCGCCGACGTGAGGTCGTCCAGCAGGTGCTCGGCCACAGCTCGGCGACCATGACGCTCGACACCTACGGCCACCTCTTCGAGGACCGGCTCGACGAGGCCGGTGATGCCCTCGATGCCGCAAGCGCCGCCGCCCACCGGCGTCGGAACACCCTCCGAGCGTTGCCCCGTGTTGCCCCTCAGTGTGTTGCCCAAGCCCGATCCCACGGGGAATGCCGAAGGGGTCCCTCCCAGCATTTCTGCTGGGAGGGACCCCTTCTCGAACGTGTACCCCCGACCGGATTCGAACCGGCGCTACCGCCTTGAGAGGGCGGCGTGCTAGGCCGCTACACAACGGGGGCTTGAAGCGGTCGAAACTCTAGCCGAGGCGGGTGTTTCGACCAAATCGCTGGGGTACTAGGACTCGAACCTAGACTAACTGGACCAGAACCAGTCGGGCTGCCAATTACCCCATACCCCATGGGATCGAGGCTTCTTGCGAAGCCCGGACGAGGATACACGGCGGCCACCTTCGTCACCAAAACGGCTGGTTCTCCGGGGGCCTCGTCTCCCGCTGCAACCCACGACGGCCCGCCACCCAGACCACGAGGCCGGCGTACACCAGCGACTGGGTGAGCGTGACCGGGATGTTCCACCAGCTGACCTCGGAGACCGTGAGGGTCTCGTTGATGTCCCCGAACGTCAGCGCGAGCGTGAAAGCGAGGTAGTTGTTGAGCACGTGCATCGCGATGGCCGCCTCGAGCCCGCCGGTGCGGATCACCAGCCAGCCGGCGATGAGGCCGAACATGAACCGGTCGAAGAACAGCGGCGGGTTCTGCAGGCCGTGCGCCATCGCGAACAACGTCGCGGTCACGAGGAGCGCGACCCAGCGGCGCCTCGACAAGGAGCCGACGGCCTGGAGGAGGTAGCCGCGGAAGGCGTACTCCTCCCCCGCTGCCTGCAGCGGCGTGGTGAGCAGCATCACGATCCCGAGGGCCAGCGTGGTGCCGGTCCAGGGGTTGATCTCCAGGCTGACGTCGGGGTTGGCGTCCTGGGGGACGAAGGCCCCGACGACGAGCTGGGCGACCAGGGCGACGACGGAGAGCCCGATGCAGACGAAGAGGAACCCCCATCGCAGCCTGGGCACCACCGACGACAACCAGCGCGGCCGCATCGTGTGCAGCACGCGCACGAGTCCCCACGTCCAGAGGATGAGCCCGCCGAGCGTGAGGTTGAGGTAGAGCAGCCCCGAGGGAGTGAGCTCCTGGAACGTCCCGGCGTTGAAGAACGCCTCGGCGAAGTCCTGCTCGCCGCCCTCGATGAGCACGCCGACGACGAGCACCGGCAGGAGCACCAGCGGCACCACGATGAGCATCCCCAGGCCGAGGAGCAGGATCCCGACGACCGGGCGCCACCAGGCGTAGCTCCAGGTCCGGAACATCTGGTGGTACTCGCGCGGCTCCGCGTGCGGGAACGGCGGGCGCCGTGGCCGCGTGACCGGCGGTGCCGCACCCCACCCCGGCGGCGGTTGCTGCCACGCCGGCGTGGGATGGGGGTACGGCGACGGGGCGCCGTAGGGCGGTTGCGGACTGTACGGCGGGGCGCCGTACGGCGGCGGCTCGGACGGCGGCTGGCTCATGGCGTCATGAGCCGGCGGCTTCGGCCAGCCGGCGCAGGGAGCGCTCCCGACCTAGGAGCTCGAGCGACTCGAACAGCGGCGGGGAGATCCGCCGACCCGTGACCGCCACCCGCACGGCGCCGAAGGCGTTGCGCGGCTTGAGCCCCAGCCCCTCGATGAGCGCGCCACGGAGCGCCTCCTCGATCGCCGTGGTCTCCCACTCGGCCAACCCGGCCAGCGCACCATGGGCGGTCCGCACGACCCTGCGGCCGTCCTCGGTCTCGAGCAGCTTGGCGGAGTCGGCAGGGTCTCGGGCGAACAGGTGCTCCTCGACGAGGAGGAACGCCAGCATGTCCACGGACTCGGCGAGCGTCCCCATCCGTTCCTGCACCAACGGGGCGGCCGCGATGAGCGTCGCACGCTGCTCCGGCGTGACCTCCTCGCCCAGCAGACCGGCGCTCCGCAGGTAGGGCACCATCCGGTCGGTGAAGTCGTCGACGGCGAGCCCACGCAGGTGCACCGCGTTGATCGCCTCGGCCTTCTTGATGTCGAAACGGGCCGGGTTCGGGTTCACCCGCTCGATGGTGAACGCCTCGACCATCTCCTCCATCGAGAAGATGTCGCGGTCCTCGGCGATCGCCCAGCCGAGCAGCGCGAGGTAGTTGAGCAGCCCCTCGGGGAGGAAGCCGCGGTCGCGGTAGCCCAGCAGGTTCGACTCCGGGTCGCGCTTGGAGAGCTTCTTGTTCCCCTGGCCCATGACGTAGGGCAGGTGGCCGAACCGCGGCGGCCGGCCGGTCCCGATGCCGAGCTCGGCGAGCGCGTCGTAGAGCGCGAGCTGGCGCGGCGTTGACGAGAGCAGGTCCTCACCGCGCAGCACGTGGGTGATCTCCATGAGTGCGTCGTCGACCGGGTTCACGAGCGTGTAGAGAGGGTGCCCGGTGCCGCGCACCAGCACGTAGTCCGGGACGTGCTCGGACTGGAACGTGATCTCGCCGCGGACGAGGTCGTCGAAGGTGATCGCGTGGTCAGGCATCCGGAACCGGACGACCGGACGCCGTCCCTGCTCCTCGTAGGCGGCACGCTGCTCGTCGGTCAACGACCGGCAGTGGCCGTCGTACCCCGGCGTGCGGCCCTCGGCGCGGGCGCGCTCGTTGCGCTCGTCGAGCTCCTCCTGCGAGCAGTAGCAGTGGTAGGCACGGCCCGCTTCCAGGAGCCGGGCAGCGACGTCGGCGTAGACGTCGTACCTCTCGGACTGGCGGTACGGCGCGAACGGGCCGCCGACCTCGGGACCCTCGTCCCAGGTGAACCCCAGCCAGCGCATCACCTCGAGCAGGGTCTCGTAGGACTCCACCGAGTCCCGGGAGGCGTCGGTGTCCTCGATCCGGAAGACGAAGGTGCCTCCGTGGTGCCGGGCGAAGGCCCAGTTGAACAGCGCCGTCCGCGCCAGGCCGACGTGCGGGGAGCCCGTCGGCGAGGGGCAGAACCGCACCCTCACCGGCGACTCCGCGCGGACCGCTGCTTCAGTCACGAGCCATCACCTTGTTGGTCAGGGTGCCGAGGCGCTCGATGACGATCTCCACCTCGTCGCCCACGGACATGGGGCCGACGCCCTCGGGGGTGCCGGTGAGGATGACGTCGCCCGGGAGCAGCGTCATCACGCTGGAGACGTGCGCGACCAGCGTCGGCACGTCGAAGATCATGTCGCTCGTGCGGCCGTCCTGCACGACGTCGCCGTTGAGGAACGTCTGCACCCGGAGGTCGGCCACGTCGAGCTCGGTCTCGACCCACGGACCGAGCGGGCAGAACGAGTCGAACCCCTTCGCCCGGGTGAACTGCACGTCGCTCCTCTGCAGGTCGCGCGCGGTGACGTCGTTGCCGATCGTGTAGCCGAAGATCACGTCGGCCGCCCGCTCCGCCGGCACGTCTCGGCAGATCCGGCCGATGACCACGGCCAGCTCGCCCTCGTAGTGGACGTTCTGCGACTGGCGCGGGTAGTACACCGGGTCCCTCGGCCCCACCACGGACGTGTTCGGCTTGAGGAAGAACAACGGCTCGGCCGGCACCTCGTTGCCGAGCTCCGCGGCGTGGGCGGCGTAGTTGCGGCCGATGCCGACGACCTTGCTCCGGGGCAGGACCGGTGCGAGCAGCCGCACGTCGGCGAGCCGGTGCTCCTCCTCGGTGACCTTGACCCCGATGTAGAGCGGGTCGCCGGCGAGCGCCACGACCCTCGCCTCCGGGTCGATCTCGCCGTGCTCGTCCAGGTCGCCGGTGACGACGCCGAACCGGGGGTCCTCGCCGGTGGTGAATCTCGCGATGCGCACCGGGCGAGCCTACCCGCGGGGAGGACCACCAGCCGTGGCTACCCTCGATGCCGTGGAGAGCGCGACGAGGACCGGCATCGAGCTCCTCGACCCGTCCTCGTGGCAGGCCGCTGCCGAGCGGCACGCCGCGCGGGTCGAGCCGTGGGTCGGTCCTCACCTCGACCGGCGCCGCCACCGCGTCCCGCACCCCGTCGAGGACTTCCTCTTCGCCTACTACTCGTACCGTCCGGCCGCCCTCCGGCGGTGGCACCCCGGGTTCGGCTTCGCGTTGGTCGACGAGGAGCGCTCCGCGCTCAAGGGGTACGGCGACCTCGCCGCTGTCGTGGGCACGCCCGGGGCGGTCGGGGTGACCCTCGACCACGTGTCCTCGCAGCGACCGTTGCTCGAGGCCCTCCGCACACTGCTCGCGGCCACCGCGTCCCGACCGGCCCACTTCGGCTGTTTCGGGCTCCACGAGTGGGCGATGGTCTACCGGCAACCACCCGACCAGGTGCGCCACGGGGACTGGCCGCTCCGACTCGGCGCGGCCGGGACCGACGAGGTCGTGGAGTCGCATCGCGTGGCCTGCTCACACTTCGACGCGTTCCGGTTCTTCACCGACCCGGCCCGGCCGCTCAACGTCCTGCAGCCAGGACGGGACGACCGCCCCGCGTTCGAGCAGCCGGCCTGCCTGCACGCCGGGATGGACCTCTACAAGCACGCCTTCCGGCTCTCACCCATGGTCGCCTCCGAGCTGGTGGCCGACTGCTTCGAGCTGGCCCGGGAGATCCGGGTCCTCGACATGCGCGCGTCGCCGTACGACCTCGCCGACCTGGGCTACGAGCCGGTCCGGATCGAGACCGTCGAGGGGAAGCAGGAGTACACCGCCGCCCAGCGGGTGTTCGCCGAGCGCGGTGCGCCGCTCCGTGGCCGGCTGCTGGACGAGGTCGACCGGCTCCTCGCCGCGGTCTCCTGAGCGGAGGGACCGTTCGGACGTGCAGCCCTCGTCAGGTTCGGGGTTCCACGGCCGTTTCCGGGGGAGGTTGCACGTCCGAGCGGCCCGCCGGCGGGCGTGAGGGACGCCGGACGGCTCAGGTTCTCGGCTGATCCGCCGAAACGACATGCATGCCGACTGCCGACAAGCCCGCGCTGCCCGCTCGTCTCCTCCGCGCGGTCACCGCACTCTCGATCGCCAGCCTGGGCGTCGTCGTCGGGCAGGTTCCGGCGGCACAGGCGGCAGAGGCGCTCGACTGCTCGGCCGTCTACGCCGTCGTCAACGACACGCCGCCGACGCTGGCCAAGGTCGATCCCGCCTCCGGTGGCCTCGCGTCCGTCGCGTCCTTCGCTGTCTCCGGCACCAAGGCGGCCAACGGGCTCGGGATCAGTGCCGACGGGACGAAGGCCTTCACGGTGCAGCCGGGCGACACGGGAACGGGCCGGACCGTCTACGTGCACGACCGGACGACCGGGACGACGACGGCGCTCGGCGCCGGTGTCGACGGCGCCGCGGTGACCCATGGGGCGGTCAACCCGCTCAACGGGCACTACTACTACGGCGGCTACGACAGCACCGCGAAGATACTCGAGGTCTACGGGTTCAACACCCGGACCAACAGCTCCATGGGGCTGGTCGCCCAGGGAGCCGTCCCGGCCCCCAACGGCGGCAACGGCGACTGGACCTTCGACCGGCGCGGGCGGCTCTACACCGTGGTGGGCACGGCGGGCGACAATGTCGTGAGCTCGATCGACCAGCCGATCCCGACGTCCGGCTCCGCCATCTCGATCACCGGCAAGGAGATCACCCGGATCACCGAGGGAACGGACGCCGCCGCCATCAACGGCATCGCGTTCGCCGGCAGCGGCTACCTCTACCTCAGCAGCACGAGCACGCTGTTCAAGGTGAACCCGAGCTCGGGCGGCGTCGAGGCCACCTTCCCCATGTCGCTGGGTTCCGCGGGTGCGGTCGACCTCGCCTCCTGCGCCTCGCCGACGACGATCACCGTCCAGGGCAGCTTCCCGGACGGGCGGGTCTCCCCGGCCGACCAGACCACGGTCACCGTGACCGGCGGCGGGATCGCCTCGGGCAACACCGGCACCACCAGCGGCACCGAGGCCGGCGACCAGGACAACCCCGCGGAGGCCGCGGGACCCGTCTTCGCCCTCGCGGGCAAGGAGTACACCGTCAGCCAGAGCGGCCCCGGCACCACCGAGCCGGAGTACCAGTCCGCCTGGAGCTGCACCGACCAGAACGACGGCTCGGTCATCGCCGGCGGCACCGGAAGCACCGGCTCCTTCACGATGCCCGCCCGCGGCGCCGTGGGCGTCTCGGCGATGTGCACCTTCACCAGCTCCGCGCAGCTCCCGGCGATCACCCTCGACAAGCGCGTCGAGGAGCAGACCGGTGACACCCCGGGCTCGACCGTCACCTTCGGCTACGTCGTGACGAACACCGGGACGGCGCCGGTCGACGTGACCGTCGACGACCCCGGGTTCGGCCCGGTCACCTGCCCGTCGACCGTGCTCGCGCGTGACACGTCCGTGACGTGCACCACGGCGCCGTACGTCATCCGCCAGGGGGATGTCGACGCGGGCGGCCTCGGCGGTCCCGCCACGGCGACCGGCGTCCCCACCACCGAGGGGCTCCCGACCGTCACGGCGACCGACGCCCTCACGGTGAGCATCGACCGGAGCTCGGCCCTCACGGTCCGGCCCGACACGACCACGCGCGACAGCAACCGCGACGGCCTGCTCGACGCCGGCGACACCGTGGCGGCGACCTACCTGGTCACCAACACCGGCAACACGACGCTCCAGGACGTCGAGGTCACGACGGCCGGCGTGGGTCCGGTGACCTGCCCGGCCACGCCGCTCTCCCCCGGCGACAAGACCGAGTGCGCCACCGCGGCGTACGTCGTGACCACGGCGGACGAGACCGCCGGCACGGTGGACGCGAGCGCCACGGCGTCCGCGACGGCTCCGGACCGCGTCGCCACGTCGGCCCCGGCTGCCCAGGTGCTCACCGTGACCGCCGCCGACCCGCGGCTCGTCGTCTCGACCTCCACCGACGTCGAGGACGTGAACCACAGCGGCATCACCGACGCCGGTGACACGCTCGCGCCGACCTACACGGTCACCAACGAGGGCAACGTGACGCTGGGCTCCGTGGCCGTGACCAGCTCGCGGTCCGGGACGGTTGCCTGTGACGCCACGACCCTGGCGCCGGGCGCGTCCACCGAGTGCCGGCCGGCCGCGGACTCCGTGGTCACCGAGGACGACGAGGCCGCCGGTGCGGTCTCCGACTCGGTGAAGGCCTCGGCCGAGACCCCCGACGGCAGCCCGGTGCTCGCCTCGGACACGGAGTCCACCGACGTCGTGACCCCGGCGCCGCAGGTGACCCTCACCGGCCACGAGCCGGTGCTGACCGACACGAGCGGCACCGGGTTCACCGACGCGGGTGACCACATCCGGTTCCGCTACACCGTCACCAACGACGGCAACGTCCCCGTGACCGGGGTCGCCGTGGTCGGCTCGGTCGCCGGGACGGTCGCGTGCGACGCCACCACGCTTGCGGTCGAGGCGACGACGGAGTGCGTCGCGGAGTACGTCGTGAACGGCGCCGACGAGGTTGCCGGCCAGGTCGCCGAGTCGGTCCACGCCGTCGCGGTCGACCCCGACGGCGCGGAGCTCACCACCAACGCCGTGGCCTCCACCACCCCGGTGCAGATGCCGCACCCGGCGATCACCGTCGCGGCGCACGCGCACCACGACGACTCGGACACCGACGGCCTCGTGGACGCCGGGGAGCGGGTGCAGTACTCCTACACCGTCGCGAGCAGCGGCGACGTGCCGCTCTCCGCCGTCACGGTCGCCGACACCGTGGCCGGCCCGGTGACCTGCACCGACGTGGAGCTGGCGCCGGGCGCGAGCACCGAGTGCGCCGCAGACGAGGTGTACGTCGTCACGCCGGCGGACATGGAGGACGGCGGCGTCCGGACGACCGCGACCGCCACCGGCACCGCGACCCGGATCCCCGGCGGCGGGTCCGGACCGGTCACCGCCGAGGACACCACCTCGCTCGACGCCGACGTCCGCACCGGGCTCTCGCTCACCATGAGCCAGCTCCTGGTCGACACCGACGGCGACGACCGGGCCGACGCCGGTGAGCGGATCCGCTACACCTTCCGCGTGGTCAACACCGGGACGGTCATGCTCACCGACGTGGGGCTCGCCATCCCGGTGCTCGAGGCGGCCGGGGTGGCCGTCCGGTGCGACACGACCACGCTCGCGCCGGGTGCCACGACGACCTGCGAGGCGGAGTACACGGTGACCGCCGAGGACGCCCAGCGTCAGAGCATCGAGATCGAGGCGACCGCACGCGGATGCACCCTCGACGGCTGCCTGGTCTCGGCGGTGACGTCCCCGGCGGACTCGGCTGCCACTCCGGTGGACACCGTGACCGCCGCCGAGCCGACCGCCCCCGAGCCGACCGACTCGGAGCCGGCCGACGCGACCGTGGACGGGCTTCCCGAGACCGGTGGCCCCGCGGGGTCGCTGCTCGCCGCCGGGCTGCTCTCCGTGGCCGGCGGGACCGGGGTGCTCCTGGCCAGCAGGCGTCGCGCCGGGTCCAGGTGAGCCACGGTCGGCGGACGAGGGCGGCGCGCTGGATCGGCGCCACCCTCGTCGCGGTGGGCCTCGGCCTGCTGGGGTACGTCGGCTGGCAGCTGCTCGGGACGACGTGGGTCGCCCAGCACCGGGCCGAGGAGCTGGTCACCGGGCTGCGCACCGGCTGGGCCGCTGAGGAGCCCACCGTGGTCTCCGGCTCCTCGACCGCGTTCGCCGTGGTGCGGATCCCTCGGTTCGGCGCGGAGTTCCAGGTGCCGCTCGTCGAGGGCACCACGCCGGACACGCTCGCCTCCGGTGGCCTCGGCCGTCTGGAGGGCACCGCTCGTCCCGGCGGACGGGGGAACCTCGTGCTCGCCGGTCACCGGGTCACCCACGGAGAGCCGCTGCGCCGGATGCCCGAGCTGGTCCCCGGCGACCGGGTCGTGATCGAGCAGGCCGACCGGGTGGACACCTATGTCCTGGACACCGGCGGAGCCGACCTCGTCGTACCGTTCACCGACACCTGGGTCGCCGACGCCCGTCCCGAGCCACCGGCGGACGTGGCGGCTCGTCCGTCCGGACACCCACGGCTCCTCACGCTCGTCACCTGCGCGGAGCTCTTCCACACCGACGACCGGCTCGTCGCCTTCGGCCACCTGGTCTCCTCGACCCGCCGCTGACCTCGACCCCTGTGGCCTTTCAGTCACCCGGTGACTGAAAGGCCATCAGGGATCGGGAGGTCCGAGCCGGGGCTAGCCTGACGAGGTGACCCTCACCGACATCACCGACGTGCCGGGCATCCGGGTCGGCCACTGGACGGACTCCGTGGGGCTCACCGGCTGCACCGTCGTGCTCCTGCCCGAGGAGGGCGCGATCGCCTCCGTCGACGTACGCGGTGCCGCGCCCGGCACCCGGGAGACCGACCTGCTCCAGCCGGGGCGGACCGTCGAACGCGTGCACGCGATCCTGCTCACCGGCGGGTCGGCGTTCGGGCTGGCCGCAGCCGACGGGGTGATGACCTACCTGGCCGAGCGCGGGGTCGGCGTCGAGACGATGGATGCGCGGGTGCCGATCGTGCCTGCCGCGGTGCTCTACGACCTGGGGGCCGGCTCGGCCGACGCCCACCCGGACGCGGCCGCCGGGCACGCGGCGTGCGTCGACGCGGAGCCGGGCAGCCCCTGCGGCAGCGGCCCCTTCGGGGCCGGAACGGGCGCGACGGTCGGCAAGCTGCTCGGCCCGGAGGACGCCTCGGCCGGCGGGATCGGCTCCGCGTCGATCGGCCTTCCCGGGGGCGGGGTCGTGGGGGCGGTCGCGGCGGTCAACGCCGTGGGGGACGTCGTCGCGGAGGACGGGACCGTGCTCGCCGGCGCCCTCCCGACGGGGGTCGAGGATCGGCTGCTCGTCGAGGGGATGCCGGCCCGTCCCCTGCCCTCCGGCAACACCACGCTGGTCGTCGTCGCGACGGATGTCTCGCTGACCCGGGCGCAGGCGCACCGGCTCGCGGTCGTCGCCCACGACGGGCTCGCCCGGGCCATCCGCCCGGTGCACACCAGCCTCGACGGCGACGCGGTGTTCACGGTGAGCACCGGCGAGCGCGAGGAGGACCAGGTCGTCCTGGAGACGGCAGCCGTCCGGGTCGTCGCCGAGGCGATCCGCCGCGCCGTCCGCTGAGGAAGCCAACGCCGAGCCGCCCTCCGTGCTGGGTCGAGCCGCCCTCCGTGCTGAGTCGAGCCGCCCTCCGTGCTGGGTCGAGCCGCCCTCCGTGCTGGTCAGCCTCGCGTCAGAGCGGCCGCTGGCCGTGGCGGCGGAGCCCGAAGGTGACGCCGTCGAGCAGGGCGTCCCAGGACGCCTCGATGACGTTGGCGCCTACACCGACGGTGACCCAGGACGACGCACCGTCGGTGGTCTCGATGAGGACCCGGGTGACGGCGTCGGTGCCGTGGCCCTGGTCGAGGATCCGTACCTTGTAGTCGATCAGCTCGAGCTTCGCCACCTCGGGGTAGGCCTGGACGATCGCCTCCCGCAGCGCCTGGTCCAGGGCGTTGACCGGGCCGTTGCCCTCACCCACGGTGACGATCCGGGACCCGCCGGCGCGAAGCTTCACGGTCGCCTCCGAGAGCGCCTCGGCGCCGGGGTTGGAGTCGGTGATGACGCGCCACGTCTCGACGTCGAAGTACGACGGACGCGCCCCCTCGACCTCCTCCACCAGGAGCAGCTCGAAGGAGGCGTCCGCGGCCTCGAAGGTGTAGCCCCGGGACTCCAGCGACTTCACGCGCGCGGTGACCCGGGTGACCAGCTCCTTGTCCCGGGAGAGGTCGAAGCCGAGCTCGGCGCCCTTCAGCTCGATGCTCGCCCGGCCCGCCATGTCGGAGACGAGCAGCCGCATGTCGTTGCCGACGAGGGCTGGATCCATGTGCTGGTAGAGGTTCGGGTCGACCTTGATCGCCGAGGCGTGCAACCCGGCCTTGTGCGCGAAGGCGCTGACGCCGACGTACGGCTGCCGCGCCGCGGGCGGCACGTTCGTCACGTCCGCCACCGCGTGCGCGATCCGGGTCGCCTCCCGCAGGCTCCCGCTCGGCAGCACCGCACGGTCGAGCTTCAGCTCCAGGTTGGCCACCACCGAGACCAGGTCGGCGTTGCCGGTCCGCTCGCCGTAGCCGTTGAGGGTCCCCTGCACATGGGTCGCCCCCGCCTCGACCGCCGCGAGCGAGTTGGCGACCGCGCAGCCAGTGTCGTTGTGGCAGTGGATCCCCACGCGCACGCCGGTGGTCGAGATGACGTCGTCGACGACCTCGGCCACCCAACCGGGCAGCATGCCGCCGTTGGTGTCGCACAGGGCGACCACCTCGGCGCCGGCCTCCGCGGCGACCCGCAGCGCCTCGAGCGCGTAGGACCGGTTCGCCCGGTAGCCGTCGAAGAAGTGCTCGGCGTCCAGGAAGACCCGTTGACCTCCCGAGCGCAGGTGCGCCACGGTGTCGCGGATCATCGCGAGGTTCTCCTCCAGCGTCGTCCGCAGCGCCAGCTCGACGTGCCGGTCGTGGGTCTTCGCCACCAGGGTGACCACGGAGGCCCCGCTGTCCCGGAGCGCGGCGACCAGTGGGTCGTCGGCGGCCGCGACCCCGGCCCGGCGGGTGGCGCCGAAGGCGGCCAGCTCGGCGTGGCGCAGCGACAGCTCCTCCTGCGCGCGTCGGAAGAACTCCGTGTCCCTGGGGTTGGCGCCTGGCCAGCCGCCCTCGATGAAACCGACCCCGAGGTCGTCGATGTGCCGCGCGATGTGCAGCTTGTCGAGGACGGAGAGGTTGAGCCCCTCCTGCTGGGCGCCGTCGCGCAGCGTCGTGTCGTAGACGTGGAAGTCGTCGCTCACCGGTTCGGTCCTTGCTGGGAAAGGCTGGGGCAGTGCGGCCCGGAGGCCTCGTCGAGTCTGACAGACCCCGCCGATTCCTCGGAGCGTCGTCTGAGGACCGGTCAGAGGCCGGACGGGAACGCCGCCCGGAGCGCGTCCCTCAGCTCCTGCCACGGCGGCCCGGACGCCGGCGCCCACGAGACACCGTCGGTGACCAGCCACAGCGCAGCCACGGCCAGTGCGAGCATCCCCACGGCGCACCAGCCGACGACGGTCCCCCGCGTCAGCACGCCCGTCGCCCACCCGAGCGGCTGCCGGACCCGGCGGGAGCCGGGACCCCACCAGGTCGACCAGCCGCCGACCGCGCCACCGACGGTGAGCGCCTCCGGGCCGGTGGAGCCGAGCACGAGCATCCCGACCGTCGTCGTCGCCGCGAGCCCGGCGGCGAAGGTGACGTTGACCACCGTTCCGGCCGCCCCGGCCAGCAGGTGCCAGGGGTAGCCGACCACCGACCGCGGGCCGTCGGACCAGCGTGGGCCGCGGGTGTAGCGGCGTCGCCAGGACGCCTCCTGCGTGCGCGAGACGCCGCGCAGGACCAGCACACCGAGCGCGACGGTGAACAGCGTGAGGTACGGCGCCGCGCGGGTCGCCACCGCGACCCCGGCCAGGAGGGCGAGGAGAGCAGCGGTACGCCGGAGCCGGGCACCGCCGTCCGGGCGACCAGCGGGCGCCGGGTACGACGGGGTGGGTGCGGCTCGAGGACCGGGAGGGACTGCCAGAGGAGTCGGGGCGAGCCGAAGAGGTGGCGGCGGAACGGGCGCGACGACCGTGTAGGGACGCGTCGCGGGCTCGGCGGCGGCTGCCGCCCGGGAGGTCCGCAGGGCGGCGGTCGCCGGCGCGTCGAGCGCGGCCATCGCCTCGGCGACGGTCGGCCGGTCCAGCGGCTCGACGGCGAGGCACGCCCGCAGCAGTGCAAGCAGCGGTGCGGGCACCCCGCCCAACGACGCCTCGCCACGACGGGTCCGCTCCAGCACCGCCATCGTGTGGCCGCGGCCGTAGGGCGGCTCGCCCTGCGCGGCGTACGCGACCGTGGCCGCCCACCCGTGGACGTCGGTGGCCGGGGTAGCGGGGTCGCCGAAGAGCGTCTCGGGGGCGAGGTACCCCGGGGTGCCGAGCAGCCAGCCGGTCATGGTGAGCCGCGGGTCGTCGGCGAGCCGTGCGAGCCCGAAGTCGATGAGCACCGGGTCGCGGCCGGCCATGACGACGTTGGTCGGCTTGAGGTCGCGGTGGAGCACGTCGGCCGAGTGGACGTCCCGGACCGCGATGAGCAGCAGCCGGGCGACGTGGTGCACCCCAGTGGGGTGGAACGGACCGTGCTCCCTGACCAGGTCGTGGAGGGACCGACCGCGCACGAGCCGGGTGACGACGTACGGCGTCTCGCCCCACGGGTCGGCGTCGAGCACCTCGGCGACGTGGGGGCTCTGGACCTTGCGCAGCGACGCCACCTCGCGGGCGAGCCGCTGCCGCCCCTCCTCGTCGCCCACGACGTGCGGCCGCAGCACCTTGAGCGCCACCTGGCGACCGTCCCGGTCCTCGGCGAGGTGGACGACCCCCATGCCGCCCTCGCCGATCCGCCGCAGCAGCCGGTAGCCACCGATGTCCGGCGGCCGCGCGTGGAGCGACGTCATCGGTTCCCGCCCTCAGAGGACGCGGTGCATCCAGCCGAACGTGTCCTCGGCGCGGCCGTACTGGAGGTCGACGAGCGCCTGCCGGATCCCCTGCGTGACCGGCCCGGCCTCCCCGTCGACCGAGGAGTCGACCTCGCCGTCGCTCCACGCGAGCCGGCCGATCGGGGTGACGACCGCGGCGGTGCCGCAGGCGAAGACCTCGGTGATCCGGCCGGAGGTGACGCCGTCACGCCACTCGTCGATGGAGAAGCGGCGCTCCTCGACCTTGTGGCCCAGCGCGCCGGCGAGCTCCATGATCGAGCCGCGGGTGACCCCCTCGAGGATCGTGCCGGTGAGCTCCGGGGTGACCATCGTGCCGTCGTCGTGGACGAAGTAGAGGTTCATGCCGCCGAGCTCCTCGACGTACCTCCGCTCGATCGCGTCGAGGAAGACCACCTGGTCGAACCCCCGGTGGATCGCCTCCTGCTGGGGTGCGAGCGAGCTGGCGTAGTTGCCGCCCGTCTTCGCCGCCCCCATGCCGCCGACCGCGGCGCGCGTGTAGTGCTCGCTGACCAGGATCGAGACCGGCTTGATGCCGCCGGGGAAGTAGGCGCCGGCCGGGGAGGCGATCACCAGGTAGCTGACGTGCTTCGCCGGGCGCACGCCGAGGAACGTCTCGGAGGCGAACATGAACGGCCGCAGGTAGAGGCTCTTCTCGCCCGCCGCCTCGGGAACCCACCGCTCGTCGACCTTCACCAGCGCGTCGACGCTCTCGATGAAGGCCTCGACCGGGAGCTCAGGCAGCGCGAGTCGGCGTGCGGACCGCTGCATCCGCGCGGCGTTCAGCTCCGGCCGGAACGTCCACACCGACCCGTCCGCGCGGCGGTAGGCCTTGAGCCCCTCGAAGATCTCCTGCGCGTAGTGGAGCACCGCGCAGGCGGGGTCCATCGTGATCGGGCCGTACGCCGTGATCCGGGCGTCGTGCCACCCCTGCTCGGGGGTCCACTCGACGGTGTACATGTGGTCGGTGAAGCTGGTCCCGAAGCCCGGGTTCGCCAGGATCTCGGTCAGCCGGTCGTCGCCGACCGGGTCGGGGTTGGAGGTCACCTTGATGTCGAGCACGCTCATGGGTGGCACGGTACTTCCTTCTGCGGTCGGGTCGTCAGCGACGGGGTGGTCGGATTACCACGGTATGCAGGAGAACTGGTGCCTCCCATGGGCTGTAACCCGTGGGGAGCACCAGTTTTCCATGGGAAGTCTGACCCGGAGGCGCCGCAATGGCTGTCTCGTCGTCGGCCGTCCCCGAGCCGCCTTCAGATCGAGCGCTTGGCCCGCCGTACGCCTTTGTCCGCCGGTGACGTGGCGAGGCCCACCGGCTCGACACTCCCCACGGGAAACTGGTGCTTCCCATGGGCTGCAACCCGTGGGGAGCATCAATTCTCCTGCATACCATGGGAAACTGGAGCCGCTACCCCGCGACGCGGGCGGCGATCGCGTCGCCGACCTCGGAGGTACGGCGGGGGGCGGCCGGCCGGTCCGCGAGGTCGGCGAGGACCGCGTCCTCGACCCGCCGGGCGGCGTCGTCGAGCCCGAGGTGGTCGAGGAGCAGGGCCCCGGACAGGATCGCTGCCGTGGGGTCGGCCTTCTGCTGCCCGGCGATGTCGGGGGCCGAGCCGTGGACCGGCTCGAACATGCTGGGTGCGGTGCGGTCCGGGTTGACGTTGCCGCTCGCGGCGAGCCCGATGCCACCGGTGATCGCGGCCGCGAGGTCGGTGATGATGTCGCCGAAGAGGTTGTCGGTGACGATCACGTCGAACCGCGCCGGGTCCGTGGTCATGAAGATCGTCGCGGCGTCGATGTGGAGGTAGTCCACGGTGACGTCGGGGAACTCCTGACCCACCTCGGCCACGAGGCGGGACCACACGGCGCCGGCGTGCACGAGCACGTTGGTCTTGTGGACCAGCGTGAGCTTCTGCCGGGGTCGCCGGGCCGCCCGGGCGAAGGCGTCGCGGACGACGCGCTCCACACCGAAGGCGGTGTTGACGCTCACCTCGGTCGCGACCTCGGCCGGTGTGCCGACCCGGAGCGCGCCACCGTTGCCCGTGTAGGGGCCCTCGGTGCCCTCGCGGACGACGACGAAGTCGACGTCGCCCGGGTCCGCCAACGGCGAGGTGACGCCGGGGAAGATCCGGGAGGGGCGCAGGTTCACGTAGTGGTCGAGCTCGAAGCGCAGCCGGAGGAGCAGCCCCCGCTCCAGGAGCCCCGGAGGCAGGCTGGGGTCGCCGGGCTTGCCGCCCACCGCGCCGAGAAGGATCGCGTCGTGGCCGCGGAGCTCCTCGAGCACCGGGTCGGGCAGCACCTCACCGGTGGCGAGGTAGCGCTCGGCGCCGAGGTCGTAGCGGTTCGACTCGATCTTCACGTCGGACGGGGCGGCCACCTCGAGCACCTTGAGTGCCTCGTCGGTGACCTCCGGCCCGATGCCGTCACCCGGGATGACGGCGAGGCGGTGGGTCTGGGTCATGGGCCCGGAGCCTAGTTGTCGTCCGGCCGGTCCCAGGCAGCGTCTCGCGGGTCGGGTGCCCCGGCCATCGCCGGGGCCCGCCAGTAGCGGGGACGGCGGACGGCCGGCTGCGGCTCGTCCTGGTCGCGGTGACGCGCCGGGCCCCACTCGGGGTAGAAGTCGTACATGGTCGTTCTCCTCAGGATCTCTGCTCTACGGCGGTGGTCCGCGGGGAACGCGAGATCTCGGAGAAGCTCGTCGTGCTCGCCGCGGTGGGTCGTAGGGCCAGAGGCAACGCCAGACACCGTGGCGAGGTGGCCCTACCTAACGGGCCCCGCCACGGCGGCTGATGAGTACGACGAAGACGTGCGACATGGTGGCTCCACCATAGAGAGCCACGCGCCCGTCGTACACGGCCTTTCCGAAGACTTCTCACGAAGTGAGACGACGTCCCGATCGGCGGCCGGCGCCGCAGCGGGTGCGAGACTCTGCCGATGAGCGCACCACCGGAGCTTCCCGCCGTCGTCTCCAAGGCCTTCGACGTGTCCCGACGGCGCGGCTACGTCTCGTTCTGCCGCAACGAGACCGGGCGCCTGCTCGCGGCGCTGGCGGCCACGCGGAGCGGCACGATGGCGGAGTTCGGCACCGGGTGCGGCGTCGGGACGGCGTGGCTCCGCAGCGGAGTGCGTGACGACACCCGGATCATCAGCGCCGAGGTGGATCCCGACCTGGCCGGCGCCGCCGCCGAGATCTTCTCCGACGACGAGCGCGTCGAGGTGGTCGCGGCCGACTGGTCGATCCTCAGCGACCGCGGCCCGTTCTCGCTGCTCTTCCTCGACTCCCGTGAACCGGACGCGAGCGGCCCCGACACGGTCGTCGACCTCGTCGAGCCCGGCGGCATGGTGGTGCTCGACGACTTCACCCCCTGCGCGTCCTGGCCGCCGGTGGACGGCGGGCGGGTCGACGTCCTCCGCGAGCGGTGGCTGATCGACGAGCGGTTCACCACCGTGGAGATCCTCGTCGCGCCGGACACCGCCGCGCTCATCGCGACCCGGCGCTGAGCCATGCGGGCAGCCGTTGCGACGCGGCGGCCTCGAGGGGTACGACGGCGCGCGGCAGGAACAGCTGGAGGAGCGGGCCGATCGCCACCGCGTAGAGCACCGTGCCCAGCCCCACGGTGCCGCCGAGGACGAAGCCGAGCGCCAGGACGGTGACCTCGAGGGAGGTCCGGACCCGCCGAACCGACCACCCGGTCCGCCGGACCAGCCCGGTCATCAGCCCGTCGCGCGGACCGGGCCCCAGCTGGGCGCCGATGTAGAGAGCGCCGGCGAGCCCGTTCAGCACGACGCCGGCGACAAGCAGGACCGACCGGGCCGCCAGGCCGTCCGGCCGCTCGAGGAGACCGAGCGTGACGTCGCTCGCCACCCCGATGACCACGACATTGGCAACGGTGCCCAGGCCGGGCGTCTGTCGCAACGGCAGCCACAGCAGCAGCACGCCGACCCCGGTGAGGATCACCACGCTGCCGAACGTGAGCGGCAGTCCGCCGGAGACGCCCTCATGGAAGACGTCCCACGGGTCGAGGCCGAGCTGCGACTCCACCATCATGGCCATGCTGGCGCCGTACAGCCAGAGGCCGAGCAGGAGCTGGACGAGTCGGCGCGGCAGCCGTGGAGCGCGCAGCTGTTGCCCTGGGGTGAGATCGGCGAGAAGGTTCACGACCCAAGTCTCCAGCCAACTGGCCTCGCCTCTAATAGCCAATTGTGAGACAGTGGCCTCATGGAGCGACGTGTCTCATCCGCCCGACTCGCGGCACTGCTCGGACCCGCCGCCGAGCAGGCG
The DNA here is from genome assembly GCA_035699145.1 of Marmoricola sp. Taxonomy (GTDB): domain Bacteria; phylum Actinomycetota; class Actinomycetes; order Propionibacteriales; family Nocardioidaceae; genus Marmoricola_A. The sequence continues at coordinate 20,150 of DASSBB010000038.1, forward strand.
CCGGCGTACCTCTCGATCGCCGACGGCGTGCGCCTCCTCGTCACCGATCGGCGCATCCCGCCCGGCACCCGGCTGCCGAGCGAGCGGGAGCTGACCGTCGCGCTCGGCGTCAGCCGGACCACCGTGACGCGTGCCTACGCGCACCTCAGGGACCAGGGGCTCCTCGTCTCCCGGCAGGGGTCCGGCAGCGTCGTCCAGCTGCCTCCGACGACCGCCGTGAGCGACATGCTGCTCGACCCGGGGCCGGGCGGCGCGGGGACGATCAACCTCACCTGTGCCGCGCCGATGGCCCCCCACGGCGTCGGCGCTGCGTACGAGGTGGCGCTCGAGGAGCTCGCCGGCCAGCTGCCCGAGTACGGCTACTTCCCGTCGGGTGTTCCCGCGCTGCGCGAGGCGATCGCCCGCCGGTACGACGAGCGAGGGCTGCCCACGACGCCGGACCAGGTGCTCGTGACCTCGGGTGCCCTGTCCGCGCTGGCGATCGTCGCCCGCGCCTTCGTCGGCCCCGGTGACCGGGTGCTCATGGAGAGCCCCACCTACCCCAACGCGATCGCGACCCTCCGCGGCAGCGGCGCCCGGGTGGTGGGTGCCGACATCGACCAGACCGGCTGGGCCACCTCGAGCCTCGTCGACACCGTCAAGCAGGTGCGACCCCGGTCGGCGTACCTCATGCCGGACTTCCACAACCCGACCGGGCTCCTCATGGCCGACCTCGAGCGGGAGCGGCTCGCGGCCGCTCTGCGGCGGGCGCGCACGTTGGTCGTCGTCGACGAGACGATGGTCGAGACAGCCATGGACGACGCGCCGACGCCACTACCCTTCGCGGCACACGCACCGGACACCGTGACGCTCGGGTCGGCGAGCAAGGCCTACTGGGGTGGTCTGCGGATCGGCTGGATACGCGTGCCACAGCGACGGATGGCCGAGGTGATCGCGGCCCGGCTGAGCCTCGACCTGGGCGCCCCGGTCCTCGAGCAGCTGGCACTGGTGCAGCTGATGGCCCGGCGCGAGGAGCTCTTCCCGGTGCGGCGCGAGCAGCTCGCCGCCTCCAGGGCGGCCCTGGTCTCCGCGCTGGCCACCGAGCTCCCGTCGTGGCGGTTCCGGATGCCCGCCGGCGGCCTCAGCCTGTGGTGCGAGCTGCCGGGGCCTGTCTCGTCGGCGCTGTCGAACGCTGCCAGGGACCACGGCGTACAGCTGGCGCCAGGACCGCTCTTCGCCCCGGAGGGCGGGCTCGAGCGCTACCTGCGGCTGCCGTTCACCCAGGCGCCGGAGACGATGACCGAGGCGATCGGCCGGATCGCAGCCGCGTGGGCGGGACTCCCCCGCCGGCGCACGTCGCGAACGGCTCGCCCGGCCACCGCGCTGGTCACCTGACCGGGGCCTGTGAAGGCGGAACGAGTGACGGTCCGGCGGCTTACTCGGCGGGGGCGGACTGCTCGGTCAGGTCGACCGCCCGCACCTCGACCGCGTTGATCGACGTCCGGATCTCCTCGAGCGCGCCCACCGGGATCGCGTCGTCGACCGACAGCGCGACAAGGGCATGACCACCCTGGTGGTCGCGGCAGACCTGCATGCCGGCGATGTTGACGCCGGCGTGGCCGAGGACCCCGCCGACGGTGCCGACCATCCCCGGCCGGTCCTCGTAGCGGAAGAACGCGAGGTGGTCGGTGGGCTCGATGTCGACGTCGTAGCCGTCGACCTCGACCAGCCGCTCGCGCTGGGTGAGCCCGATGAGGGTGCCGCTGACGGAGACCTGGCTGCCGTCGGCCAGGGTGCCGCGGATCGTGATCAGGTTGCGGTGGTCCGGGCTCTCGCTCTCGGTCACGAGCCGCACCGCGACCCCCCGCTCGGCGGCGAGCAGCGGCGCGTTCACGTAGGACACCGACTCCTCCACGATGTCGGTGAAGATGCCCTTGAGCGCCGCGAGCTCGAGCACCTTGACGTCGTGCTGGGTGATCTCGCCCCGCACCTCGACGTCGACCTGCTGGGCGACCTCGCCGGCGAGCGCGGTGAAGATCCGGCCGAGCTTCTCGGTGAGCGGGATGCCCGGGCGCACGTCCTCGGCGATCAGCCCGCCCTGCACGTTGACCGCGTCGGGGACCAGCTCGCCGCTGAGCGCCAGGCGCACGGAGCGGGCCACCGCGATGCCCGCCTTCTCCTGGGCCTCGTCGGTGGAGGCGCCGAGGTGCGGCGTCGCGACGACGTTCTCGAGCTCGAACAGGGGGCTGTCGGTGCAGGGCTCCTTGGCGAAGACGTCGACGCCGGCGGCCGCGATGCGGCCCTCCTTGGCGGCGTTGTAGAGCGCCTGCTCGTCGACGATCCCGCCGCGCGCCGCGTTGACCAGCACCAGCGACGGCTTGACCTTCGCCAGCTCGTCCTCGCCGATCAGCCCGACGGTCTCAGGAGTCTTCGGCAGGTGCACCGACATGAAGTCCGACTCGGCCAGCAGCTCGTCGAGCCCGACCAGCCGGACCCCCATCTGGGCGGCGCGGCCGGCCTGCACGTAGGGGTCGTAGGCGATCACCTTCATGCCGAAGGCGCTGAGCCGCTGGGCGACGAGCACGCCGATGCGGCCGAGACCGACGATGCCGACGGTCTTCTCGTAGAGCTCGATGCCGGTGTACTTGCTCCGCTTCCACTCGCGGTTCCTCAGCGCGGCGTTGGCCGGCGCGACGTGGCGGGCCGCGGCCAGCATGAGCGCGACCGCGAGCTCCGCGGCCGAGACGATGTTGGAGGTCGGCGCGTTGACGACCATGACGCCGTTCTGCGTCGCCGCCTTCACGTCGACGTTGTCGAGCCCCACCCCGGCGCGCGCGACGACCTTGAGCCGCGGAGCCGCGGCGAGCGCCTCGGCGTCGACCTTCGTCGCCGAGCGCACCAGGACCGCGTCCGCGTCGCCGAGGGCATCGAGCAGCTCCGTGCGGTCCGCGCCGTTGCAGCTGCGGATCTCGAAGTCCGGCCCGAGCGCATCCAGCGTTGCGGGGCTCAGCTCTTCGGCGATGAGTACGACGGGCTTGCTCACGTCTCGGTTCCTCACGTGGTCGGTCGAGGGGGTCCGCCCACCCGTGTCAGCGTCGTTCGGGGAGGCCGTGCACGACGCTGTGCCCGGCCGCCGACTCTACCGCACGAGTGCCGGGCCGATGCCGAGCCGCCCGGGGGTGAGGGCGCGTGGGGCTGCCTCGAAGTCGGGCATGGGGCGAACGTCGCACTTCTGGTGAACCGCCGGGCACTCTCATCTGTTCCCGCCGGGGGTGCTCGCTGCGTCGAGCCGTCACTCCTCCCGGGTTTCAACCGTCGCTGTGCCGGTCGAGGTACGACGCACTTGTCCTGGATCTCAGTCGATGTCCACAGGGCGCTCGAACAGTTCGAGACCTGTCGGAGGTGGCCTCTAGGTTGGGGGCATGGCAGCGATCGAGCGGACCCCGGTGAGCGAGCGGAGCAACCTCGCGCACTGGTTCGCCGGCCGCGTGCACCAGGTCCTCGACCAGGTGATGGGCATCGACCCGACCGACCCCGCGTCGACGCCTGTGGTCTGTGTCGCCTCGCTCCCGCCGGCCCAGACGGCGGAGGCGGTCGTCGAGGTGGCCCAGGCCATCTCGCGGCTGCAGGGT
>DASSBB010000039.1:0-32880 GCA_035699145.1 Marmoricola sp.
GGACGAGGCGGGCCCCGCGGCGGGGCTGGGCACGAGGCGGATAATGGGCGGGTGCCCTCTGCCCCACCACCCGGTGACCCCGCTCCGCCCGACGGTGCCCTGCCTCCCGAGGCAGCGGCGTCGGCGGGGGAACGGGGGCTCGGCTTCTACGTCCACGTCCCGTTCTGCGCGGTGCGGTGCGGCTACTGCGACTTCAACACCTACACGGCCGCTGAGCTCGGCCCGGCCGGCGGTCCGCCGGGAGCCTCACAGGAGACGTACGCCGAGGCGGCGGTCGCCGAGGTCAGGCTGGCCCGCAAGATCCTCGGCCACGTCGACCGTCCCGTCGACACCGTCTTCTTCGGCGGCGGCACCCCGACGCTGCTTCCGCCCGACCACCTGGTCCGCGTCCTCGACGCGATCCGCGACGAGTTCGGCCTCGCCCCGGACGCCGAGGTGACGACGGAGTCGAACCCCGACAGCGTCACCCCCGCCGATCTCGAGCGGCTCCGCGCAGGTGGGTTCAACCGGATCTCGTTCGGTATGCAGTCCTCGGTGCGGCGGGTTCTCGCGGTCCTCGACCGCACCCACGACCCCGAGGGCGTGCCCCGGGCAGTCGAGGGCGCCCGCGCCGCCGGGTTCGGCCAGGTGAGCCTCGACCTCATCTACGGGACGCCGGGGGAGTCGCTCGACGACTGGCGGACATCGCTGGAGCGCGCCCTCGCCTGCGGGCCGGACCACGTGTCGGCGTACGCCCTCATCGTCGAGCAGGGGACCGCGCTGGCGAGACAGGTGAGCCGAGGGCAGCTGCCCGCGCCCGACGACGACGACCTGGCCGACAAGTACCTCCTCGCCGACGACCTGCTGAGCGAGGCAGGGTTCGCCTGGTACGAGCTCTCGAACTGGGCGCGCGACGAGGCCGCCCGGTGCCGGCACAACCTGCTGTACTGGCGGGGCGGCGACTGGTGGGGCGTGGGTCCCGGCGCGCACTCCCACGTGGGCGGGGTGCGCTGGTGGAACGTCCGGCACCCGGCTGCCTACGCCGCCCGGATCGCGGCTGGCGAGAGCCCGGCCGAGGGCCGCGAGCTGCTCGACGACGAGACCCGCCGGGTCGAGCGGATCCTCCTCGAGACCCGGCTGGTCGAGGGGCTTCCGCTGGACGTGCTGGACGACGAGGGCCGTGCCTGGTTGCCCGACCTGCGCTCCGCGGGGCTCATCGAGAAGGAGGCCGGTGCCGTCATGCTGAGCCGACGCGGCCGGCTGCTCGCCGACGCGGTGGTCCGCGACCTGGTGGGGTGAGCTCAGCAGGGCCCGCTCAGCCGCAGGTCGCCTGGTAGGGCTGCTCGGGAAGCACGGTGGCCCACTCCTCGCGGCTCAACCCACCGCCGGCGACGCGGCAGGCGACGTCAAGGGCGTGCTGCAGGGACGTCTGCCATTGATAGGTTGCCCCGTCCCAGCCCACGATCGACACGGTGCGCGAGTCCGCCAGGAAGACGGCCGAGGCGTCCGTGCCGATGCCGACGTCGCCCAGCAGCTGCCCTGTCTTCCCGTCCCAGACGTGCACCAGGCCGTCGCCCGTGGAGACGACTCTCGAGCCGTCCGGCGCCCAGCGGACGTGGAACTGCGTGGCCTCCGGTCCACCCTCCGTCGGCGTGGTCGTCTCTCCCGACCGGAGGTCGACGATCACCAGGGGGTGGCCGCCCAGGGCGAGTCGTCGTCCGTCGGGCGACACGGCGGCGGACTCGACCGAGGTGTCCACCTGCCCCTCACGGAGGACCTCGCCGGTGCGGACGTCCACCAGCGCCCAGGTGTGGGCGTCGGTGAAGTCCCAGGCGCTGCTGGCGCGACCGCGCAGGAAGACCACGGCCGTTCCGTCCTCCGGGCCGGGGACGGCGAAGGCGACGTTGCGGCCCGGGAAGTGGACCGGGGGTCCCGCCTCGTCCAAGGTCGCGGCATCCAGCACGACGAGCCCCTGGTCGGATCCCGCCAACAGCGAGCGGCCGTCCGAGGTGTACTCCACCCAGGCATCGAAGTCGGCCGCGTCCACTCTTCCTCGCGCGACGATCCGGCCGGTCCGGCGCTCGACGACCCGGATGCGCCCCGAGCCGTCCACCGCCGCGACTCGCCGGCTGTCGGGGCGCCAGGAGACCGCCTTGTCCTCAGTCCCGACCCACGCGAAGTCGCCGAGGCCGGTGCGGCGCCCGGTGTCGAGCTCGATCAGCCGGGTGTTGATCGGGTCCTCCGGCTCGTAGAAGTCCTGCACCACGGCCTCGCCGTCGGGGGAGGGGAAGAAGCTGACCCCGCCGAGGTCGTACACCCTCCGGTGGGGCCGGCTGGTCTGGGTGAGGTAGCGGCGGGTGCCCGCCAGGTCGACCACATCGACGCCGTCCGCGGTGTGGAGGTAGAGGTCGCGCCCATGGGGGCCCAGCGCCAGCATGCCTGCGTCGAGCTCGATCTGGTGCCGCACGCGCCCGTCGATCCCCCAGACGATGACGGTCCCGTCGCCGTCGGTGACCAGCTGCTCGCCGGCGGGGTCGAATGCCAGGTCCTCGACCGGCTCACGGTGACCGCTCAGCCTCCGTTGCTCCTCACCGGTCGTCGGGGAGACGAGCACCGTGTCACGCCCGTGGGCGTAGGCCAGCAGCGAGTCGTCCGGTGAGAGCGCCAGTGGGACGCCGAGGTCGGGGTACCCCCGGATGCGGCGTCCGGTGACCGTGTCCCACATGGTCCCCGGCCGGGTCGGCGTGTCCCAGTTGTCGTCCGGGACGGTGATGAGGCGGGAGCCGTCGGCGCTGAGCGCCAGCGCCTGGTCGCTGCCGATCAGCGGGATGGTGGCTCTCGGGGTCGAGGGGTCCTCCAGGTCCCAGACGAACGCTGTGCCGATGCCGCCGGGGGTGATGTCCCCCGTGTCGGGACCGTCGACCGTCGCCGCCAGGATCCGGCCGTCGGCGCTGAACTCCAGGTCGGACGCCACCCTGTCGCCGTTCGGCAGTCCACCGAGCCGGATGGGTGCCTCGTCGTACGTCGAGGTGTCGACCAGCCGCACCGCCGGCCCGATGCCGTTGAGCACCCCGATAGCGAGCAGGTCGCCGTCTCCGGACCAGGCCAGCGGCTGGCAGACGCAGGCCACGCGGCCCTGCCAGCCGGCCCGGTTCGGGTCATAGGAGCCGAGCTCCTCCCCGGTGCTGGTGTCGAGGACGGTCACCCGCTGGTCGTCTCCCATGATCGCCAGCTGCGTGCCGTCCCCGCGAAGCTCCATCCAGCCGCGCGGTGCCGGGAAGTACGCCGCGAGCTCCGGCACCCGCGCCAGCACGGACCGCAGCCCGGCCCGCGCCTCAACCGAGTTGTCGAGCGACACCGCCGCGACTGCACGCTGCAGCGCCTCGTCCGGCCGGTCGATGACGAGTGCCTGGGCGGCCACCCGACGAGCGTCGGCGACCCGGCCGGCCTCGGTCGCACGGTCTGCCTGCCGGACCGCGAGCCCGCTGGCCACCAGCGCGGCGACGAGCAGGGCGGCCGAACCGACGAGCAGCCCGCGCAGCCGGCGGTTCACCCGCTTCTGGTCGCGAGCCTGTTGGAGCGCGGTCCGTTCCTCGACCTCGGCGAGCCGCCGGCCCGCAGCGAGGAACTCCTCCTCCGCCGGCACCAGGTCAGGCGCCGAACGCGCCTGCCACTCGAGAGCCCGCGCCAGCCGGACTCCTCGGTAGAGCTCGGTGTCCGGGCGGCCCATCGCCGACCAGGTGTCCGCCGCGACCGCGAGGTGCCGGCGGATCCGCTGCCCCTCGGTGTCCTCGTCGAGCCAGCCCCGCATCCGCGGCCAGGCTCTCGAGACCGCCTCGTGGGCGAGCTCCAGGACGCCCTCGTCCACCGTGACGAGGCGCGCGCCGACCAGGGACTCGATGAGCCGCTCGTGCGCCTCGTCGGTCGCCACCAAGCGACGGGGGACGCGGGCGCGGACCGGCTCGCCGTCCGGGCTGGGGCTGACCAGCCGCAGCAGCAGGTCGCGCAGCATCGGCCGGTGCTCGACCGGGAGCTGTTCGTAGAGCGACTCCGCCGACTCCGCGACCGCGTGCCGGACGCCTCCGGTGGCGCGGTAACCGTCGACGGTCAGGAGCGCGCCCTCCCGGCGGACCCACGTCTCCCGAAGCACGTGCGAGAGCAGCGGAAGGGCCCCTGGCTCTCCGCCGACCTCGGCGATCAGCAGCTCCACCAGGCCGGGCTCGATCCGCAGCCCCGCCTGGCGGGCCGGCGCCTCGATCGCGGCGCGGAGGTCCCCCTCGGCCATCGGGTTGAGGAGGTAGAGCCCGCGCTCGACGAGCCGGGTGGCGGCCGGGAAGCTCGCCAGCTCACCGAGGCGGTCCGCACGGAGGGCGAGCACCAGCCCGCCCGTCTCCGCATGGGCTGCAAGTGCGGCGAAGAACGCGCCCTGCTCGTCCCTGTCCGCGCAGAGCGACAGGACCTCCTCGCACTGGTCCACGACGAGCAGGACGCCGTTCGGCCGCGCGGGCACAGCGGTCAACGAGTCGCGAGGTCGTGCCCCCGGGGAGATCACGACCACCCGCGTGCCCTGACCACGTCGGGTCGCGGCGACCCCGGCACGGATCAGCGAGGACTTGCCGGAACCGGAGGGCCCGACGACTGCCAGCACCCCGGTCGCCTGCAACCGTTCGAGGCATGCCGCGACGTCGCGGTCACGGCCGAAGAACGTGTCGGCGTCGCCGACGTCGTACGGCACGAGTCCGAGGTAGGGGCAGTCGGAGCGCGCTGCCGGCTCGGCTGTGACCGTGGCAGCCAGCGAGTCGTCCTGCCGGAGGATCGACTGCTCCAGCGTGAGCAGACCCGGGCCCGGGTCCAGCCCCAGCTCGTCGAGGAGCAGCTGCTTGACCTGTCGGATCGTGCGGAGCGCGTCGCTCTGGCGCCCGGTGCGGTACTCCGCGAGGGCGAGCAGCTCCCAGCGGCGCTCTCTCAGCGGCGCTGCCCGGACCAGCCGCTGCAGCTCCATGAGGAGCTCGCGGTGGTGGCCCGCCTCGAGCCTCGCCTCACAGCGGAGCTCCTCGGCGTCACGACGGAGCTCCTCGAGGCGGTCGGCCTCGGTGCGTCCCGACTCCCACTCGTCGAGCTCTCCCAGGGGACGCCCTCGCCACAGCCGCAGCGCCTCGTCGAGGGTGTACGCCGCGCGCTCCGCCTGACCCAGCAGCAGCTGTTCCCGCGCTCGGTCGACCAGCCGCTCGAACTCGCAGGCATCGATCTCGTGCATCGGGAGAGTGAGCCGGTACCCCTCCGGCAGCGTCTGGATCGTCTCGCGCCCGAGCTCCTTGCGGAGCCGGACGATGCTGCTCTGGACCACCTTCGACCAGCTCGCCGGCGGGCTCTCGCGCCAGAGCGCGTCCGCGAGCCGATCCGCGGCCACGGCCGTCCCACGCTCCACCGCGAGCGCCTCGAGCACCACCCGGTCACGGCGGGGGAGGGCGGGCGGAGCACCGTCCACCAGTAAGGGGCCCAGCACCCCGATGCCCATGTCCCCGACTGTCCACGGCATCCCCGGGCCGGTCAACCGCAGGTTTACCGCGGCGTTACCGCCGTTGTGCCGGCGGATTACCTGTGTCCGTCACAACGGGAGCCAAAGCCACACAGATGAAGGAGCGGGCCTCACCCGAGGAACATGCGTACCGGAACCCGGACGTCCACGTCGACGGAGGGCTGCTTCTCCGGTAGCCGGCTCGAACGGATCGGGCGGCGCGCTAGACATCTCGATGCTGTGGAACCGACCCGCCCCGCCGCGGGTCGTTCCAGCAACGACCGTCGTCCCCACAACGACAGGAAGGAGCGTTGTCGCCATGACGCCAGCGCACGCTCGCACCACCCTCGCCGTACTCCTCGCTTCCTCGGTGGCCGCCGGGTCGGTCACCACCGCGACCGCATCCGGGGCCGCCCGCACCGTCGAGGAGCCGAGGGCCGCCGCGGCCCAGGTGCTCCTCGACTGGGAGCGGACCGCCATGCTCACGATCTACGGGGAGCCGAGTGCTCCCACCACCACCACCCCGATCCCGAGCGGGGTGCCGGTCCTCGGGTTCACCTCTGTCGCGATGTACGACGCGGTCCGCCGGTCGCTGGCTCGGGCCAACAGCTCGGAGGCCGCAGCGGCCGCGTCAGCGGCACACGGTGTGCTCAGGACCTACTACCTCGGCGCACGGGCGCAGCTTGACTCCGCCCTCGAGGCGTCCCTGGGGGACGTTCCCGACGGGGCTGCCGAGCGGGTCGGGATGCGGATCGGGCGGCGGGCCGCCGACCACATGGTCGCCAGTCGGCACCACGACGGCTACGGCGACCCGACCTTCCACTACGACGGGCCGGACGGCCCCGGTGCCTGGCAACCACCAGAGGCAACGGGCGACATGCTGGTCCCCTGGCTGGGGTCGTTGCGACCGCTGGTCCTCGACCGGACGGTGCCGGTCGATGGTCCACCGGCGTTGACCGGCCGGCGCTATGCCCGCGAGTACGACGAAGTCAGGCGGGTGGGTAGTCAGGCCTCGACCGAACGGACCGACGCGCAGACGGAGACCGCGCTGTTCTTCAACTCCAACTCGGCCACCATGGTCGGCGACGCCCTGATCCGCCACCTGGAGGCCGAGCCCCTGACCGTGCGGCGGACCGCACGCCTCTTCGCCGCCATCCACGCGGCGATGACCGACACGATCATCCGATGCTGGCAGCTCAAGCGCGACGTCGGCTTCTGGCGTCCCTCGGAGGCGGTCGCGGGCGCAGGCGACGACGGAAACCCGGCCACGGAGCCGGAGCCCGGGTGGACCCCGCTCATCGCGAACCCGCCGTACTCCGACTACGTCAGCGGCCACGCCTGCCTGACCGCGCCGGCCGTGGAGGTGATCCGTAGGACCCTGGGTGAGGACACCGCGCTGCCGCTCGTCAGCGTGAACAGCCCGACACCACGGGTCTACGACCGGCTGCGAAGGCTCGAGCGGCAGGCGTTCATGGCCCGCATCTGGTCGGGGCTGCACTTCCGCACCGCGATGGAGCACGGCTACCGGATCGGTCACCGCACCGCACGGCTGGTCCTCCACCGGCTGCCCTGACCGGGGGCGAACGGCCGAGAGCCATAGGGTGGCCCCATGACGCAGCCGCCCGGTCCGTACGAGCCTCCCGACGAGCCGCCGACCACGCCGTACCAGCCGGGCTACCAGCAGCCGGGCTACGGGTACCAGCCCCAGGGCTACTACCCGCAGGCGTACAACCCGGCCGCGCCGTACGGGATCCACGCCCAGACCGGCATTCCCTACTCCGACAAGTCGAAGATCGTCGCGGGGCTCCTCCAGGTGCTGCTGCCGCTCGGGATCGGCCGGATGTACATGGGGCAGACCGGGATCGGAGTGGCGCAGCTGCTGGTCACGATCTTCACGTGCGGCGTGGGCGCGATCTGGCCCCTCGTCGACGGCATCATCATCCTCGTCAACGACACCAAGGACGCCGACGGCAGGATGCTGCGCTCCTGACCGGCGTCAGCTGACGAGGCGGATCGTCAGCGGGTAGCGGAACTCCTGACCGTTGGCGGCCCGCACGGTCCCGAGGATGACCGCGACGACGTAGAGGACGCCGAGTGCGGCGAGCAGGAAGAAGCCGATGAGGACCAACGCCAGCACGATGCTGACGGCGGCGTAGATCAGCACCGAGATCTGGAAGTTGAGCGACTCGACCGCGTGCCGGCGTACGAACGGCGACGTGCCGCCCTTGACCAGCATGATGACGAGCGGCACGAGGAAGGCCATCGCGACGGCGGCGCCGACGAAGCACCCGGCGTGGGCGATCCAGGCCCAGGTGCGCTCCTCCTGGCTCGGGCTCTGCAGGTAGGGCTGCTGGTGGGCGTGCGGCGTGGTCATGGCCCCTCCGGTGACGTGACGAAGTCGATGAGCTCCTCCACCCGACCCAGCAGCGCCGGCTCGAGGTCGTTGTAGGAGCGCACCTTCGAGAGTATGTGCTTCCAGGCGCGGGCGATGTCGGCCTGGTCGCGGTGCGGCCAGCCGAGCTGCTGACAGATCCCCTTCTTCCACTCGACGTTGCGGGGAACCGTCGGCCAGGCCCCGATCCCGAGCCGCTCCGGCTTCACCGCCTGCCAGACGTCGACGAACGGGTGGCCGACGACGAGGACGTGGCGGCCGACCGGCGACTTCGCCACCGAGGCCGCGATCCGGCTCTCCTTGGAGCCCGCCACCAGGTGGTCGACGAGGACGCCCACCCTGCGCTCCGGCGCCGGCCGGAAGTCGCGAAGCTGCTCGGCGAGGTCGTCGACGCCGTCGAGGTGCTCGACGACGACTCCTTCGACGCGGAGGTCGTCGCCCCAGACCTTCTCGACGAGCTCGGCGTCGTGGCGCCCCTCGACGAAGATCCGGCTGGCCCGGGCCACCCGTGCCTTGCTGCCCGGGACCGCGACCGAGCCGGAGGCGGTGCGGCTCGGCGCGACCGGCCCCTTGCGGGCCGGTGGGCAGAGGATCACCGGCACCCCCTCCAGCAGGAACCCGGGGCCGAGGGGGAACGTACGCCGCCTCCCGCGCCGGTCCTCCAGCGTGACCGTGTCGAGGTCGCGCTCGACCGCGACGATCTCCCCGCACCAGTCGGTCGTGACCTCCTCGACGACCAGCCCCTTGTCGGCCGAGATCTCGACCGCGCGGCCCCGCTTCGGGGCGCGCCAGTCGGTGTTGAGCACGTCGCTCCCGTAGCGGTCGAAGGCTGCCATGGGCGGGACGCTACCGGCGGGAGGTCACACCAGCGGGAGCCGACGCGCGGTGCGGGGGACGTGGTCGTAGCCACGCCGCACGGCGTGCTCGAGGTGCTCCGCCGGCCAGGGCCACTCCTGGTGCCGCAGGGCGTCCTCCAGCGGCACCGAGCGGGAGACGAGGTCGAAGACCGTCTCGGCGACGATTCCCACGTCGCTCCGCTGGTCCTGCACGAACGGCTGGTCGACGAGGTCGCCGTGGCCGGGGACCACGACCGAGGCCGGGGTGAGCAGCCCGACGACGAAGTCGAGGGCGCCGGGCCAGTCGAGCGGATAGCTGTCCGGTCCGTACGACGGGGGAGCCGACTGCTCCACGAGGTCACCGGCGAGCAGGACGTCCGCGTCGGCGACCCGGACCACGACGTCCCCGCTGGTGTGTCCCCGACCGGGGTGCACCAGCTCCAGCACCCGGTCGCCGAGGTCGAGCACCCGCACCGAGGAGAAGGTCTCGGTGGCGGGGACGATCCTCGAGGCGAGCACCTCCTCGGCGTGCGGGTCGTCGGGGTCGGCGGCGTACAGCCGCTTGGCCCGCTCCCCGGCCTCGACCGTGGCTGCTGCCGCCGCTTCGTGCGCGTGGACCGGCGCGTGCTCACGCATGACGGCGTTGCCGAGGGTGTGGTCGAAGTGGGCGTGGGTGTTGACGACGCCGACCACCTCCGCCGGCGTCACCCGCCGCAGCGCGTCCAGCACCTCGCGCATCGCGGGCTCGGAGGCGTGGGTGTCGACGACGACGAGCCCCTGCTCACCGCCCACGACGGTGACGTTGACGTCGAACCAGGAGTGCCGAGCCACCCAGACCCGGTCGGCCACCTCGACGAACCCCTGGTCGGCGACGAGCGGTGGTCGGGTCATGGAGGCAGCCTAGTGGCCACGCGCCTAGTACGATTGGCACTCGGTAGTCGTGAGTGCCAGGGTTGACGAGTCGGGAGGAGAGTCATGGTCGAGGACCGCAAGCTCGCCGTGCTCCGAGCGATCGTCGAGGACTACGTCGCCACCCACGAGCCGGTCGGCTCCAAGTCGCTCGTCGAGCGCCACCAGCTCGGCGTCTCGCCGGCGACCGTGCGCAACGACATGGCCGCGCTGGAGGAGGAGGGGCTGATCGCCCAGCCGCACACCAGCGCGGGACGGATCCCCACCGACAAGGGGTACCGCCTCTTCGTCGACCGGCTCAGCCAGCTCAAGCCGCTCCGGCCGGCCGAGCGGCGCGCGATCACCACCTTCCTGGAGGGGGCCGTCGACCTCGACGACGTGGTCCAGCGGTCGGTCCGGCTGCTCGCCCAGCTGACCCGTCAGGTGGCGATCGTGCAATACCCCACGCTCTCGCGCTCCACGGTGCGCCACGTCGAGCTGGTGACGCTGAGCTCGTCGCGCCTCCTGGTGATCCTCATCCTCTCCACCGGCCGGATCGAGCAGCGGGTGGTGGAGGTGCCCGACAGCCTCCACGACGAGCGCGTCGCAGGGTTCCGCACCCTCCTCAACCGCGCGGTCATGGGGGAACGGATCGCCGATGCCGCCGAGCGGCTCGCCGACCTCCCGGAGGACGTGGAGCCCGCCGGGCGGCCGGTGCTCTCCGCCCTGGTGGCCGCGCTCGTCGAGGCGATGTCGGACCACCGCTCCGACGAACGGGTGATGGTCGGCGGCACCGCCAACCTCACCCGGTTCGGCGACGGCTTCGAGGTGAGCATCCAGCCCCTGCTCGAGGCCCTCGAGGAGCACGTCCTGCTGCTCAAGCTGCTCGGCGAGGCGAGCTCGCCGGCGACCCTGACCGTGCGGATCGGCTCGGAGGTGCCCTACGAGGGGCTGGGCGCCACCTCGGTCGTGGCCACGGGCTACGGTCCCGGAGCCGAGGCGCTGGCCAACCTGGGCGTGCTCGGTCCGACCCGGATGGACTACCCCGGCGCCATGGCGAGCGTGCGTGCGGTGGCGCAGTACCTGTCCAAGATCCTCGACGAAAGCTGACGAGACCACGTGAGTCACGACCCCTACGAGATCCTCGGTGTGCCGAGGGACGCGGACCCCGACACGATCAAGAAGGCCTACCGCAAGCTCGCCCGCAAGCTGCACCCCGACGTGAACCCGGACCCCGAGACCCAGGAGCGGTTCAAGGAGGTCACCCGGGCCTACGAGATCCTCTCCGACCCCGACAAGCGCCGCCACTACGACATGGGCGGCGACTCCTTCGCCGGTGGGTTCGGCGCCGGCGCCGGCGCCGGGTTCTCCTTCACCGACATCATGGACGCCTTCTTCGGCGGCGGGGGTGGTGCCGGCGGCGGCCAGGGCCGGGGGCCACGGCCCCGTGTCCGGCGCGGGCAGGACGCCCTCATCCACCTCGAGGTGAGCCTCGCGGAGGCCGCCTTCGGCACCACCCGCGAGCTCAAGGTCGACACCGCGGTCCTCTGCACCACCTGTGACGGCGAGGGCACCGCCCCCGGCACCCACCCGACCACCTGCCAGACCTGCCAGGGGCGCGGCGAGACGTTCCACGTGCAGCGCTCGTTCCTCGGCGAGATCCGCACGATGCGCCCGTGTGCGGCCTGCCGCGGCTTCGGCCAGCTGATCCCCGAGCCCTGCCGCGAGTGCTCCGGCGAGGGACGGGTCCGCTCCCGCCGTACCCTGACCGTCAAGATCCCGGCGGGAGTCGACGACGGCACCCGCGTCCAGCTCTCCGAGCAGGGCGAGGTCGGCCCCGGCGGCGGGCCCGCCGGCGACCTCTACGTCGAGCTCCGCGTCGCCGAGCACGACGTCTTCATGCGCAAGGGGCGTGACCTGCACTGCACGGTCTCAGTGCCGATGACGTCGGCCGCGCTCGGCGCCTCGATCACGCTGCCGACGCTCGAGGCCGATCTCACCCCGGCCGCGGCGGCCGAGGTCGGGCTCGTCGACCCGCCGACGGAGGTGCCGCTCGAGATCAAGGCCGGGACCCAGTCGGGCACCGAGCTGGTCCTCGCCGGCCAGGGCGTGCCGTCGCTCCGCGGCGGCTCGCGCGGCGACGTCGTCGTCCGGGTGCTCGTCGAGACGCCGACGAAGCTCGACGAGCACCAGCAGGAGCTCCTCCGCGAGCTGGCGAGGGTGCGGGGCGAGGAGAAGCCGAGCGGCCAGGTCAACCAGCAGTCCCGGTCGATGTTCGACCGGCTCCGCGACGCCTTCGGCCCCCGATGACCCTCGCGACGTTCCTCCTGCCAGGGGTCGCCGGGGCCACCGTCGGTCAGGAGCTCGTGCTCGACGGCAGCGAGGGGCACCACGCCGCCACGGTCCGCCGGCTCACGACGGGCGAGCAGCTCAGCCTCACCGACGGCGAGGGGACGGTCGCGCGCTGTCGGGTCGCCTCGGTCGACAAGCGGTCGCTCGTCGCCGAGGTCCTCGAGGTGTCCACGACACCGCCCGAGATGCCGCGGGTCGTCGTCGTCCAGGCGATCCCCAAGGGCGAGCGCGGCGAGCTGGCGGTCGAGATGCTCACCGAGGTCGGGGTCGACGTGATCGTTCCCTGGGCGGCCGCCCGGTCGGTCGCGCGGTGGAAGGGCGACCGCGCGGACAAGGCGCTGGCGAAGTGGCGTACGGCGGCCCGCGAGGCCGCCAAGCAGGCGCGACGGTCGTGGTTCCCGACCGTGGCCGACCTCGCCACCACCGACGACGTCGTGGGGCTGCTGTCCCGGGCGTCGGTCCGGGTGGTCCTCCACGAGGCGGCGTCGGGGCCGCTCTCCGACGTACCCGTGCCGGGGCGCGGCGAGATCGTCGTCGTGGTCGGCCCCGAGGGCGGGATCACCGACGACGAGCTCGAGGCGTTCTCCGCCGTGGGCGCCGAGCCGCTGCGGATGGGCTCCTCGGTGCTCCGGTCGTCGACCGCCGGGGTCGCCGCGGTCGCGGCGCTGTTGGCCCGGACGCCGCGCTGGCGGTGACCTTCGCTGACCGGCGCTAGCGCCGGCGTACTCGCAGGATGAACGTCCGCGCGACCCGGTGCCCTGCGTCGTCCCGGACGACGAAGCGCACCTCGAACCGGCCGGTCCGTCTCGGACGCCCGGAGATGGCCATGACCTTGTGGTTCCTGGACAAGGTCGTCCTGACGCCTCGAGGAAGTGGACCCCTCCGTCGCCAGGTGAGCGCAGTGTCGTCGCCGGTGACCTTCACCTTCGCGATGTAGGCGCGCCGCAGGCGACCGCCGGGCAGCTTGGACCCGGTCAGGAACCGCGGCGGCTTGACCACGGCGACCGGCACCTGCGCATCGCCGGCCAGCGTCCTCAACGAGATGGCGTAGCGGCCGAGCGACCCGTAGTCCGTGTAACCGCCGGTCGCCGGCGTGCGGTGGCCCGCGCCGTCGACCAGCGCGGTGTATCGGGCCGGGGTGTCGGGAAGCGTGGTGCGCCAGGTGGCGTCGAGCCCGGAAGCGGCACCGGAGGACAGCTCGCTGGGCGCCGGGTTGACGACGGCGACCTTGGCGCCCGAGGAGTCCAGGACCGTGAGCTTGACGTCGAGGTTGGGCCGCTCGGCCGTCGGCCGAACGGTGAGTGCCGTGGCGCCCGCGGCGGTGAAGGAGAACGCGTCGACGTCCGAGCGCTTCCCGATCAACCCGTTCGCCGAGCCGGCAAGGGGGGTGGCGGCGGCGGCGGTGTCACCGTGGCTGTCCGCGCGGTAGGGAGCGTTCCTGGCGATGACCGCCAGGTCGTCCTCCTGATTGTTGGCACCCGGGTAGTCACCACGGGACCACTGGTTGAGCCGCTTCGTCTCGCTGCCGCCCATGACCGGACCCCACAAGCTGTTGCCCCAGTGATAGCCGCTGGTCCCGTCGCCGTCGTGCCCGAGTCCGAGCTGGTGGCCCACCTCATGGCTGACGATGTCGCCGATGAGGTCGCCGTTCCCCTCGGCGATGCCGTCGGTGAACACCCACGCCGGCTGGTGGCCGGCGTGGTCGTCGCCGGTTGCGCCGAAGGCGTCGACGTAGGACTGGCCGGCGCAGTAACAGCTGCTGCGCAACGGGTTCCCCTGGGTGAGGAAGACGCGGCTTCCGTAGACGAGGTCGGCGGAGGAGCTCCGGTGGATGGCACCGTCGCCCGGGTCCTTCGTGGTGACGTTGACGGAGAACGGCGCGAAGTCCTCGGCGACCACCGCCCATGCCCGGTAGATCGCGGTCCGCTCGGCAGCGGTGAAGGCCGTGTCGGCCGGGTTCGTGAGCGAGTACGGCGCGACGCCGATCTCGCGCATGAGGTCGGTGTTCCATGCGGTGTCCGTGACCGTGCCTCCGGTCACGTCGATGAAGATCGTGCGTCGCGCTCCGGGGTGTGACTCGAGCGCCAGCACGTCCGTGCCGGCCGGCGGCGCGGGTGCCTTCGTGGCCACTCGTTCGGTGCTCCTTGCCGCCCCCGCGAGGGCCGGCTCGCGGTAGAAGGCCATGCCGCACCCGTCGAGCCAGAGCGTGTCGTCCTCGGCGAGCGCTGCGAGGCCCGCGGTCGACGTGCCGTTGGCGTCGGCCGCCGCGGCGAAGTTGCTCGGGGCGGCCTTCTCGACCCGCCAGGCGGGACGCGGCGCAGCCTGGAGCGGTTGGTCACACCGCGGGCTCGACGGGGCGGGGCTGGTGCTCGCGACCGAAGGCGGCACGGTGACGAGCGCTGACGTGAGGGCGGCCGCGAGCAGCAAGGGGGTAGGCAGACGCATGCCTAGAAGATAGGGACGGAAGGCAGGGTGGCGTGGCGGTTCGGTAAAAAAACCGCGGCCTTCGAGGTCAGCGGACGGTGATCCGCTTGGTGTCCTCCGCCTCGCCGCCACCCTCGCCGCCGGACATGTCGGCGTCGTACACCCGCAGGACGTAGTCGCCAGGAGCTGCCTCGACCTCGAAGGAGTACGGCGACAGGGTGCAGCACTCCTCCGCCATCGCGAACCCCTCGTCGACCACACGGTCGCCGTCGAGCAGCTGCCACGAGACGTTCGCCTCGAAGAACGCGCCCCGTCCCTCGACGGTGAACGGGCTCGTGACCTCGTCGCCGTCCTGGGGGTCGATGATCCAGACGGTGCCCTGCACCTGCATCGGGTCGCCGGCTGCCAGCGGCTCGGCGACGGGCACGCCGAGGAGGGTGTCGATGTGGTCACCGTGGAGCAGGAGCTGCACCGGTGCGGCCTCCTGGTAGACGGCCTGAACCGTGTGGATCAGCTGCTCCACCGCCATGTCGGCCTCGGCCCTCGACATCCCGAGGGGTCGCTCCCGCAGGGAGCCGCCGTAGCCCTCGCCGCCGCCGAGGTCCACGACGATCGTGTCGCCGGCCTGTGTCACCAGTCCCACGGTGAGGTCCAGCCCCGCCCAGGGGGAGTGGTAGTCGGGGTCGAGCGCGGAGCTGCTCAGCGCCTCGACGAGGGCGGCCTTCGCCGTCGCGGCCGGGTCGTCCGGCACGGTCATCCGGTGGAACTCCCGGAACAGCCGCGGTCCGGCCGGGGTCTCCCCGACGTAGTAGACCGGCACCGCCTGCGCGACCTCCGGGGCTCCGCTCTCGGTGGGCTCGGGCGACGTCGTGGCGGAGTCCCCGTTCCCGTTCCCGTCCCCGTCGGGCGTCGCGTCCGGCGTGGCGACCGGGCCGGCGCGGTCGGGACGTGCACCGTCGTCGCCGGTCAGTGCCACGGTCGTGACGGTGGCGGCGCCTACGGCGACGGCTGCGGCCGCGGCGACGAGCCAGCTGCGGTGGCGGTTCATGGGGGTCACCTTTGTTCGGTTGCGGATCGCGGAGAGAGCGGGTGCGGGGTCGACGTCGGAGACGGCGTCGTCGAGGAGGTGGCGGAGCTCGTCGTCGGAGCTCCGGCCTTCGGGCGTTCGGTCGGTCATGAGGGCTCCAGGAGGGTGCGCAGCGCGGCGGCGCCGCGGAAGGCGTGGCTCTTGACCGCGCCACGGCTGATGCCGAGGGTCTCGGCGATCCCCGCCTCGTCGAGGTCGAGGTAGTAACGGAGCGCGAGGACCTCGCGCTGGCGACGGGGGAGCTGCTGCAACGCGTCGAGGACCTGCCGGCGGCGCTCCCGCGCGACGGTCGCCTCGTCAGCCCCCGGCACGTCGGGGGGTACGTCGGGGGCGTGCCGGGCCTGGACACCCCGGTGGCGGAGCACCGACCGGGAGCGGTTGACGACCGTCTGCCGGAGGTAGGCAAGCGCCTTGTCGGGCTCCCGCAGGGCGCGCCAGCGGCCGTGCATCGCGACGAACGAGTCCTGGACCACCTCCTCCGCGGTCTCCACGTCCCGGACCAGCAGCACCGACAGCCGCACCAGGCGGCGGTAGTGGGTGGCATAGAGCTGCTCGACCGCCTCGTCGGCGTCCCAGCTCTCGGCCGCCACGGCGGCAGGGCGTCCCGCGGCTGTCATCACTGTGATCACGCTAGTTCCACGCACGGCCCCGTCCGCGGGTTTACACGCCGGTTTCGCCGGTTTCGCCGGATTCCCCGGGAACGAGGCGTGGATAGGCTGAGCGGCATGAGCGAGGAGTGCCTGTTCTGCAAGTTCGTCTCCGGCGAGATCGAGACCGACGTGGTGCACGAGAGCGACACCACGCTGGCGTTCCGCGACATCGACCCGCAGGCCCCGACGCATGTGCTGGTCGTCCCGAAGGTGCACCAGCCGACCGTCGCGGCCCTCGGTGCGGCCGAGCCGGCGGTCCTCGCGGACCTCGTGGCAGCCGCAGACGCGGTCGCGGAGCAGGAAGGGCTCGGCTCCGGCTACCGCCTCGTGTTCAACACCGGACCGGACGCCCAGCAGAGTGTCTTCCACGTGCACGGCCATGTCATCGGCGGCCGGCCGATGGGGTGGCCGCCCGGGTGAGCCGGGCCCTGGTGCGCGCGTGGCCCGTACGATGGAGCGCGACCGATCAGCACAACTCCGGGAGGCCGGCCCCCGAGGGCCGTTCATGACTGAGACAACGAACCGCCGCGACCAGCCCCAGCACATCGTCGACGTGCCGAACAGCATCAACATGGTGTCCCTGCTCGGACCCAACGACGAGCACCTCGCGCTGATCGAGTCCTCCTTCGACGCCGACATCCACGTGCGCGGCAACCGGGTCTCCTTGCGCGGCGAGTCCTCGGAGCTCGCGCTCGCCGAGCGGCTCCTCGACGAGCTCGTCACCATCCTCCGCACCGGTCAGGGGCTCACTCCGGAGACCGTCGAGCGGGCGATCGGCATGCTCCGCGCCGAGTCGCAGGAGCGGCCGGCCGACGTGCTGAGCCTCAACATCCTCTCCAACCGAGGCCGCACGATCAGGCCCA
This sequence comes from Marmoricola sp., assembly GCA_035699145.1. Taxonomy (GTDB): domain Bacteria; phylum Actinomycetota; class Actinomycetes; order Propionibacteriales; family Nocardioidaceae; genus Marmoricola_A. The sequence goes on from DASSBB010000039.1 coordinate 16,990, forward strand.
AGACGCTCAACCAGAAGCGGTACGTCGACGCGATCGACAAGCACACGATCGTCTTCGGCATCGGCCCGGCCGGCACCGGCAAGACCTACCTCGGCATGGCCAAGGCCGTCCAGGCGCTCCAGTCGAAGAACGTCAACCGGATCATCCTGACCCGCCCGGCGGTCGAGGCGGGTGAGCGGCTCGGCTACCTCCCCGGCACGTTGAGCGAGAAGATCGACCCCTACCTGCGGCCGCTCTACGACGCGCTCCACGACATGATCGACCCGGAGACCATCCCGAAGCTCCTCGCCGCCGGGACGATCGAGGTCGCGCCACTGGCGTACATGAGGGGACGCTGCCAACCGATCGATACGCCGGTCGCGACACCTGACGGGTTCTGTCCGATTGGTTCCCTCAAGGTGGGGGACTTGGTCATCGGACGCAACGGGCTGCCAACTCCGGTCTTAGGCGTCTTCCCACAGGGGCGGAAGCAGATCTATCGCATCACGGCGCAGGACGGATCCACCACAACGGCGTCCGGTGAACACCTCTGGACCGTGCGCACACCTGAAGACAAGCGCGACGGTATACAACGGACGCTCCAGACGCAGGAGATGATGGGAAACCTACGTCGCGGTTACATCCGGCGCTACGAGCTGCCACTCGTCGAGCCCGTCGAGTTCGTGCCGCAGGACGTCCCAATGGACCCCTATGCGCTCGGCCTGCTGCTCGGCGACGGTTGCATCACACTGACTTCCACTCCTTCCTTCGCGACGGAGGACCCCGAACTCATCGTCGAGTTGGAATCCCGGCTGCCTGGCATCGAGGCGAGGCACCGCAGGGGACCGAACTACATGCTTCGCCACCCCGCTGGTTGCGGCGGCGTGCAAGTCACGCATCCAATCACCGCCGCGGTTCGAGAGCTCGGCTTGGCAGGCGCCCGGTCTTCCACCAAATTCGTCCCTGGGATCTACAAGCTCAACTCGGCCTGGGTGCGGCTGCACCTGCTCCAGGGCATCCTCGACACCGACGGAGGACCGGTCACGCAGCCTGGCCGTAGCTGCCGCGTCCAGTACACAACGGTGTCCCCCCACCTGCGGGACGACGTGGTCTGGCTGGTCCGTTCGCTGGGCGGCACCGCCTACGTCCGTACCCGGCTGGCCGATGGGCGCAAGCCAGGTTTCGCTCATGGTCGACCTGTTCTGTACCGACACGATGCCTACATTCTCGACATCCGGCTGCCGGAGGGGCTCAGCCCGTTCCGGCTGGCGCGCAAGAAGGCGGCCTACGACGCGACCGGCGGTGGTCGTCCGATGCGGTTCATCGACAGCATCGAGCCGGCAGGGGAGGCCGAGACGGTCTGCATCTCGGTCGCCGCGGAGGACTCGCTCTACGTGACCGAGGACTTCCTGGTCACCCACAACACGCTGAACGACGCGTTCATCATCCTCGACGAGGCGCAGAACACCTCCCCGGAGCAGATGAAGATGTTCCTCACCCGGCTCGGGTTCGGGTCGAAGATCGTCGTCACCGGCGACGTCACCCAGATCGACCTGCCCGGCGGGGTGAAGAGCGGGCTCAAGGTGATCGAGGGGATCCTCACCGGGATCGAGGACGTGTCGTTCAACCGGCTCACCAGCCACGACGTCGTACGCCACCGGCTCGTCGGCCGCATCGTCGCGGCGTACGACGAGTTCGAGGCCGGCGCTCAACAGGGGGGCAACAGGTCGTGAGCATCGAGGTGCTGGAGGAGTCCGGCTCCGAGGTCGACGTCACCCGGATGGCCCGGCTGAGCCGCTTCGTCATGGACCGGCTGCGGGTCCACCCGCAGGCCGAGCTCTGCATCAAGCTCGTCGACGAGAGCACGATCGCCGAGCTCAACGAGCAGTGGATGGAGAAGACCGGCCCGACCGACGTCCTCGCCTTCCCGATGGACGAGCTCCGTCCCGGCCTGGTCAACGAGGAGCCCGAGGAGGGGGTCCTCGGCGACCTCGTCCTCTGCCCCCAGATCGCCGAGCAGCAGGCCGCGGAGGCGCGGGGGAAGGGACAGGCCGGCTACTCCACCACCGACGAGGTCGACCTCCTGACGGTGCACGGGATCCTCCACCTGCTGGGCTACGACCACGCGGAGCCCGAGGAGCACCGGGAGATGTTCGGCCTCCAGGCCCGGCTGCTCGAGGAGTGGCAAGGGGTCCGGTCGGGCGAGGCGCCGGAATGACCCCCGGCGATACCGGGCTCCTCGTCGCCGCCGCGGTGCTCGTGGTGGTGGCGGGGCTCTTCTCCAGCGTCGACGCCGCGCTGGCGTCGGTCTCCAAGGTCCGCGCCGAGGAGCTCCTCGCCGAGGGCCGCGGAGGCGCCCGGCGGCTGCTGATGATCGCCGAGGACCCGCCGCGTTACCTCAACACGGCGCTCTTCCTGCGGATGCTCTGCGAGATCACCGCCATCGTCATGGTGACCGAGGTCGCGCTCGGCATCTTCCCCAGGACCCTGACGGCGGTGCTCGTCACCGTCGGGACGATGCTCGTCATCCAGTTCGTCGTGATCGGCGTGGCGCCGCGGACCGTCGGCCGGATCCACTCCCAGCACGTCGCCCTGCTCAGCTCCGGGTTCGTGGTCCTCTTCACCCGGATCCTCGGACCGCTCCCGCAGCTGCTCATCGTGCTCGGGAACATCCTGACCCCGGGCCGCGGCTTCAGCGAGGGCCCGTTCTCCTCCGAGGCCGAGCTGCGCGAGCTCGTCGACCTCGCCGAGGCGAGCCAGGTGATCGAGTCGGGTGAGCGGCAGATGATCCACTCCGTCTTCGAGCTCGGCGACACCATCGTCCGCGAGGTGATGGTCCCCCGGACCGACGTCGTGTTCATCGAGCGGCACAAGACGCTGCGCCAGGCGATGTCGCTGGCACTGCGCAGCGGGTTCAGCCGGATCCCGGTGATCGGCGAGAACCTCGACGACATCATCGGCGTCGCCTACCTCAAGGACGTCACCAAGCGCGTCTTCGACAAGCACGAGGCGGAGACGACCGAGCGGATCGAGAGCATGGTCCGGCCGGTCATGTACGTCCCCGACTCCAAGCCCGTCGACGCTCTCCTCCGTGAGATGCAGGCCGAGCGCAAGCACGTGGCGGTCGTCGTCGACGAGTACGGCGGCACCGCCGGCCTCGTGACCATCGAGGACGTCCTGGAGGAGATCGTCGGCGAGATCACCGACGAGTACGACCAGGCCGAGGTCGAGGTCGAGCGGCTCTCCAGCGGCTCGGTCCGGGTCAGCTCGCGGCTGCTCGTCGACGACGTCGGCGAGGTCTGCGGCGTCCCGATCGAGGACGACGACGTCGACACCGTCGGCGGGCTCATGGCCAAGCACCTCGGCCGGGTCCCGATCGCGGGCTCCGTCGTCGAGGCGCACGGGCTTCGGTTCGAGGCCGAGGGGCCGGCCGGCCGCCGGAACCGGATCGGGTCGGTCGTGATCACGCCGCTCGAGCTGCCCGAGCGCGACGACGACGAGGCGGCGTCCCCAGGGGCGCCCGAGTCATACTCTGACAGCCATGCCTGAGCCTCCCGAGAACCCCGAGGACGCCAAGCTCGTCACCCTCGCCCGCTCGGTGCGCGCCCGGACCCGCGCCGCCGAAGGTGCCTCGGTGCGGGACCTCGACGGCCGCACGTACGCCGGCGCCACGGTCTCGTTGCCCTCCCTCCACCTCTCCGCGGTCGGCGTCGCGGTCGCGATGGCGGTCTCGAGCGGCGCCGCCGGGCTGGAGGCGGTCGTGGTCGTCACCGAGGGCGGCGACGTCTCCGACGCCGACCTGGCGGCGGTGCGGGAGCTGGCCGGTGCCGGCGTACCGGTGTTCCGGGCCGATGCGCGGGGCCAGGTGGCCGAGCGGCTCACCACCTGAAAGTTGCACGCACCAAACAACTGGCGTGGACAGCAGCGCGGCCGATAGGTTTGCCGGTGTGGCAGGGGAGCTGGGTCGGAACCGTCATGAGGCGGGCGTGGAGCGGTTGCTCGCGTCCTACGCCGCGATCCCGGCGGACCGGCCCGTGCGGCTGGCCAAGCGCACGTCGAACCTCTTCCGGGCCCGGTCGCCGCACGCCGGGCCGGGGCTGGACGTCTCCGGCCTCACCGGTGTCGTCGAGGTCGACCCGGGTGCCCGGACCGCTGACGTGCAGGGGATGTGCACCTACGAGGAGCTCGTCGCCACGACGCTCCCGCACGGGCTGGTCCCGCTGGTCGTGCCGCAGCTGCGCACGATCACGCTCGGCGGGGCGGTGACCGGGCTCGGCATCGAGGCGACCTCGTTCCGCAACGGGCTGCCGCACGAGTCGGTGCTCGAGATGGACGTCCTCACCGGCGCCGGCGAGCTCGTCACCGTGAAGCCGGGGGACCGGCTCTTCGACACCTTCGCCAACTCCTACGGCTCCCTGGGCTACGCGACCCGGCTGCGGATCGAGCTCGAGCCGGTGCCGGCGTACGTCGCGCTGCGCCACGTCCGCTTCGACGACTTGGACAAGCTCGCCCTCGCCGTGGAGGAGGTCACCGCCACCCGCGAGTGGGAGGGCCAGCGGGTCGACGGGCTGGACGGTGTGGCGTTCACGCCGGACGAGGCCTACCTGACGTTCGCCACCTGGACGGACGACCCGGGCCCGACCAGTGACTACACGGGGGCCGAGCCCTACTTCCGCTCGCTGCGGAGCCGTGAGCGCGACCGGCTCACCATGCACGACTACCTCTGGCGGTGGGACACCGACTGGTTCTGGTGCTCGGGCGCCTTCGGGCTGCACGACCCGAGAGTCCGGAGGCTCTGGCCCCGCCGGTGGCGGCGCAGCGACGTCTACCACCGGCTCGTCGGGCTCGACCAGCGGGTCGGCTACAGCGCCTGGCGGGACCGCCGCGCCGGGGTGGCCCGGGAGCGGGTCATCCAGGACATCGAGGTGCCGGCCTCCCGGACCGCGGAGTTCGTGCGCTGGTTCGACGCCGAGGTGGGGATGCGTCCGGTCTGGCTCTGCCCCCTGCGGCTGCGGGAGCCGGCCGGTCCGGGGACCGCCCACGCCTGGCCCACCTATCCGCTGCGTCCCGGCACGACGTACGTCAACATCGGCTTCTGGGGCACCGTGGTCCGGCCCCTCGGGCACCGCGACGGCGACCTCAACCGAGCCGTCGAGGCGAGGGTGACCGAGCTCGGCGGCCACAAGTCACTCTACTCCGACGCCTACTACGACCGGGACACGTTCGACTCCCTCTACGGCACGACCAACCTTCGCGAGGTCAAGCGCGACGTCGACCCCGACGGGCGCCTGACCGACCTCTACGACAAGGCGGTGCAACGACGATGAGCCTGCTGCTTCGGTCACCCGGACGGGTGACCATCGCCGGCGCTCTCCAGGAGCTCTTCCCCTACGGGCTGCCGTTCCGCTTCACGGCGTACGACGGCAGCGCCGCCGGACCCGAGGGCTCGGCGGTCCGGATGCACCTGCGGACTCCCCGCGGGCTCGCCTACCTCCTCACCGCGCCCGGCGACCTCGGGATGGCGCGCGCCTACGTCGCCGGCGACCTCGAATTGCTCGGGGTCCACCCCGGCGACCCCTACGAGGCGATGAAGGTCGTGATCCGCGGCCAGACGCCCCGCGCTCCCCGCCCCGCGCAGGCGATCAGGCTGGTCCGCGGACTCGGCCTGTCGAACCTGGTGCCCCCTCCGCCCCCGCCTCAGGAGAAGGTGCCCCGCTGGCGGCGGGTCATCGAGGGCGCCCGGCACAGCAAGACCCGGGACGCCGAGGTGATCAGCCACCACTACGACGTGTCGAACCGGTTCTACGAGATGGTGCTCGGCCCGTCGATGACCTACACCTGCGCCTGCTACCCCGACGAGGACGCGACGCTCGAGGAGGCCCAGGAGCACAAGTACGACCTCGTCGCCGGCAAGCTCGGGCTGCGTCCCGGGATGCGGCTCCTCGACGTCGGTTGCGGCTGGGGCGGGATGGTCCGCCACGCCGCCAGGAAGTACGGCGTGACGGTGCTCGGGGTGACCCTCTCGCGGGAGCAGTCGTTGTGGGCACAGGAGGCGATCAAGCGGGACGGGCTCGACGACGTGGCGGAGGTGCGCCACCTCGACTACCGCGACGTGACCGAGACCGGCTTCGACGCGGTCAGCTCGATCGGGCTCACCGAGCACATCGGCGTGCGGAACTACCCGTCGTACTTCCGGTTCCTGCACGACAAGCTGGTGCCGGGCGGGCGGCTGCTCAACCACTGCATCACCCGGCCGCACAACCGGCCGCAGAGCACCGGCGCGTTCATCGACCGCTACATCTTCCCCGACGGCGAGCTGACCGGCTCCGGGCGGATCATCACCGAGATGCAGGACGTCGGCTTCGAGGTGCGGCACGAGGAGAACCTCCGCGAGCACTACGCCCGCACCTGCCGGGCGTGGGCGCACAACCTCGCCGAGCACTGGGACGAGTGCGTGGCCGAGGCCGGGGAGGGGACCGCCCGCGTGTGGGGGCTCTACCTCGCCGGGTGCAGCCTCGGTTTCGAGCTCAACGACATCCAGCTCCACCAGGTGCTCGGGGTGAAGCTGCACGAGGACGGCGCCGCCGACTTCCCGCTGCGGCCCGACTGGCCCCGCTGACGCGCCCGGGTGGGAGGATCGGGGGGTGACCGAGACCCCCGCGTTCCGCAGCGGCTTCGCCTGCTTCGTCGGCCGCCCCAACGCCGGGAAGTCGACGCTGACCAACGCGCTGGTGGGGAGCAAGGTCGTCATCACCTCCTCCAAGCCGCAGACGACGCGCACCGTCGTGCGCGGCATCGTCCACCGGCCCGACGCCCAGCTGATCCTCGTCGACACGCCGGGGCTGCACCGGCCGAGGACCCTCCTGGGCGAGCGGCTCAACGACCTGGTCACGAACACCTGGTCGGAGGTCGACGTGGTGGCGGTCTGCTTCCCGGCGGACGAGAAGATCGGGCCGGGCGACCGGTTCCTCACCCACGAGCTGGCGAAAGTCCGGCGGACCGTCAAGTTCGCGGTGGCCACCAAGACCGACCTGGCGGCACCCGACCGGGTCGCCCAGCACCTCATGGACATCGCCGCGCTCGGCGAGGAGACGGGCACCGACTGGGCCGAGATCGTCCCGGTGAGCGCGGTCGCCGGCGACCAGGTGCAGTTGCTCGCCGACCTCTTCGTCGCCCGGCTCCCCGAGGGGCCGCCGCTCTACCCGGAGGGCGAGCTGAGCGACGCCCCCGAGGAGGCGATCGTCGCGGACCTGATCCGCGAGGCCGCCCTGGAGGGCGTCCGCGACGAGCTGCCGCACTCGATCGCGGTCGTGGTGGAGGAGATGGGGCTCCGTCCTGACCGGCCGGACGACAAGCCGCTGCTCGACATCCACGCGAACCTCTTCGTCGAGCGGGACTCCCAGAAGGGCATCGTCATCGGCCACAAGGGCTCCCGGCTCAAGGCGGTCGGCTCGGAGGCGCGGAAGAACATCTCGGCGATGCTCGGGACCCCGGTCTACCTCGACCTGCGGGTCAAGATCGCCAAGGACTGGCAGCGCGACCCTCGCCAGCTCCGCCGCCTCGGCTTCTGACACGGGCTCGGTCTGTCCCATCCAGTGCCGGAACGAGCCAGGATCCGCCCGACAAGCGTGTAGCACCTATCTCTGTCGGTGCTACACTGACGTTCATGCCTACCAAGCGGCCTCGACATTTCGTGACTGAGACCGACGACCTCGCGGAGGCCCTCGATGCCGCTGCATCTCGGTGGCCCGACTTGAGCCGCGCGCAGCTCCTGGTACGCCTCGCGCTGGAGGGCCATCGCGCCGCGCAACAGGCTCGCGACGACCGCCGACGTCGGCGGCTCTCCGCACTGCATCAGCACAGCGGGATACTGGCAGGTGCCTACCCCGCCGGCTACCTGCAACGCCTTCGAGACGAGTGGCCAGCGTGATGATTCTCGATGCCAGCGTGCTCATCGCGTACCTGGACGGCGACGACGCCCAGCATGCGCGGGCTGAGCAGCTGTTGGCTCGTGAGATCGATGATGACTTCGCCGCGAACCCGCTTACCTTGGCCGAGGTGTTCGTCGTACCCGCGCGCAACGGACGGCTCGAGCAGGTGCAGACGGCACTGCGTGACCTCGAAGTGCAAGAGCTGCCGTTTCCCATCGACAGCGCTGTCAAGTTGGCTCTCCTGCGGGCGGACACGGGACTGAAGATGCCGGACTGCTGCGTGCTGCTCGCTGCCGAGGCCACGGGCGGGCGTGTCGCGTCCTTCGACGGCCGACTCGCGCGTGCCGCGGTCGCACGGAACTTGTCGGCCGTCGAACGCTGAATCCGGCCCCTGGCCACCGCTGCCACCACAGGCAAGGGGACCGACCGGCTCAGGCCGGCGCCCAGCAGAAGCCGAACCGCTGGCCGGCCGCCCACTGCTGCTTCGTGGGCCACTCCCAGCCGTAGCTGAACTGCAGCGGGAACCCGGCCTCGCTCCGCACGCGCTCGGCGCAGGCTTCGTCGCCGGCCGCCCGCACGCGTCGTACGCCGGGGTAGCGGTCGCCTCCCTTGATCGGGATCGTGCCGACCGCGACCCAGGAGTGGTCGAGCGTGCAGGCGACCCGGGTGAACCGGCGGGACCCCGGCCGGGCGGTACCGCACAGACCGTAGGTGTCCAGGGCGCCGGGTCGGTCGAGCACTCCGCGCGGCAGCCGCCGGGAGAGTGGCAGCAGGTCGTCGCCCTTGCCGAAGGCCACGAGGTCGCAGCGGAACCAGTCGGCGCCGGCGTCGTGCTCCTCGAGGGTCGGTGAGAACCAGACCACCTGGAAGCGGCTGAGGTGCTGCGCCTGCGGAGTGCCGCCGAGGAACGACCTGAACCGGGACGGGCAGGTGCGGGCGAGCTGCCGCTGGATCCGGGTGGAGTCGACGACGACGCGGTCTCCGTCGACGAGGTTGGTCAGCCTGCCGACGTGGATGGTCTGCGTGGTGTGGCGCCGGCGGCAGGGGACCGGCTCGGCATCGCTGGTGGGAGCCGTGGCCTCCTCCAGCGTGAGCCGGTAGCAGGCGTCGGCCCTCGGTCGTGGCGGCGGCTCGGGCGTCTCGCTAGGGGTGGGTGAGGCGGTGGTCGTCGGCTCGGGACGGTCGGGATCGTCGTCGCCGGTGCATCCGGTCAGGACGAGCAGGGCTGCGAGGACCGACGATGCGACGACTCGGCGGGCGGGAAGGCGGAGGACGCGACGACTCGGCCCCCCTCGCCAGCGGTGAACACGCGTCATCGGTCCGTCCTCGCCCAGAACACGGATTGACGGTTCCCGCGCTCCCAATCGGCCCTGTGGAACCAGGTGTAGCCGAACTCGTGCTCGAGCGGGTAGTCCAGCCACCGGTCGTCGGGCGGCCGAGGAGCGCCCCCATCGAGCGTCGGGTCGTCCCACGGTCGCGAGCACGAGCAGCGAGGCGGCGCAGACGATCCGGCGGCGTCCCAGCACCGGTTCACCCTACGGCCAAGATCGCTGCCAGCGTCGCACCGAGCTCGTACCCCTTCTCGCGGGCGGCCTCGTCCACGTCGCCCATCACCTCGAGCACCTCGGCGGACTGCTTCCAGGAGAGCGCGCCGACGATCGACAGCACCGACCGGACCGCCCCGGTGGTGTCGTAGCGGCCGTGCACCAGCAGGCCGAACGGGCGGCCCGCCGTACTGCCACTCGACTCACCCGCGGAGCCGTCCGCGGAGAGCGAGCCGCCCACCGCGAGGAAGGTCGAGTCGAAGAAGTGCTTGAGTGCGCCGCTCATGTAGCCGAAGTTCGCCGGAGTCAGCAGCAGGTAGCCGTCCGCGGCCAGCACGTCGTCCGCGGTCGCCTCGAGGGCCGGGCGTACGACGACGTCGACCCCCTCGATCTCCGGATCACCGGCTCCGGAGAGGACTGCCGCGGTGAGGGCCTGCATCGAACGGGTCGGGGAGTGGTGGACGACGAGCAGGGTGGGCATGAGACGGTCCTTTCACCTCGGCCGGGGTCACGGGGTATGCTCGACGCCATCATGTCGCGCAGCCTCCTCCTTCGCTGCCGCAGCGAGGTTCGCACCTCTCTCTAGAGGAACCGCCGGACCCCCTCGCTGCGGAGTTTGGTGTTGCTCTCCGGTACCCACACCGACACCACGCGAGGACTCGAGATGAACCGCCACGACACGACCCAGCGCACGAGCGGCATGCCCTTCGAGCGGTACCGCCCGTTCACCCCCATCGAGCTGCCCGACCGCACCTGGCCCGACGCCGCGATCACGAAGGCGCCGCGGTGGCTCTCCACCGACCTGCGCGACGGCAACCAGGCGCTGATCGACCCGATGACGCCCGCGCGCAAGCTGAAGATGTTCGACCTGCTGGTCCGGATGGGCTACAAGGAGATCGAGATCGGCTTCCCGTCGGCGAGCCAGACCGACTACGACTTCGTGCGGCAGCTCGTCGAGGAGGACCGGATCCCCGACGACGTGCGGGTCAGCGTGCTGACCCAGGCGCGTGAGGATTTGATCGAGCGCACCGTCCAGTCGCTGGTCGGGCTCGACCGGGCGACCGTCCACCTCTACAACGCGACCGCGCCGCTGTTCCGTCGGGTCGTCTTCGGCGTCGACAAGGACGAGTGCCGCTCGATCGCGGTGCGCGGCACCGAGATCGTCATGAAGTACGCCGAGGAGCTGCTCGGCGGCTGCGACTTCGGCTACGAGTACTCACCGGAGATCTTCACCAGCACCGAGCTGGAGTTCGCCGTCGACGTCTGCGAGGCCGTCTCCGACGTGTGGCAGCCCGAAGACGGCCGCGAGATCGTGCTCAACCTGCCCGCGACCGTCGAGGTCGCGACCCCCAACGTCTACGCCGACCAGATCGAGTGGTTCAGCCGCCACCTCACCCGCCGCGAGCACTCGGCGATCTCGCTGCACCCGCACAACGACCGGGGCACGGCGACCGCCGCCACCGAGCTGGCGATGATGGCCGGCGCCGACCGGGTCGAGGGGTGCCTCTTCGGCCACGGCGAGCGCACCGGCAACGTCGACCTGGTCACGCTCGGGATGAACCTGTTCAGCCAGGGGATCGACCCCCAGATCGACTTCTCCGACATCGACGAGATCCGTCGTACGGTCGAGTTCTGCACGCAGCTGCCGGTCCACCCGCGCCACCCCTACGCGGGCGACCTCGTCTACACCGCCTTCTCCGGCTCCCACCAGGACGCCATCAAGAAGGGGCTGGAGGACCTCGAGAAGCGGGCTGCGGAGCGGGGGATCCCCGTCGCGGAGATCGAGTGGGAGGCTCCGTACCTCCCGATCGACCCGCACGACGTCGGCCGCAGCTACGAGGCGGTCATCCGGGTCAACAGCCAGTCCGGCAAGGGCGGCGTCGCCTACGTCATGAAGTCCGAGCACAAGCTCGACCTGCCCCGTCGGCTGCAGATCGAGTTCTCCCGCGTCGTCCAGGAGCACACCGACGACGTGGGTGGCGAGGTCTCCGCGGACAGCATGTGGCTGTACTTCAAGGACACCTACCTCGACCGGGAGGCGCCGCTGAAGCTCAACTCGGTGCACACCTCGTCGGCCGAGGGGGAGAAGGACCGGCTGACGGTGAACGTCTACCACCAGGGCGAGCTGGTCACCCTCGACGGCACCGGCAACGGGCCGATCGCGGCGTTCGTCGCGGCGATCAACGAGCTGGGGTACGACGTGCGGGTGCTCGACTACGCCGAGCACGCGCTCTCCTCGGGCGGTGACGCGATCGCGGCGGCGTACGTCGAGTGCGCGGTCGGCGACCAGGTGCTCTGGGGCGTGGGGCTCGACCCGAACATCGTCACGGCTTCGCTCCGGGCCGTGGTGTCGGCCGTCAACCGCGGGTAGGAGCCGGCTCACCTCGTCGACCGCCCGGAAAGTCCGCACGATTCGTCCTGTTCTGCGAACCTTGTCCAAGACGAACGCGTACGGCGAGGGTGACGAGGCGGGATGACCGAGGAGACGAGGGAGTCGGAGCTGCTCCGGCAGGCGGTCTCGGCCATCCCGAAACCGCTGATCCGGCAGGCGCTCATCGGCGTCCCGGTCCTCTTCGAGCTCGCCGTTCGGCTCCTCCTGGGCGACGTGTCCGGTGCCGGCCACTACGGGGAGGGGCTCCTCCTGCTCGTCGTCGCCACGGCGGTCGCGGCGGTCGCCGGTCGCGTCCCGGCGTGGCTGGTGGCCGCGCTTCCCTGGGTCGACCTCGCCGCCGTCGGGCTGATGCGGCTGGTGCCCGACGGCAACGGGCTCGGGCTGCTCGCGGTCCTGCCGACGATGTGGCTCGCTGCGGACCGGCAGCTGCGCGGAGTGGCGATGGGGTTCCTCGGCACGTTGGTGCTGGTGTCGCTGCCGTCGATCGGCTACTACGGGATGGATCCCGCGTGGTGGTCCCGAGCGCTGCTCATTCCCACGGTCGCCGGCATGTGCGCGCTCACGGTCGCCGGCGCCGGTGACCTGTGGGCCCGGCAGAACCGCCGGCTCGAGGAGAGCCGCGCCCTCAACGCGGCGATCGTCTCCACGGTCGACGTGGGGCTGGTCGCGGTCGACGACGACGGCGGCTACCGGGCGGTGAACCCGCGGCAGGAGCAGTTCCTCGCCGTCGCCTATCCGGAGGGGCACCGGGGGCTGGCCGGCCAGACCGGCGAGATCTACGGACCTGACCGGGTGACCCGGCTGCTTCCCGAGGAGCTCCCGTCGACCCGGGCAGCACGCCGCGAGCACTTCCGCGACCAGCTCATCTGGGTCGGAGCTGACCCGGCGCACCAGCGCGCCCTCTCGGTCTCCGCCGGCCCGGTCATCGACGTCGATGGCGCGTTCCGCGGCTCGGTCCTCAGCTACCACGACGTCACCGACCTCATGGCGGCCCTGCGGGTGAAGGACGAGTTCGTCGCGTCGGTCTCCCACGAGCTGCGGACACCGCTGACCTCCATCATGGGGTTCCTCGAGCTGGTCCTCGACGACGAAGTGGTGAGCCCGTCGGTGCGGGAGCAGCTCGAGGTCATCCACCGCAACGGTGAGCGGCTCCTCGGACTGGTGGGCGACCTGCTCCTGACCGCGCAGGCCGCCGAGGGGCGGATGCCCCTGACGAAGCAGGCGACCGACCTGTCCGCGCTGGCCGAGCAGGCCGTCGAGCAGCTCTTGCCGCGAGCCGCCGCCAAGGGGGTCACCGTGCGCTGTGACCTGGCGCCCGACGCCATGCTGCTCGTCGACCCGCTCCGCGCCCGCCAGGTCGTGGACAACCTCGTCTGCAACGCGGTCAAGTACACCCCTGTCGGCGGCACGGTGGTCCTCACCGTCATCGACCTCGCCGGCGAAGTGGTCCTCACGGTCAGAGACACGGGGATCGGCATCGCCGCCGAGGACCGTGAACGGCTGTTCACCAGGTTCTTCCGGGCCTCCGAGGCTCACGACCTGGCGATTCAGGGAGTCGGGCTGGGGCTCGCCATCTGCAAGTCGATCGTCGACGCCCACGGCGGGACGATCGAGCTGGATTCCGAGGTCGGTCGCGGAAGCACCTTCCGCGTCCGCCTGCCCCGCGTCAACGTCGAGCCGTCACTCGTGCCGGTCAGCGCAGGAGCATCCGGGTCTTCAGCAGCCTCGCTCCGGGTCTGATCGGGGCTCGCTCACCGGTGGCGACGAAGCCGGCGCGTTCGTAGAGGCGGGCAGCGCGCCCATGCCGGCCGGGGCGTCGTGGAGACGGGCCAGGACGGCCGGGTGCTCGAGCCAGCCGCGCCAGAACGCCTCGTCCAGGTCCCGCTCGCGTTCCAGGGTCGACCCGAAAGCGTCCGGGTCGAGGGCAAGAGCGCGCAGCCGGAGCTCCCGCCACCCCTCCCAGTGTGCCGTGGTGGCATGCACGACCGTGACAGCGGGCTCGGCGTCCATGCGCCGTTCTACGCCGCCCTTGCGGCGATCGGCGACGGGGCGCGCCGCCGCGCTGTGCTGACCGGCACCCGGCAGAATGGAGCGGTGCCCTACTACCGCGACGAGGCGATCGTGCTGCGCACCCAGAAGCTGGGTGAGGCGGACCGCATCATCACCTTGCTGACCCGGTCGCACGGCCGGGTGCGCGCGGTCGCGAAGGGGGTACGCCGGACCTCGTCCCGGTTCGGTGCGCGGCTCGAGCCCTTCAGCCACGTCGACGTCCAGCTGGCGGAGGCGCGGTCGCTCGACGTGGTGACCCAGGCCGAGACGCTGCGGCCCTACGCGGCCCGGATCGGCGCCGACTACGGCGCCTACACCGCGGGCACGGTGATGCTCGAGACCGCGGAGCGGCTCGTCGTGGAGGACAAGGAGCCGTCGCTCCAGCAGTACCTCCTCCTGGTCGGCGCGCTCCGGGCGATCTGCGAGACCGGTCGCCCGCCGGCGCAGGTGCTCGACGCGTTCCTGCTCCGCTCGCTCGCGGTGGCCGGCTGGGCGCCGTCGTTCGACGGGTGTGCCCGCTGCGGGGTGGAGGGGCCGCACGTCGCGTTCAACCCCTCGGCCGGTGGGATGCTCTGCTCGGAGTGCCGGCTCCCCGGGTCGGCGAGGCCGGCGACCGAGACCGTGGCGGTGCTGGCAGCACTGCTCTCCGGCGAGTGGGACGTCGTGCTCGCCGCCGACGAGCGGCACCTCAGGGAGGCGAGCACGCTCGTCGCGGCGTACCTCGCCTGGCACCTCGAGCGCGGGCTGAAGTCGCTCACCCACCTCCAGCGTTGAGGAGCTCAGCCGGCCCGGTCGGTGTGGAGGCTCTGCACGAGCCGGTCGATCGACCCGTTGAACTTCTCGAGCAGCCGGCCGAACTCGTCGAGCTCGTGGTCGGACCAGTCGTCCAGGGCAGCCCGCAGCCTGTCACGCCGACGTTCCCGGGTCTCGTCGAGCAGCGTCCGCCCCTCCTCGGTGAGGTCGAGCAGGGAGGCCCTCCGGTCGCTCGGGTCCACCCGGCGCAGGACCAGCCGGTTCCCCTCGAGCGCCTGGACCTGCCGTGTGATCGTCGACGGGTCGAGCCCGAAGGCCTGGGCCAGCGAGCTGAGCCGCTGGGCGCCCTCGTCCTGGAGCCGGCACATGATGCCATAGGCGGAACGGTCGAGCTCCACCTCGCCCGACGACGTGGTGAAGTGGATCCGCTGCGTGCGCCGCAGCAGGATGGTCAGCTGTTGCTCGATCCGGGTCGTGTGCACGGCGCCCCCTCGTCCCGCCGACGCGCGGCGTGGGCCGAGTCTAGATTGTCAGCGCCACGGATGAGGAGGGTGACATGCCACGCGGACGCACCAGGGTGGGCCTTTCGCGCCGGTCCCCCGCGGAGCCGGCCCGGTCGGTGCGGCCGCCGACACCGCACCCCTCCGGCGCCCGGCCCCCGGCCGTCCCGCCGGAGCTCGTGCCCGCGCACGTCGCGATCGTCATGGACGGCAACGGCCGCTGGGCGCAGCAGCGCGGGCTGCCCCGCACGGCGGGTCACGAGCAGGGTGAGCACGCGCTGTTCGACGTCGTGGAGGGGGCGATCGAGATCGGGGTCAAGGCGATCTCGGCGTACGCCTTCTCCACCGAGAACTGGTCCCGCTCCCCGGAGGAGGTCCGCTTCCTCATGGGGTTCAACCGCGACGTGATCCGGCGCCGGCGCGACGAGATGCACGAGCTGGGGGTCCGGGTGAGGTGGGCCGGTCGGGCGCCGAGGCTGTGGCGGTCGGTCATCAAGGAGCTCCAGGTCGCCGAGGAGCTGACCCGCGACAACGACGTGCTGACGCTGACGATGTGCGTCAACTACGGGGGACGGGCCGAGGTCGCCGACGCCGCCCGGGCCCTCGCCCAGGACGTCGCGGCGGGGCGGGTGAACGCCGACCGGGTCGACGAGCGGACCTTTGCGCGTTACCTCTACGTCCCCGAGCTCGCCGACGCCGACCTGGTCTGGCGGACCTCGGGGGAGCAGCGGCTGTCCAACTTC